>NZ_JBIAIE010000003.1:133438-568987 GCF_042871185.1 Streptomyces sp. NPDC006012
CCTTTCCTCCCGGCCCGGGCCCCCCCCGGGGGGGGGGGGGCCCCCGCCCCCCCCGGGGGGGGGCCGGGGGGGGGGGGGCGCCCGGGGGGGGGGGCCCCCCCCCGCCGCCGTTCGCCTGCTGAACGCGTGCCGTAGTCCTTGACCTGGAGTGACGCCTGAGCCTGTGGATAACTCCGGGGCTGTCGGTCCGGACCCCTATCGTGGAGGCAGTGGTCGAAGGACGACGTACGGGGGCACGGCGATGGGCGGGATCGGCGAGATGCCAGGGGTGACACAGAGCGAGGTGCTGGCCACGCTGCACCGGGTCTTCGGGTACGAGGTATTCCGGGGCGAGCAGGAAGCGATCATCGAGCACGTGGTGGCGGGCGGGGACGCGGTCGTCCTCATGCCGACCGGTGGCGGCAAGTCCCTGTGCTACCAGATCCCGGCCATGGTCAGACCGGGTACGGGCGTGGTGGTCTCGCCGCTCATCGCGCTGATGCAGGACCAGGTGGACGCGCTGCGGGCGCTCGGCGTGCGGGCCGGGTTCGTGAACTCGACCCAGGACTTCGACGAGCGGCGCGTGGTGGAGGCGGAGTTTCTGGCGGGTGAGCTGGACCTGCTCTACCTCGCTCCGGAGCGGCTGCGCCTGGACTCCACCCTCGACCTGCTCTCCCGGGGCAAGATCTCCGTCTTCGCGATCGACGAGGCGCACTGCGTCTCCCAGTGGGGCCACGACTTTCGGCCCGACTACCTCGCCCTGTCCCTGCTCGGCGAGCGCTGGCCGGACGTGCCGCGGATCGCGCTGACGGCGACGGCGACCCGCACCACCCACGAGGAGATCACGCAGCGGCTGAACATGCCGTCGGCCCGGCACTTCGTGGCGAGCTTCGACCGGCCCAACATCCAGTATCGGATCGTGCCCAAGGCCGACCCCAAGAAGCAGTTGCTCGCCTTCCTGCGCGAGGAGCACGCGGGCGACGCGGGCATCGTGTACTGCCTGTCGCGCAACTCGGTCGAGAAGACCGCGGAGTTCCTGAGCCGCAACGGCATCGAGGCGGTGCCCTATCACGCGGGCCTGGACGCGGGCACGCGCGCGGCGCACCAGTCGCGGTTCCTGCGGGACGACGGCCTGGTCGTGGTGGCGACCATCGCCTTCGGCATGGGCATCGACAAGCCGGACGTGCGGTTCGTCGCCCATCTCGACCTGCCCAAGTCCATCGAGGGCTACTACCAGGAGACGGGCCGCGCGGGCCGTGACGGACTCCCCTCCACGGCCTGGATGGCCTACGGGCTCAACGACGTCGTACAGCAGCGCAAGCTGATCCAGTCCGGCGAGGGCGACGAGGCGTTCCGCCGCCGGGCCGCCGCCCACCTGGATGCGATGCTCGCGCTGTGCGAGGCGGCCGGCTGCCGACGCGGCCAGCTGCTCGCCTACTTCGGCCAGGATCCCGTCGCGGCGGGCTGCGGCAACTGCGACACCTGCCTCACCCCGCCCGAGACCTGGGACGGCACGATCGCCGCGCAGAAGGTGCTGTCGACGGTCGTGCGGCTGCAACGCGAGCGCGGGCAGAAGTTCGGCGCCCTGCAGATCGTGGACATCCTGCTCGGCAAGCGCACCGCCAAGGTCATCCAGTTCGACCACGACCAGCTGTCCGTCTTCGGCATCGGGGACGACCTGGCCGAGGGCGAGTGGCGGGGGGTGATCCGGCAGCTGCTGGCCCAGGGGCTGCTGGCGGTGGAGGGGGAGTACGGGACGCTGGTGCTGTCCGAGTCGAGCGGCACGGTGCTGCGGCAGGAGCGGGAGGTGCCGCTGCGCAAGGAACCGAAGAAGCCGGCTGCCGCGCGCACGTCGTCCTCGGCGTCCGGCCGGGGCGACCGCGCACCCAAGGCGGCCGTGGCCGAGCTGCCCGAGGAACTGCTCCCCGCCTTCGAGGCACTGCGCGCCTGGCGTGCCGAACAGGCTCGTGAACAGGGCGTTCCTGCCTATGTCATCTTCCATGACGCGACCCTGCGGGAGATCGTCACCAGATGGCCCGGGTCGGTCCGGGAGCTGGCCACGGTGAGCGGCGTCGGCGAGAAGAAGCTGATGACGTACGGGGAGGGGGTGATCGAGGTGTTGTCCGGGCTCGATGCCCCGTCCGCGGCCGGGGCGCCCGCTGCCACCGCCACGGCCGCTCCTGAGGTGGGGGCCGGGGCGACGGCGGACGACGCCTGGTCCGACCCGGAGCCCGAGCCGGAGGACTGGCTCTAGGAGTTGCTGGGACTTCTCCGGGGCCCTACTCCAGGAACTCTCCGGAACTTCTCCGGAACTTCTCCGGACCTGTCCAGGAGATTCCCAGGGCCCTCTCCTGGACCTTCGGGTGGCACCAGGCCGTTGCTCCGTCTGGGCGGGATCCGGACCGTTGTCCCGCCTGGGTGGGCACCGGGCCGTTGTCCCGCATGGTGCCCCGATGGTCGTGTCGAGGCTGTGCGGTCAGCGTCAGGACAGCGCGGTCAGCCCCGGGGCGAAGGTGATCAGCAGGGGGAGCAGGGGCACCAGCGCGGCCACCGTCGTGGTCAGGGCCCGGTGCCTGCGCAGCAGGCGGGGCGGGGGCTCCAGCAGGCGGTCCACGCGCTCTCCCAGCAGCCGTCGGCTGGAAGCACAGGTCAGAACACCGCGGTGCTGGTTCAGTTCGATCAGGGCGAGGGCCGTGGTGAGGTGTCCGCAGCGGCGCGACGCCGTGTCGTCGGCGGCCAGTTCGACCAGGCGGTGGGTCTGGTCGCAGAAGTGGGCGAACAGCGGGACCCGGGGGAAGCCGGTGGCCAGTGCGGTGGACAGATGCAGCAGCCAGTCGTGGTGGGCGCGGGCGTGGCCGCGTTCGTGAGTGAGGACGGCGTCCAACTGGTGATCGGTGAGACGTTGCAGCGCACCGGTGGTGACCACCAGCTGGGGCGGGTGGCCCGGCATCCACCAGGCATCGGGGTACTCGTCCTCCAGCACCAGCATGGGCCCGCGCGCCGCGGGCAGCCCGGCGGGCAGATCGGGTGCGCGTTCGCGCAGGTGCGCGCGGGTCTGGTCGCGGCTCCGGCGTGCCTCGACCAGCTCGCGGGCGAGCACCGCCGTGGTCCAGGCGGCGCCGCAGGCCAGCAGCACGGTGAGGACGCCGGCCCAGACCGGGGTGGCGGAGAGGTCGTACGCGGCGGTGACGGAAGGGGGAGCGGGGGCGAAGACATGATCACGCACGGTGTGGAAGACGGCCGCGGCGCCCAGCGTCAGTCCGGCGAGGCAGCTGAGCAGCACTGTGGCGACCAGGCACTGCCAGGCCCACAGGCCGACCACGGGCTCCCGATCGGGCCAGGCGGCCCGGGTCAGCGCGTGGGGCGCCGGCACGGCGAACGCCAGGGCGACGACGCTCAGTAGGAGCAGGCAGACAGTCATGCCGGGGGCTCCGGTTCCTGGTCAAAGCGGAACGGGTGTCTGGTGGTGCGTGGGAGCCGGCGCATCAGGTGGTGCGGAGTCCCGCTCGCCAGTATGACGGGGACGGGCGCCCTGAGTCAGGCGTCGAGACCGAACCGGCGCGGCATGTGTCCGAGTCCGGGCCGCCTTTCTGCGGCTTCCGTGGCCTGTCGCCTCGGTTTGGAGGAGGAGCGGCGGGGGTGAAGCCTGGAGCCCGACCCCGGACCCCGGACCCCGGACCCCGGACTCCGGAGTTCCCGCGCCCCCGCAGGCCGGAGCGCAGCTCGCAGCCCTCCGCCGAGGGGCTGTGCTGCGCCGGGGCGTGTCCGGTGCCGGAGCTGCGGGCTGATGCGGAGTCGGGGTCAGGGCCGGAGCCGAGGTCAGGGGCGGGGCGGGGGCGCGGGGCGGAGCCGAGGTCATGGACCAGTCACCCGCCCGCCAAGGGCCGGGGGAGCCTGGCGGCGTAGGACCAGCCGCTGCCCCCGACGCCGCGAGTCGGTGGCTCGGTGACTTGGCGGCTCGGTGGCTTGGCGGACGGCCGCGGCTGGTCGGCGGCTCGGCGTTCCGGTGGCCGCGGTGGTGACGCGGCGGCGGCCGGTTCGCCGGTCAGGTGCGGGGGACGACCCGGCCGGTGACGTCGCCCAGTCCCACCCGGGCACCGCCAGGGCCCGGTGCCCAGGCCGAGAGCGTCACCACGTCCCCGTCCTCCAGGAACGTCCGCTTGCCGTCGGGGAGCTCCAGGGGGTCCTGCCCGTTCCAGCTCAGTTCGAGGAAGGAGCCGCGCTGGGCCGGTTCCGGCCCGCTCACCGTGCCCGACCCGTACAGGTCGCCGGTGCGCAGGGAGGCGCCGTTCACCGTCATGTGCGCCAACTGCTGTGCCGCCGTCCAGTACATGGTGGCGAACGGCGGCTCGGAGACCACGTGGCCGTTGACCGCGACGGTGATCCGCAGGTCGTACCCGCCGGGCTCGTTGCCGGAGCCGGAGTCGTCCAGGTACGGCAGCACGGGGTGGGTGCGCTGCGGGGGTGCCACCCGGGCCCCTTCCAGGGCCTCCAGCGGGGTGATCCATGCAGACACGGAGGTGGCGAAGGACTTGCCGAGGAACGGGCCGAGCGGGGCGGCCTCCCAGGCCTGGATGTCCCGCGCGGACCAGTCGTTGAGGAGGCACAGGCCGAAGACGTGCTCGCGGAAGTCGGCCAGCCCCACCGGCTCGCCCTGCCGCGACGGCACCCCGACGACGAAGCCGACCTCGGCCTCGATGTCCAGCTTCGCCGTCGGCCCGAAGACCGGGACCGGGTCGGCGGGGGCCTTGCGCTGGCCCGAAGGCCGTACCACGTCGGTGTCGGAGACCACGACCGTGCCGGAGCGGCCGTGGTAGCCGATCGGCAGGTGTTTCCAGTTCGGGGGCAGCGGTTCCGGGGCGTCGGGGCGGAAGATCCGGCCGGCGTTCCGGCTGTGGTGTTCGGAGGAGTAGAAGTCGACGTAGTCGGCGACTTCGAAGGGGAGGTACAGGGTCACCGAGGACAGCGGGTGGAACAGCGGCTCGATCGTCTCCCGGTGGGAGGGGACCGTCACCCACGCGGTCAGCGCGCGACGTACGTCCGACCACGCCGTGCGGCCCGCGGCGAGCAGCGGGTTGAGGGTGGGCCGTGCGAGCAGGGAGACATACGGCGAGCCGAGCGCGGCGGCCGCGGCGCCCGCGTCGAGCACCTGGTCGCCGAGCCGGACGCCGACGCGCCGCTCCTGGCTGCCGAGGGGCGAGAACACGCCGTACGGGAGGTTGTGCGGGCCGAAGGTGTCGCCTTCGGGGACGTCGAAGGGGGGCATGGGTGGTGCCTCACTCTCATCCGTGCCGTGCATGGCCATGCGTGCCATGGTTCGCGGCACACGTTACGGGTGTGCCGCCTCCCGGGGCAGTGTCCGAAGAGTTCACAATGTCCTAATAGGGCCTGTTGTCGGAGGGGGCAATTCCGGCTTAGCGTCTTTTGGGGGACACGGACGGGGTGGGTCCGGTCCGTGGGGGACACGTGGGGGGGACCCGTGGCCAGGAATGCCGTCAGCATGTCTTTCCGGACGGACCGTGAGGTGCCCGGCCTGATCGTCGATTTCGGTGACTACCTGATCGTCGAGTCTGGTGACTACCTGACCGTCGATTTCGGTGACTACCGAATCATCGAGTCCGGTGACTACCCGATGCGCCACGGCGGTGCCGGAGCGGTTCGCGGCCCGGGCCGGCTGGGCGCGCCCAGGTGCGTGATCACCGAGTACCGCTGCACGCCCGCGGCGTCGTCCCGTTGCCCACAGCACGCGTTCGTCCGGCCGACGAGCGGTGCGGAGGAACCGGGTTGCCCGGTGGAGGGTCTGCAGCGGGCCGGCCGGCGCGTCGGCCGGCCCGTCGTGCTCATCCCCACCGACGAGGAGGCGGCCGTCCTGACCGCCGGGCACCAGGACGTGCTCGCGGACCGGTTCCTCGTACGCGAAGCAAGCACCACGTCCTGGGGAGGGACTTCGTGATCCGACCGGTAGCAGTCATCGGTGCCGGGCCTTTCGGCCTGTCCACCGCCGCCCACATCAAGGCGAGCGGGATCCCCGTACGCGTCTTCGGTGACCCCATGGTGAGCTGGCGTGACCACATGCCCGCCGGGATGCTCCTCAAGTCGACCCCGGCGGCGTCCAGCATCGACGCACCGCGGCGCGGCCACACCCTGGCCGACTACTGCGCCGCGGCGGGCATATCGCGGCTGGCCGGCGTCGAGGACATCGTCCCGGTCGGGACGTTCATCTCCTACGGCGAGTGGTTCCAGCGGGAACTGGTGCCCGGCCTGGAACGGGTCCGGGTCGTCTCGGTCGACCACCGCTCGGCCGGCGGCTTCGAGGTCGAGCTGGAGTCGGGCGAGTCGTTCACGGCGCGCGCGGTCGTGGTCGCCACCGGACTGTCGGGCCTGTCCCATCTGCCCCCGGAGCTGGCCGCCGCGGCGGCGGACGGGCCCGCCCCGACCGGCCCGGTGTCCCACAGCTGCCAGCACCACGACCTCAGCCGGTTCGCCGGCCAGGAGCTGATCGTCGTGGGCGCCGGCCAGTCCGCGCTGGAGACGGCGGCGCTGGCGGCCGAGGCGGGTGCGCGGGTAAGGGTGGTCGCGCGGCGCCGGGTCGGCTTCGGTGCCCCGCCTTGGCGTCAGCCGCGGCTGCGCCCCGGGTCGCCGTTCGGCCGCGCCTGGTCGCTGTGGGCCCTCAGCCACTACCCGCAGCCCTACCGCTACCTCCCGGCCCGCACCCGGCACTATCTGGTCCGCCGGGTACTCGGCCCGCTCGGCGCCTGGTGGCTGCGGGACCGCTTCGAGGGCAAGGTACGGGTCGAGGAGATCGACCGTGTCGTGGGCGCGGAAGCCCTCGACGGGGCGCCGGTCCTCACGGTCCGCACGCGTGCCGGTGCCACCGGCCGGCTGGTGGCCGACCACGTCATCGCGGCGACCGGCTACCGCGTCGACATCGCGGCCATGGGCTTTCTGAGTCATGGGCTTCGCACCCGGCTCGCCGTCAGCCGCGGCACTCCGAACCTCGGCCCGGGGTATGTCTCCTCGGTCCCCGGCCTGTACTTCACCGGCCTGCCCGCCGCGGCCTCCTACGGGCCGGTGATGCGCTTCGTGTGCGGCACCGAGTTCGCCTCCCCACGCCTGACCAGACACCTGGTGGCGGCGCACGGCTGAGACCGGCGCCACTCCCGCGTCACGGCTGCACGGGACGAGGCGCTGAATCTGCGAGCCATGGGCGCAAGGGGTGAAGGGGGCAGGGGGTGGAGGGGGTTGAAGGCGAGGCCCGGGAGAGGAGAAGAGAGGACGGACGCTACGGCGTGGCGAGGAGGGAGCGGGAAGCGGGCGTGAGCCGGAGCGGCGCGCTGTCCGTATTCTCGGGTCATGGCCGCTCCTCCCGCATTCTCACTCGTCGCCACCGACCTCGACGGGACCCTCCTGCGTGGTGACGACACCCTCTCCGACCGGTCCCTCGCCGCGCTCGCCCGCGTGGCGCGGGCCGGTGCCCGGCACTTGGTGGTCACCGGGCGCCCCGCCCCACGGGTACGGCCGCTGCTGGACAGACTCGGCGGTGAGGGGCTCGCGGTGTGCGGACAGGGCGCGCAGTTGTACGACGCCGGCGCGGACCGCCTGCTGTGGTCGGTCACCCTGGACCGGGAGTTGGCGGAGACCGCGCTCGGCAAGATCGAGGCCGAGGTGGGGCAGGTGTACGCGGCCGTCGACCAGGACGGGGTGGACGGGCTCACGCTCATCGAACCCGGGTATCTGATGCCGCATCCGACGCTGCCGGCCGTCCGTGTCGAGCGGCGTGACGATCTGTGGTGCGCGCCCATCAGCAAGGTCCTGCTGCGGCATCCCGCGCTGTCCGACGACGAGTTGGCGGCGACGGCGCGCTCGGCCGTGGGTTCCCTGGCGAGCGTCACGATGTCGGGGCCGGGGACCGTGGAGTTGCAGCCGTGCGGCATCACCAAGGCCACCGGTCTGGCGCTGGCGGCCGAGCACCTGCGGCTGGGCGCGGACCGGGCCGTCGCATTCGGCGACATGCCGAACGACATCCCGATGTTCCGGTGGGCCGCCTACGGGGTGGCGATGGAGGGCGCTCACCCCGAACTCAAGGCGGTGGCCGACGAGATCACCATGTCGAACGAGGACGACGGCGTGGCCGTCGTCCTCGAACGACTGTTTCCGGGAACCCCGTGAACGGTTCGGCCGCGAGCAGCGGGCTCGTCAGCAGGCGCTGTTGACGGCGGATCCGCCGGTCGCCGCTGTCGACGGTGGATCCGTCAGTAGGCGCCGTTGACGTTGTCGATCGAGCCGTAGCGGTGGGCGGCGTAGTTGCAGGCTGCCGTTATGTTGGCGACGGGGTCGTAGATGTCGTTCGACGTGCCCGCAACGTGGTAGGTCCGGAACGTCGGGTCGATCACCTGGAGCAGGCCCTTGGACGGGATGCCCTTCGCCGCGTTGGAGTCCCAGAGGTTGATGGCACGGGGGTTGCCCGAGGACTCGCGGATGATGTTGCGGTAGATGCCGTTGTAGGTGCCCGGGATCTTGTGGCGGGCCATGACGGAGAGCGACTCGCGGATCCAGCCGTCGAGGTTGTTCTTGTATCCGGCCGTGGTCACGGCCGTGGTGGTCCCGCTGACGGCCGCCGTGGGCGCGGTGGTGGCCGCGTGGGCGCCGGTGGCACCGATGAGAGGCAGAGCGAGTACGGCGGCACCCGTGCCGGCGACCGCGAGGGCGCGAGCGAGGCGGTTGACGCGGTGACGGCGGGGCTGAGCGGCAGCAGACATGGTGTTCCTCTCCGGCGCCTGCGAGGTGAGCTGTCGGGTTCGGGCGGGGAGACGCCCGGCCAGGCCGCCACATGGCGACTCGGCTTCACCCCTAGCCGTTCCGGTCGGCTGTGCCGTCCGGCCCGGCGACTTACCTGGGTCCCCCGCTCCTGCCGTACGAATTTGTGTTCGTCGATGGGTTCACGACGGGTGGCGGCAGGATTTGGCGTCCACCCGACTGGCCCGGAAGCTATGCGACCGCACATGCCGGAAACAAGTACCGGATTCATAGATCATGCGGATTGCCTGCGAGATGAGGCGTATGACCGCTAGATCCTTTGCGACTGCCAACGGTCAACTGTGCGACTGGAGGCGGGTGGTTGAGGGTCCGGCTCGGAGGTCGACACGCCGTAGCGTGTGACCCAAATCACTCATCCGAGAATCGAAGTGCATTAGGTATCAAGGGGGATTGAAGTGCCAATAACGGCAAAACGGTCACTTCACCCTATGGGCCGCTGAATTACTTCTTTTCGCGCCCGGCGGAAGGTCGCCTCGGTGTCTGTCGCGCAGAGCGCCTCGTCGGCGGCGTGGAAGTGGCCTGCCTCACAGGCGAACTCCGGACGGACCTGGACCGTCGTGTCCCGTGCCTGGTCAGGCCGTTGCGGACGGCTCGACAGGTCCGAGTTGGCGCGGGCCGACAGCGGGGTGCCGGGTGGTTGTGTGCGTCTCCGGTGCGTCCTCGGTTCGTTCCGGGACCGTCTGGGGGTGTGTGCGTACTCGTGTGGCACGCAGTGACTTTATTCCGCCTTCCGTCCGCATTTTTTCCGTCCGCGTTCCTTCCGCCGCTCGTCCTTGATGTCGCTCCTTATATACGGGTCGCCCGGGAACGGTCCGTCCGGCGTGACGGACCAGTTCACGCTCGGCGGTTCGGCCGGTTCCGGCGCCGTGCTTCGATCGTGGGGTCCAGGGCCCGGACCCGTACCGGCGGTCGGGCGGCGCGCTGCCCTTCAGTCAGTGGTCCCACCAGCGCGGAGTCTCCTTGAGGAACTCGACGGTCGGTCGGGGTGACCGGCCGCGCTCGGGGTACTGGTGCGACCAGGGGCCGATCAGTCCACGGACGCGGTCGTGGGGCAGCGCTCGACCGGACGGAGGACGGTACGGAGGGCAGTGGTCGTGGTACGGGTCGGGCCGGCCGCCCGCCGCAGGCACCGCGGCCTTGATGGCACCGCGTGCCGCGAGCCCGTCGGTACGGCTGTACGTTTCACCGCTGCTGCCGTCTCCGAGTGCGCCGTGGGTTCCGGGCCTTCTGCCGTCCGAGGGGGCATGGGCGTCTTCGGCCTGCCGTCGCTTGGCCGGATGCCGCCCTGGGGCCGCTCCCCGCCTTCTGGTCGGATGCTGCCTCCCGGGGTACCCCCTCCCTCCGGTCGGACCTCGCCCCCGGGTCGCTCCACGCCACCCGGCCATTCATCACCCCCGGGGCGCCCCCCATCTCCAGCCCGACCAAATGCACCAGTTTGACTTGCTTCCCCTATGTATGCGTTTTTCAGGGAGGGGTGCCGGCGCAGGAGATGCCGAACATGTCCACGGCGCTGTCGCATCAGGGTTGCGCGGCCGGCCGCTCGACGACCTCCACCTCGTCCGCCGCCTCCACTCCATCCGGAGTCTTCGCCCCATCCGCGGTCTTCACTCCGTCCGCCGCCCCCGGTCCGCCGTCTCCGCCGCAGGGCGGCCCCGTCGCCCCCCTCGCTGGTGCCGCACCTGTGCGCGTCGACCCGGACGGACGTATGGCCGTGTTCTGCGTACGCGTACCGGGGGTGCTGCTGGGTGTCGCGTGGCGCGGTTCGGTCGGTGAGTCGGTCGGGGTGAATCCCGGAGCTGGGGGTGGGCGGGGCTGGTGCGGGTTCGGCTGTCAGCGGGCGCCACGCGCGCGTGCGGGTGCGTCCCGTCGGGCAGAGGGGATCCGGAGGTCTGTGCGGGCGGTCTCGCGGGGGAAGGGCGTGCGGATGTGCAGGGGCTGCGCTCCGAGGCATTAGTGGGGCAAAAGATGTGATATGCCGCCAACTCGATGAATATCGGATTGTATCAACTGATCAGCAACATACCGGTCGTGATTCGGTACCGCCCGGCCTGGGCCGTGGGCGCTATCGGTGATCGAAACCTGACCGGATACGCTGACTTGAGTGATGGCACCGACCTATCGACAAACCGTGTAACCGCCAGCAGACACCAGCAGACAGGAGACCCCTCGTGACCGTCGTCGGGCCGTTCGGGCTGAGCGTGCGGGACCAGGCTCTGGAAGTCGATGTCCAGGCCGGATTGGCGGCTGTCGAGGAAGGCTTGCTCGAAGCCACCAAGAGCGAGGTCCCGTCCATCACGGGGGCCGCGCAGCACCTGGTGCTGGCGGGCGGCAAGCGTTTCCGGCCCCTGCTCGTGATGCTCGCGGCACAGTTCGGCGATCCGTACGCACCCGGGGTGGTGCCGTCCGCCGTGGTGGTCGAACTGACCCATCTGGCGACGCTGTACCACGACGACGTGATGGACGAGGCCGCCGTGCGCCGTGGGGTGGACAGCGCGAACACCCGCTGGGGCAACTCGGTCGCGGTCCTGACCGGGGACTTCCTCTTCGCCCGTGCCTCGCAGATCCTCGCCGACCTCGGTCCGGAGGCGGTGCGGGTACAGGCCCTCGCGTTCGAGAGGCTGGTCACCGGGCAGATCCTGGAGACGGCCGGGCCCTCGGACGGCCGGGACCCGGTCGAGCACTACCTGGACGTGCTCAGCGGCAAGACGGGGTCGCTGGTCGCGGTGTCGTGCCGGTTCGGGGCGATGATGTCGGGCGCCGACGATGCGGTCGTGGACATGCTCACCCAGTACGGAGAGCGGCTGGGCGTCGCCTTCCAGCTCGCCGACGACGTACTGGACATCGCGTCGGACTCGCACGAGTCCGGCAAGACCCCGGGCACGGACCTGCGGGAGGGCATCGCCACGCTCCCCGTGCTGCGGCTGCGGGAGCGGGCGGCGCGGCTGGGTCTGCCCGAGGACATCGCGCTGTGCGAGCTGCTGGACTCCGATCTGTCCGACGACGGCCGGCACGCGCAGGCGCTGGCCGCCCTCCGGGCGCATCCGGCGCTGGAGCAGGCCCGGCGGGACACCGTGCGGTACGCGGAGGAGGCCCGGGCGGTGCTCGCCCCGCTGCCGGCGGGTGAATCCAAGGCGACCCTGCTGGAGCTGTGCGACGCCGTGGTGCACCGGGCGGGATAGCCCGCGGCCCCGGCGGGGGCCGGAACAGGACCGGAAACCCTAGGGGCCTGATCCCCTAGGGGACGGGATCTCCCCAGGTCGGGACCGTTCCGGCAGGTCGGCCCCTACGGGACGAGGGGAGGTATCTCCTCCCCCTGTCATACCGGAGGGGTACAGGGACTTGCCTCTGCGGGGTGACGCATCTGCACGGCGGATTTGGTCAGATGGAGGCCACGGACAACACCACTCCTCACCGTTTTGGGTGAGAATGGCGGCTCAGGGTGGGAACAGTGCAGACAGTGCGTAGAAGGCCGCCGCCGACGACGGAGGTAAGGCACACATGGCACGGTACGAATCCGATGACAACTCGGGGGCAGAGGACACCGGGGCACTGCGCTCCGGCCGGCGCAAGGCCGCTCGCTACGGCGTCCCGGTAGCGGTCGTGGGTGTGGCGGCGGTGACCATCGGGCTGGTTCCGGCGCTCGCCGACTCCGGTGACCCCAGCCTGCCGAAGATCACCGCGCAGCAGCTCATAGAGAAGATCGCGCAGTCGGACGTCGAGCAGCTGTCCGGCACGGTGAAGGTCAGCACCGACCTGGGCCTGCCGAACCTGGGCGGCCTGGAGAGCAGCCTGGCCTCGGGCGTCGCCCCGTCCGAGTCGGGCTCCTCCGCCGACCCGACCTCCAAGCTCACCGAGCTGGCCGCGGGGACGCACACCCTGCGGGTCGCCGTCGACGGCGAGGACCGGCAGAAGCTGTCCCTGATGGAGAGCGCGGCCGAATACAGCCTGATCCACAATGGCAAGGACGTCTGGGGCTTCGACAGCAAGTCCAACGAGGTCTACCACGGCACCGTGGGCCAGGACGGGGCGGACCACGAGGACGAGGTGCCGAGCACGCCCAAGGACTTCGCCGACGAGGCTCTGAAGTCGGTGGACGACACCACCTCGGTGACCGTCGACGGGACCATGCGGGTCGCCGGCCGGGACGCCTACAAGCTGCTCGTCAAGCCGAAGCAGTCCGGGACCACGGTCGGTGCGATCAGCATCGCGGTGGACGCGAAGAACGGCATGCCGCTGAAGTTCACGCTGACCCCGGCGAGCGGCGGCGCTGCGGTCGTCGACGCGGGCTTCACCCAGGTCAGCTTCGCCAAGCCGGCCGCCTCGACCTTCGACTTCACCCCGCCTAAGGGCGCCAAGGTCACCGAGGGCGACAAGTCCGCCGAGGGTGCCAAGTCCTCCTCCGGGGGCATCAAGTCCTTCGAGGGTCCGGGTGCGAAGTCCGGTCACGACCCCGCCAAGGGCTCCGAGGACCACAAGGTTCTCGGCAAGGGCTGGAACTCCATCGCCGTCATCGACACCGGTACGCAGGGCGGCGTCCCGTCCGGCTCGTCCGGCGGCGACCCGGGCGGCTTCCTCGGCTCGCTCGGCGACCAGGTCAGCGGCAAGTTCGGCAAGGGCATGGTGTTCTCCACCCGCCTGGTCAACGCCCTGGTCACGGACGACGGCAAGATGTACGTCGGCGCCGTGACCAAGGACGCCCTGGTGAAGGCGGCGAACTCGGGCCAGTAGGCACGATCCGGCACGACGAATCGAGGGAGCCGATGGACGAAGCGTCCGTCACCGGGCGCAGGACGGCGCGGGAGCCGGGAGACGCGGGCCCGAGCGTCATCGACACCCGCGGCCTGACCAAGCGCTACCGCGGCGGACAACTCGCCGTCGACGGCCTCGACCTGACCGTCCCGGCGGGCAGCGTCTTCGGCTTCCTCGGTCCGAACGGCTCCGGCAAGACCACCACCATCCGCATGCTGATGGGCCTCATCGAGCCCACCTCCGGCACGGCGCGGGTGCTCGGGCGGCCCATGCCCGGCTCGGCGCGCGCCGTACTGCCGCACGTGGGCGCGCTCATCGAGGGCCCGGCCCTGTACGGCTTCCTCACCGGCCGCGACAACCTCGTACGGTACGACGCCGCCGACCCGACGGCCGACCCGCGCACCCGGGGCGCCCGCGTCGCCGCCGCCCTGGACCGGGTCGGCCTGGCAGCCGCCGCGGGCAAGAAGGCGAGAGCGTACTCGCTGGGCATGAAACAGCGACTCGGGCTCGCCGCGGCGCTGCTCCAGCCGCGCAGCCTGCTCGTCCTGGACGAGCCGACCAACGGACTCGACCCGCAGGGCATGCGCGAGATCCGCTCGCTGGTCAGGGAGTTGGCGTCCGACGGTACGACCGTCTTCCTCTCCTCCCACCTCCTCGACGAGATCGAGCAGGTGTGCACGCACGCGGCGGTGATGGCGCAGGGCCGGCTCATCACCCAGGGGGCGGTGGCCGAGCTGGCCGCGGGGGCGCGCGGCAGGCTGGTCGTGACGACGCCGGACACCGGTGACGCGGCCCGGGTGCTGAAGGAACGGGGCCTCGGGGACGTCGCCGTCACCCAGGACCGGGTGACCGCGGAACCGCCGGAGGGGGAACTCGCCGACCTGAATGCCGCGCTGGTGGCGGCCGACGTCCGGGTCCGCGGCTTCGGGGTCGAGCGGGCGTCGCTTGAGGACGCCTTCGTGGCGCTGACCGGAGAGGGCTTCGATGTCGCAGGCTGACGCGTCACAGGCCGACGCCGGGGCGAGCGGGGCCGCAGCGGCGGTGCCGGCGGCCGGGCCCGGGCCCGGCCGCGCCCCGAACCCGCTGTGGACCTTCGGACTGCTCCGCAGCGAACTGGCCACCACCTTCCGGCGCTGGCGCACGCTCGCGCTGCTGGGTGTGCTGGCTGCGGTGCCGATCCTGGTCGGAATCGCGGTCAGGATCGAGACGCGGGGCGGCTCGTCGGCCGGCCAGGGCGGCGGCGAGGGGCCGGCGTTCATCACGCAGATCACCAACAACGGCCTGTTCCTGGTGTTCACCGCGCTGGCGGCCACGCTGCCGTTCTTCCTGCCGATGGCGACCGGGGTCATCGCGGGAGATGCCATCGCAGGCGAGGCCAACGCCGGAACGCTGCGCTACCTCCTGGTCGCCCCCGCGGGCCGCACCCGCCTGCTGCTCACCAAGTACGCGACGACGATTGCGTTCTGCCTGGTGGCCACGCTCGTGGTGGCCGTCTCGGCGCTGGTCGTCGGGGCGCTGCTGTTCCCGCTGGGCGACCTGACGACCATCTCCGGCACCCAGATCAGCTTCGCCGAGGGCCTGGCGCGCGCGCTGCTGATCGCCCTCGTCGTGGCCGCGTCACTGGTCGGCGTCGCCGCCCTCGGCCTGTTCGTCTCCACCGTGACCAACAGCGGGATCGCCGCCATGGCGACCACGGTGGGGCTGCTGATCACCGTGCAGATCCTCGACCAGATACCGCAACTGCACGCCCTCCAGCCGTACTTCTTCTCCCACTACTGGCTGTCCTTCGCCGATCTGATGCGGGAGCCGGTCTACTGGGACGACCTGGTCAAGAACCTGGGGCTGCAGGCGCTGTATGCCGTGGTGTTCGGCTCGGCGGCCTGGGCCCGGTTCACGGCGAAGGACATCACCGCATAGCGAGTCGAGGCAGGAGACCGGGCCGCGGCGGCCGGCAGGGTGTCCGTCTTGCGGGGGCGGCAGGGCGTCGGTCTTGTGGGGCTGGCCGGGCGTCCGCTCCGTAGGACTGGCAGGGCGCCCGCCCCGTACGACCGGCAGGGTGTCCGTCTCGTAGGGCCGGCGGGGCGGCCGTCCTGTAGGGCCGATTGGCCCTCCGGCTCCTATGACCGGCGGGGCGTTCGCGCCGCGTGGGAAGTGTGTGAGTGTGGTCGTGTCCTCGGGTGCGGCCGGGACGCGCGGAAGGGGTGTGCGGTGGTGCCGTCGGGACGGCGGCTGTCCGTCTTCGAGCGCGTCGAAGGTGGTGAGATCGGGTCCGTGCGGTGCGGGCGCCCGCCGGTCCGGCGGCCAGGGAGTTCCTGGTGCGAGTCTGTGACGTCGCAGTGACGCGGGGGAAGCGCCGAGCAGCGACACTCGATGTTACGCAGGAGTACAACCCGGATCGTTACGCCGGGGGAGTGAGGGGACCGATGTCTCGACTCAGCCGTGAGGGCAAGCGAGAAGACCGACGCGGCGCGGGTCCGGCGGTACCGGTGGACGTCCGGGTTTCGGGTGCGGGTGACGCGACGGTGGACGGCGTGCCCCTCGTCGTGCCTCCTGGCCGGGAGATCCAGCACGCCGTACTGGACCATCTGCACCGGCTCGCCCTCGCGGTGGGGCACCCCGTACGGGCGGCCATTCACGACGTCCGGGTCGGCTACGTCGTCCCCCTTCAGGTGGACACCGACGGCGCCAGCAGCTTCGTGGGGGACCCGGCCAAGATGGCTCCGATGGCTTCGGGGGTTCCGGGGGTACCGGTGGCTGTTCCAGGGGGTCAGGGGGACGCGCCTTCGACGTCCCCGCGCCGGTCCGCCGCCGAGCGGACGCCGCCGGGAGAGCGTGCGCCCGCGTCCGTCCTGCGTCCGGCGCCGGGCGTCGTACCCGGCACCGTCCAGCCACCGACCGGTGTCTTCGGACCGCCCCCCGTCATGCCCGCGGGCCGGCCCGGGTTCGCCGGTTCTCCCGGTTCCGCGAACCGCTCCGGTTCCGTGAATCGCCCCGGTGCCGCCCATCCTCCCGGCTCCGTGAGCCGGCCCGGTTCCGTGGACCCACCCGCCCTCGGCAAGCCGTCCCGGTCCGTCGGCCCGTTCCGGGCTGCCGAGCAGCCCAGGCTGTCCGTGCGGCGGCCCGCTGCCCCGCCCCGGATCGCCAAGCCGGGCCCGGGCCTGGCCGGTGAATCCGCCGGAACCGCCGTGCCGGGGACCGCCGCCGAGGTGGCGGCAGCCGGTGCCGCACCCTCCGCTCCCCGGCCGCCCAGGAATCCCCTGCCCCCCGTCGCCGACCTCGCCGTCGGGGCCGGCTACGACCCCAGACCCACCCCTGCTCGTGGTTTCGACGCCGTGGCCGAGGCGGTTCTCGGGGACGAGAACGGCAACGGGGACGGCGGCGGCGAACGGCTCGGAGAGCCGACCGCGCGGATCAACGAGGCCGTCAGGTCGGGGCGGATCGACACGGCGGCCGAGCTGGCGAAGCACACGGTCGAGACGGCCTCCGCCGCCCTCGGGCCCGACCACCCCGAAGTGCTCCGGCTGCGCGAACTCACCGCGTACATCGCCTACTTGTCCGGTGACCCGCTGCACGCCTTCCGACTGTCCCTCGACCTGGCCTGGCTCCACCACCGTGCCGGCGACCCCGAGGCGGCGTACGGAAACGTGCACGGCGCGGCGACGGCGTGGCGTGCCGTACGCGACGCCGAGGAGGCCCTCCGCCTCGGCCGGGACCTGATCGCGCTGTGGACGGAACTCACCGTCGAGCAGGGCCCGGCGGCCGACGACGTCGAGGAACTGGAGTCCGCCCGAGCCCGCATGGTCCGCCTGACCGAGCGGGCGGCACGAACGGCCGATTGATATCCCGGCCTGACCCCAGCGGCCCAAAACCCAGCCGAATGGCCCGCCGGGACTGGCCGGTGCTCCGCCTTCATGGGCGAATTGAGGCGGCCTTCGCCGCGCTGCGACCGCTCCGTGACCGAGGACGGTGCATCGTCGCGCGCGGGGCGGACCGATCGCCGGACACACCGTGGTCCAGGCCCAGGACGGTGCGGGACGTACGTTCCGAGGGAGGACGGAGCCCATGAAGGAAGAGGGCGGAAAAGGGGTGTCCGACGACCAGGGGCCGGCGAATCCGAGCAGGCGCAACTTCGTCGCGGGCACGACCCTCGGACTGGCTCTCGCTTCCGCGGGCATCTACGAGGCCATCGACAAACTGGTCACCCCGCCCGAGCGGGCCACCGTGGAGATCGGCAAACCGTTGCCGCCCGAGCAATATGCCATTCCCACACCGCGGCACATCAAGGACGACGGTACTGGAGTCGCCAGCAGCAAGGGCACGATCACCGTTCTGATCCCGCCGATGCACAATCACGTCATCACCGCGACGTTGAAGGTTCCGCCGAATGCGCGGGCCCTCCAGGAGGCGCAGCGCCATCTGGAATCCGTCATCCAGGGCCTGGAGAGGCGCTTTCCTCCCCCGCCCAGCGGCGTGGGCGTCGTCGTCACCTGGGGACTGCCCTACTTCCAGCACTACATTCCGAGCCTCGGCCGGGGTTCCGAATTCTTCAGGGCGGGGACGCGTTATCCGGATTACCTGCCGGTGGACCTGATGACGTCCAGACAGCGGGGCCGTACGGTCCACGCGCTGCAAGGCGCGAGGACGTATCCCAGCGACCAGCCGCCGCCCGGCTTCGGGGCGGTCCGGCTGGGGCAGAACCATGTGGCCGTGCTCCTGCGCAGCGACTCGCTCGACACCATCATGGAGGCCACCAACGTCCTGTTCGGAACGGGCAGCGGCCAGGCCGGCGACCTCTTCGACGTGACCAGCATCCGAAGAGGCTTCACGGGCGGTGCGCACACGGGACAGCAGTCACTGGCCAGCAGGCTGGCCCTTGAGGCGGGCCTGCCCGGAGCCAAGTCCATTCCGCGGCATTCCCCCGTCTTTTTCGGTTTCACCACCACGCTCAAATCAGGGGAGAGCGCCACTCCTCTCTCGAATCTGGAGACGCTTCCGGGGTGGACCGATCAATGGCCGAACGGTTATTTCAAGTACGGGACCATCATGCCGCTGTCGCATCTGTACTCGGATCTGGCCACCTGGTACGGCGAAGGGCGAACGGGAGCGCAGGACTTCGCGGGATACGGGGACCGGCTCCGCGCCATGTACCAGCCCGGACTCTCGGTCCCGCAGGGGACGGTGACGGTGGATCCGCCCACACTGAGTCAGCGCGACGTCTTTCAGGGGGTCGAGAAGACCGGCAGCTACGGCCACAACGGCAGCATGCAGCCGGCGAACCGCCTGCAGAAATCCACCACCAGCAATTATGGGAAGACCTATCCGGTGGGCACGCCTGTGTCCAATCGCGGCGATTTCGCCACCCTGGACAGCCCGTTCCACTACACCTCCGACCCGGTCGGCGACCATTACAGTTCCCAGAAATCCGCCGGGCTGCACTTCCTGATTTTTGTGCCGACGACCGAGACGTTCAACCGTGTTCGTCTGGCCATGGACGGTTACTACCCCGACGGAAAAAGGGTGGAGTTCTCGCCGCGTTCCCGCAACGCCGGTCTGAACGCGGCGATCCACACCACCCACCGGCAGAACTTCCTGATCCCGCCGCGCAGCCACCGTGCGTTCCCGCTGGCGGAATTCTTGAGCTGACCTGGACCTGGACCAGTCGGCCCGGCCCGGCCGGGCTCGGCGACCGGGATCTCGGTGATGGCCGCCGGCTCCGGCCGGGCGGCGGCGGTCAGCAGGTCGGCTACGGCCTGGCGGCGGTCGCCGGATCCGGGTCGGGTCCCGGATCCGAGGCGGTTCCGGACGCGACGTCCTTCGCGCTGCGCACGGCGCTGACCGTGCCCTTCGCCAGGATCCTGCCGGGCACGCCGCCGGCGTCGGCGAGCGTGCGGGCGGCGCGGTGGGCGGTGCGCAGGGCGTCCCAGGTCAGCAGTGACAGCGCCAGCCAGACCAGGGCGAACCCGGCCCAGCGCTCGGGCGGCATGGCCTCGTGGAAGTAGAGGATGCCCAGCACGAACTGGAAGACGGGCGCCAGGTACTGCAGCAGCCCGAGGGTGGACAGCGGCACGCGTATGGCCGCCGCGCCGAAGCAGACCAGGGGGAGTGCGGTGACCACGCCGGTGGCCGCGAGCAGGGCGGCGTGCCCGGCGCCGTCGGTGGTGAAGGTGGCGTCGCCGTGCGCGCTCAGCCACAGCAGATAGCCGAGCGCGGGCAGGAACTGGACGGCGGTCTCGGCGGCCAGTGACTCGACTCCGCCGAGGTTGACCTTCTTCTTCACCAGCCCGTAGGTGGCGAAGGAGAAGGCGAGGGTCAGGGAGATCCACGGCGGCTGGCCGTATCCGACGGCCAGCACGACCACCGCGGCGAAGCCGACCCAGACCGCCGCCCACTGCGCGGGCCGCAGCCGTTCCTTCAGGATCAGCACGCCCATCGCGATGGTGACCAGCGGATTGATGAAGTACCCGAGGGACGCCTCGACCACGTGCCCGGCGTTCACGGCCCAGATGTAGACGCCCCAGTTGACCGTGATCACCGCGGCCGCGACCGTGATCAGCGCGAGCCGCCGCGGCTGGCGCAGCAGCCGGCCCGCCCAGGCCCAGCGTCGTACGGTGAGCAGGGCCACGGCGACGACGACCAGGGACCACACCATCCGGTGGGCCAGGATCTCCATCGCCCCGGCGGGCTTCAGCAGCGGCCAGAACAGCGGGACGAGCCCCCACATCCCGTACGCGGCGAAGCCGTTCAGCAGACCTGTCCGCAGTTCGCCCTTCGGCTCGTCGGCCACCGGCCCTCCTTCTCGTCCTCGTGCGCTTGTTCGCTGCACGAAGGTAACGCCGAGGATCCCCGTCTGTCATGGCCGTATCGCAATACGGTCATGACAGACGGGGAGGGCGGCGGTGGTGGTGGGCGGGTGTGGGCGGTGATGGTGGTGACGGTGGCGGGCAGGGGGCGGCCGTGAGGCCCGGGAGGGTCCGGAACGGCGGGGGTCAGCCCTTGAGGCCGGCGGTGACGGCCTCCGCCAGCGGGGTGGTCGGCCGGCCGGCCAGGCGGGACAGGTCGCCGGTGGAGATGACCAGCTCGCCCTCGGCGATCGAGGCGTCCACGCCGACCAGGATCGACGCCAGCGGCGCGGGCAGGCCGGCGCCCGTCAGGATGCCGAGGAGGGTCTCGTCCGGCACCGAGTTGTAGGCGATCTCCCGGCCGGTCTGCCTGCTCAGCTCGGCCGCGTACTCCGCGAAGCTCCACGCCTCGTCGCCGCCCAGCTCGTACGTCTGGTTCTCGTGGCCCTCGCCGGTGAGCACGGCGACGGCGGCGGCCGCGTAGTCGGCGCGCGAGGCGGAGGACAGCCGGCCCGCGCCGGCCGCGGAGACGACGGCGTCGTGCGCCAGCACCGGCGCGAGGTTCTCGGTGTAGTTCTCGTGGTACCAGCCGTTGCGCAGCAGCGTGTAGGGCAGACCGGAGGCGAGCAGCACCTGCTCGGTGGCCCGGTGGTCGTCGGCGAGCGCGGCGGTCAGGCTGCCGGGGGCGCTGGTGTAGGCGAGCAGGGCGACACCGGCGGCCTTGGCGGCGTCGATGACGACGGTGTGCTGTCCGACCCGGCCCTTGTCGAACTCGTTGCCGGAAATCAGCAGCACCCTGTCGCCCGCGGCGAAGAGGCCGTCGAAGGTCTCGGGCGTGTTGTAGTCGGCCACGGCCAGTCTGACGCCCCGCGCCGCGAAGTCGGCGGCCTTCGCCTCGTCGCGCACGACGGCGGTGATCTGCTCGGCCGGGACCTTCTCCAGCAACTGGTGCACGACATGGCGGCCGAGGTGGCCGGTGGCTCCGGTGACGACGATGCTCATGATTCAGAACTCCCGGTGGAGGTGTGTGTGCCACAAACCCTAGAAGGGACGCTAACTTCTGGTAAGTACCCACTTTGAAGTAAGGTACTGGGGTGTCAGTAAGTACTTCGGGTTTGCCCGTAAGGACCGCGACAAGTGCGACGGAGGCCGCGGTCCGCGGCGGCGACGAGGCGATGTGCCCCCACCGCCTCGTCCTCGAACACCTCACCAGCCGCTGGGGCGTCCTGATCCTCATCGAGCTGCTGGACCGGCCCTACCGCTTCAGTGAGCTGCGCCGCGCGGTCGGGCGGGTCGGCCGCAGCGTCAGCGAGAAGATGCTCGCGCAGACCTTGCAGACCCTGGAACGCGACGGATTCGTCCATCGCGATGCCAAGCCGGTGATCCCGCCCCGGGTGGACTACTCCCTCACCCCGCTGGGCCGGGAGGCTGCCGAGCAGGTCCGGGCGCTCGCGCTGTGGTCCGCGGAACGGATGGAGCGGGTACAGGCGGCCCGGGAGGCGTACGACATGGCCAAGGGGGCTCTGGACGTGGCCGGCGACGGCCCGGTGGCGTGACGCCGTCCGGTGGCGTGACGCGGTCCGGTCGTACGTCGCATACGGCCCGGTCCCGCGCCGCGCGCGGTCCGGTCGGCTGACTCGCCCGGTACCGATACGGGTACAGGAACAGTGAGGGCCCGGACGCGTGTGGTGCGTCCGGGCCTTCGTCCGTGCGTCGCGTCGGCCGGTGCCGGTTGCCGGTACCGGTGAGTGCCGGCGTCGACGTACGTCAGCCGATGACGGTCCAGGTGTCGTTGCCGGTGAGCAGGGTGGCGAGGTCGCCCGTGCCCTTCTGCTCCACGGCGGCGTCGAGCTGCCCGGCCATCTGCGTGTCGTACACCGGGCGCTCCACGTTGCGCAGCACACCGATGGGGGTGTGGTGCAGGGTGTCGGGGTCGGCCAGCCGGGAGAGGGCGAAGGCCGTGGCCGGTGATGCCGCGTGGGCGTCGTGGACCAGGACACGGTCCTCGTTCTCGGGCGTCACCCTGACGATCTCCAGGTCGCCGGTGAGCGGATCGCGCACCACGCCCCGGCCGCCGTCGGGCCCGAACCGGATGGGCTGCCCGTGTTCGAGGCGGATCACCGCCTCCTCGGCGCTTTTCTGGTCCTTGAGGGCGTCGAAGGCGCCGTCGTTGAAGATGTTGCAGTTCTGGTAGATCTCCACCAGCGCGGTGCCCGGATGGGCGGCCGCCTCGCGCAGGACCCCGGTGAGGTGCTTGCGGTCGGAGTCGATGGTGCGCGCCACGAAGGACGCCTCCGCGCCGAGCGCCAGCGACACCGGGTTGAACGGCGCGTCCAGCGAGCCCATCGGCGTCGACTTGGTGATCTTGCCGACCTCGGACGTCGGTGAGTACTGGCCCTTGGTCAGACCGTAGATCCGGTTGTTGAAGAGGAGGATCTTCAGGTTGACGTTGCGGCGCAGGGCGTGGATGAGGTGGTTGCCGCCGATGGACAGCGCGTCGCCGTCTCCCGTGACGACCCAGACCGACAGGTCACGGCGGGAGGCGGCCAGACCGGTCGCGATGGCGGGGGCCCGGCCGTGGATGGAGTGCATGCCGTAGGTGTTCAGGTAGTACGGGAACCGGGAGGAGCACCCGATGCCCGACACGAACACGACGTTCTCCCGGGCCAGCCCCAGTTCCGGCATGAAGCCCTGCACGGCCGCCAGGATCGCGTAGTCGCCGCACCCCGGGCACCAGCGCACTTCCTGGTCCGACTTGAAGTCCTTCATCGACTGCCGGGCCCCGGCCTTCGGTACGAGCGAGAGCGCCTCGATCGTGCCCGTGCGGCTAGTGGACGTCTCAGCCATCGATGGCCTCCTTCAGCGCCGTGGCGAGCTGTTCCGCCTTGAACGGCATTCCGCTGACCTGGTTGTAGGAGTGGGCGTCGACCAGGTACTTCGCCCGGATCAGCAGGGCGAGCTGCCCCAGGTTCATCTCCGGGACCACCACCTTGTCGTACCGCCGCAGCACCTCCCCGAGATTCCCCGGGAACGGGTTGAGATGGCGCAGATGGGCCTGTGCGACCGGCAGCCCCTTCAGCCGCAACCGGCGTACCGCCGCGGTGATGGGGCCGTAGGTGGAACCCCAGCCGAGGACGAGGAGGCGGGCTCCGTCCGGATCGTCGACCTCGATGTCGGGCACCTCGATGCCGTCGATCTTCGCCTGCCGGGTGCGGACCATGAAGTCGTGGTTGGCCGGGTCGTAGGAGATGTTCCCCGTCCCGTCCTGCTTCTCGATGCCGCCGATGCGGTGCTCCAGGCCCGGCGTGCCCGGGACGGCCCACGGACGGGCCAGGGTCTCGGGGTCGCGCTTGTAGGGCCAGAAGACCTCGGTGCCGTCGTCCAGGGTGTGGTTGGGGCCCTGCGCGAACTGCACCCGCAGGTCCGGCAGCTCCTCCACGGCGGGGATCCGCCACGGTTCGGAGCCGTTGGCCAGATAGCCGTCGGACAGCAGCAGCACCGGCGTCCGGTACGTCAGCGCGATCCGGGCCGCCTCCAGGGCCGCGTCGAAGCAGTCCGCCGGCGTGTACGGCGCGATGATCGGCACCGGGGCCTCGCCGTTGCGGCCGAACATCGCCTGCAGCAGGTCGGCCTGCTCGGTCTTGGTCGGCAGACCCGTCGAGGGCCCGCCGCGCTGGATGTCGATCACCAGCAGCGGCAGCTCCAGCGACACCGCGAGACCGATCGTCTCCGACTTCAGCGCCACCCCGGGACCGGACGTCGTGGTCACCGCCAGCGAACCGCCGAAGGCCGCGCCCAGCGCGGCGCCGATGCCGGCGATCTCGTCCTCGGCCTGGAAGGTCCGCACGCCGAAGTTCTTGTGCTTGGACAGCTCGTGCAGGATGTCCGAGGCCGGCGTGATCGGGTACGAGCCGAGGAACAGCGGCAGCTCCGCCTGGCGGGAGGCGCTGATCAGGCCGTAGGCCAGGGCCAGGTTCCCGGAGATGTTGCGGTAGGTGCCGACCGGGAAGGCCTTCGCCGCCGGGGCGACCTCGTAGGAGACCGCGAAGTCCTCGGTGGTCTCGCCGAAGTTCCAGCCCGCGCGGAAGGCGGTCAGGTTCGCCTCGGCGATCTCCGGCTTCGTCGCGAACTTGGTCCGCAGGAATCTCTCCGTGCCCTCGGTCGGCCGGTGGTACATCCACGACAGCAGGCCCAGCGCGAACATGTTCTTGCTGCGCTCGGCCTCCTTGCGGCTGAGGTCGAACTCCTTGAGCGCCTCCACCGTCAGCGTGGTCAGCGGCACCGGATGCAGCCCGTAGCCGTCCAGCGAGCCGTCCTCCAGCGGGCTGGTCGCGTAGCCGACCTTCTGCATCGCCCGTTTGGTGAACTCGTCCGTGTTGACGATGATCTCCGCGCCGCGCGGCAGGTCGGCGATGTTCGCCTTCAGGGCCGCCGGATTCATCGCCACCAGGACGTTCGGCGCGTCACCCGGCGTGAGGATGTCGTGGTCGGCGAAGTGGAGCTGGAAGGACGAGACACCGGGCAGGGTGCCTGCGGGGGCGCGGATCTCCGCCGGGAAGTTCGGCAGCGTCGACAGGTCGTTGCCGAACGACGCCGTCTCCGACGTGAAACGGTCTCCTGTGAGCTGCATACCGTCACCCGAGTCCCCCGCGAACCGGATGACCACCCGGTCGAGACGCCGGACGTCCTTGGTACCGCCCGGTCTGCGCTGCTCTCCTACGACGGTTCCGTCGGCCTGCTCCGCTGGGCTGCTGACCTGGCTGGTCACTGAAGTGGACCTCCTTCGAGGCGGCTGTCCGGGCATGGACGTCCCCCGGACCTTCCCAGGATCAACCCTACGTCGCTTAGGTTCGCCTTCCCGCGGCCATTCGCATGATGGCCCGCATTCCAGAACGGCCCGCCACTCTGACTTCTCACCATTTCGCCCCCCGGGCTTCCGCTGAAGTCGCTCCCCGCTCGTTCCTTGATTCCCATTTCCCGTTCTCGGGTACCGCCATCCCGCCTGCCGGGCCGACGTGACCATCGCCACGCCGCCCGCCGCGGTCAAACGGTCCGGCCGTCACGAGTTCAGATAGGTCAGCACGGCCAGAACGCGCCGGTGGTCCCCCTCGCTCTGCGACAGGCCGAGCTTCAGGAAGATGTTGCTGACGTGCTTCTCCACGGCCCCGTCGCTGACCACCAGCTGCCTGGCGATCGCCGAGTTGGTCCGCCCCTCCGCCATCAGCCCGAGGACCTCACGCTCCCGCGGGGTCAGCCCCGCGAGCACGTCCTGCTTGCGGCTGCGTCCGAGCAGCTGGGCGACGACCTCCGGGTCCAGGGCCGTACCGCCCCGGGCCACCCGCACCACCGCGTCCACGAACTCCCGGACCTCGGCGACCCGGTCCTTGAGCAGGTATCCGACGCCGCGGCTGGATCCGGCCAGCAGTTCGGTGGCGTAGCGCTCCTCCACGTACTGCGACAGCACCAGCACCCCGAGGTCCGGATGTGCCTTGCGCAGCCGTACGGCGGCCCGCACCCCCTCGTCCGTGTGGGTCGGCGGCATCCGTACGTCCGCGACGACCACGTCCGGCAGCGCGCCCTGCGCGTTCAGGTCGGCGATGGTCTTGAGCAGCGCCTCCGCGTCCCCGACGCCGCCCACCACGTCGTGCCCGCGGTCGGTCAGCAACCGGGTCAGGCCCTCCCTGAGCAGCACTGAATCCTCGGCTATGACCACCCGCACCCTGTCCTCCACGATCTTCCGGCCCCCCACAGCCTGAACAGCTTGCACTTCCGACGGTGCCCGTCCATGCGGAAATCCAGCATCCCAGCATTCCCGGCGCACCGCTTCCGGACCACGGGACGAGTCTCCGCGGCTCCGTGGGCAGGCCCCGGGAGGGGAGACCGCGGCCGGGCGGATCGGGTTGCCTGCGGTTCCTCATTCAACACGCGGGCCGGCCGCCGGGGCGGCGCGGGTCGCGGATGTAGGGGGCGACTGGGGGCGGTCCCGGAGGTGGGCAGGGGGTGGACTGGAGGACTTCAGGGGTGGAGCGGGATCCGGGGGCGGAGGCGGTGCGGGGCCGGAAGGGCCTGCTGGGTCAGCCTCGCCAGGGCAGTTCGGCCGTCGCCCGGGTCAGCCTCGCCACGGCAGTTCGGCCGTCACCCGGGTCGGTCCGCCGGGCGGCGAGTCCACCACCAGGATCCCGTCCACCGCGTCCAGCCGCTCCGCCAGCCCGGCCAGACCCGAACCCCCGTCGACTCCGGCGCCGCCCGCCCCGTCGTCCATCACCTGCAGCATCAGCCGGTCGTCCGTCCGCCACACGTCCACCGACGCCGAGGTCGCCCGCGAGTGCTTGCTGATGTTCTGCAGCAGCTCCGAGACCGTGAAGTAGGCGATGCCCTCGATCGCGGGGGCGGGGCGGTGCGCCAGGTCGACCTCGACCCGCACCGGCACCGTGCAGCGGGAGGCCACCGCGGAGAGGGCGGCGTCCAGGCCGCGGTCGGTCAGGACGGCCGGATGGATGCCGCGGGCGAGGTCGCGCAGCTCCTGGAGCGCCGTCTTCACCTCACCGTGCGCGTCCGCCACCATCCGCGCCGCCGAGCGCGGATCCTCGGCCAGCTTCTCCTTCGCCAGCCCCAGATCCATGGCGAGCGACACCAGCCGGGCCTGCGCCCCGTCGTGCAGGTCCCGCTCGATCCGCCGCAGGTCCGCCGCCGCCGTGTCGACGACCACGCCGCGGTCCGACTCCAGCTCCACCACCCGCGCCGACAGCCGCGACGGCCCGAGCAGCCCGTGGACCAGCAGCCGGTCCACCATCGTCAGCGCCCGCACGATCCACGGCGTGGCCAGCGTGAACAGCAGCCCGACCAGCGCCGTGACGGTGATCTCGAAGGGGTTGTCGAGGAAGATCCGGTGGTGGTCGTCGCCGTACAGCTGGATACCGCCCTGGCCGAGGTACATCGGGAAGACCCAG
The DNA here is from genome assembly GCF_042871185.1 of Streptomyces sp. NPDC006012. Classification (NCBI taxonomy): domain Bacteria; kingdom Bacillati; phylum Actinomycetota; class Actinomycetes; order Kitasatosporales; family Streptomycetaceae; genus Streptomyces; species Streptomyces sp. NPDC006012. Next base: position 160,773 of record NZ_JBIAIE010000003.1, read on the forward strand.
AACCACAGCGGGTACGTCAGCAGCGACCAGCCGATGGACCAGGAGGTCACCGCGACGACGAAGGAGAACACCGCCCACGGGAAGTGCAGCAGCGCGTACAGCACGTGCCGCCACGACGCGCCGCTTTTCAGTACCGTGCCGACCCAGGCCATGACGCCCGGCTTGCGGATCCGCAGCGGTTCCGGCTCGCTCACCTCAAGACCGAGCAGGCCACGCGCCCGCGCCCGCTCCAGTACGCCCAGGCCGCGGCATCCCGCCAGTGCCGCCGCCAGGACCGGAACGCCGAGGAAGGTCACCAGCAGACCCGCCCCGAGCGACAGCATGGTCAACGTGAACACGAACATCAGGCTGCTGATCGGCAGGCTCAGCAGCACATATGCGAACTCGCGCCAGCTGCGTGCCTCGAACGGTGCGCGCAAGGCGGCCGGCAGCCGGTGCCGGCGCTCACCGTCGTAGTCGTACCGGTGCCCGTACCCCTGCCCGTACTCCTGTCCGTACTGCGTGGCCATCGGTGTCGTCCTGTTCTCCTCGTCAGCGGCCTTCTGCCGTATCACCACCCTCCTCCGCCGCGGGTCCGCGGACCATGGAGGTCGTCGGCGTCTGGGACGGGGGGTTTTCCCCACCTCGTTCACCCACCCCGGTCGGGGATTCGCAGCCCTGGTGGGGGATTCGCAGGCCCGCCGGAGGATTTCTGCCCCGGTCGGGGACTCCGACGGGGGCGGGGAAGGGCGGGGCAGAGTGGGGCAGAGTGGGGCAGAGTGGGTTGCTGCGCCGGGTCATGAGGGCGTGGTCCCGGACCCTTGCTCGGGCACATGGGGGCGTGGTGCCGGACCCCTGCCCCGGCACAGACGGGGGCGTGGCGCCTGGTCAGGCGGTCTCCGCCCGGTCCCGCCAGGGGAGTTCGGCGGTGACCGTGGTCGGGCCGCCGACCGGGGAGTCGACGACGAACAGCCCGTCCACCGCGCCGAGCCGGTCCGCCAGCCCGCGCATCCCGCTGCCGCCGTCCAGCCGCGCTCCGCCGCGGCCGTCGTCCCACACCTGGATGAGCAGCCGGTCCGCGGACCGCCAGACCTCGACGGACGCGGTCCGCGCAGCACTGTGCTTGCTGATGTTCTGCAGCAGTTCCGACACCGTGAAGTAGGCGATGCCCTCGATCGCGGCGGCCGGCCGGGACTCCAGATCGGCGGTCACCTTCACCGGCACCGTGCAGCGGGAGGCCACCGAGGACAGCGCGGCGTCCAGACCGCGGTCGGTGAGGACCGCGGGATGGATGCCGCGGGCGAGGTCGCGCAACTCCTGCAGCGCGAGTTTCACCTCGCCGTGCGCCTCCTCGACCATCGCCGCCGCGGTATCGGGGTCCTCCAGCAGTTTCTCCTTCGCCAGGCCGAGCCCCATCGCGAGATTGACCAGCCGGGCCTGGGCCCCGTCGTGCAGGTCCCGTTCGATCCGCCGCAGGTCCGCCGCCGCGGTGTCCACCACGACCCCGCGGTCGGACTCCAGTTCGGCGATGCGGCGCTCCAACTCGTCGGAGGGCGACAGCAGGCCGCGCACCATCGCCCGGTCCACGTTCGTCAGGCCCCGCGCGATGAACGGCAGCACCGGCCAGAGCACGAACAGCGACGTCACCGTGACGGTGAAGGTCACGATGCCCCAGGGCAGCCGGATCACGTCGTAGAGCAGGTTGCGCCAGCCCACCGGGTCCTTCATCGCCGCCCACATCCGTGGCAGCAGTCCGCCGCCGAGGCCGCGCGGCAACCGGCTCGGCTCGTCGACCCGCACCCCGAGCAGCGCCCGTGCGCGGCGCCGCTCCAGCCTGCCCAGCAGTCGCGCACCGAGCAGGGTGGCGGCGAGCAGCGGCAAACCGATCACGGTGATGGTCAGCCCGGCACTGGCGACGAGCGCCACGGTCGCGTAGGTGAAGCCGAGCAGCGCCACCGGCAGGTTCACCAGGAGATGCGCGATCTCTTTCCAGGTCTGCGCGGTGTAGGCGAAGCGGGCCGGCGGCGGACGGTCGTCACCGTCGGCCGGGTCCGTCTCGGTGGAGGAGAGGCGAGCGGTCATACCGGCTAGCGTGCCGTGCGCCGCGCTCCGACGCCATGAGGGCCGCCGCCGCGGGAGCCGGGGGAAAACCCCACCTTCCGCTCATCCCGTGGGACGGGACGGACGGAGTCCGAGACAGATTACTTACCGCTTCTTTAACAGGGCCTAGACTCCGGTGCGTACAGACCGTCGAAACGTGTCGCATCGCAGGCCATCACAGGCATCACAGGTATCACCAAGACACTCAGTTCACAGGTCAGGGAGCGAGGGACGGACGTTGCGGGAGATGCTGGGGGACTCGACCGTGGTCGTCGCGGCGGACTACTTCCGGTCCTATTCCGTCGTGGGACTGCTCGCACTGCTGGGCGTGCTCTTCGTCGGGGTCGCCTTCGGCGCCGGCCGGCTGCTGCGCCCGGTCGTCCCCACCCCTGAGAAACTGCTCACGTACGAATGCGGCGTCGATCCCGTGGGCGAGGGCTGGGCCCACACCCAGGTCCGCTACTACGTGTACGCCTTCCTGTACGTGATCTTCGCCGTCGACTCGATCTTCCTGTTCCCCTGGGCGACCGTCTTCGCCGCCGACGGCTACGGCGGGACCACGCTCGTGGAGATGTTCATCTTCCTCGGCTTCCTCGCCGTGGGCCTGCTCTATGCATACAAGAAGGGCGTCCTGACATGGACGTGACCCCCACCACCCCCGAGCCCGTGCCGCTCCCCGGGCCCGTGCCGCTTTCCGGGCCGGAATTCCCCGCTGCCGAGGGCAGGGGGCGGCTCGGCGCACTGGCACGCCTGGCCCCCGAGCCGATGAAGATCGTCCTGAACTGGGGCCGCCGCTACTCGCTCTGGGTCTTCAACTTCGGCCTCGCCTGCTGCGCGATCGAGTTCATCGCTGCGTCGATGGCCCGCCACGACTTCATCCGGCTCGGTGTCATCCCCTTCGCGCCGGGCCCCCGCCAGGCCGACCTGATGGTCGTCTCCGGCACGGTCACGGACAAGATGGCGCCCGCCGTGAAGCGGCTGTTCGAGCAGATGCCCGAGCCGAAGTACGTCATCTCCTTCGGCGCCTGCTCCAACTGCGGCGGTCCCTACTGGGACTCGTACTCCGTCACCAAGGGCGTCGACCAGATCATCCCGGTGGACGTCTACGTCCCCGGCTGCCCGCCGCGCCCCGAAGCCCTGCTTCAGGGGATCCTCAAGCTCCAGGAGAAGATCGCCCAGGAATCCCTGGGGGAGCGGTACGGCACGTCCCGGCCGTCCGCCGCCGCCCTCCAGAGCGGCCTGGTACGCCCGCCGACTGCGGGGCCGGGGAGCCTGCCGGCGGCGGAGCGGGTACGTCCGTCGACGACGGAGCCGACGAGCCTGCCAGCGGCGGAGCCGGTACGTCCGCCGACCGCGGAGCCGGTGCGTCCGCCGACCGCGGAGGGGGATGCGTGATGACCACGGTCGGCTGGCTCCCCGCCCCCGTCGAGGAACTCTTCGGCCCCGAGGCCACGGCGGAGCTGTCGTACGAGGTGCTCACCGTCGACGTGCCCCCGCAGTCCTGGATCCCCGCTCTGCACACCGCGCGTACGACCCTGACCTGCACCTATTTCGACTGGCTGAGCGCGGTCGACGAACCGGGCAGCGGCTTTCGGGTGTCTGCCCATGTGGTCGCCCTGGCCCCCGTGCGACGCCTGCTGCTGCGCACGACCGTGCCCCACGAGGCGCCGGCGCTGCCTTCTGCCGTCGAGGTCTACGCAGGTGCGGCCTGGCACGAGCGCGAGACGCACGAAATGTTCGGCGTCCGCTTCGAAGGCCACCCCGCCCTGGACCACCTGCTGCTCCCGGAGACCTTCGAGGGCCATCCGCTCCGCAAGGACTTCGTCCTGGCCGCCCGCGTCGCCAAGGCCTGGCCGGGCGCGAAGGAACCGGGCGAATCCGACCACGGCGGCCCCAAACGCCGCCAGATGCTCCCGCCGGGCGTCCCCGACCCCAACGACTGGGGTCCCCTGAAGGGCCAACTCCCACCGGCCCCGGCCCGTCCGGCCCGCCGCTCCCGTACCACGGCAGAACCCTCCGCCGCCCCGACCGGTCCCGGCAGCACCCCCTCACGGCCACCCCGCCGCACACGCACGGCGGCGGAGGGGTCGGCGAGCCAGACGACACCGCCGACGGAAGCGGCGACGCCTTCGACGGAAGCGGCGACACCTCCGGCGGAAGGTGGGTCTGGTGGGTCTGGTGTTGGTGGGTCTGGCGGGCCGAGGGGGCCGCGTCGGATGCGTACGGCGGCGCAGGGGTCTGTGAGCCAGACCGGTTCCGTCGGTGAGGCACCGGCAGCACCGGCAGCATCGGAAGCACAGGCCGCACCAGAGGCAGCTGAACCGACCGGTTCCGCAGCAGCGAAGCCGACGACTGCCACGGGCCCCCGCCGGTCGCGCAGCGCATCCGAAGGCTCCGCCTCGCAGCGCGCCGCCACCCATGCCGAGGCAGAGCCGGAGCCGGAGCCGGAGCCACAACCGAAACCGGGACCGAAGCCGGAACCTGAACCAGAACCGAATTCGGTTCCGAAGCCGGAACCAGAACCAGAACCGGCTTCGGAACCGAAGCCGGACCCGGTGGCTGGCCCCACGGCACCCGACACGGCCGACGACCATCCGTCCCCCCGGCCCACGGCACCTCGCCGCTCCGACGCGCCCTGGCACCACGCCCGCCCGGCCTTCGACGAACCGGAACGGCAGCAAACTCAACGCACCGAGCCCACCGACGCCGAAACCGCGCCGGAATCCCCGACGGGCGGGACGCCCGAGCCCACACAGACGTCCTCGACAGCCAAGCCCAGCCCGACGGAGCCACAGCCTTCCGAGGAACCCCCTCCCGAGGAACCCCCCTCCCAAAACCCGGCGTCCGGGGCCCCCGCCCCGGGCAACACCCCCGACACCCCTGCAGGAGGCCCGCAGTGAACGGCGCGTTGGACGTCGCCCTGCGACTCCTCGTCGTGTTCGTCGTCTTCCTCGCCTTCCCGCTGATCGTCGGGCAGACCGAGCACAAGGTGATGGCGCACATGCAGGGCCGCCTCGGTCCGATGTACGCCGGCGGCTTCCACGGCTGGGCCCAACTCATCGCGGACGGCGTGAAGTTCGCGCAGAAAGAGGACGTCGTCCCGAACGGCGCCGACCGCCGCATCTTCCAACTCGCCCCGGCCGTCGCCCTCCTCCCATATCTGCTCGTCCTGCTCGCCATCCCGATCGGCCCCGGCAAGGGCGCGGTCGGCCAAGTCCTCGACGCAGGCGTCTTCTTCGTCCTCGCGGTGATGGGCGTCGGCGTCCTCGGCTCGCTCATGGCGGGCTGGGCCAGCGCCAACAAATTCTCCCTCCTCGGCGGCCTGCGCACCGCCGCCCAGCTCCTCGCCTACGAACTCCCGATGCTGCTCGCCGCCGCCTCCGTGGCGATGGCGGCCGGTACCCTCTCCCTCCCCGGCATCCTCGACGCCTTCGAGTGGTGGTGGCTGCCCTGGCAGATCGTCGGCGCGATCGTCTTCTTCGTCGCCGGCCTCGCGGAACTGCAGCGACCGCCCTTCGACATGCCCGTGGCCGACTCGGAGATCATCTTCGGCGCGTACACCGAGTACACCGGCCTGCGCTTCGCCCTGTTCCTGCTCGCCGAGTACGCCGGGATCATCGTCCTGTGCGGCCTGACCACCGTCCTCTTCCTCGGTGGCTGGCACGGCCCGTGGGGCGCCGACGGCCTCGGCTGGGTCTGGACCCTGCTGAAGACGGCGATCCTCGCCTTCGTGGTCATCTGGCTCCGCGTCACCTACCCGCGGCTGCGCGAGGACCAGCTCCAGAAGCTCTCCTGGACCCTCCTCGTCCCCCTTTCCCTCGCCCAGATCGCCCTTACCGGCATCGTCAAGGTGGTGATCCAGTAGCCATGGCCCCCATCCCTGGCAGCGGCCTCGCCAAGGGCCTGGCCGTCACCCTGCGCACGATGACGAAGAAGACCGTCACCGAGCAGTACCCGGACGTCCAGCCCGACCTGCCGCCCCGCACCCGGGGCGTCATCGGACTGTTCGAGGAGAACTGCACGGTCTGCATGCTGTGCGCCCGTGAGTGCCCCGACTGGTGCATCTACATCGACTCCCACAAGGAGACGATCCCCGCCGCCACCACCGGCGGCCGCGAGCGCAGCCGCAACGTCCTCGACCGCTTCGCCATCGACTTCTCCCTCTGCATGTACTGCGGTATCTGCATCGAGGTCTGTCCCTTCGACGCGCTGTTCTGGTCGCCTGAGTTCGAGTACGCCGAGACCGACATCCGCGAACTCACCCACGAACGCGACAAGCTCCGCGAGTGGATGTGGACCGTCCCGCCGCCGCCCGCCCTGGACGCTGCCGCGGAGGAACCCAAGGAGATCGCCGCCGCCCGCAAGACCGCCGAGAAGCTGGCCGCCGCCCGGAGCGAGCCCAGGGAGTCCGGGCCCAGGGAGTCCGGGCCCAGGGAGTCCGGGCCCGGGGAGGGAGACGCATGAGCCCCACCCCGACGCACGCCTTCCTCTCCCCGACCGGCGTCGAAATCGCCTTCGTCCTCGTCGGCCTGGCCACCTTCGGCGCCGCACTCGTCACCGTCACCACCCGGCAACTGGTGCACGCCGCCCTGTGGCTCGTGGTCGCCCTCGGCGGCCTCGCCGTCGAGTACCTCCTGCTGACCGCCGAGTTCATCGCCTGGGTGCAGGTCCTCATCTATGTCGGTTCCGTCGTCGTCCTCCTTCTCTTCGGTCTGATGCTCACCAAGGCCCCCATCGGCCGTTCCCCGGACGCCGACTCCGGCAACCGCTGGGCCGCCCTCGCCGTGGCCGTGGCCGCCGCGGCCGCCCTCGTGTGGGTGGTCGTCGACGCCTTCCGCAGCACCTGGATCGACCTGGACGGTGCCGCCGCCGGATCGGCGAAGGTCACCGGCGAGAGCCTCTTCCGGCACTGGGTCCTCCCCTTCGAGGCCCTGTCCGTCCTCCTCCTCGCCGCTCTGGTCGGCGCGATCGTCCTGTCCCGCAAAGCGAAGGCGGACGCGGCCACGACCGACCAGATCGGTCCCGCCGGCCCGGACGGTCTCACCGCCGCACCCGGTCCCGTCGGCCCGGACGGTCTCCCCGGTCCGCACGGTCCCGTCGGTCCCGACGCTCTCATCGGCCCGAAGGGTCCCGCCGGTCCGGACGGTCTCACCGGCCCGAAGGCCGCCGGCACCCGCGACGGCCAGTCCTCCGCCGGGGAGCGCAACAGCCGGTCCGCCGCTGGCACCCGCGAAGGCCGGCCGGCCGCAGGGGAGCGCGACGGCCGGCCGGCCGCCGAGGAAGCCGACGCACGGCCCGCTGCCGAGGACGCCGAAGGAGCCCGCTGATGCACCTCGTCTATCCCGCCGTGTTCTCCGCCCTCCTGTTCTGCACCGGCCTGTACGGCGTCCTCGCCCGCCGCAATGCCATCCTGGTCCTGATGTCCGTCGAGCTGATGCTCAACGCCGTCAACCTCAACCTGGTCGCCTTCGACGTCTGGCTCAGCAAGGCCGCCAAGGAGACCCTGCACTCCGGCCAGGCCCTGACCCTGTTCACCATCGCCATCGCCGCCGCCGAGATCGGCATCGGCCTGGCGATCGTCCTCGCCGTCTACCGCAACCGCGGCACCTCCGACATCGACCGGCTCCGAGACACCGCAGAGGGCCCCGAGAGCGACGGCCCCGACCGCGGCACCTCCGCCGCGGAGAAGACTGAGGCCACCGCGTGACCACGACCACCCTCGCCGTCCTCGTCCCCCTCCTGCCCTTCCTGGGGGCCGTGGCCGGCCTGCTGCTCGGCCGCGCCGCCCCGGGTTTCGTCCGCCCGCTCGCCGTCCTGCCGACTCTCGCCTCCCTCGTCCTGGCCGTGCTGATCGCCGTGCGCCAGGGCGGCGGCCACGCGATCGACTCCGCCACCGAGCTGACGCCCACCGGTTCGGTCCCGATCGAACTCGCCCTGCACATCGACGGCTTCGCCGCGCTCGTCGCCCTCCTGGTCGGTGTGGTCGCCACCTGCGTGCAGATCTACTCGACCGGCTACCTGCGCAACGACCCGCGCTACCCCTCGTACGCCGCCCTCGTCTCCCTCTTCACCTCCGCGATGTTCCTGGTCGTCTACTCCGGCGACCTGATCGTGCTGCTGGTCGGCTGGGAAGTCATGGGCATCTGCTCCTACTTCCTCGTGGGCCACTACTGGGAGACCCCCGAGGCCCGCGCCGCCTCCCTCAAGGCATTCCTCGTCACCAAGCTCGGCGACGTGCCGTTCCTCATCGGCCTGTTCGCCCTCGCCACCGACGCCGGGTCCTTCCGCATCACGCGCGTCCTCGACACCGTCGCGAGCGGCGGACTCGACCACCCGACCCTGATCGCCCTCCTGCTCCTCGCCGGCGTGGCGGGCAAGTCGGCGCAGTTCCCGCTGCACACCTGGCTTCCCGACGCGATGGCGGGCCCCACGCCCGTCTCCGCGCTGATCCACGCCGCGACGATGGTCGCCGCCGGTGTCTACTTCGTCGCCCGTCTCCTCCCCGTCTTCCAGGCGTCCTCGGCCGCCATGGTCGTCCTCGCCGTCATGGCCGCCGTCACCATGGCCGGCTCGGCGCTCGCCGCGCTCGCCCAGGACGACATCAAACGCGTCCTCGCCTACTCCACGATCGGCCAGCTCGGCTACCTGACCGGTGCGCTCGCCGTCGGCGACCGCGGTGCCGCCGTCTTCCACCTCCTGTCCCACGGCGCCTTCAAGGCGCTGCTGTTCCTCGCCGCCGGCGTGATCATCCACGCCGCCGGCACCAACTCGCTGGCCGCCATGTCCCGTATGAGCCGACTGCGCGACCGCGTTCCCGACGCGTACTGGACGATGACCGTGGCGCTCCTCGCGCTCGCCGCGATCCCGCCCTTCAGCGGCTTCTTCTCCAAGGAGTCCGTCCTCGGCGCCGCCGAGCACGTCGCCACCGGTCACACCGGGCACGCCCCCGGCCCGGCGGGCTGGATCGTCCTCGTCGCCGGCCTGCTGACCGCCCTCCTCACCGCCGCGTACGCGACCCGCCTGTGGCTGCTCGCCTTCCGCGGCCGGGGAGCCGAGGCCCCGGACCACGGCAAGCAGCCGCTCACCATGACCGTCGTCCTGTGGGTGCTCGCCCTCCCGTCGCTCGCCTTCGGCGGGTTGGCGTTCCGCCTGCTGCCCGACTGGTTCGACGGCGGCAGCCTGGCCCCGACCCTCACCACGTCGGTGCTCTCCACCGGCCTCGCCCTGGTCGGCGGCCTCGTCACCTACGGTGCCTGGCAGCGCACCAGCGCCCTGGCCGCCCGTATCCCGATGGGAGCGGTCGCCGCCCACCCCGAGGCCGACGCCGGACTCGTCGAGGAAGAGGCCATGGCCCGCCCGTCACCCGACCAGCACCCCGCAACGAGCGCTTACGCGGCGCCTCTTGCGATCCAGCCCGCCCAGGTCCCCGACCCGGCCGACCCCGCACGGCTGCTGCTCGGCCTGCTGCAACGGCACGCCGCCGCCGGCTTCCACGTGGACGCCCTGTACACGGTGCTGTTCGTCCGCCCGGTCCAGGCCGGAGCGAGTCTCGTCCGGTTCCTCGACCGCGAGGTCGTCGACACCTACGTACGCGGCGCGGCCACACTGCCCCGCCTGCTCGGGACCGCCGTACGACGTGCCCAGACCGGCAACGTACAGACCTATGTGAGCGCGCTGCTCGCCGGCACCGTCGTCCTGGCGGTCGCCGTCCTCCTCGTCGCCACGGGAGCGTGAGCAGGCGTGATCGGTATCAACGAGTCCGTGATGCAGTTCCTTCTGGCGTTCGTCGTCGTCGGCCCGCTCCTCGGCGCCGTCACCGCTCTGCTGCCCGCACCGCCCGGGCTGAAGGGGAAGTCGCCCGGCCAGGCAGTGCTGCGCCACGGCGTGACCGTGACCGGCGTGATCCTCGCCGCCACCATCGCCTTGGCGCTCGGCTTCGACCACGACCATCCGTCGAGGATGCAGGCCACGACCGACATCAGCTGGATCCCCGCACTCGACGTGCGGATCCACCTCGGCACCGACGGCATCTCCCTCCCCCTTCTGGTGTTGAGCGCACTGCTGACCTTCCTCTGCGCGCTCTACTCCTACTTCAAGATGCCTTCGGGCCCGTCCCCGAAAGCCTTCGTCGCCCTGCTGCTCCTGCTGGAGTCCGGCACCCTCGCGACCTTCGCCGTCCTCGACCTGCTGCTGTTCTTCCTCGCCTTCGAGATGGTCCTCGTCCCGATGTACTTCCTCATCGCCCGCTGGGGCGGCGAGGGGCGGACCCGGGCCGCGTGGAAATTCATCCTGTTCACCCTGCTCGGATCCGTGGTCATGCTGCTCGGCCTGCTCCTGATCGGCATCAAGGCGGGCACGTTCGACATGATGGCACTCGCCACTGACAACGGCCGGTCACTGACCACATCCGTGCAGGTCATCGCCGTTTTGGCGATCGGTGTCGGGCTCGCGGTCAAGACCCCGATGTGGCCGCTGCACAGCTGGCTGCCGGACGCCCACACCGCCGCGCCCACCGTCGGTTCGGTCCTGCTGGCCAGCGTCCTGCTGAAGATGGGTACGTACGGGTTCGTCCGCATTCTGCTGCCGGTCGCGCCCGAGGGCTTCCGTACCTTCGCGCCCTACCTCGCCGCCTTCGCCGTGGTCGGAATCATCTACGGATCCCTGGCCTGCCTGGCCCTCGCCAAGCAGGGTGCGAAGGGCGACCTCAAACGACTCATCGCCTACTCCTCCGTCGGCCACATGGGCTTCGTCCTGCTCGGCATCGCCACGATGACCCCGACCGGCGTCAACGGCGCACTGTTCGCCAACATCGCCCACGGCCTGATCACCGGCCTCCTGTTCTTCCTGGTCGGCGCGCTCAAGGACCGCACGGGCAGCACCGACCTCGACACCCTCTCCCGATCGTCACCCGACCGGCGCCCCTCGCCGGGCGACGCCGTCGCGCCGGACCGATCGCTGACGGGCGCCGCGCTGTACGGCAGGGCGCCGCGGCTCGGCGGCCTGCTGGCCTTCGCCGCGGTCGCCTCCCTCGGGCTCCCCGGCCTGGCCGGGTTCTGGGGCGAGATGCTGGCCCTGTTCGGTGCGTTCCGGCCCGCCGCCGGCCTCAGCCGCCCGGCGTTCCTCACGTTCATGTCGGTCGCCGCGTTCGGCACCCTGCTGACTGCCGCGTACATGCTCATCGTGGTCCGCCGGGTCTGCATGGGCCCCGCACCGCAACGGACGCCGGAACTCGCCGACGTCCGGCCGTACGAGTTCGCGGCCTGGACCCCGCTCGTCGTCCTCACCGTCGCGGCCGGACTGTGGCCCAGGGCCCTGATCGGCCTGACCGACCCGGCCGTGCAGCAGTTCCTCGCAGGAGGCACCCGATGAGCCATCCGGCCCAGCCCCTGGCCGAGTCGCTGGTCCAGTCCGTCGACTGGCTCGCGATCGCCCCGCCCACCGCCGCGGCGGTCGTCGGCCTCGGGATCCTCGTCGCCGACCTGTTCGTGCCCGACGCGAGGAAGGCCGTGCTCGGCTGGGTCGCGGTGGCCGGACTCGCCGCCTCGGCCCTCCTGCTGCTGCCGCTCCTCGACGGTGATCGCAGCACCTTCTGCCAGAGCGCCGACCTGCGCCTGTGCAGCTACACGGCTGACCGGTTCACCCTCGTCATCCAGTTCCTCGCCCTCGGCGGCGCCCTCCTCGCCGCCCTGCTGTCGGTCACCGCGCTCAAGGACGGACGCCGCAGACTCCCCGAAGGGGAGTTCTGGTTCCTGCTGCTCTCCGCCGCCGCCGGTGCCGCACTGCTGCCTGCCTCCCGCGACCTCGCCACCCTCGTCGTGGCCCTGGAGGTCGCCTCGCTGCCGGCCTTCGCCCTCGTCGGCATCCGGCACGGCGACCGAAGGTCCTCCGAAGCAGCCCTGAAGTTCTTCCTGTCCTCGGTCACCGCCACCGCGGTCACCCTGCTGGGCATCAGCTTCGTCTACGCCACCACGGGCACCCTCTACCTCACCCGGATCGCCGAACGCATCCAGCACGTCGACGGACAGTTCCACACGCTCGCCCAGACCGGCGTCGTCCTCACCCTGGTCGGCTTCGCCTTCAAGACCGCTGCCGTCCCCTTCCACTTCTGGGTGCCCGACACCTACGTGGGAGCCCCCCTGCCCGTCGCCGCCTTTCTGTCGGTCGTCGGCAAATCCGTCGGATTCTCCGGCCTGATCCTGGTCACCGTCGTCGCCTTCCCGTCCTACGCCGACGCCTGGGGCCCCGCGCTGGCCGTACTGGCCGCTCTCACCATGACCGTCGGCAACGTCGGCGCCCTGCGGCAGCAGGCCACGCGCGCGTACAGCGCGGTACGGCTGCTCGCCTGGTCCTCGGTCGGCCAGGCCGGCTACCTCCTGGTGCCGATCGCCGCCGCCGGATACTCCGCGGACGCCCGCAAATCGATCGGATCCACGGTCGCCTACGCGCTCATGTACGCCGCGGTCAACCTCGGTGCCTTCGCCGTCGCCGCCCTGGTGGGCCGCGCGAAACCCGGCAACCGGGTCAGCGACTACCGCGGCCTGTACGCCTCGAACCCCGTGACCGCCCTGCTCCTGGCCTTCTTCCTGCTCTGCCTCGCCGGACTTCCCCCGGGCGTCATCGGCCTCTTCGCGAAGGTCACCGTCTTCTCCGCAGCCGTCGACGCGGGCCTCGGGTGGCTGGCCGTCGTCATGGCCGTGAACGTGGTCATCGCGCTCTACTACTACCTCCAGTGGGCGGCCCTGCTGTTCCGCGCGCCCGAGGGCGAGCCCGCACGACACCAGATCCCCGCCCCCCTCACGGCCGCCCTCGCGCTCACCGGAGCCCTCGGCGTCGCCCTCTCCGGAGCACCCCAACTGGTGCTCCGCTTCGCCGGCACCGGACTGTTCTGAACAGCCCGCACGCGCGCGTGGAGCGTCCGGGCCGGACGCACGCCCCCGGAGGCCGGCCGTCGTCACCCGGACGGCCGACGTCCGCCTGCGCCCGCGTAAGGGAACTAGCGGCCGCCGCCTGGCGTTGACCAGTACGGGAGGGTCCACTGGACGTGACACCACGGCACCAGTGGCTTCGGAGATCCAGCAAGCGCACCAGCAAGCACGCAAGCAAAGGGTTCCCCTGCTGCACGATTTGGAGGGCGTACCGTGCACCGCCGGCACAACGGGCTCAGGACCGCAGTACTCCTGGGGGGACTGTCCGCACTCATCATCGTCATCGGCAGCTTCTTCGGCCGTACGGGCCTGATCGTCGCGGTTCTGATCGCTCTGGGCACGAACGCGTACGCGTACTGGAACAGCGACAAGCTGGCTCTACGCGCGATGCGTGCCCGCCCGGTGAGCGAGTTCGAGGCCCCGGCCCTGTACCGGATGGTCCGTGAGCTGTCCACCCAGGCCCGCCAGCCCATGCCTCGCCTGTACATCTCGCCCACGGAAGCACCCAACGCGTTCGCGACCGGCCGCAACCCGCGCAACGCCGCCGTGTGCTGCACCGAAGGAATCCTGCGCATCCTGGACGAACGCGAACTGCGCGGCGTCATCGGCCACGAACTCAGCCACGTCTACAACCGGGACATCCTCATCTCGTCCGTCGCCGGAGCCCTCGCCTCGGTGATCATGTTCCTGGTCAACTTCGCCTGGCTCATCCCCGTCGGCCGCTCCGACGACGACGAGGGCCCCGGCATCTTCGGTATGCTGCTGATCATCATTCTGGGCCCGCTCGCCGCCAGCCTCATCCAGTTGGCCATCAGCAGATCCAGGGAGTACGAGGCGGACGCCTCCGGTGCCCAGCTCACCGGCGACCCGCTCGCCCTCGCCAGCGCCCTGCGCAAACTCGACGCCGGTACCAAGCAACTGCCCCTGCCGCCCGAGCCCAGGATCGAGACGGCGAGCCACATGATGATCGCGAACCCCTTCCGCCCCGGCCAAGGACTGTCCAAGATGTTCTCGACCCATCCGCCCATGGCGGACCGTATCGCCCGGCTCGAAAAGTTGGCAGGTCGTACCCGGTGAAGACCATCCTGAACGTCATTTGGCTCGTCCTGAGCGGTTTCTGGCTGTTCCTCGGCTACCTGTTCGCGGGTGTGCTCCTGTGCATCACGATTATTGGGATTCCGTTCGGCGTTGCAGCGTTCCGAATCGGCGTCTACGCCCTGTGGCCCTTCGGGTACACGACCGTCGAACGACGCGACGCCGGCGCTCCCTCCTGCATCGGCAACGTCCTGTGGCTGATCCTCGCGGGCTGGTGGCTGGCCCTCGCCCATGTCGTCACGGGCATCGCCCTCTGCATCACGATCATCGGCATTCCGTTCGGCGTTGCCAACTTCAAGCTGATTCCGGTGTCCTTGCTTCCGCTGGGCCGTGAGATCGTCCCCACGGATCAGCCGTTCGCGACGCGCTGACCAGGGCGAACGGGCACAGGCGAGGGAGGGGTGCAGGCGGTAGGACGCGCCGGAGCACGCCGTGCGGGCACACCTCATGGGACCGGACGACGAGGGCGCACTCAAGCCGATCCCTGCCGGGCCGCGGACGGCGAGGAGGCCCCTGCGCCGCCGCGCCGATCCCGAAGCGGTCCCCTGCGCCGCCGCGCCGATCCCGAACCGGTCCGCGGCCCCGCGAACTCCCGGCCTGACCGTCCCTCACCCACCGCCCTGCGGCCCGCGGTTTTCCACAAGTCCGACGTTGTCCACAGGCCCGCCCGATTGTCAGAGGCGGCCTGCATCATGAAGCCATGACCGAGACCGAGCAGTTGCTGACCAGGGTCGCCGCGCAGGCCCGCATCTCCCGTCCGTGGGGCTGGCCTTCGCTGCCCGACCCCGTCGACGCGGCCGGACCGGCCCGTGCCGAGGACGCTCTGGGCTTCGCCCTGCCACCGCTGCTCGCCTCGCTCTACTGCCGTATAGCGGACGGCGGCTTCGGCCCGGAGTACGGTCTGCTGCCCCTGCTCGACAGCCCGCCCGCGGGCGAGCCGGCCGCCGTCGCCGAGTACGTCGCCCGTCGCGAGGAGGCCCGCAAGGACCCGGACCGGCCCTGGCCCGAGGGCGTGCTGCCGATATCCCACTGGGGGTGCGGGATGTTCGCGTGCGTGGACTGCCGCGCGCCGGAGGCCACCGTCCTGCTCTACGAACCGAACGCCGACGACGCCGGCCACACCTGGTACGTGGACGCGCCCAGCCTCACCGACTGGCTGCGGACCTGGCTCGACGGAACCGGCTGGTACGAGGAGAGCAACGACGACATGGACCTCCGGCCATGGGCCGACTTCCACAGCCGCACGGCACCCGCGCGGGCTTCCTGAGACCGCCGCCACCACCGGGCCCTCACCCGGCAACGACCTGGGCACGGCTTTCCGGGCCCCGCCCGGCTCGGACCGTTCCCCGCCCGACACGACCAGGGCGCACCGGCAACGGCCGGAGCGCACCGCTCAACCGGGCATCGGGCACCGGGTGGCGATGGTGCCGCTGCGGCAGCGGCCAGGTGCGGCCTCCCGCACTGCCCGCGTCGGCTTGGCTGCGCTCGCCGGTTCGGCTCGGCCCGGTTCGGCTCAGCGAGCCCCGGCCCACCGGCGGACGCCGTACGCCGCCGCCCCTACCACGAGCACACCCGCGCCCACGACCACCGCGGTCACGGGCAGGGCGAACGCGAGTGTCACGCATCCCACCAGTCCCAGCGCCGGCAGCACCCGTGACGACGGCGTCCGACTCAGCGTCCAGGCCGACGCGTTGGCCACCGCGTAATAAGCCAGCACACCGAAGGAGGAGAAACCGATGGCCCCCCGTACGTCCGCCGTCGCCGCCACCACGGCGACGACCGCGCCCACGGCCAGCTCGGCGCGGTGCGGGACGTGGAAGCGCGGATGCACCACGGCCAGGGAGCGGGGAAGGTGCCGGTCGCGGGCCATGGCCAGGGTGGTCCGGGAGACCCCGAGGATCAGAGCGAGGAGCGACCCCAGCGCACCCACCGCGGCTCCCACCCGTACCACCGGCACGAGCCCCGGCACCCCGGCCGCGCGCACCGCGTCGGCCAGCGGAGCCGCTGCCTGCCCGAGGCCCGACGCGCCGAGCACCGACAGCACGGCGACGGCCACGAACGCGTACACCACCAGCGTGATACCGAGAGCCAGGGGGATCGCGCGGGGGATCGTGCGTGCCGGATTCCGTACCTCCTCGCCGAGGGTCGCGACCCGCGCGTACCCGGCGAACGCGAAGAACAGCAGACCGGCCGCCTGGAGCACCCCGCCGGCTCCCGTCGTGCCGCCGATGTCCAGCCGCGCGGCATCGGCCTGCCCCGAGGAGAGACAGACGACCACCACGGAAGCGAGGACCGCCAGCACCACTGCCACGATCACCCGCGTCAGCCAGGCGGACTTCTGGATGCCGCCGTAGTTCACCGCGGTCAGCGCGACCACGGCGGCGACCGCCACGGCGTGCGCCTGCCCCGGCCACGCGTACGTGCCCACGGTGAGCGCCATCGCCGCGCAAGAGGCCGTCTTGCCGACGACGAACGCCCATCCGGCGAGGTATCCCCAGAAGTCCCCGAGCCGCTCCCGTCCGTACACGTACGTGCCGCCCGAGGCCGGGTACAGGGCGGCGAGCCGGGCCGAGGACTGCGCGTTGCAGTAGGCCACCACAGCCGCGACGGCGAGGGCGGGCAGCAGGCCGGGCCCGGCGGCGTGCGCGGCGGGTCCCAGCGCGGAGAAGACACCGGCGCCGAGCATCGAGCCGAGGCCGACGACCACGGCGTCCCGCACTCCCAGGGTGCGCCGGAGGCCGGAACCGGAGCTTGTCATGTGCCGCACCCTACTGATCGCTGCAACCGTCCGGTGCACGGGTGACGTCTTCCGTAGCAACACGGTACGAACACGCGCACGACGGACGGCTCGGACCACGGGCCGCACGGGCTGCGTCGTACAGCCGGCGCTGACGAAGATCACAGCGCCGGGACGGTGCGGGCACAGCGCGGGAGGGCAGGTTCACGGCATGAGCATCATCGGTTGGATCATCCTGGGACTGTTGGCCGGCGTCATCGCCAAGATCCTGCTGCCGGGGCGGGACCCGGGCGGCTTCATCGGCACGACTCTCATCGGCGTAGCGGGCGCGTTCGTCGGTGGCTGGATATCGGCCCGCTGGCTGGACCACCCCATCACCAAGAACTTCTACGACGGTGCCACCTGGGCGTCCGCGGTAGGCGGTTCGCTGGTCCTGCTGATCATCTGCCGCCTGCTGTTCGGCAACTCGCGCAACTGAGGGCGGCCTGAACGCGGTTGGGCGCGACCCGGCCACGGCCGACAGACGAGAAGGGTGGGCCGTCTCAGGTGCCCACCCTTCCTCGGGGTGCGTCGTTCCGTACCCGCGCGGCGCGCGGACCTGTGGGACTACCGGTAGTTCACGAACTGCAGCGCGAAGTCGAAGTCCTGGCCCTTCAGGAGGGCGATCACGTTCTGCAGGTCGTCCCGGCTCTTGGAGCTGACGCGCAGCTCGTCGCCCTGCACCTGGGCCTTCACGCCCTTCGGGCCCTGGTCGCGGATGATCTTCGCCACCTTCTTCGCGTTCTCCTGGGAGATGCCCTCCTGGACCGACGCGAAGATCTTGTACTCCTTGCCGGAGATCTGAGGCTCGCCCGTCTCCAGCGCCTTCAGTGAGATGCCACGCTTGATCAGCTTGGACTGGAAGACGTCCAGGACAGCCTTGACCCTTTCCTCGGAGTTCGCCTCCAACAGGATCTTCTCGCCGGACCAGGCGATCGAGGCGCCCACTCCCTTGAAGTCGTAGCGCTGCGAGACTTCCTTGGCGGCCTGGTTGAGGGCGTTGTCGACCTCCTGCCGCTCGACCTTCGAGACGATGTCGAAACTGGAGTCGGCCATGTCCTGTGGCTCCTTGAATCGGGTGCGTATCGGGTGCGTACCGGCATGCGCGCAGGCAGCCGCAGAGCCCGGCACGAGACCGGGTCGCATCCGCACCAGCCTAGTCACCCCACACGGGCCGGGCACCGATCAATCGGGTGGCGGAGCACCTCCCGGCATCGGGTATTGTTTACGTCGTTGCCAGGGAGCACCGCCAAAAAGCGGGGTCTTCGTTCGGCAGTAAAACCCGGCGGTGTGCCCGAGCGGCCAAAGGGAGCAGACTGTAAATCTGCCGGCTCAGCCTTCCCAGGTTCGAATCCTGGCGCCGCCACGCTGAGAGAGACCCCCTCTGACCAGGTTACTTTCCTGGTCAGAGGGGGTCTGTTCTTGATCCTCTGCGTTCGATTCCTTATGGACCGGGCGCGGACGTGTCTCACCTCGTACCGCCCGTATCCCACTGTTGATCAGTGCGTGTCCCCCAGGTGTCCCCCCGGGGAGAGCATGATCACTCCGGCTCGTTCCACTCCCGAAGCGCTGCGTCGATCCGGCTGTTCGCACGCTCCCGCGTCTGGTCAAGCACCTTGGCATACACCTTGTGCAGCACCGCGATGCTGTGACCCGCCCGCCGGGCGCACTCCATGGCGTCCACGCCGGAACTGAGCCAGAACGACACCCCGGCGTGCCGGAGATCGTAGGGGCGGCGGGCCAGCAGCGAGACCGTTTCAGCCTCGCTCAGCACGTCCTTCCGGGCCTTTGCCCAGACCTCCCCATAGCCGGTCTCCTGAAGCAGGCCACCGCGGTTCGTCCGGAAGAGTCGGCCATCGGGGGCCGTGCCGTGCGTGACGATGTGCTGCCGCAGCAGCCGGACGAAGTGCGGCGGGATCGGCACCGGACGGGAGTCCTTCTTGGCCCTGGCCTTGAGGTGGCGTGTCTCATGCGCTGTTCCGTCGTTGGTCCAGCTCCGTCCGGCCCGGACAACGCCTTGCCGCAGGGTGAGCATCCCCCACCCCGTCTCTGGGAGGTGACACTGACTCTCGCGCAGTGCGGCGGCCTCGGCCGGGCGCATGGCTGCGTAGTACAGGCACCCGAAGAACGCTTCAAGGTGCCGCCCACGCGGGCCCTGTTCCCGCACCCCTGCCAGCAGCGCGCGCACCTGGCGAGGGTTGGCGACGCTCTCGGGATCCACCGCTTCCACCGACTTCGGGGCGGTCCACTTCACGGCCGTGATGGGGTTGACCGGCATGGTGAAGTATTGCTCCTCCACGGCGAGTCCGAGAACCTCACTCAGGCAGGCGCGTTTGCGCTTCGCGGTGCGTGGCGCCGCCTCCTTTCCGTCCAGCCGCAGGGACAGAGCGTCCAGGGCCAGACGCACGGTCGCCGGGTCTTCCAGTGCTGAGACCGGCATTGAGTGCTTGGAAATCCAGGCGAGAGCGCGTGCCACGTCGTCCGGCGGGGTCTCGTCCCAGCGGTTCCGGTTGTACGCCCATCCATACAACGCGCGCCGCATGAGCGCGCTGTCGGGCATTCCCGTCTTGGTCTTCACGAGGGCGGGGGTGATGGTGGCCAGTGCGTCGGCGTAGTTCTTCCGCGACTTCGCCGGCGCCAGCGCCCACTTGCGGTCGATGTACGCGCGGCTGTGCTCGTACCACGTGATGGAGCCCTGCTTGGCGCGCAACTCGGATACAGGTAGGCCCGTTTCCTCGTCGAACTGGTCGCCGCGTCGCATGGCGGACATGAGTTCCGAGCGGCGGCCCTCGGCCTGGACCTTGAGCGTGTAGCTCTTGGAGTGCTTGCTCTCGCCGACCAGCCAGCGCACGCGGTAGGGCTTGGGCCGATCCTTGCGGACCTCGATGGAGTAGAGACGAACGTCGTAGGTCAGTGCCATTTGAACTCCAGAGGGGCCCGCCGGAAGCGGGCCCCTCGTGTCTTGGGTGTGCGGGAGGTGGTCAGGCGGCAGCGTCTTCGATGGACGACCACCACGCGTCGAGGTCTGTGCGGCGGCAGCGGAGTTGACCGTTGGGGAGCTTGATGAGCTTCGGGGCCTTGCCTCGCGCGCGCATGCGGTAGAAGGCAGCGCGGCTCATCTCGATCTCTTCGAGGACTTCGGGGAGCTTGAGCATCTTGGGGCGGGCCATCGTTGCTACTCCTCGCTTGGGCTGGCCTTGGAGCGGGGCGTGTGTCCGAGGTGCGGATTTCTGCGTCATTGCGTCATCAGCGTCATGCGCGCTTGTGACCTGCGTCTTTGTATGACGCAGGGATTTGGGGGTGCGTCATGGGCTGCGTCATTGCATGACGCAGATGACGCAGGATGACGCAGGTGCGGCCGTCTGCGTCATGGTTGTAGCCGCAGGTCGGAGGCCGTTTTCCGGCCCGCATGACGCAGATGACGCAGCGTCTTCCCTCTTAGGAAAAAAGAGGGGGTGTCTGTGGTGGTGCGGCTCGGCTCAGGGCGTGAAGAAGGAGCCGCTTCGCGGCGCGTCCATCGCAGGGCGGCGGCTGCCGCCGAACAGCAAGAGGAGCACGCCCCGCGGCCGGTGCTCCTCTTGCTTGTCCCCTGATCAGGAGCGTGGTCAGAACATCCGCTTCGCCTCGTGGGGCGGCGGAGCTTGTAGGCGGGTCATTTCGAGGTAGCGGCCCTCCATGGTGCGGCCCGAGTCGATGACAACGCCACGGGCCGCGAGGGTCGGCTGAAGGCGCTTGAGACGGTCTGAGAGCACCTTGCCAGTGGTCGGCCAGCCTTTAGGCAGAGGACGCAGTTCATCGCCGCTGTAAAGGCGACTGAGGCAGTGCAGCCACTCGGTAGAGGTCATCCGCTGGTCTGAGCCCGGCTCAAGGGTGTCGGCGTGCCGGAGGACGGTCTGCGCCAACAGGTCACCCTCGATCACGTCGTCGTTGAGGTCGTCCAGGCTGGCCCGGTAGGCAGTGAGCGCTCCGAGGCCGGTTGCCGCGTCGAGTTGCGCGCACAGGCGGGCGAAGTCCGCCATCCGCAAGTCGGTGGGGGTCTCCGCCTCGACCGCGCGGACCTTGACCGTCAGGTCAAGGAGAGAGCCGAGGACGACGGGCAGTACCTCTGCGTACTCCGCCCACAGTTCAGCCTCGGTGCGCCGTACCCGGGGCCGCTCCAAGCGCAGCGGCAGGAGTCGTTCGGCGAGGTCGGGGCGGATGACGCCGACGTCGATACCGGTCAGGAGCAGGGGCCGGCGGTAGCCGACGCGGAACACATCCCCATCGGTGAACAGAGCACGCTTGACGTTCTCGACTCCGGTCACGATGCAGCACATCGCGTCGGACAGGTCCGGGGTCATGTGGGAGAGATTGTCCAGGGCGGTGACCCATCCGGCGGCCACGGCCGCGATCAGGTTCTCTTCGTCTTTCGGGGCCCGGCGCAGGTCACCGCTCATGCCTTCGATGATCCGCACGAGCATCCGGCCGCCGGTCGACTTGCCGGCGCCCTGCGGGCCGGTCAGGAACGGTGCGGGTACGGGAACGGACGGCTCCAGACAGCCGATCAGCCACGCGATGGCCAGACACTCGGTCTCCGCGGTGGCGAAGTTGCACAGCCGCAGCAGCAGGTCGATGCCCTTGCCGTCGGTGTCCTTGGCGGGCAGGGGGAGTTCGCCGGTGAGCTGGGTGCGCCGCCAGCACACCTCACGCGGGTCGGGGACGGTGATGTCCCATCCGGTGGGGTGGATGCGGACCGACTGCCCGTCCGCGCGCCCCAGGTCCAGCCACGTCGCCCCGTCGAACCCTGGGGCGACGCGGATGTACACGGGCTGGACGTCCTCGGACAGTGCGAGTGCTTCGATCAAGTCCAGTGCCTCCTTGAGCGCGGTCCCGTTGAACACGCCGATCCCGTCCTTGAACAGGCCGACCATGAGTTCCTGGCGGTGGCTTCCCGTCGTGCCCTGGGAGCGGATCGGGCGGGCCACGGGGTGGCCGTTGCGCTGCGCGTACACGGTGCCGTCGGCGGTGCGGAAGTAGCGGAAGTGGGCTTGCGCGTAGTCGGTGATGATCTCGCGGGCGGGGTTCTTGTCGTCCTCGGACATGGTCACAGTCCCAACCTGGTCAGGGCGTTGGTCCACGCGTCGGTGCAGTGCCTCGGGGACTCGCCCCTGGCCTGAGCGGCGGTGAACAGCCGCGCGACATGGGCGTTGGTGAGGCACCCGCACCGGCCATGGGCGGACAGCACGGCGAGGAACGTGCGGTAGACGGTGGCGTGAATCGCCTCGCGGGCGTCGGTGATGCGCTGCTCCGCCATGGCGATTCCACGGTCCAGGTAGGCAGGCGTGCGGTGTCGGCACTCCCCCTGCCCGCCCCTCAAGGGCACTGTGAGGGCCTGTGGCGTCCTGCGGCGCGGGGACGGCTCCTTTACTGCCAGGGCGCGCACTGCGTCCGGGAGAGTGGCTGTGGGGCCGGTGCCGGGTCCCAGCCAACGGGCGTAGGCCATGGTCGACTTGATGTCCACGCCTGGCCGTACCCCGTTGGCGGAGGGCATGGTGCCGCGGTAGAGCCAGTGTTCGCCCCGGGTGGTGGGCACGGTCCGGGTGGCGGGCAGGGTGGTGCGGGCCCAGGTGACGGCGGCGGGGTTGTCGAGGTCGACGACGGTCACTCCGGCACCGCCGGGGTGGTACGCCACTCGCGCGGCACGGCTCCAGGCACGGTTCCAGGCGTCGGAGGTGATGACGTGCGGGTCAGTGGTGGCGGCGGCCCAGGCATGGCAGGGACGTGGGCACTGGCAGGGCCCCGGGGTTTTCATGTTCGGCCGTCCCCCGCACGCGTTGCCGGTGCAGGTGGGGCAGTTGCCGAACGGTCCCTTGCCTGCCCGCAGGGGCAGCACGGGCACGCCGGACGCGGCCAGATGCAGCGCTGTGGACAGCAGCGCGGATCGGGCGTCATGGGTCATGCTGGAGATCTCCAGTTCCTTGATGAGTGACTGGCTGGACAAGGGCGGCCCCGCGTTCTTGGCGGAAGGGGGGCCGCCCTTGGCGTAGCTAGAAGGGCGGTTCGTCGCTGTAGTCGCTGGGGCCCCACGGGTCACGGCCGTGGCCACGGCGGCGCAGCCACCGGGGCCGGTGGGGCAGGGGCAGCAGGACCCATCGGCGGTTCTCGTTCCAGCAGCCGCACGGCTCCCATTCGGTACCGGCGTATTCGCCGTTGTGGTCGCCGTAGTCGTGCTCGAAGCCGCCGTCTCCCCCGCAGTTCGTGCAGTGGGGGTCGGGGGTGTCGGTCAGGATCAGTACGCGGCGTGACCAGCCGTCGACGTGGATACGGAAACGGGGCAGGGTGCGGGGGCTCATACGGGTCCTGCCTCTCAGATTTCCTGGATGACGACGAAGAAGAGGGTGCCGTCGGTGGTCTCGGCGCCGAGGACACGCTGATCGGAGGGGGCCTCCTCGATCTCCGAAACGGTGTCGATGTCGCTGCGGGTTTCCAGGGCCTTGCGGGTCAGGTCGCGCATGTTGTCGATGTCCACGGGGTGTTCCTCCTGGTCAGGGGTGGGCGGTGTGGGGCGGGGTGCCGGGGGTGAAGGTGATGGACATGGCGTTGGTACCGGGGTGCCAGCCGCGGACGGGGATGCGCTGGTCGTCGTGCATCTGGTCGCGGCGGTCGCAGATCAGCCGCCCGTCGCCGGTGAGGGTCCATGCGGTTCCTGTGCCGTAGTCGGCGGTCAGGTCGGCGGTGGCGTCGTCGGCGCTCTCGTAGTGGCGGCCGTATTCGCTGTCGGTGCTGCGCCGCTTGCAGAGATCGCAGACGGCGATGACACATGTGATCGTTGTGAAGCTCACGGGTCCTCCGTTACTGCTGGTTGCTGGTCCTGGCCCACACGCCAGTCGTCTTGCTCTGCGCGGTCCGGTGTCGGGTCCGGCGTGCCGTGGCGCGCGTTGGCGCAGTTGGGGTCGGGGGTGTCGGTCGGGACCAGTGCGCGGGGGCTCATGCAGTTCCTTCCGTTTGGTTGCGGGTGCGGCGTCGGTAGGCGCGTTGTCGGCATGCGGGTGAGCAGTACCGCGGGGGCCGTCCCGTGGCAGCTGCTGCGATTGGGTCTCTGCACTCCAGGCAGCGGTTTCGGCGTCCGCGAGTGCGGGTTTCGTTACGCGTTTCGTCACGTGGTTCGGGCAGGGATGACGCGTCGTGGGTGGTGATCTCCCACAGGGCGCGGGCCACGTTTTCGGTGCCGAGAGTGCGACGGGGACGGCCCGGGGTGTTCCAGCCGGAACGGGCGGGCAGGTCAGCGACCTTGCGCCAGCCAGCGGCGCGCAGGCTTGCGCCGCTCTCGCCGTCTTGGGTGTAGGTGATGGCGCGGCGGTAGCCCGCGCTGCGGGCGGTGCGCCATGCAGCCGCGTACAGGGCAGAGCAGGCATTCGTGGTGCCGTCCGTGGCGACGCGGGTGACTTCGATTGTCAGCCCGTTGTCAAAGTTGCGGTTGACGGGACGGCCCACGATGGCCACGCCGACCAGGGCGCCATCATCAGTGTGGACTCCGAGGGAGAACTGATGCCCTTGCGGCGGGTCGTGGTGGCGGTGGTGTTGATCGACGTAGACGCAAGCGGCTTTCCACTTCAGCGGGCGGATGTGCAGCCGCTTCGCATTCGGCGGTGCAGTCACGGAACGCCCGTCCTAGCCCTGCTGGTTGGTGGTCTTGGCCCACACGCCACGGGTCGACGTGTGGAGATTGCGCTGGTCCTGGTACACGGGCCCGTCGTAGTGGTGGTGGTGCACGTCGGGCAGGGCGTCCTTGGCGCGTCGCAGGAGTCGGGCGACGGCGAGGACGGGCACGGCGACGGCCGCGGGTGCGGCGCAGATCATGCCGACGACGGTCGGGTCGGCCTGTCCGGAGGCCAGGAGCAGACCGATCGCGATCAGACCCGGGGGCACGGTGGACAGCCCGGCGGTGAGCATGAGCCTGCTCACGTCGGTCGCCTTCTGGGACATGGGCGGGATACCGGGTTGCGGCACGGGGGGCGTGTCGCCGTACCGCGGCAGGGGACTGGTGTCGCGGTGGGCGGTGGGCGTCTGGGCCAGGTCACGCGCCGCCTCGTTGATGATCCGCCGGGCTTCGGCGGTGGCCACGTCGTCGCTCATCCCGGTGTCCGGGCGGGTGGTGTTGGGTGTGGTGTCGGGGGACATGCGGGATCCCTTCCGGGGTCGGCTGGGCATGCGGGGACGCCCTCGAAACGGGGCTGTGGAGGGGTTGGGCAGGGGGCCGCCGGGCCCCCTTTACCGGCCTTACCTTGCAGGTCAGGGGCCTTTACCTCCCCCTCTACCGGGGTAAAGAGCCCCCTCTACCCGGTAGCGGTCGCGCAAGACCGCGAATCACCGGCCGGAGGGGGTCTTTGGCGGGGGGTGGGTAGAGGGGGAGGGCTTTACCTGCCGGTGCTGAGAAGGATCTCCGCCGGGACGGCGGCTTCGATGTCGCGGCGCTGGTAGCCAGCCCCGTTGGCGCTGTTGATCTTGACCTGCTTGCTGGTCCGCTTCACCCCGGCTGTCTCCAGATCGGCGGCGAGTCGTTCGGCATTGAAGTCGCCGTAGGTGTCCTCGTCGAGGTTTACGAGCGCGGCGAGCAGGTCGGTGGTGAACATGCGCGGCGAGTGCCGCATGACCTCCAGGACATCGGAGACGATCGCGGGCACGCTCACGCCGGCGGCGTCGGCGGCGGCGGTGACGTCGCCGGCCGCGTCGCCGGTGAGCTGTCCGGCTGCCTCGCGCAGGGCGCGGCCCTTGCGGCACAGGGCGGCGAACCCGGGGCCGTCAAGGTAGTCGGCGCGGACGGTCACGAACGAGGCGGGGCCGGTGACCAGCACGCCTACGCCCTTGTGGTCCTCGGAGAGCACGGAGGCGTCCGCGCCCTGGGCGGCCTTGCCCTTGCCCAGCACCATGTCCGAGGACGTGCGGTCGACGACCTGTGTGGAGTAGCGGATGGTGATGATCTCCCGCAGTTTCGGCGGCACCGACTCCGCGTCGGGGCGCTGGGATGCGAAGTTGGAGATGAACCCGGCGGCCGGCCCGCGGCGGGCGACGCGGCACAGGTCGTCGATGACCTGGTCGCGGTCCTCGCGTTCCATCGCGGTGAAGTACTCCTGGAGTTCGTCGATGGTGACGAAGATGACCGGCAGGTTGTACTTGACCATGATGTCCGGGGTGAGTTTGCCCTCCGGGCACACCGAGGCGGGCAGGTCCCGCAGCAGCGCGAACCGCCGCTCCATCTCCGCCAGCAGCTCCTTCAGCATGGCCTTCAACGCTTCGATCGCGTCGTCCTCGGCCCCCATGACGAGCCGGTGGGCGACTGCCTTCATGGGCATCCAGTCGGCGCCGCCCTTGCCGTCGGCGACGTAGTGCCGCACGTAGGCGTCGAGCAGACCGGCCGCGGTCAGCAGGCGCTGGGAGAACGTCTTGCCCCGGCGGGGCAGACCGCCGAAGAACATCGACTGCCACATCACCGGTACCGCCACCCGGTTGCCGCGGGCGTCCTGCCCGAACGGCACCGGCTCCCAGATGGAGAACTTCTCCGCCTTCTGCAGCGGGGACGGGTTGAGCGGACCGAGGTAGGGGTCATCGTCGGCGACCCACATCGAGACACGGCCGGCGTTGCCGCCCTTGGCCGCGCGGACGCGGGACATGATGACCTGGATCTCATCCACCCCGAGTTCCTGCGCGATGACCTCACGCTTAGCGAGGACGTCGGAGGCGGTCTTGCCGCCGCCGCGGGGCATGTCGAAGATCACGGCCCAGCCACGGCCGTCCCGGACCGGGCCCATCGTGCAATGCACCTTCGGAGCGTCCTTGTCGTCCTTGCCGCTGCCGCTTTTGAGGAGGCCGGCGGCCCGCAGCGCGTCGTTGAGCTGCTGCGCGGACATGTCCACCTTCAACGGGGGCGCGGCCTGGTCCAGCAGCCGCGTCTGTTTGCCCCGCCCGAGGTAGGCCAGGGGCGTGACGACGGCCGCGCCGATTCCGGCCTGGAGCAGCGGCGGGGCCAGTGCGATACCGACGGCGGCGGCGGTGACCGCGACGGCGGCGGCCCCGAACCGCCAACGACGTGTCTGGGTACGGGCGTAGTGCGCGGCCTGCAACCGGACAGCCAGCTCGACGTCTTCCGGTTTGGCCTTGGCCTGTGCGCGCAGGGCCTTGACCGCCGCGGTGTGGTCCTGCGCGGACAGGGTGGGCCACAGGCCGGCGGCGGCCCGGTAGAAGCCGCGGGCGGCCAGCAGCACCGTCTTGAACAGGTACTTCGGGGTGCGGAAGCCGTGATAGCGGGTGTGCCACCAGGACAGCCTGCCGAACGCGCGGACATTCGCGATCACGGACGTCCCGGACCGGGCCCAGGCCGGCAGGACATCGGTGTCGGGAAGGGCAAGCCAGTCGGCCAGCGGATTGTCGGGCCGGTCGACTGCCTCACCAGGGGCCGGGGCGTCGGCGCCTGTGGGAAGGGACGTCAGGGACGGCTTGGAGAGGTCGACCGGTGCCGTGCCGGCGGGGGCGGGGCGGTGGTCGTCGAGGCGGTGGACGGTTCCCACGGTGGTGTCTTCCGTGGCGAGTTCGGTCATGACGGGAGGTCTCCTGAATGCCCCGGACAGGGGCGGAAGATTGGGGGCGCATCCGCCCCCGCTCGGCAGCAGCGCGAGCAGGGGGCAGGGCGATAGGTCAGCGGCGGTGGCTGGCCTTGTGGGCGTGCAGTGCGGCCTTACACGGCGGGCACTTGCGGCTCGGGCCGTCACCGACGACCGGAGCGGGGATCACCTGGCCACAGATAGCGCGGGTGACGCCGAACACCAGTGGTCCGCAGTCCGGGCAATGAAAGTGGGAGTGAAGGACGGGCTTGGCCGTGCCTCTGGTACGGCACATGGTCACCACCAACTCGACTTCTTCTTGGGCACGATGTAGGGGCAGCCGTTGACCATGTGGTCCACGCACTGCGGGCAGTCCTCGCGGGGGCGGAGGTGGCGGTGTGCGCGCCGGTCGTGGGCGTGCTGCCAGCACTGCGGGCACTGGCCGGGCGGCGTGTCCTGCCGGGTCACGGTCACCACCACCCGGACGACTTCTTGCCCGCGGCCGTGTTCTTGGCCTTGGTCTTGGCGTCCTCGCGGACCAGCGTCTCCCGCTCGGTGTGCAGGGCGCGCAGCTCGGTCTGAAGACGGGTTTCGATCTGGTCCGACAGCCGGTCCAGCCTGCTTTCGGCGCGGGAGGTGCTGTCGCCCCGCAAGATGCTGCGGGAGCCGCCGGCGAGCGCGGTCAGTACCTTGCGCTTCTCCGCCCCGGTCAGCGGCCACAACTCGCCCTCGCGGACTGCTTCCAGCTTGCGTTCGGCTGTGATGATCTCGCGGTTGAGACGGCGGATCTCGGAGTTGCCCATCTCAGGCAGTCCCTTCGGACCCGTGCGGGTCGGGGTAGGTGCACGGCACGCACGTGCCGAGCGAGGGAGGGATGACATAGCCCGCATCCCGGCAGCACTGCGGGCAGGTGCGGCGAGCGGTGTTGGCCCGCCCCAGCGCCGCCCACTTGGCGGGGGTCATGGGGCGTACGGGCTTGGCCTGGTCGATGCGGTAGAGGTAGGCGACCAGCGGCGGGCGCCGGCGGCGTGGCCGCTCCAACTGAGCGGCCACGCTCTGACCACCCGGGCGTAGACCGCGGGCCCGGAGCTGACGGATGGTGGCCAGTCCTTCCGGGGCAAGGCGCCAGCGGTAGACCGGGATGGCCCGCATCAGCCGCTGATCCCGTGGCCGTTGGCGCCAGTGAGGGCGCGCGGCTGCGCGGCAAGCTGCGCGGCGCGCGCGGCGCGGAAGTCCCGCAGCCAGTTCCGCGCGTTTCCGGGGTCCACCCCGAACCGCTCAGCCAGTTCTGGGGCGGTCGGCTCCTGTCCGCCCGGGGCGGTCAGAGCGCGCAGGTAATAGGTCCAGCCGCCTTGCTTGGCAGGTGACTTCCACACACCCTCTGCGCCGTCCAGGACTCCTTCGGGGGCCTGCGGGTGGAGGCTGGCGAGGTCCCCGCGCAGCCGCTCATACAGTGCCTGAGCCTCGGTGATCCGGCCGTTGAGCTGCTTCAGCTCTCCCGCGCGGGTCTGGTAGGCGGCCTGTGCCTGCTGGGCTTGACCGGTGAGCGCGTCGAGCTGCTGACGCTTGGCCTCTACCTGCTGCAGTGCCTGCTGGATAAGGTCGTCCGCGCGCTTGCGTGCGGCCTGCTCATCCTGCCGCGCAACGTCCGCGCGCTGCCGCGCGTCCTCGGCCTGCTGCCGCGCGGACTCCGCGCGGCCGGTCGCGTCGTCGCCCTGTTCCAGCAGCGCGGTCTGCTCCCGGCGGAGCTGTTCCAGTCCCTCCCGCGCGGCGGCGAGTTCGTCTGCCGCGCGCTGCCGCGCGGTCTCCGCTTGCTGCCGCGCGCGTTCGGCTTCCTGCTGCGCGGCTTCCGCGCGCTGCCGCGCGTCCTCGGCCTGGGCCGTGAGTGTGGATGCCTCCTGGCGTTCCACGGCAGGTGTCACCGCGAGACCTTCGATCAGGGCCAGGACCGCGGCGGGAGCCCGGTAGTCGAGGGTGGCCACCTCGTCCGCGCGGGTCAGCGCGGCCAGGCGGCGCACCAGCGCGAGAGCCTGTTCCCGGTCGGTGGCCACGTCTGCCCGGTCCAGCGCCTTCTGAGCCTTGCGGCGCCAGCGGCGCACCCGGCGTACCCTGCCCGCGTCCAGGGCCAGGCGCAGCCGGTAGACACGCAACGCGGCCCGCTGCACCATCGCGGCCCGCGCGATGGCCGACGACGACGTACGCGCGTCCAGCCCGAGCAGAGCGAACAGCTCCGCCCACGCGTGCTGCCACAGCAGCGCCACCAGCCGGGCCGGACCCGGCCGCCCGGCCGCCTCATCGTCCTGACCGGACCTGATGTGATGCAGTTTGCTGCGCAGCTGAAGCTCAATCAGCCACGCCGCCAACGCGGGCACGGCAGCCAGCACCGGACGCGCCCACCAGTTCGGGGCGTGCACCGCATTCATCGCCGCGGAGAACGACACCAGCATCCACGCCGTGCGGTGCATCAGCCGCAGCTCACGCGTCCACCCGGCATCAGGATCAGCCGCCCGGTACATCATGACCAGCAGCGTCATCTCCGCCGCGTCGAACACCGCGACGAACGCCGCCGCCAGCGGTGTGGGCAGATCGCAGGTCTGAGTGGCGAATCCCCACAGACCATGCACGCTGACCGCCACGCCCCCCAGGGCGACAATGGCCTGCGGGCCGATCCCGGACAGCCACGACGACTTCCGCAGCCGTCCCACCATCCACGCTGCCAGCGAGAGCGCGAGCACCGCACCGGCCAGCGGCACCACCCACGACCAGGACCCGGAGGGAAAGCCCGGAAGCCAGGAAGGCATCACGCCGCACCCCCGGGCAGGCTCTCCGTGGCGGTGCGGTTGGCGAGCACCGCGCGTTCGGCCAGCACGCGGGCCAGGGCCCGACGCGTGCGGCGGGTGTCCAGCTCGTTCGGGGTGCGGTCCAGGGCGATGATCTGCGCGTCGATCAGGTCGACGTCCGCCAGGATCAGCGGCATCTCTTCCTCGATCGCGTCCAGTTCCGCAGCCGTCGGTTCGATCCAGTCGGCGAACGCGGTAACAGTGTCCTGAACAGTCACGATGTGTTCCATGGGTCGTGGTTCTCCTCAGCAGGGTGAACGGCCCGACAGCGCCCCCGAAGTTGCCGCTTCGGGGGTGCGCGCCGTTAGGTGGTGGAAGCCGCACCGAGCGGTGCGGCAGGTTGCGCCTGGTCGGTCGGTCAGCGACAGTGCTTGGTACCCCCGCGCCAGACCGACACCTTCGCGGCGGCCTCGTTCGCGGCCTCGTTGAGCCGCAGGTATTCCGGGGTCTCGTAGTCGATCCCGGCGGAATTCTCGCGGCGCTGGTTGGCGTGGAGGGCGGCGTCCGCGTCGCGCAGGGCGGCAATGTCGGCCTTCTCCTCGGGGGTCTTCCTGAACAGGCCCATCAGGGTTCCTCTCGGATGGATTTCGGGTCGCGGTGCGTGCCCCAGGCCGGATTCGATCCGGCGCCCTCGCGGCTGACTGCCGGGGCTGTGGTGCAGATCAGCGGCGGCCGAACAGTCCACGCCGCTCGACCTCATCGAGACGGTTGTTGATGTCGGCGTGCGCGCCAGCCTCACGCTTGCGGTTGCCGCTCTCGCGGCCGTCCTGAGCGATCTCCACGGCCAGGTCAAGCCCCTGCAACAGGTCGGCGTCGCTCTCGGTGCTGACGTCGTGGCGGCTGAACAGACCCATGACGGGCCCCCTTCGATGATCAGGAATGGGATGGTTGTGCGTGCCCCGGGCCGGATCCGATCCGGCGCCCTCGCGGCTGACTGCCGGGGCTGTGGGGAGCGGGTCAGGCGTACAGGCGGCGGGCACCGGCCTCACGCAGCGCGGTGTGCGCCTGGCGGGCCCGCAGCCCAGCAGCGTCCAACTCGGACTCGGGGACATCCCCCAGGGCCATCGCCGTATCGACGGCATCCTGAGCGACGGCGAGCAGGTCACCGTCCCGGGTGGCCATGTGGAGCGTGTCCATGGCGCTGGTGACCGCTGAGCGGGCCGCGTAGCGGGCCTGCCGCGCCTCCGGGCTGTCGGCCCGTTCCTCACGGCGGGCCACGATCTTCAGGTACTGCTGCTCACGGTGGCGGACCAGCGCGCCGAGCAGTGCCGGTATCGCCGCGGCCAGAGCCGCACGGCGCTGCTCGGCAGTGGACTGCCGGGCGCTCCGCGTGGCGCTGACGTGCTGCAAGATCCCGGCAACGACCGTCCCGGCAAGAGTGCCGAACACGGCGATCAGCGTTGCAAACACAAGCACTCCTGAGAGATAGATGGGGGGTACTCCGGCTCCCCTCAGCGCTGCTCGTACGAGACGAGCAGCGGAGGCAACCGACCGCAGCGATGAGCTGCGGAGATTGAACGTTTTGCTGTCTCCTTCGGGGGTGCCTCGCCCGTATCAGGTAGCGCGGCATGACCTCGTTGTAGGCGTATGGAGACGTGACCTTTCGGTCTAAGCCCTCCCGAGTGCAAAGGGTCGGGTGCGCCCTCGGCCCGCTCTGTCCCGGGCCCCTTCACCACGTGCAGCCCTGAAAAGGCACAGGACGCCCGAGGTGCTGTAGCCATTGTCCGTACAATGGCTACAGGCAGGATGTTGGCAGAGTGGTGACCGGATCGCAAGAGCATTGGCAGCATTGACTAGACAATGGAGCCGGTGAGCGGCTTCCATGGGAGGCATGACAGTGACTCGTCTCGGACGAAACCCGATGTATCAGCAGATTGCGGACGCGCTGCGGGAGCAGATCACGTCCGGGAAGCTTGAACCAGAGGCGAAGCTTCCGACGGAGGCAGAGCTACGCGATCAGTACGGCGTATCGCGGGAGACCGTGCGCAAAGCGCTCGCCCAGCTCGTGAACGAGGGGCTTGTTATCTCGGCGCGTCCGCAAGGTCACTTTGTCCGGCGCCGCCGACCGATGGTGTTCCGCCCTCAAGCGGAGTTCCGGAAGCGGCCGTACTCGCCAGAGATGGACGCTTTCATGACCGAGTACTCGGCAGAGGGGCGCGAGCCACGGCAGGAAATCGAGGTGGCCATCGTGGAACCACCGGAGGATGTAGCCAAGCGACTTCGCTTGGAGCCGGGCGAACTGGCCGCCGTGCGGAAGCGTGTGCGTTACCTCGACGGCGAGCCGTTCAACATCAATGACAGTTACTTCCCGCTCGCCCTCGTACGGGACTCGGAGATCATGCGCCCGGAGGACATCACTCGTGGCGCCAACGAGGTTCTAGCCGAACTCGGGTACCGGCAGGTGCGAGCGCTGGATGAGCTGTACATCAGAATGCCTACCCCCGAGCAGGTTCATCGGCTCGACCTGGGTCCCGGGACGCCGGTCGGGGTACACGTCGTCACTGGCCACACAGCCGAGGGAGAGCCGGTGCGAGTCGCTGTGACCGTTCTCCCGGGTGACCGGCACGTGATCTCCTACGAGCGAGAGCGCGAAGCGCCGAACGAGGATGCATGAAAGGCCTACTCATCCGCGCCGGCCGCCCCGGTGAACTGGGCACCGTGGAAGCGTTGCTGCGTGAGGCATCTGTCTGGCTTGCCTCGCGCGGCATCGATCAATGGCAGTACCCGCCACACCGTGACCGCATCACGGCGGCCTTGGAGAGGGGGGTGTGCTTCCTCGCGTTCGAGGACGGCAAGCCGATCGCAACGGTCCAGTTGGACGACTTCGCGGACCCCGAATTCTGGACTCCGGCCGATCGGCCGGACACGGCCCTCTACGTTCACCGGATGGCTGTGACGCGCGAGACCGCCGGCGTAGGCGTCGGCGGCATGCTGCTGGACTGGGCATCGGAGCGTGCGGAGGCGCAGGGAAAGCGATGGTTGCGGTTGGACGCGTGGAAGGACAACCCGGGCTTGCACCGCTTCTACAAGGGCGCGGGCTTCACGCTCCTCCGCATTGTGGATCTTCCGCACCGCAGATCTGGCGCTCTCTTCCAACGTGCGACGGGGTACGGCACGGACGGCCGGGGTCTCTATGGCTTGGAGGCGAATGATCCTTGGCCCAGGACGGTGTAGATCCGTCCTTCTTCCCTGAGAGCCGCTACGGCTTTCTGGACGGTAGAGGGAGCCACGTCAAGTTCCGTAGCGAGAACCACCACAGCAGGGAACCTGTCGCCGGGCGGGTAGTGGCCGGCGTCCAGCCGTCTGCGTAGCTCAGCAGCAACCTGGGGCCATACGGGCTTGCTGCGGTCAAGATCCATGAACCGAGCATCCGCGAGTACGCGCATTCAGGCGACCGCGTATACGCGTATGCGCGTACGCTCGACCCAAGGAACGCCCCCTGACCGGGTGGATATCGGTCCGATGGGCGTGGCCACAGCTACGGAGGAGCTGAATACTGTGAGTCAGCCCAGTCATGTACGGCTGTTGCCCTGGAAGGGGCCGGAAGGCCAACCGGCGCACCTGGTCACGGACGGCACCGCTACACCGCTGTCTCTGCTGGCCGACCGGATAGAGAGTCAGCAGGTGGAGACAGCAGCCGTGATCGTCGAGCTGGCTCGGCCGATGGTCGGGGAGGACAGCAGGCTGACGGCAGGTGAGTCGCGGTGGGTGGCCAGCCGTCTCATCGAGAGCCTGACGGACTTACTGAACATCG
This sequence comes from Streptomyces sp. NPDC006012, assembly GCF_042871185.1. NCBI lineage: Bacteria > Bacillati > Actinomycetota > Actinomycetes > Kitasatosporales > Streptomycetaceae > Streptomyces > Streptomyces sp. NPDC006012. The sequence goes on from NZ_JBIAIE010000003.1 coordinate 194,819, forward strand.
TGGAGAGCCAGAAGCAGAGGATTGCGGCCTACGAGGAGTGCGGCGAGTGGGAGTCACCCTTTCCGGCGTAGCGGAAAGGCGCATCACGCGAGGTGATCTGAGTTCGCGATTCCCCCAGGTGTCCCCCGAGAGGGGGCCGGTGGCCCATTCGGCCAGGTCAGGTGAGGCAGGTACGGCCCGCTGTAAATCTGCCGGCTCAGCCTTCCCAGGTTCGAATCCTGGCGCCGCCACATGACCGAAAGGGTCTGTGACCAGCAGCAATGCTGATCACAGACCCTTTCGTCATTCTGGAGGCGTGCAGAGTCGAATTCTCCGCTTTTCTCCACTCTGTCTCACCCGGGCTCGGGTGTTGACCAGCTCGCGCGGGGCAGCTGTGGGGCAGACGCCAGTGCTCGGGTGGGGGCCTTCGCCCGCTCTCGCCGTGCCGGTGTCCTGGATGAGTCCGCCACATCGGGTGCGGAACTGTCGACGGGGGCGCCCCTTTCGGTTGCCGCCTGGGAGGAATGGGGTGGCAGGCTGCCGGTGGCGGCGGTCGTGGTCCGCCGATCTTGTGCCGGGTGTGGTGACGACGCGTGAGGCGATCGCAGCGGCCTACGGCTGTGGCACGTTCCACGGGTTCGAACCGGGCGCAGTGGCATTCACCTCGGCGGCTTGCCCGGTGCCGGTGCCAGAGCCGCCCGGGTCCGGCGTGTGCCTTCACGCCGCCCCTGCCCCCCTCAAAACGCCCGCGACCTGCGCCTTTACCCAAGTGGATCAGGCGCGGTGGCGGCAGGGGGAGACCTCCGTAGGCTGGGCGTAGGAAGACGGGCCTCCTGGTACAGGGGGCTGCTGTGCTGTGCTTGCAAGAGGAGACACGCCATGACCGCTTCCCCGAAGGTTTCCCGGCGTCCGGACAGTGACATCACCGGATTCACGGCCTCGAAAGAGATGGCCGAAGCCTTGCAACAGATCCTGGTGGATCTCGTCGAACTGCATCTCCAGGGAAAGCAGGCCCACTGGAACGTGATCGGTCACAATTTCCGGGACCTGCACCTGCAACTCGACGAAATCATCGACGACGCCCGGGAATTCGCCGACAGCGTCGCTGAGCGCATGCGTGCCCTCCAGCACTGGCCGGACGGCCGCGCCGACACGGTGGCGATGCACACCACGCTCCCCAGGTTCCCGGAGGGCGCGCAGAGCGTGAGTTCCGTCGTCGATCTGGTGACCGCGCGTCTGCGGGCCACCGTCGACACCTTGCGCGTGCACCACGACCAGGTCGACAGCGAGGACCCCTCCACCGCCGACCTGCTGCACACGATCATCGACTCCCTGGAGAAGTACGCCTGGATGGTCAGCGCGGAGAACCAGAAGGTCTGACGCCGTTTTCGATGGACAGAGGGCGGTACCCGGACGGTCTCGACGGGGTGCGGAGGGAACGGTTTCGGCTGGGTATGGAGGAGACTTGGCTCCATGTCCTCTCGTCGTAGAGCCTGCCCGGTGTGCCGTCGTGAGATCGCCGTCGTCGCGGGACGTTTCGCGCGGCACGACCCGCCCGGCGCGCGCGAGAGCGGTGAACTCGTCTCGTGCGCCGGTTCACGGCGGCAGGCGGAACTGGGCCCGGCCCTGCCGACGTTGGACGCGTACGCCGTACCGGACTTTCCCGGGCAGTTGCCCCTGTTCTGATGACTTCCAGTGATTTCCGGTGACTTGTGATGGCCGACTGATCGACCGACTGCTGAGGACGTCTGACGAAGGCGACGAAGGCGACGAGGAAAGCCGACCGGTTCGGCGGGTGACGGCCCAACCGGTCGATTGTTCCAACGGACCGCGGACCGTCTCAGTTCCCCGCCACCGACTTCACCGCGACCGACACCGGCGCCGACCCGCTGATCAGCTCCAGCGTCAGTCCGGCCGTCGCCGGGCTCTCCACCAACTCCGCGAGTACGGCGGCCACGTCCGCGCGCGGGATCGAGCCGCGCCCGGTGTGCGCCTCCAGGCGGACGAGGCTGTTGCCGCGGTCGTTCGTCAGGGCGCCGGGACGCACGATCGTCCAGTCCAGCGCGTCCAGGCCGGTCACGTAGGCGTCGGCCGCGCCCTTGGCCCGCAGGTACACGTCGAAGACGTCGTCCCCCTGGTGCGCCGGGTCCGCGCCCATCGAGGAGACGACCACGAACCGGCGTACGCCCGCCCGGACGGCCGCGTCCGCGAACAGCACCGCCGCGTTTTTGTCCACGGTGTCCTTGCGGGCAGCGCCGCTGCCCGGGCCCGCGCCCGCCGCGAACACGGCGGCGTCCGCGTCCCGCAACTGCGCCGCGACCTCCTCGACCGAGGCCGACTCCAGGTCGAGGACGACCGGTTCGGCACCGGCGTCCCGCAGATCGTCTCCCTGCTCGGCGTTGCGGATGATCCCCGCTACCTCGTCCCCGCGCGCGGAGAGGAGCCGTTCCAGCCGCAACGCGATCTGACCATGACCACCAGCAATGACAATGCGCATGTTTCCGACCGTACGCCCGAAGCACCGCTTCTGCCGCACGACTTCGGCCCTGGCAGCGCAGGCGATGCGCCGGCCGGCTCTGCCGGTGCGCACACTTCCGGCCCGCAAGCCGACACGCGCTCCCCGAGCGCCGGTGAATTACCTCGAAGGACTCCCGACGACCCGGACGCCCGCGTGCGCGCGCCGTCACGCGCCCCGCTTCACGACAACTCACCCCGCCCCTGACGCGGCAGCCCCAGTTCCGCGGCGGCCGCCGAGTTGCAGTACTCCCGCACCGCGCTGGTGCGCGCCACCACGCGCCCCCGGTGCACCACGATCCGGCTGTACGAGAGGGACAGTGCGCCGGCCAGGTGATGACCGCGCACGGCGAGCAGTTCGGCGGGGAAGCCGGCCTCCACACGGACCTCGGGGAGTCCGAGGACGGCGCGGGCCGAGCCGCTCACGGCGTCGTACGCGTCCTCGGGGTGCAGTCCGTGGCACGAGGCCAGCAGATAGGCGGCCTCCAGCGGGTCGCCGCGGCCGACCGGGTTGGACACGTCCCGCAGGGCCCCGCTCCCCGCCGCGACCCGGACCCCGGCGGCACGCAGCAGCCGCACCGGAGCCGTACCCCGCCGTTCGACACCGCCGCAGCCGCCCTGCGGCAGGCAGACCACGGTCACTCCGGCCGCCGCCAGCCGGTCCGCGACGCGGGCCGCCGCCTCGGTCGCCAGCCGGGACAGGGCGCCGCACGGGCCGAGGGTCACACCCGGGCGCAGCCCGCCCGCCATCGCCGCGAGCCGGGCGAGCCGGGCCGGATCGGCGGCGTCCGTGTGCAGGTCGACGGGGCAGCCGTGCTCGGATGCCACCTTCAGGAGCGTCTCGACGTAGCCCGTGGGGTCGGGGTCGAGATCGGGGCAGCCGCCCACCACGGTGGCGCCCATCTTCACCGCGTCCCGCAGCATCGCCAGTCCGTCGGCCCCGGCCGCCCCGGTCAGCAGCCGCGGTACCGCCACGGCGGTCAGGTCCGCGAGCCCGTGCAGCGAGCGCCGCGCCTGGAGCACGGCGCCGAGCGCGCCCAGTCCCTGGACGTCGCCCACGCGCACGTGCGCGCGCAGTGCCGTCGCCCCGTGCCCGAGCTGCAGCAGGGCGGCCTCCGTGGCCCGGCGCTGGACGTCCTCGGTCTCGTACGAGACGGGTCCGCCCTGGTCGGCGGAGAGCGCGGTGTCGGCGTGGGCGTGCGGTTCCACCGGGGCCGGCAGGAGCAGGTAGCCGCCGAGGTTGACGCGGGTACCGGAGTGGGCCGGGCCCGGTGCCAGGCTGCCGGCCGTGCCGACCGCCTCGATGCGCCCTCCGTCCAGCCGGACGTCCACGGTGCGGCCGTCGGTGAGCCGTGCCCCGCACAGGACCAGGGCCCCGTCGGAGTGGCCCGGGGAACCCGGTGGGTTCGACGGCGGTGGGGGCGGCTGCGGCTGGCTGTCGGGCATCGGGGTCCAGGGGCTCGTGACTGCGGCTCGGGCTGCGCGGGGCGACTGAGGGGACTCAAGATCACGCAGAGTGAGTCGAGCCTAGGATGGCGGGCCGCGCGGGGCGGGGAGGAGCGGAATAGTCGTACTGGTGTGGTCCGTCGTCGTATCGCGGTGGGGTCTGTCGTCGTGACGCGGTGTGGTCCGTCGTCGTATCGAGGTGTGGTCCGTCGGGTTCGCGCACGCGCGCGTGGCGGACGGCCGGGAACGTTCCTGGGCGCGCGCGGATCACGCGCGAAAGGCGGGCAGGAGAGGCGCACGGGACGGCCGGGACACGGGCCGAAGGGGCCTTCGCGGGCGGTACGAAACGGATTTGGGTGAACGGCTGCCGAGCGTGTAATGTCTTCATCGCTCGCCCCAATAGCTCAGTCGGCAGAGCGTCTCCATGGTAAGGAGAAGGTCAACGGTTCGATTCCGTTTTGGGGCTCTGGTGTGAGAAGTAACCGTTGCGAAACGGGATCCGATCACATCACAGCGGTGTAGCTCAGTCGGTAGAGCAAGCGGCTCATAATCGCTGTGTCACCGGTTCAAGTCCGGTCACCGCTACTGACAGTAGCCGATTGCGGGGTCGGTCCTTCGATCGGCTACTCTTTCTTGCGTTTGAATTATTCCATCCGTTCGTCCTAGGAGCACTCACGTGGCTGCCACCGACGTCCGCCCGAAGATCACGCTGGCCTGCGTGGAGTGCAAGGAGCGGAACTACATCACCAAGAAGAACCGGCGTAACAACCCGGACCGTCTTGAGATGAAGAAGCACTGCCCGCGTTGCAACGCGCACACCGCGCACCGCGAGACACGCTGACCCATCTGGTTCGTACGTGAGGCCGCCCCCGCAGCCGGGGGCGGCCTCACGGCGTTTTCGCCGATGGAAACCAGCTAATTTGTGGGCAATCGCAGCTGACATCAGGAGGTGCCGGGCCATGGCGCTCGATCAGTCCTTCGTGGGGCGGAGCTACCCGCCCACCGAGCCCTACGAGGTGGGCCGGGAGAAGATCCGCGAGTTCGCCGACGCGGTCGGGGACTCCCACCCGGTCTACCGCGACCCGGAAGCCGCCAAGGAACTCGGCCACTGCGATGTGATCGCGCCGCCGACCTTCGTCTTCTCGATCACCTTCCGGGCCGCCGGACAGGTCGTCGAGGACCCGCAGCTCGGCCTCGACTACAGCCGTGTGGTGCACGGAGACCAGAAGTTCGTGTACACCCGGCCGGTGCGCGCGGGGGACCGGCTCCAGGTCACGTCGACCATCGAGGCCATCAAGTCCATGGCCGGGAACGACATCCTGGACATCCGCGGCGAGGTCCACGACGAGGCGGGCGAGCATGTCGTGACGGCCTGGACCAAGCTCGTGGCGCGCGCGGCCGAGGGGGCCTGAGAGATGACGGCGAAGATCGCTTACGACGACGTGGAGGTCGGCACCGAACTACCGGCGCAGACCTTTTCGGTGACCCGCGACAGGCTCGTGCGGTACGCGGGCGCCTCCGGTGACTTCAACCCGATCCACTGGAACGAGAAGTTCGCCAAGGAGGTGGGCCTGCCGGACGTCATCGCGCACGGCATGTTCACCATGGCCGAGGCGATCCGGGTGGTCACCGACTGGACCGGCGACCCGGGCGCGGTCGTCGAGTACGGCGTCCGCTTCACCAAGCCCGTCGTCGTGCCGAACGACGACGAGGGCGCCGTGATCGAGGTCGGCGGCAAGGTCGCCGCCAAGCTCGACGACAACACGGTACGGGTGGACCTGATGGTCACCAGCGGTGGCCAGAAGGTGCTGGGTATGTCCCGGGCGGTCGTACGGCTGGCCTGAGGCCGGAGGTAAGGGGTGTTCCGCCAGAGAGGGAGCCCCTTACATCTCGTAGTCTTGGGCGCGTGCAGGAACTCCACGACGCTCCCCTCGCCCCGCTGACCACCTTCCGGCTGGGCGGCCCCGCCACCCGGCTGGTCACCGCCACCACCGACGCGGAGGTCGTCGCCGCCGTCCGCGAGGCCGACGACAGCGGAACCCCCCTGCTGCTCATCGGCGGCGGGTCGAACCTGGTCATCGGCGACAAGGGCTTCGACGGCACCGCCCTGCGCATCGCCACCCGCGGGGGCGAACTCGACGGCACGCGGCTGGAGGCCGCGGCCGGCGAGGTGTGGACCGACACCGTCACGCGCACCGTCGAGGCCGGCCTCGCGGGCATCGAGTGCCTCGCCGGAATCCCGGGCTCCGTCGGTGCGACGCCGATCCAGAACGTCGGCGCGTACGGCCAGGAGGTCTCCACCACGATCACCGAGGTGACCGCCTACGACCGGACCGCCCGGGAGACGGTCACGCTCACCAACGCCGAGTGCGCGTTCTCCTACCGCCACAGCCGTTTCAAGGCCGACCCCGACCGCTACGTGGTGCTGCGCGTACGGTTCGCGCTGGAGGCCGCCGGCGGGCTGTCGGCGCCGGTCAGGTACGCCGAGGCGGCCCGCGCGCTGGGGGTGGAGCCCGGCGGCCGGGCACCGCTCGCGGCCGCCCGCGAGGCCGTCCTGAAGCTGCGTGCGGGCAAGGGCATGGTCCTCGACCCCGAGGATCACGACACCTGGTCGGCGGGGTCGTTCTTCACCAACCCGATCCTCACGGACGCGGAGTTCGCCGCCTTCCACGCGCGCGTGCAGGAGCGCCTCGGCGACGGCGCCGAGCCGCCCGGCTACCCCGCGGGCGACGGGCACACCAAGACCTCCGCGGCCTGGCTGATCGACAAGGCGGGCTTCACGAAGGGGTACGGCAGCGGGGCCGCCCGTATCTCCACCAAGCACACGCTGGCGCTCACCAACCGGGGCGGGGCCAGCACGGAGGACCTGCTCGCGCTGGCCCGGGAGGTCGTGGCCGGGGTGCGGGCGGCTTTCGGGATCACGTTGGTCAATGAGCCGGTGACCGTTGGCGTCAGCCTGTAGCGCCGCTTCGCAACTCTGCTCCGTAGCCCTGCTCCGTAGCCCTGCTCTGGTCCTGCTCCGTAGGTCTGCCCGGTAGCTCCGCTCTATGGCGCCGCTGGGTGGGGGCGGGTGGTCGCGCGGTTCCCCGCGCCCCCAGGAGGCGCCGGTTCAGTAGGCCACGCCTACTCCCTGGCATACCGTCTTCGGGTCCCCGGTCATGGTCAGCATCGCGTGGGCCACGTCCGCGCGTGCTATGAAGCGGCCGCCGCGCGGGAAACCCCCGATCACCGTGCGGTACGTGCCGGTGAGCGGCTTGTCCTGGAGGCGCGGTGGGCGCACCGACGTCCAGTCCGTGTCGCTGCGCGCCAGTTCGGCCTCGGTCTCCCGCAGGTCCGCGTAGACGTCCTTGAGGATGGCCGAGACCAGGCCGCGCGCGGTGCGGTCGAGGAAACCGTCGTCCTTCGGGGCGGGGCCCACCGGACCGGCGCTGACCAGCACCAGCCGTCGTATGTGTTCCGCCTCCATGGCCGCCAGGACCGTACGGGTCAGCCGGGTCGTCACCCCGGCGTCCCTGCGGCTGCGCGCGCCGAGGCCGGACAGCGCCGCGTCCCGGCCGGCGACGGCGGGGCGCACCTCCTCCGGGTCGGTGAGGTCCGCGCGGACCACCTCCAGGGCGGATCCGGTCACGGTCAGCCGCGCGGGGTCGCGGACCACGGCCGTGACCTTGTGGCCCGCGGAGAGCGCCTGACGGACGATCTCCTGGCCGATACCGCCAGTGGCGCCGAACACGGTGAGGTTCATGGGGTGCTCCCGGTCTTCATCGGGTTTCATTGGTCTTCATTGGTCTTCATCGAGTGGGTGGGGCATGGGTGGACCGTGGGGTGGGTGAGTGTTCACTCACCTCTGGTGCCTCCTAGGGTGAGTAAGCACTCACCCATTCGTCAAGGCCAGGAGGTCCGCCATGCCATCCTTGGGCGCCATGGAGCAGAAACCGGCCCGCGTCCGCATCCTCGACGCTGCTCACGAACTGATGCTCACCGTGGGGCTGGCCCGCGCGACGACCAAGCAGATCGCCAAGGCGGCGGACTGCTCCGAGGCGGCGCTCTACAAGTACTTCGCCAGCAAGGAGGACCTGTTCGTCCACGTCCTCACCGAGCGGCTGCCCCCGCTGACCCCCCTGCTCGGCAGCCTCGCGGCCGAACCGGGAAAGGGCACGCTGGAGGAGAACCTCACCGAGATCGCCCGCCAGGCCGCCCTCTTCTACGAGCAGAGCTTTCCGATCGCGGCTTCCCTGTACGCCGAGACCCAGCTCAAGGCCCGGTTCGACCACGGGCTGCGGGAGATGGGCTCCGGCCCCCACAAACCGATAGAGGGCCTCGACGCCTATCTGCGCGCCGAGCAGGCGGCCGGCCGGGTCCGGCCCGACGCCGACACCTTCGCCGCCGCGTCCCTGCTGCTCGGCGCCTGCTCCCAGCGGGCGTTCGCCTACGACGCGTCCCAGAGCGGCGAGCGCCCGCCGGTCGACGACTTCGCCCGCGGGCTGGCCCGCACCCTGCTGGGCGGAATCACCAGCACCGGGCACCCGGCCTGATCGCGGCCCCCGGGAGGACCTGGAGGCCCCGGATGTCCCCGGGCGCCCGTCTCAGGCGGCCGGGCGGGTCAGCCAGTCGTCGATGCCCGCCAGCAGGTTCGTCCGTACGTCCTGCGGTGCCGCCGACGCCCTGACCGACTGCCGGGCCAGTTCGGCCAGTTCCGGGTCCGTGAAGCCGTGGTGCTCCCGCGCCAGCCGGTACTGGGCCGCCAGGCGCGAGCCGAACAGCAGCGGATCGTCGGCGCCCAGCGCCATCGGCACCCCCGCCTCGAACAGGGTGCGCAACGGGACGTCCTCCGGCTTCGCGTACACGCCGAGCGCCACGTTCGACGCGGGGCACACCTCGCAGGTCACGCCCCGGTCCGCGAGCCGCTTCAGCAGCCGCGGGTCCTCCGCCGCCCGCACCCCGTGCCCGACCCGGTCGGCATACAGGTCGTCCAGGCAGTCCCGGACCGAGGACGGGCCCGTCAGCTCGCCGCCGTGCGGAGCCGAGAGCAGGCCGCCCTCGCGCGCGATGTGGAAGGCGCGGTCGAAGTCCCGTGCCATGCCCCGGCGTTCGTCGTTCGACAGGCCGAAGCCGACCACGCCCCGGTCCGCGTACCGCACCGCCAGCCGGGCCAGCGTGCGGGCGTCCAGCGGGTGCTTCATACGGTTGGCGGCCACCAGCACCCGCATGCCCAGACCGGTGTCCCGCGCGGCCGTCTCCACCGAGTCCAGGATGATCTCCAGAGCGGGGATCAGACCGCCCAGGCGCGGCGCGTACGACGTCGGGTCGACCTGGATCTCCAGCCAGCCCGAGCCGTCCTTCACGTCCTCCTCCGCGGCCTCCCGGACGAGGCGCTGGATGTCCTCCGGGTCACGCAGGCAGGAGCGGGCCGCGTCGTACAGCCGCTGGAAGCGGAACCAGCCGCGTTCGTCCGTGGCCCGCAGCTTCGGCGGCTCCCCGCTGGTCAGCGCGTCGGTCAGCACCTCGGGCAGTCGTACCCCGTGCTTGTCGGCCAGCTCCAGCAGGGTGGCGGGCCGCATCGAGCCGGTGAAGTGCAGGTGCAGATGGGCCTTCGGCAGGTCAGAGACATCACGTACACGCTCCATTCCAGGATCCTGCCGCACGTCCCCCGGGTCCCGGAAGCCGGATCCCCGTTCGTGGTCTTGCCCGCACACACAAGCGGGCCGCCTCCCCGAGGAGACGGCCCGCCGGCTGTTCGTGCGAAGTGGCCTCAGTCCTTGGCCTCGGCCAGCAGCTTCTGGATCCGGCTCACGCCCTCCGCCAGGTCCTCGTCACCGAGGGCGTAGGACAGCCGCAGGTAGCCGGGGGTGCCGAAGGCCTCACCCGGTACGACCGCCACCTCGGCCTCCTCCAGGATCAGCGCGGCCAGCTCCACCGAGGTCTGCGGGCGCTTGCCGCGGATCTCCTTGCCGAGCAGCGCCTTCACCGACGGGTACGCGTAGAACGCGCCCTCCGGCTCCGGGCAGACCACGCCGTCGATGTCACCGAGCATCCGCACGATCGTCCGGCGCCGGCGGTCGAACGCCTCGCGCATCTCCGCGACCGCCGTGAGATCGCCGGAGACCGCCGCGAGGGCCGCCGCCTGCGCGACGTTCGAGACATTCGACGTGGCGTGCGACTGGAGGTTCGTGGCGGCCTTGACCACGTCCCTCGGGCCGATGACCCAGCCCACCCGCCAGCCGGTCATCGCGTACGTCTTCGCGACACCGTTGACGACGATGCACTTCTCCCGCAGCTCCGGCAGGATCGCGGGCAGCGAGGTGAACGTGGCATCGCCGTAGACGAGGTGCTCGTAGATCTCGTCCGTCAGCACCCACAGGCCGTGCTCGACGGCCCAGCGGCCGATCGCCTCGGTCTCCTGCTCGCTGTAGACCGCGCCGGTCGGGTTGGACGGCGAGACGAAGAGGACGACCTTCGTCCGCTCCGTGCGCGCCGCCTCCAACTGCTCCACGCTCACCCGGTAGCCGGTCGTCTCGTCGGCGACGACCGCCACGGGGACGCCGCCGGCCAGGCGGATCGACTCCGGGTACGTCGTCCAGTACGGCGCCGGGACGATCACCTCGTCACCCGGGTCCAGGATCGCGGCGAAGGCTTCGTAGATGGCCTGCTTGCCGCCGTTGGTGACGAGGACCTGCGAGGGGTCGACCTCGTACTTCGAGTCCCGCAGCGTCTTCGCGGCGATCGCGGCCTTCAGCTCGGGCAGGCCGCCCGCCGGGGTGTACCGGTGGTACTTCGGGTTCTTGCAGGCTTCGATCGCGGCCTCGACGATGTAGCCGGGGGTCGGGAAGTCGGGTTCACCGGCGCCGAAGCCGATCACCGGACGCCCGGCGGCCTTGAGGGCCTTGGCCTTGGCGTCCACGGCGAGGGTGGCGGACTCGGAGATCGCGCCGACTCGGGCGGAGACCCGGCGCTCGGTGGGAGGGGTTGCAGCGCTCATGAACCCATCGTTCCAGACCGGAAACGCGCCCGGCACACGGGTTTCACAGACTGAGCGGAAGAAGGCCGACCCGTGAACAAGCGTCCGGATCCGGCCTCCGGCCAGGACGATCTTGCGTTTCGCGCGCCCGGACGGGCACTTACTGTTCGACGCCGGGCCCGGGAACACGTACACTCTCACCTCGTTGGCCTTCGGCAGCCACCTCCGAGCCGGTGCACACCGAGCAGTCGGTCGGATGCGGTACGTTGGGGGACATCGAAGGGTCGTAGCTCAATTGGTAGAGCACTGGTCTCCAAAACCAGCGGTTGGGGGTTCAAGTCCCTCCGGCCCTGCTACACACACCGCCAAGATGTGTGCGCATGTACGTACAGCATTGCACCGCCGTGCGGCTCATACCGGGCGCGGCACGGCCACGACCCGGGATCAGGTGAGGACGAATGACGGACGCCGTGGGCTCCATCGAAACTCCTGATGCCCAGGACGAGGTGCCAGAGTCCGGCAAGGCGCGCAAGGGCGGCAAACGCGGCAAGAAGGGCCCGCTGAAGCGGCTTGCCATCTTCTACCGTCAGATCATCGCGGAACTCCGCAAGGTCGTCTGGCCGACCCGCAACCAGCTGACGTCGTACACCACCGTGGTGATCTTCTTCGTCGCCATCATGATCGCGTTGGTGACCGTGATTGACTATGGGCTCGACCACGCCGCCAAGTACGTCTTCGGCTGAGCCAAGAGCGAAGGGCGCCGTGATGTCGGCGCCCGTTTTCGCATGTTCCACTTATGTATCCAGGAAGAAGCAGCCATCGTGTCTGACCCGAACCTGAACGACGCCATCGAGCCTCGCGGGAATGCCGCCGAGGCGGTGGACGACGAGCTCGACATCGTCGAGGGCGCGGACGAGCAGGACGAGTTCGAGGCTGCCGAGGCCGAGGCGGGGGAGCCGGCCGAGGAGGCCGCCCTGCAGGTCGTGGACGAGGACGGCGCCACCGACGACGGCGCCACCGACGACGTGGCCGCCGACGATGCGGCCACCGATGACGTGGCCGCAGCGGACGAGGGTGCGCAGGACGAGGGCGTCGACGAGGAGCCCGCGGAGCCTGTTGACCCCGTCGCGGCGCTTCGCGACGAACTGCGTTCGCTGCCCGGTGAGTGGTACGTCATCCACACCTACGCCGGTTACGAGAACCGCGTGAAGACCAACCTGGAGCAGCGCGCCGTCTCGCTGAACGTCGAGGACTACATCTTCCAGGCCGAGGTGCCGCAGGAAGAGGTCGTCCAGATCAAGAACGGCGACCGCAAGACGATCAAGCAGAACAAGCTGCCGGGTTACGTCCTGGTCCGCATGGACCTGACCAACGAGTCCTGGGGCGTCGTCCGCAACACCCCCGGCGTCACAGGCTTCGTCGGCAACGCCTACGACCCCTACCCGCTGACCCTGGACGAGATCGTCAAGATGCTCGCCCCGGAGGCCGAGGAGAAGGCCGCCCGCGAGGCCGCCGAGGCCGAGGGCAAGCCCGCCCCGCAGCGCAAGGTCGAGGTCCAGGTGCTGGACTTCGAGGTCGGCGACTCGGTCACCGTCACCGACGGCCCGTTCGCCACGCTGCAGGCCACCATCAACGAGATCAACCCGGATTCGAAGAAGGTCAAGGGCCTGGTGGAGATCTTCGGCCGGGAGACCCCGGTCGAGCTGAGCTTCGACCAGATCCAGAAGAACTAGGTCAACGATCCTCCGAAAGAGCCCCCACCCAGCGGTTTTCCGTTGGGTGGGGGCTCTTTCGTGTGCTGGGGCCCGGTGAATCGTCGCCCGGGTCGATCACCGGGTGGGTCACGTACCAGTTCGCGAGGAGCGTCGCCTGCACGAACACGACAGGGAACGCGGCTGAGGCCAGGGCGGCAGCGCCGTACCAGCGCCAGGATCGGATCGCTGCCCCACCACTCGCTGCCACCGCTGCTCCTCGCCCGTCCGGCCTCGGCCGACGAGACCGCCGGCCAAGGCTCGCGCCGATCAGCGCAGCGGGAGTGTAGGCGCTCACCGGCGCACGTGTCTGCCGACGGCATGCCCGTGCGCGCATCCCGAACTCACCCCGGGCACTGCGACAAGACGCCCGACGGCTACGGCGCCCCGCCGGCCTCCGGGTCTTTGGGCCTCGGACAGGGGCTCTCGGGAGTTCAGCGGGCACCAGCCCCTGGGTTCCGGGGCGGACGGCTGTTTCAACGCGCGCATGCCGCACCACCGGCGATCCGGGCCGCGTACAGGAAGTCCAAAAATTCTGTGTGCTGCGCCACAACCGTTCCGGCGTCCGGTGGGTCTGACTTGATGACCAAAACGCACGAACGGTGTTCTTGGTGGTGATCCAGCAAGCCTTGCTGTGATTTGCCCTGCTCTGCTCGTCGCGTGCCCAAGGACAGTTCAGGTATCCAGGGAACCCGGGGGTTTTCCTCATGCGTGCTCGTCGTACGTTGATCGCCGCGGCCGCCGCCGCTTTCGTCCTCGTCCCGACGGCCTCCGCCGTCGCCGGTACGGGCCCCGCGCCCGCGCCGGACAAGCAGCGTCAGAACGTCCGTTCCACCGCCCCGTCGGAGAGCGGGAATCCGAACAGCGCCAAGGCCGCGGCCGCCGGCGTGTGCTCCGACGCATACCAGATCGGCACCACCGCCTACATCGACCGCGCGGGCGCGCACGCCGCGTCCGTGAAGCAGTTCTACTCGCCCAGTTGTCAGCGGAACTACGGGTACGTGTGGGTGTGGCAGAGCTTCCGCGACAAGGTGAAGGACTACGACGTCGGCGTCGGCGTCTACAGCTACGCGCGTGACGGGGTCCTGGGCGAGAAGGCGTGGAAGGCCACCAACGTCCAGGAGTTCTGGTCGCTGCCGGCCGCCACCGTCGGCGAGTGCACGGCGGCCATCGGCCACCTGAGGGCGCCGGGCGACCCGGTCGGCGGGCAGGCGGTGACCTCCAAGCGCTGCTGAGTCCGGGGAGCCGGGGCGGCCCGGGGCCGGCGTTCGCCGGGCTCGGGTCCGGGCGCTCTTCGAAGGTGCCGCGGGTCTCCGGCCGCCGAGTGCGGACCGCGGGCCCGCGTTCTTGTCGCACGGGTCGTGGTGCCGTCCGGTGCGCGGGCCGTGGTGGCAGTTCCGGTGCGCGGGCCGTGGTGCCGTACCGGAGTCTGAGGTCCCGTTTTTGGGTCCGGCCCTGTCACCCGTTATCGTGGTGCGGTATGCCTCCATCCTGATGATCCGGATCGGACGGCGGAACACTCTCACTAAGGACCCGGAGAGAGCACATGCCTCCCAAGAAGAAGAAGGTCACGGGGCTGATCAAGCTCCAGATCCAGGCCGGCGCGGCCAACCCGGCACCGCCGGTCGGCCCCGCGCTGGGTCAGCACGGCGTCAACATCATGGAGTTCTGCAAGGCCTACAACGCCGCGACGGAGTCGCAGCGCGGCTGGGTCATCCCGGTGGAGATCACGGTCTACGAGGACCGTTCCTTCACCTTCGTGACCAAGACCCCGCCGGCCGCGAAGATGATCCTCAAGGCTGCGGGCGTGGAGAAGGGCTCCGGCGAGCCGCACAAGACCAAGGTCGCCAAGATCACCCAGGCGCAGGTCCGCGAGATCGCCCAGACGAAGATGCCCGACCTCAACGCCAACGACCTGGACGCCGCGTCGAAGATCATCGCCGGCACCGCCCGGTCGATGGGCGTCACGGTCGAGGGCTGAGCCTCCACCTCGTAGAACCCCCGCGGCCCTGGTGGGCCGCACGTGGCAGGGCCTGCTCGGCCCGTACCACGACTCCGTTCAGAACACCTCAGGAGCAGTTGTGAGCAAGCGCAGCAAGGCCCTCCGGGCTGCGGACGGCAAGATCGACCGGGAGAAGCTGTACGCCCCGCTCGAAGCCGTCCGTCTCGCCAAGGAGACCTCCACGACCAAGTTCGACAGCACCGTCGAGGTCGCCTTCCGTCTGGGTGTCGACCCGCGCAAGGCCGACCAGATGGTCCGTGGCACCGTGAACCTCCCGCACGGCACCGGCAAGACCGCCCGGGTCCTGGTCTTCGCGACCGGTGACCGTGCCGAGGCCGCGCGTGCCGCGGGCGCCGACATCGTCGGCTCCGACGAACTGATCGACGAGGTGTCGAAGGGCCGTCTGGACTTCGACGCCGTCGTCGCCACCCCGGACCTCATGGGCAAGGTCGGCCGCCTCGGCCGCGTCCTCGGCCCGCGTGGTCTGATGCCGAACCCGAAGACCGGCACGGTCACGCCCGACGTCACCAAGGCCGTGACCGACATCAAGGGCGGCAAGATCGAGTTCCGCGTCGACAAGCACTCGAACCTGCACTTCATCATCGGCAAGACGTCCTTCGAGGACGACAAGCTGGTGGAGAACTACGGCGCCGCGCTGGAGGAGATCCTCCGTCTGAAGCCGTCCGCCGCCAAGGGTCGCTACATCAAGAAGGCCGCCATCACCACCACGATGGGCCCCGGCATTCCGCTCGACTCGAACCGCACCCGCAACCTCCTCGTCGAGGAGGACCCGGCCGCCGTCTGAGCTTGAGGCTCACCCCCGGCAGCCGCGTCGCAGACGCGTCAACAGGGCGGGCTCCGCCACCTTCCGAGGTGCGGGCCCGTCCTGTCTTTGTGCGACTTCCCGTACGGCTGTCAGTGCGCTGCGTTACCGTGCGCCTACGGACTCGCATAGGGGTGGGACGACATGAACAGCACGATGGTGCGCCGCGTGGCCCTCTCGACGGTCCTGGTGACCGCACTGGCGGGGCTGGCCGCCTGCGGCTCCGGAGGCTCGGACGAGGGCGGCAAGGCGTCCGGACAGGGCACGGCACGCACCGACCCGCTGGCGGAACTGCGCTCCGCCGAGAAAACCACGGCCAAGGCCGCGTCGGCCAAGGTCCGCTCCACGACCACGCTGGGCTCCGTGATGTCCATGACGGCGGACGGCACCCTGGGCTGGCGCGACGGCATCACCGGCACGCTCACCATCACCTACACCGGCGGCACGGTCGCCGACGCCATGCGCAAGCTCGGCTCCACCACGATGGAGACCCGCTACCTGCGGGACGCCTACTACTCCAGGATGGGTGACGCGTTCGCCCGGCAGGCGGGCGGCAGGCACTGGGTCCGGTACAGCTACGACGCGCTGGCCGACCTCGCCGGCGCCTCCGGCGCCTACCTCAAGGACCAGACCCGCAACGCCACGCCGAACCAGTCCGTGAAGCTCCTGCTTGCCTCCGGGGACGTACGGAAGGCCGGCGCGGAGAAGGTCTCCGGCGAGAACACCACGCGCTACTCCGGGACGGTCGACGTCGCCGACCTCGCCACCCGGAACTCCGGCCTCACCGCCCGTCAGCTCGCCGACCTGAAGAAGCAGCTCGACCAGGCCGGCGTCACCACGGAGACCATCGACATCTGGGTCGACGACCAGGGGCTGCTGCTCAAGAAGGTCGAGCGGGGCACCACCGCGAACGGCACGATGACCAGCACTGCCTACTACAGCGACTACGGGGCGCGGCTCTCGGTGCAGGTGCCCCCCGAGAGCGACACCCAGGACTTCACGTCCCTCATGCACACACAGGGGGGTACGGGACTGTCCGGCTGAGCGTCCTCCTGGGCTCTCCGCGGCCTCTTTCGGCCCTCGACGGTCAAGAACCAGCCAAAAATCCGGAAGACCTTGTCACTGCCTCCCGTTACGATCAGCCCCTTACTGTGAATCGGGCGTGTGTTCCCTGTGCGCCCAACCATGATGTGGGGGGAAAGACAAACATGAGGTCATCTGTGTCCGTCAGGTCCAGGTCTTCCGTGGCGGCCACCGGGCTCGCTGTGCTGCTGCTCGCCACGGGCGCGGTCGGCTGCGGCGGAAACGACGACGGAGCGAAGTCGTCGGCGAAGGGCGACTCGGTGAAGGCGCCCGCGATGGCGCCGGTGGCGGCCGTCGCCGCGGCCGCGAAGAACGCGGACGACATCAAGTCGTTCCGCTACCGCATGACCGGCAGCATCCCGGGCGAGGGCCAGGTCAAGGGTGACGCGGCGATGAGCGTCGAGCCGCTGGCGATGAGCATGAAGATGACCGCCGCGGGCCAGGGAGCCGACGGGCCGGTCGAGATCCGGCTCATCGACAAGGCGATCTACATCGGCGGCAACCCCGAGACGGCCAAGCAGATGGGGGGCAAGAGCTGGCTCAAGCTCGACATGTCCGCCGCCGGCGCGGACGACAAGCTCAACACCGGCCAGCTCGGTGCGGGGGAGGCCGGCAAGAACCCGGCCTCCGAGTCCACGTTCCTGGCCGGTGCCAAGGACATCAAGGAGGTCGGCACCGAGACCGTCGACGGGGTGAAGACCACCCACTACAAGGGCACGATCACCCTCGACGAACTGCGGGCCAAGCTCAAGAGCGAGGAGCCGAGCCTGCGCAAGCGGCACGAGCAGAGCCTTGAGCAGTACGAGACCTTGGGCATCGACAAGATGGCCATGGACATGTGGATCGACGGCGAGTCGCACACCAAGCAGTTCCGGATGCGCGGCGAGGCCAAGAAGGGCCCGCTGGACATGCTGATCACCTTCCTCGACTACAACCAGCCGGTGAAGGTCACCGCTCCGCCCGCCAAGGACACCATGGACCTCTCCCAGATGATGCAGGGGGTCGAGCAGAGCTGAGCCGAAGGAACGGATTTGCCTGGCGGCAATCCGTTCCTCTACTCTCCTACCGAAGCCAAAGACCGCTGGTCGTTGCCTCGTGTTCGGATGAGCACGAGGTGGCCGAAGGATCCGCTGCAAAGTGGGCGACCCGCGCAGGTGACAGTGGAAGAACTCCCGGACTGCCCGCCCCGAGCGTGCACAGCCGGTCGAGTCAGCCCCGAGCGCCTGCGCCGGGGCGTTTCGTTTTTCCCAGTCCTCCTTCGGGTCCGCGCGGTCAGAATCACCCGGAAGGAGGCCGAGGCTCTATGGCGAGGCCCGACAAGGCTGCCGCGGTGGCCGAGCTGGCGGAGCAGTTCCGCAGCTCCAACGCCGCCGTGCTGACCGAGTACCGCGGTCTCACCGTGGCGCAGCTCAAGACGCTGCGCCGGTCGCTCGGTGAGAACGCCCAGTACGCCGTGGTGAAGAACACGCTGACCAAGATTGCGGCCAACGAGGCCGGGATCTCGACGCTGGACGACCTGTTCAACGGTCCGACGGCTGTCGCCTTCGTCACCGGTGACCCGGTGGAGTCGGCGAAGGGTCTCCGTGACTTTGCCAAGGACAACCCGAATCTCGTCATCAAGGGCGGTGTCCTTGACGGTAAGGCGCTGTCCGCCGACGAGATCAAGAAGCTCGCGGACCTTGAGTCCCGCGAGGTTCTGCTCGCCAAGCTGGCGGGCGCCTTCAAGGCCAAGCAGACCCAGGCTGCCCAGGTCTTCCAGGCGCTCCCGTCGAAGCTCGTCCGCACCGTGGACGCGCTTCGTGCCAAGCAGGACGAGCAGGGCGGTGCCGAGTAATTCGGCTCGCGACATGACCGCCGCCGCCTGAGGCGGAGGTCGTAGCGGGCCGTACGTACGCCCGCCAGACATGTACATCCGGCACCTGCCGAATTAGTGGAAGGAAAGCCACCATGGCTCTCACCCAGGACGAACTGCTTGCCGAGTTCGAGGGCATGACCCTGATCCAGCTCTCCGAGTTCGTGAAGGCGTTCGAGGAGAAGTTCGACGTCACCGCCGCCGCCGCGGTCGCCGTCGCGGGTCCGGCCGGTCCGGCCGCCCCGGTCGAGCAGGCTGAGGAGCAGGACGAGTTCGACGTCATCCTCACCGGCGCCGGCGACAAGAAGATCCAGGTCATCAAGGTCGTGCGTGAGCTGACCTCGCTCGGCCTGAAGGAGGCCAAGGACCTGGTGGACGGCGCCCCGAAGCCCGTCCTGGAGAAGGTCGCCAAGGACGCCGCCGAGAAGGCCGCCGAGTCCCTCAAGGGCGCCGGCGCCTCCGTCGAGGTCAAGTAGTCCTTCCGGGTCCGCAAGGACCTTCCGGGTTCCCGAACCCCGACGTTCGCCCACTTCGGCCCTTGAAGGGGCTGTAACGCGCGCGCACCGAGGAGCGATCATCCATCCGGGTGGTCGCTCCTCGGCTTTCCCGAACGCCCGACCGCGAGTGCCTTGCACCCGCGTGACCGGGGGGTATGGTGATCTTCATCGTGCCCCTGGGAGCCCGGTCGGGCTGGGGGGCCTTGACGAACCGCACGCAGCGCGCAATTCTCAGGACGCGTCGTTACAACCGATCCGGGATCCGAGGCATGGATCGACGGCGAAGAGGGCAGGATCAACGTGCGTTGAAGGCAGGCATGGCGCAGGCGTTGAAGACAACGAGGGTCTCAGAGAAGTGGGACTGGACATCAGTGTGCCAAGTGGCTACACTGACCCTTTGCGCTGCCTGTTAGCTTGCCCCTGCCCGTCACCAGGGGTCTGCCCTCACCCGAGCATAGACGACCGTATCCCCTCTGACCTGGGGTTTGTGTCTTCGTGCATGGGAGAGGGGCCGGTACGCGCGCAGTGAGTCCGAGCCCTCGGAAGGACCCCCTCTTGGCCGCCTCGCGCAACGCCTCGACCGCGAATACGAACAACGGCGCCAGCACCGCCCCGCTGCGCATCTCTTTTGCAAAGATCAAGGAGCCTCTTGAGGTTCCGAACCTGCTCGCGCTGCAAACCGAGAGCTTCGACTGGCTGCTCGGCAACACCGCTTGGCAGAGTCGGGTCGAGGAGGCTCTTGAGAACGGTCAGGACGTCCCCACCAAGTCCGGTCTGGAGGAGATCTTCGAGGAGATCTCCCCGATCGAGGACTTCTCCGGGTCGATGTCGCTGACCTTCCGGGACCACCGCTTCGAGCCGCCCAAGAACTCGATCGACGAGTGCAAGGAGCGCGACTTCACGTACGCCGCCCCGCTCTTCGTCACGGCCGAGTTCACCAACAACGAGACCGGCGAGATCAAGTCCCAGACCGTCTTCATGGGCGACTTCCCGCTCATGACGAACAAGGGCACTTTCGTCATCAACGGCACCGAGCGTGTCGTGGTGTCCCAGCTGGTCCGTTCCCCCGGTGTCTACTTCGACTCCACCATCGACAAGACCTCCGACAAGGACATCTTCTCCGCCAAGATCATCCCGTCCCGGGGTGCCTGGCTGGAGATGGAGATCGACAAGCGCGACATGGTCGGTGTCCGCATCGACCGCAAGCGCAAGCAGTCGGTCACCGTCCTCCTGAAGGCGCTCGGCTGGACGACCGAGCAGATCCTGGAGGAGTTCGGCGACTACGAGTCGATGCGCGCCACCCTGGAGAAGGACCACACCCAGGGCCAGGACGACGCGCTCCTCGACATCTACCGCAAGCTGCGCCCGGGCGAGCCCCCGACCCGCGAGGCCGCGCAGACGCTCCTTGAGAACCTGTACTTCAACCCCAAGCGCTACGACCTCGCGAAGGTCGGCCGCTACAAGGTCAACAAGAAGCTCGGTGCGGACGAGCCGCTGGACGCCGGCGTGCTCACCACCGACGACGTCATCGCCACCATCAAGTACCTGGTGAAGCTGCACGCCGGTGAGACCGAGACGACCGGTGAGTCCGGCCGCTCGATCATGGTCGAGACCGACGACATCGACCACTTCGGCAACCGTCGCATCCGCAGCGTCGGCGAGCTGATCCAGAACCAGGTCCGTACGGGTCTCGCCCGTATGGAGCGCGTCGTGCGCGAGCGCATGACCACCCAGGACGTCGAGGCGATCACGCCGCAGACCCTGATCAACATCCGGCCGGTCGTCGCCTCCATCAAGGAGTTCTTCGGCACCAGCCAGCTGTCCCAGTTCATGGACCAGAACAACCCGCTGTCGGGGCTGACGCACAAGCGTCGTCTGAACGCCCTCGGCCCGGGTGGTCTCTCCCGTGAGCGGGCCGGCTTCGAGGTCCGTGACGTGCACCCCTCGCACTACGGCCGGATGTGCCCGATCGAGACGCCGGAAGGCCCGAACATCGGTCTGATCGGCTCGCTGGCCTCCTACGGCCGGGTCAACGCGTTCGGTTTCATCGAGACGCCGTACCGCAAGGTCACCGACGGCCAGGTCTCCGACGAGGTCGACTACCTGACCGCCGACGAGGAGGACCGCTTCGTCATCGCGCAGGCCAACGCGCCGCTCACCGACGAGCTGCGGTTCGCCGAGGCCCGCGTGCTGGTCCGCCGCCGTGGCGGCGAGGTCGACTACGTCGGCGGCGAGGACGTGGACTACATGGACGTCTCGCCGCGCCAGATGGTGTCGGTCGCGACCGCCATGATCCCCTTCCTGGAGCACGACGACGCCAACCGTGCCCTGATGGGCGCGAACATGATGCGGCAGGCCGTTCCGCTCATCAAGTCCGAGTCCCCGCTCGTCGGCACCGGCATGGAGTACCGCTCCGCGGTCGACGCCGGCGATGTCGTCAAGGCCGAGAAGGACGGTGTGGTCCAGGAGGTCTCCGCGGACTACATCACCACGGCCAACGACGACGGCACCTACATCACCTACCGGCTGGCCAAGTTCTCCCGCTCCAACCAGGGCACCTCGGTCAACCAGAAGGTCATCGTCAACGAGGGCGACCGGATCGTCCTCGGCCAGGTCCTCGCCGACGGTCCCGCCACCCAGAACGGCGAGATGGCGCTCGGCAAGAACCTGCTCGTGGCGTTCATGCCGTGGGAGGGTCACAACTACGAGGACGCGATCATCCTGTCGCAGCGCCTCGTGCAGGACGACGTCCTCTCCTCGATCCACATCGAGGAGCACGAGGTCGACGCCCGTGACACCAAGCTCGGCCCCGAGGAGATCACCCGGGACATCCCGAACGTCTCCGAGGAGGTCCTCGCCGACCTCGACGAGCGCGGCATCATCCGCATCGGCGCCGAGGTCATCGCCGGTGACATCCTCGTCGGCAAGGTGACCCCCAAGGGCGAGACCGAGCTGACCCCCGAGGAGCGCCTGCTGCGCGCGATCTTCGGTGAGAAGGCCCGTGAGGTCCGTGACACCTCGCTGAAGGTGCCGCACGGCGAGACCGGCAAGGTCATCGGCGTGCGTGTCTTCGACCGCGAGGAGGGCGACGAGCTGCCGCCGGGCGTGAACCAGCTGGTCCGCGTCTACGTCGCGCAGAAGCGCAAGATCACCGACGGTGACAAGCTCGCCGGCCGCCACGGCAACAAGGGCGTCATCTCCAAGATCCTGCCGATCGAGGACATGCCGTTCCTGGAGGACGGCACCCCGGTCGACATCATCCTCAACCCGCTGGGTGTCCCGTCCCGAATGAACCCGGGACAGGTCCTGGAGATCCACCTCGGCTGGCTCGCCAGCCAGGGCTGGGACGTCTCCGGTCTCTCCGAGGAGTGGGCCGAGCGCCTCCAGGCCATCTCCGCCGACCAGGTCGACCCGCGCACCAACGTCGCCACCCCGGTGTTCGACGGTGCCCGCGAGGACGAGCTGGCGGGTCTGCTGGAGCACACCATCCCGAACCGCGACGGCGACCGCCTGGTCCTGCCGTCCGGCAAGGCGCGGCTGTTCGACGGCCGCTCCGGTGAGCCCTTCCCCGACCCGATCTCGGTCGGCTACATGTACATCCTGAAGCTGCACCACCTGGTCGACGACAAGCTGCACGCCCGCTCGACCGGTCCGTACTCGATGATCACCCAGCAGCCGCTGGGTGGTAAGGCTCAGTTCGGTGGCCAGCGGTTCGGCGAGATGGAGGTGTGGGCGCTGGAGGCGTACGGCGCCGCCTACGCCCTCCAGGAGCTGCTGACCATCAAGTCCGACGACGTCACCGGCCGCGTGAAGGTCTACGAGGCCATCGTCAAGGGCGAGAACATCCCCGAGCCCGGCATTCCCGAGTCCTTCAAGGTGCTCATCAAGGAAATGCAGTCTCTGTGCCTCAACGTGGAGGTGCTGTCCAGCGACGGCATGTCCATCGAGATGCGCGACACCGACGAGGACGTCTTCCGCGCAGCGGAGGAACTCGGCATCGACCTGTCCCGGCGTGAGCCGAGCAGCGTCGAAGAGGTCTGACGGGAGTCCGGCCGGGACCCTGAACCATCAGGGTCCCGCCGACCCCCAGGCCCCCGTTTCAGACCAAAGAATTACGACCCTGAGAGGGATTGACGCATAGTGCTCGACGTCAACTTCTTCGACGAGCTCCGGATCGGCCTGGCTACCGCTGACGACATCCGTCAGTGGAGCCACGGTGAGGTCAAGAAGCCCGAGACGATCAACTACCGCACCCTCAAGCCCGAGAAGGACGGCCTCTTCTGCGAGAAGATCTTCGGCCCCACCCGGGACTGGGAGTGCTACTGCGGCAAGTACAAGCGCGTCCGCTTCAAGGGCATCATCTGTGAGCGCTGTGGCGTCGAGGTCACGCGCGCCAAGGTGCGCCGTGAGCGGATGGGCCACATCGAGCTGGCCGCTCCCGTCACCCACATCTGGTACTTCAAGGGCGTTCCGTCGCGGCTCGGCTACCTGCTCGACCTCGCCCCGAAGGACCTGGAGAAGGTCATCTACTTCGCGGCGTACATGATCACGTACGTCGACGAGGAGCGCCGCACCCGCGACCTGCCCTCCCTGGAGGCGCACGTCTCCGTGGAGCGGCAGCAGATCGAGAACCGCCGGGACTCCGACCTCGAAGGCCGCGCCAAGAAGCTGGAGACGGACCTCGCCGAGCTGGAGAGCGAGGGCGCCAAGGCCGACGTGCGCCGCAAGGTGCGCGAGGGCGCCGAGCGTGAGATGAAGCAGCTGCGCGACCGCGCGCAGCGCGAGATCGACCGTCTCGACGAGGTGTGGACCCGGTTCAAGAACCTCAAGGTCCAGGACCTGGAGGGCGACGAGCTGCTCTACCGCGAGCTGCGTGACCGCTTCGGCACGTACTTCGACGGTTCGATGGGTGCCGCGGCGCTGCAGAAGCGCCTGGAGTCCTTCGACCTGGACGAGGAGGCGGAGAAGCTCCGCGAGATCATCCGTACCGGCAAGGGCCAGAAGAAGACCCGTGCGCTCAAGCGCCTCAAGGTCGTCTCCGCGTTCCTGCAGACCAGCAACAGCCCCAAGGGCATGGTCCTGGACTGCGTGCCGGTCATCCCGCCGGACCTGCGTCCGATGGTGCAGCTGGACGGTGGCCGGTTCGCGACCTCCGACCTGAACGACCTGTACCGCCGTGTCATCAACCGCAACAACCGCCTGAAGCGGCTTCTCGACCTCGGTGCGCCCGAGATCATCGTCAACAACGAGAAGCGCATGCTCCAGGAGGCCGTCGACGCCCTCTTCGACAACGGCCGTCGCGGCCGCCCGGTGACGGGCCCCGGCAACCGTCCGCTGAAGTCGCTGTCCGACATGCTCAAGGGCAAGCAGGGCCGCTTCCGGCAGAACCTGCTCGGCAAGCGCGTCGACTACTCGGCCCGTTCCGTGATCGTCGTCGGCCCGCAGCTCAAGCTGCACCAGTGCGGTCTGCCGAAGGCGATGGCGCTGGAGCTGTTCAAGCCGTTCGTGATGAAGCGGCTGGTCGACCTGAACCACGCGCAGAACATCAAGAGCGCCAAGCGCATGGTGGAGCGCGGCCGCACCGTCGTGTACGACGTCCTCGAAGAGGTCATCGCCGAGCACCCGGTGCTGCTGAACCGTGCGCCCACCCTGCACCGCCTCGGCATCCAGGCGTTCGAGCCGCAGCTGGTCGAGGGCAAGGCCATCCAGATCCACCCGCTCGTGTGCACCGCGTTCAACGCGGACTTCGACGGTGACCAGATGGCCGTGCACCTGCCGCTGTCCGCGGAGGCGCAGGCCGAGGCCCGCATCCTGATGCTGTCCTCGAACAACATCCTCAAGCCCGCCGACGGCCGTCCGGTGACGATGCCGACCCAGGACATGGTCCTCGGTCTGTTCTTCCTCACCACCGACGGCGAGATGCGTGACGTCAAGGGCGAGGACCGGTCGTTCGCGTCGGTCGCCGAGGCGATCATGGCGTTCGACGCCGGTGAGCTGTCGCTTCAGGCGAGGGTGGACATCCGCTTCCCGGTGGGCACCATCCCGCCGCGCGGCTGGACCCCGCCGGTCCAGGAGGAGACGGACGGCCTCGTCGGCGAGTGGCAGCAGGGCGACAGCTTCCGGCTGCGCACCACGCTGGGTCGCGCGCTCTTCAACGAGCTGCTGCCCGAGGACTACCCGTTCGTCGACTACGAGGTCGGCAAGAAGCAGCTCTCCGAGATCGTCAACGACCTCGCCGAGCGCTACCCGAAGGTCATCGTGGCGGCGACGCTCGACAACCTGAAGGCGGCCGGCTTCTTCTGGGCCACCCGTTCCGGCGTCACCGTCGCCATCTCCGACGTCGTCGTCCCCGACGCGAAGAAGGAGATCGTCAAGGGCTACGAGGCCCAGGACGAGCGGGTCCAGAAGCAGTACGAGCGCGGTCTGATCACCAAGGAAGAGCGCACCCAGGAACTCATCGCGATCTGGACCAAGGCGACCAACGAGGTGGCCGAGGCGATGAACGCGAACTTCCCGAAGACCAACCCGGTCTCGATGATGGTGAACTCGGGTGCACGAGGCAACATGATGCAGATGCGTCAGATTGCCGGTATGCGTGGTCTGGTGTCGAACGCGAAGAACGAGACGATCCCGCGTCCGATCAAGGCGTCCTTCCGTGAGGGCCTGTCCGTCCTTGAGTACTTCATCTCCACGCACGGTGCCCGTAAGGGCCTCGCGGACACTGCCCTGCGTACCGCCGACTCGGGTTACCTGACCCGTCGTCTGGTGGACGTCTCGCAGGACGTCATCATCCGCGAGGAGGACTGCGGCACCGACCGCGGTCTCAAGCTGCGCATCGCTGAGCGCGACGCCGACGGCGTGCTGCGCAAGGCGGAGGACGTCGAGACGTCCGTGTACGCGCGCTGCCTCGCCGAGGACATCGTGGTCGACAGCAAGGTGCTGGCCCCGGCCGGTACCGACCTGGGTGACGTGCTCATGGACGAGCTCATCGCCCGGGGCGTCGACGAGGTCAAGACCCGCTCGGTCCTGACCTGCGAGTCCGCGGTCGGCACCTGCGCCATGTGCTACGGCCGTTCGCTCGCCACCGGCAAGCTGGTCGACATCGGTGAGGCGGTCGGCATCATCGCCGCCCAGTCCATCGGTGAGCCCGGCACCCAGCTGACGATGCGTACCTTCCACACCGGTGGTGTGGCCGGTGACGACATCACCCAGGGTCTGCCGCGTGTCGTCGAGCTGTTCGAGGCCCGTACGCCGAAGGGTGTTGCTCCGATCTCCGAGGCGAGCGGCCGCGTCCGCATCGAGGAGACGGAGAAGACCAAGAAGATCGTCATCACGCCGGACGACGGCAGCGACGAGACGGCCTTCCCGATCTCGAAGCGCGCCCGTCTCCTGGTCAGCGAGGGCGAGCACGTCGAGGTGGGCCAGAAGCTCACCGTGGGTGCCACCAACCCGCACGACGTGCTGCGCATCCTGGGCCAGCGTGCCGTCCAGGTCCACCTGGTCGGCGAGGTCCAGAAGGTCTACAACTCGCAGGGTGTGTCGATCCACGACAAGCACATCGAGATCATCATCCGGCAGATGCTGCGCCGCGTGACGATCATCGAGTCCGGTGACGCCGAGCTGCTGCCCGGTGAGCTGGTCGAGCGCTCGAAGTTCGAGCACGAGAACCGTCGTGTGGTCCAGGAGGGCGGTCACCCGGCCTCCGGCCGTCCGCAGCTGATGGGTATCACGAAGGCGTCGCTGGCGACGGAGTCCTGGCTGTCGGCCGCCTCCTTCCAGGAGACGACCCGAGTCCTGACGGACGCGGCGATCAACGCCAAGTCCGACAGCCTCATCGGCCTCAAGGAGAACGTCATCATCGGTAAGCTCATCCCGGCCGGTACGGGTCTGTCCCGCTACCGCAACATCCGGGTCGAGCCGACCGAGGAGGCCAAGGCCGCGATGTACTCGGCCGTCGGCTACGACGACATCGACTACTCGCCGTTCGGCACGGGCTCCGGCCAGGCCGTCCCGCTGGAGGACTACGACTACGGTCCGTACAACCAGTGAGTGAGTAGCTGAAACAGGCCGAAGGGCGGCCACCCCGTTGCGTACGGGGTGGCCGCCCTTCGGTGTGTCAGCGTGCCGTCAGCTCCAGCGTCGTCACCAGCACGGTGGCCACGGCTGCCAGCACGCCGGTGGGACGCGCCGCTCGGGTGGGGCGGGCACGGCGTCCCGTGCGGCCGTCGGGCACGGGGTACGCGTGGTCGCCGGGTACGGCGTGCGTACGGGGACAGCTCCGCCGCTGCACCAACGCTGACAGAGGATCGTGCGCGCACGCAACTAAATTTGCGAACGAATCCTGCCGAGGGCTGTGGCAGAGAGCCCGAACGGGCGGAAGTGCGAGGAGAGCGGGGGAGAGGGGAGCGGTAGAAGAGAGGAGAAGGGGGAGGGGGTGCACCCAGGGGTGTGGGTGCGGGGGTGAGCGCGGGGTGGGCGGAGGCTGGCCGACGGTGTGGCCGGAGGTCAGTCGACGATGTGACCGGCGGTCAGTCGGCGGTGTGGGACGACCCGGTGACCGCTTCCTCCGGTACCTGTGCGTCCACGGCGGTGTGGTCGCCGGCCGGTTCGTCGTTCGGCAGGAACTGCTCGACCACGCGGACGAACATCTCCCGCCGGTCGGCCGGTACTCCCAGCAGGTCGGCGACCTCCTCCAGGGTGGGGCGGCGGCCCAGGTCCGGGCCGGACGCGGGGGCGGCCAAGTACTCGTGCGGCTCGGCCAGTTCCTCGGCCGTGAGCCGGCCGGAGCGGATGAGCATCTCGCGGACCGGCACCCCGAGCACCCGGGCGAGCCGGCGCGTGGTTTCCAGGTCCGGCATGCTCTGCCGCTGGAGCAGGCGGGTGACGGCGGCGCGGTGCACCCCTGCCCCGTCCGCGAGGCGCGACTTGCCGCCGCCGCGCGGACTGTCGATGTCGTAGCCGCGGTCGCGCACCAGGTCCTCGACCCAAGCGGCGAATGCGTCCAGATCCCGGCTGGTCATCTGAGTGCTCGCTTCCTTTGGAAGAGGGCAGTTTAGCTTGCTTGCGCGCACGGAATTATGCATGTGCTGTGGAAGCTGTGCAAAAAATCGTCGCATTGAGGGGTTATTTGGTGTAAGGGGGTGGCGGCTGAGGGGTGCTGAGGGCTCTGCGGCTGACATTTTGTTGCGGGTGCGCGCGCAATCTGTAAGGGTGGAGTGTCTGCGTCACCCCTGTCCCACTGTGCGCGCCGCATGTCTCACCCCACTCGACCGAGTGGGAGGCCCCGTGTCCGTCACCGGCCCGTGCCCGCCACCCCGCCCGAGAACGACGGCCCAGGTCACCCGCCCCCGCAACGAGCCGCAGGGCAGGCTCCGTGAGGAACGTGCGGAGGCGCTGCTCCTGCACCAACGGCACGGACTCGTCGCCGCCGGCCACGGCGCGGCCCCCTTGTGCCGGTACGTCTCCGACGCCATCCGGGACATCACCGACGGCGTGGTGGAGTTGGAGGAGGCCGTGCGGGACCGGCTCGGGCTGCCGCGTGCGCCCCGCGCGTCCGTGCCCGAACGGCTGCGCCGGATCGCCGCCCTGCTCGGCGACGTGGCCGCCGATGACGTACTCGCCGCGCACGTAGCAGGACGAGACCCGGCCTGCCGGCACACCTGGCACGAAGGGGAGTGGAGCCGCCGGTGAGGGCCGAGCGGCCGACGCTGATTCCCGGAGTCCTCGCCGCCCAGGAGGCCGGTGTCGCACCGGCGACGATCCGCAAACGCGTCCAGGCTGGGCCCTGCGGCCCCCTGCTCTCTGCGGGCGCCGATCCTGTAGTCGCCACTCCCTTCGGCCCCCGCCGTCTCTTCTCCCCGCTGTTTTCTCTCCCCGCCGCTTCTTCTTTCCGCCCCTACCCTCCGGAGTCGTCCCCTTACTACACGGACGCGCCTGTACAGGTGCGGGCCGTGTGGTCGGCGACGGAAGCCGCATTCGACGCTGGTCGTTGCCCGTCGTACGGTGAAACGCCGGGTGACGATTGCGGAACGGTCTTCGACGTACCGGATCACCGATTCGTAGATCATCTGCGGGGTGGAGGCTTGACACGCCGGGCGCCGCGGTACGCGTGATGTGCATTTGTTTTGACCGCAGCGGAAGCGCTGGGTACGCTCAGACCTTGTGCCTGGGGTGTGCCCTGGCTTTCCTGCGTGCCTTCAACCGCGTGGCGAGCCGACACCGGCCACCGTAATCTGCGCCCTTTTCGCCTTGCGGCGGGAGTCTGCGGGATTCGACACACCCGACCGCGTGGGTCGGAGATGTTCCAGGTTAGTAGTACCTATCGGCACACAGAAACCGGAGAAGTAGTGCCTACGATCCAGCAGCTGGTCCGCAAGGGCCGGCAGGACAAGGTCGAGAAGAACAAGACGCCCGCACTTGAGGGTTCTCCTCAGCGCCGTGGCGTCTGCACGCGTGTGTTCACGACCACCCCGAAGAAGCCGAACTCGGCCCTGCGTAAGGTCGCCCGTGTGCGCCTGACCAGCGGGATCGAGGTCACCGCTTACATTCCGGGTGAGGGACACAACCTGCAGGAGCACTCCATCGTGCTCGTGCGCGGCGGCCGTGTGAAGGACCTGCCGGGTGTTCGGTACAAGATCATCCGAGGCTCCCTCGACACCCAGGGTGTCAAGAACCGCAAGCAGGCCCGCAGCCGTTACGGCGCCAAGAAGGAGAAGTAAGAATGCCTCGTAAGGGCCCCGCCCCGAAGCGCCCGGTCATCATCGACCCGGTTTACGCCTCCCCTCTGGTGACCTCCTTGATCAACAAGGTGCTGATGAACGGCAAGCGCTCCACCGCCGAGCGCATCGTCTACGGCGCCATGGAGGGTCTGCGTGAGAAGACGGGCAACGACCCGGTCATCACGCTGAAGCGCGCTCTTGAGAACATCAAGCCGACACTTGAGGTCAAGTCCCGCCGTGTCGGTGGCGCCACCTACCAGGTCCCGATCGAGGTCAAGCCCGGCCGTGCCAACACCCTGGCGCTGCGCTGGCTGGTCGGTTACTCCCGCGCCCGGCGCGAGAAGACCATGACCGAGCGTCTGCTGAACGAGCTCCTCGACGCCTCAAACGGCCTCGGTGCCGCGGTGAAGAAGCGCGAGGACACGCACAAGATGGCCGAGTCCAACAAGGCCTTCGCGCACTACCGCTGGTAGTCGCTACCCCATCGAGAACCGAGAGAAGACTGAAGCCTCATGGCTACCACTTCGCTTGACCTGGCCAGGGTGCGCAACATCGGCATCATGGCCCACATCGACGCGGGCAAGACGACGACCACCGAGCGGATCCTGTTCTACACCGGTGTCTCGTACAAGATCGGTGAGGTCCACGACGGTGCTGCCACCATGGACTGGATGGAGCAGGAGCAGGAGCGTGGCATCACGATCACCTCTGCTGCCACCACCTGTCACTGGCCGCTGGAGGACGTCGACCACACCATCAACATCATCGATACCCCGGGTCACGTCGACTTCACGGTCGAGGTGGAGCGCTCTCTGCGCGTGCTCGACGGTGCGGTGACGGTGTTCGACGGCGTCGCCGGTGTCGAGCCGCAGTCCGAGACCGTGTGGCGTCAGGCGGACCGCTACGGCGTTCCGCGTATCTGCTTCGTGAACAAGCTCGACCGCACCGGTGCCGAGTTCCACCGCTGCGTCGACATGATCTCCGACCGTCTGGGCGCGCAGCCGCTGGTCATGCAGCTGCCGATCGGTGCCGAGGCCGACTTCAAGGGCGTCGTCGACCTGGTGACGATGAAGGCCCTGGTGTGGTCCGCCGAGGCGACCAAGGGCGAGATGTACGACACCGTCGACATCCCGGCCACGCACACCGAGGCCGCCGAGGAGTGGCGCGGCAAGCTGATCGAAGCCGTCGCCGAGAACGACGAAGAGATCATGGAGCTGTACCTGGAGGGCACGGAGCCCTCCGTGGAGCAGCTGTACGCCGCGGTCCGTCGTATCACCATCGCGTCCGGCAAGAGCGAGGACACCACCGTCACCCCGGTGTTCTGCGGTACCGCGTTCAAGAACAAGGGTGTCCAGCCCCTGCTCGACGCGGTCGTGCGCTACCTCCCCTCCCCGCTCGACGTCGAGGCCATCGAGGGCCACGACGTCAAGAACCCGGAGGAGGTCGTCCGGCGCAAGCCGTCCGACGAGGAGCCGCTGTCGGCGCTGGCGTTCAAGATCATGAGCGACCCGCACCTCGGCAAGCTCACCTTCGTCCGCGTGTACTCCGGTCGTCTGCAGTCCGGCACTGCCGTGCTGAACTCTGTCAAGGGCCGCAAGGAGCGCATCGGCAAGATCTACCGCATGCACGCCAACAAGCGTGAGGAGATCGAGTCGGTGGGCGCCGGCGACATCGTCGCCGTCATGGGCCTGAAGCAGACCACCACCGGTGAGACGCTGTGCGACGACAAGCAGCCGGTGATCCTGGAGTCCATGGACTTCCCGGCGCCGGTCATCGAGGTCGCGATCGAGCCCAAGTCCAAGGGCGACCAGGAGAAGCTGGGTGTCGCCATCCAGCGCCTGGCCGAGGAGGACCCGTCCTTCCAGGTCCACACCAATGAGGAGACCGGCCAGACCGTCATCGGCGGTATGGGCGAGCTTCACCTTGAGGTCCTGGTCGACCGCATGAAGCGCGAGTTCAAGGTCGAGGCCAACGTCGGCAAGCCGCAGGTCGCGTACCGCGAGACGATCCGCCGGGCGGTCGAGAAGGTCGAGTACACCCACAAGAAGCAGACGGGTGGTACCGGCCAGTTCGCCCGCGTCATCATCGCGATCGAGCCGATCGAGAGCGGTGACGCGTCGTACGAGTTCGTGAACAAGGTGACCGGTGGCCGTGTGCCGAAGGAGTACATCCCTTCGGTGGACGCCGGTGCGCAGGAGGCCATGCAGTTCGGCATCCTCGCCGGTTACGAGATGACCGGTGTGCGCATCACCCTGCTCGACGGTGCCTACCACGAGGTCGACTCCTCCGAGCTGGCGTTCAAGATCGCCGGTTCGCAGGCGTTCAAGGAGGCCGCTCGCCAGGCCAAGCCCGTCCTGCTGGAGCCGATGATGGCCGTCGAGGTCACCACGCCCGAGGACTACATGGGTGAGGTCATCGGCGACATCAACTCCCGCCGTGGCCAGATCCAGGCCATGGACGAGCGGGCCGGTGCCCGTGTCGTGAAGGGCCTCGTGCCCCTGTCGGAGATGTTCGGCTACGTCGGCGACCTCCGCAGCAAGACGTCGGGGCGCGCAAGCTACTCGATGCAGTTCGACTCCTACGCCGAGGTTCCGCGGAACGTCGCCGAGGAGATCATCGCGAAGGCCAAGGGCGAGTAACACACCCCGTTCACACGCCGTAGGCTTGACTCCGGAGCCTCCAGGGCATTCCTCCGCAAACGCGGACGGAATGCCCCGGGTTCCGGGCCTTTACAGCAAAGATCACCTGGCGCCGATGAAGTAAGGCGTACAGAACCACTCCACAGGAGGACCCCAGTGGCGAAGGCGAAGTTCGAGCGGACTAAGCCGCACGTCAACATCGGCACCATCGGTCACATCGACCACGGTAAGACGACCCTCACGGCCGCCATTACCAAGGTGCTGCACGACAAGTACCCGGACCTGAACGAGGCCTCGGCCTTCGACCAGATCGACAAGGCTCCTGAGGAGCGTCAGCGCGGTATCACCATCTCCATCGCGCACGTCGAGTACCAGACGGAGGCGCGTCACTACGCCCACGTCGACTGCCCGGGTCACGCGGACTACATCAAGAACATGATCACCGGTGCCGCGCAGATGGACGGCGCGATCCTGGTGGTCGCCGCCACCGACGGCCCGATGCCGCAGACCAAGGAGCACGTGCTCCTGGCCCGCCAGGTCGGCGTTCCGTACATCGTTGTCGCCCTGAACAAGGCCGACATGGTGGACGACGAGGAGATCCTGGAGCTCGTCGAGCTTGAGGTCCGCGAGCTGCTCTCCGAGTACGAGTTCCCGGGCGACGACGTTCCGGTCGTCAAGGTCTCGGCTCTGAAGGCCCTCGAAGGCGACAAGGAGTGGGGCCAGTCGGTCCTGGACCTGATGGACGCCGTCGACAGCGCGATCCCGGAGCCGGAGCGCGACGTCGACAAGCCGTTCCTGATGCCGATCGAGGACGTCTTCACGATCACCGGTCGCGGTACGGTCGTCACCGGCCGTATCGAGCGTGGCATCCTCAAGGTCAACGAGACCGTCGACATCATCGGCATCAAGACCGAGAAGACCACCACCACGGTCACCGGTATCGAGATGTTCCGCAAGCTGCTCGACGAGGGCCAGGCCGGTGAGAACGTCGGTCTGCTGCTCCGCGGCATCAAGCGCGAGGACGTCGAGCGCGGCCAGGTCATCATCAAGCCGGGCTCGGTCACCCCGCACACCGAGTTCGAGGCGCAGGCGTACATCCTGTCCAAGGACGAGGGTGGCCGCCACACGCCGTTCTTCAACAACTACCGTCCGCAGTTCTACTTCCGTACGACGGACGTGACCGGCGTGGTGACCCTCCCCGAGGGCACCGAGATGGTGATGCCGGGTGACAACACCGAGATGAAGGTGGAGCTCATCCAGCCCATCGCCATGGAAGAGGGCCTGAAGTTCGCCATCCGTGAGGGTGGTCGCACGGTGGGCGCCGGCCAGGTCACCAAGATCAACAAGTGACCTCGGGCCGATCCGGGGCCCCGACCCGGTGGGTCTGGACCCGGTAGGTCTCTGAGAGACCCGTACGACCTCGGTCGTACGGGTCTCTTGCCGTCTGCGGGCCCTGCCGCCCGCGGCGGTGCCACTCGCCGGCGGGCGCTGCTCGGATCGTGCCGTCCGCCGTCCGCCGTCCGCCGTCCGCCGTCCGCCGTCGGGCGTGACCCGGGCGGTACCACCCGCCGTCGGGCGTGACCCGGGGGTGCTGCTCGCCGGGCGGGGTCACTTGCGGGGGCCGCGGGTGTCCTCCGTCTTCACCGCGTCGTTGACCTTCTTCGCCAGGTCGTCGTCGAGCTTCGTGAACTCGCGCACCACCGCGTCGGACATGTCGGCGAGCGCGTCCAGTTGCTGGGTGATGTCCTCGCGGCCGTCCTGCCAGTTCGACTCGAAGTCGTCGAGGGCGTCGTTGACCTTGCCGTCGCCGATGTCGTCCCGGTAGGACTCGAACAGTTTCTTGGTGTGGTCGAGACGGGTCTTGATCGAGCGCAGCCGCCGGCCGTAGTCCTCCAGCTCGGTCAGCGGGAGCGAGAGGTCGCTCTTGCCCTGGCCCATGCGTCCGTCCCCCGTTCTCGTGGCCCGGCCCGTGGCCCAGCCCGTGACCTGGCCCGTAGTCTGAGCCGCACCGTACAACAGCATGCTGCCTGGACAAGCGATCGACGAAACGGGGGATACGACAGCCGTGGCCCGCTACATGGAGGCGCTCACCATCGAGCGCGGCGGCTTCCGCATCAAGGTGCCGGAGTCGTGGTGGGAGTTCGACGTACGCCCGGAGTCCCGTGACGATTCGATCCGGCGCATGGTGAACGAGCGGGTGGCGCAGCACCCGGAACTGGCCCCGTACCGCGACACGTACACCGGCTTCCTGCGAAAGGCCGCGGCCGACGCCTGGAAGTCCGGTGCGCTGTACTGCGGTTGCATGGCGGAGAGCTTCGGCGGCGACACCCCCGTCACCGGCTCGGTCACCGTCTCCCTCGTCGGCGGACGCACGAGCGAAGGTGAGCCGCTGCCCAACGATCCCGCGGCCATCGCCTCCCAACTCGCTGTCAAGGAGGCCAGGAAGGCGGGCGACTCCTGGCGGAAGGTGACGACCGTCGAGATACCCGGGGCCGGCCCGGCCGCCCGTACCCACGGCGTCGAGGACATCCCCGTCCCGGACGACAGCCTGGGCCGCACCGTCCGGGCCGTGCTGATGCAGACGTACATCCCGGTCCCGGGGCAGGAGGGCAAAGTCGCTCTGGTCGCCGGCAGCAGCCAGGTCCTCGACCTGGCCGACTCCTTCTTCGACATCTTCGACGCGATCACGTCGACGTTCCGCTTCGTGGACTAGGGACGTAGAACGCGGCGGGGGAGGGGGGCGGGGCGGGGGCGTGGAACGGAAAGCGGAACGGAACGCGGAACGGGCCCGGACGCATCGAAGAGTGCGTCCGGGCCCGCCCCCCCCTGGGAGGCAGTGGCTCAGTGGGTCAGCGTTCTGGTCAGGCCTGCTCCCACAGCGCCGGTACGTTCGGGGGTTCCCAGCCCGGCAGGGCCTGGTGGCCCTGGAGGCAGCGGTAGGTGGCGCTGCCGTATGTCACCGTGTCGCCCGGCTGGTAGACGGTGCCCACCGCCCAGGTGCCGCCCGGGTCTCCGGGCTCACCCGGGTCACCGGGGCCGCTCGTGGTCGTCTTCAGGGTGAGCCCGTACGACTGGAGGATCGGGTTGATCGGCTGGAAGTACGTCGTCCCGCCGCTGGTGCAGTCGCCCGAGCCGCCCGAGGTGACGCCCTGCGCCTGGCTGCCGGAGATGAAGGAGCCGCCCGAGTCGCCCGGCTCGGCGCACACCGAGGTGCGGGTGACCCCGGAGACGGTGCCCTCCTGGTAGGTCACGCTGGTGTTCAGCTGCTGGACGGTGCCGCAGTGCCAGCCCGTCGTGGAGCCGGAGCGGCACACGGACGAGCCGACCGTCGCCACGGTGGACCCGGCGACCTGGGCGCTGGAGCCGTTGACGTTCGGCGTCGCCGTCCAGTTGGAGTTCGTGGCCACCCAGGACATGTCGTTGCCGGGGAAGATGGACGCCTGGAAGGTGCCCTGTGCCACCTGGTTGGCGCCGGTGGTGCTGCTGCCGGCCTGGCCGCAGTGGCCCGCGGAGGCGAAGCCCTGCTGGGTGCCCCGGGTGACCGGGAAGCCGATGGAACAGCGGGTGTTGCCGTTGATGTAGTACGCGTCGCCGCCCCGCAGGTCGTACAGCGGGCGAGGCCGCTCGGCCGACTTCACGACCTGGGCCAGGGAACCGTTCACTCCGGCGGCCGCCAGCAGGGCGCGTCCGGCCGCAGGGCGCACGGCCTGCACCACGAGGGAGTTGGTGCGGACGTCGACGTACCAGGCCGGGGTGTCGGTGGTGGCGCGCTGGGCCGCCACGCGGTCGAGCCGTGCCTTCGCGGCGTCCAGCGCGGTGAGAGCGTGGCTTACGACGACCGCGTCGGCGCCCCGCGCCTCGATCGCCGGTACGTCCGCGGCGTCCGTCGTCGCCACGGTCAGCGCGGCCGACTCCGGGCCGCGCACCCAGGCGCCCGCGAAGTCCGCGCCCAGCGCGGCCCGCAGCCGTCCGGCGGTGGCGCCCGCTTCGGCCTCGTTGACCAGGCGGCGCTCGGCCTGGTCTTGGTCAAGGCCGAGGTCCCGCTGCATGGCGTGGATGAGTGCGGGCGGGGCCTCGGCGGTTCGGAGGGCCGCGGCGGCGGTGGTCGCGGCGGCTTCGGAGCGGGCGCCCGACTGGCCGGGGTGCGCGCTCGCGGAGCCGCTGAGCCCGGCTACGAGCAGGGCACCCGCGGCCACGGCGGCGGCGCACGCGGCTCTGGCGTGTCGTTGGAGCATGGGGAGGTCTCCTCGGATTCGGTGGGGAGCTGCCGAAACCGTAGGGGCGTCAACTGGACTTCATAAGACATCAGTTGACCCCCTGCCCGGGTGTTATGGAACGGGAGGGGGCTGCCGGGGAACGCGCAGGTTTCGCTGGGAGGGGGGCGCAGTTCCGCTGGGGCTGGGGATTTTGGGGTGGTGGTCAGGGCCGGGGCCAGCGGCCGGGGGCCAGGGGTCGGGGGTCGGGGGCTGGAGGCGCTGGCTCGGGCGAACTCGCCGAACGGGCGGCGGGCCTCGGTCAGCCGGCGGGTGTCTCCCCGTGCGCCGCCAGCCAGTGGGCGTAACTGTCGCTGAGCGCCGCCGTGCCCGCGTGCGCGCTGCGGGCCTGCGCCAGGACCGTGGCGGCCGTGTCCGGCTGCTGGGCCGTCGGATGCCAGCCCAGCAGGTGCCGCCAGACGAGGGGCGTGCCGGTGAGCGGCCGGGTGGTGACGCCGGGCGTGGACGGGAAGGTGGCCCGGCACAACCCGACCGCCCGCCCCACCTGCACCAGATGGACGCAGGACGCGGTGTCCGTCTCGTACATGCGGCGCGGGCTGAACCCGGCCCGCGCGCAGGCCGCGGTGAAGCAGTCGGCGAAGCAGCCGTCGCCGGGTACGCAGGCCCACTCCTCGCCCGCCAGCGCGGCCAGGTCGATCTCCGGGCCGCGGGCCAGCGGATGCCCGTCGGTGAGCATGACGAACACCGGGTCGACGGCGATCTCCTGCCACACCAGGTGGGCGGCACCGGGCGGCGCGGCCGAGCCGCAGGTACCGGTCAGAGCGAAGTCCAGTCGGCCTTCCGCGAGTTGTTCGGCCAGTTCACGCTCGGACCAGGAGGCGCAGGTGGTCACCGCCGCGTCCGGTGCGGCGTCCGCCAGCCGGTCCACCAGCGCGCCCAGCAGGGGGCCGTGGGTGCCGCCGAGCCGCAGCCGCTGCGAGGTGCGCCGGGTACGGGCGAACCGGGCCGCCTCCCGCTGGAGTTCGCTCACCGCGGGCAGCACGACCCGGGTGCGTTCCAGCACCAGTTCGCCCAGCGCGGTGGCCCGTACGCCGTGCCGCCCCCGTTCGAATAAGGCGCCGCCCAGGGCTCGTTCGATCCGCCTGAGCTGGGCGCTCAGTGCCGGTTGCGCGAGCCCGAGCAGCGTCGCCGCGCGGGTGAGACTGCCCGCGTCGGCGATCGTCCGAATGGTCCGCAGATGCCGCAACTCCAGGTCCATGAAGGGAGCTTGCGACGCGGGCAGGGCGGGGGCAAGAGGTTGGTGGGGACCAATGGCGCGGTGACGAGGGCCGACAGTGCGGGACCCAGGGGCCGGTACGGGCCAGGGGCGGTGAGGTGCCGTTCCCGGGGAGCGTACGGACGTGGCATGGTGGCTCCTCGCCCCATTGGTCTGCACCTGTGCTCCGCGGTCCCCGCAGCTCCCCATGGCCCACTGCCCCGCTGGTCCGTGGCCCCTGCGACCCGTAACCCCCGTGGTCCCTCGCTTCCCGTGGTCCCTTGCTTTCCGTGGCCCATAGCGCCGTTCGTGTGGGCCGTACCTCTCGCGAAAGGGTGAGCCGATGCGCAGCACCACCGTCTTACCGGGTACGCCCTGTCTCCTGCCCGCCGCCGGGGACGTGCCCCTGCACCGGCTGGAGGTCTCCGGGCCCGGGGCCGTGCCCTTCGCCGCCGGCACCTTCGAGACGGTGGGCCCGCTGGCGCGGGCGAGCCGCCCGCACCGGCACACCTTCTACGAGATCGTCCATGTGACCGAGGGCACGGGCGCC
Organism: Streptomyces sp. NPDC006012; assembly: GCF_042871185.1. Lineage (NCBI taxonomy): Bacteria > Bacillati > Actinomycetota > Actinomycetes > Kitasatosporales > Streptomycetaceae > Streptomyces > Streptomyces sp. NPDC006012. Next base: position 233,097 of record NZ_JBIAIE010000003.1, read on the forward strand.
CATGTCGTCGACCTCGCCCGCTGGCCGCTGCGACCGCCGCACCTCGCCGTGATCCGGCCCGGCCAGGTGCACCACTGGGAGCCGGGCGGCCACGGCCCCGACGGCACGCTCGCGCTGTTCACCGAGGACTTCCTGCTGGACCACCCCGGCGACCGGGAGACGCTGCGGAGGCTGGGGGAGCGGTGCTGGTTCGGGCTGGACGCCGAGGCCGATGCGTGGACCGGGCGGTTGATGGCCGAGCTGGTCGCGGAGTACCGGCAGCGGGCGCCCGGGCACGAGAGCGTCCTGCGCTCATTGCTGCACGTCCTGGTCGTCCGGGCGGCCCGGCTGCCGGGGCCCGGACGGTCCGGCGCGGCGACGGAGCTTGGCGGCGCGGCGCCCGCGGAGGACCGGGCGGCGCCTGCCGGGAACGGGACGGCTGTCGGGGACCGGGCACCCGTCGGTGTCCGCACACCCGCCGGGAGCCGGGCACTCGTCGGGAGCCGGGCACTCGTCGGCGGCCGAACGACTGTCGGGGACCGGACACCTGTCGGCGGCCGAACGACTGCCGGGAACCGGGCCCCCGCCGGAGACCGGGCGGCGGCCGTGGCCGAGGCGTTCGGCCGGCTCGTCGCGGGGCGGGAGGCGGCCGGCTGGACGGTCGGGGAGTGCGCCGCCCGGCTCGGGGTCACGCCCGGCTACCTCACCCAGACGGTCCGCGCGGCCACCGGCCGCAGCCCTGGCCGGCTGCTGATCGAGGCGCGTGCCTACCAGGCCCAACGGCTGCTGGCCCACACGCAGTTGTCCGTACGGCAGATCGCCGCCCGTACCGGATTCGCCGACCCCGCCTACTTCTGCCGCTTCTTCCGGCGGGAGACCGGCATCAGCCCCGGCACCTTCCGAAAACACCACAGCCGCCATCATCAGTCCCTCGAAGCCCCGGGGAGCCGCGCCTAGGTTCTTTCCCGACCTGACGCCCCCACAAGGAGCAGGCATGGACAACGAGACGAACTCCCCGAACCCTCCGGACTCCGCGCAGTCTCCGCAGCCCGCGGAACCCGGGTCCCCTCGCCTCATCCCCCGCAAGACGGTCCTGCGCGCGGCGCTCGCGGCCACCGCTGCCGTCCCCTTGGCCCTGGTCGGAGCCCCGGCGCTGGCCCGCAGCCTCGCCGCCTCCGGCAAGGCACCCGAACTCACCCCGCCGTGCGACGACGGCGACGACCCCACGCCGGAGCAGATCGAGGGCCCGTACTTCAAGCCCAATTCGCCGCAGCGCAGCAGCCTCCTGGAACCCGGCATGCCCGGCACCCCGCTGACCGTCACGGGGTATGTCTTCGGCCGCGCGTGCCTCCCGATCAGCGGCGTCCTGCTGGACTTCTGGCAGGCCGACACCAACGGCGCGTACGACAACACCGGGTTCCGCCTGCGCGGCCACCAGTTCACGAACGCCCAGGGCGCCTTCACCCTGACCACGATCGTCCCGGGCCTCTACCCCGGCCGGACCCGGCACCTCCACGTCAAACTGCAGGCACCGGGCCGCCCGGTCCTGACGACCCAGCTGTACTTCCCGAACGAGCCGCGCAACGCCACCGACTCGATCTTCGACCCGCGCCTGCTGATGACGGTGCGGGACGCGGGCGGCGGCCGGGAGGCGTCGTTCGACTTCGTCCTGGACGTGCCCCAGGATCCCGGGCCGCCCACCACACCGCCGCCGTCCGGCACCTGGGCGGTGGGCACCGCGTACCGGGCCGGCGACAAGGTCACGTACGCGGGCCGCAGCTACACATGCCAACAGCCGCACACGGCCCAGCCCGGCTGGGAGCCCCCGAACGTGCCTGCCCTGTGGCAGCCGGCCTGAGGTACTGCAGGCCGGCGCGCGGCGCCGCGGACGCCCGACGGGGCGCTCCGCGGTGCCGCGGTGGCGCGTGTTCAGAGGGAGGTGGTGGCGTAGGCGGACTACTCGTCCGCGAAGATCTCGCCCGCGGAGTCGGCGGTGACGGCACGCCGGAGCCAACGGCGGAGGATCTCGGGGTCGCCGCAGCCGGTGATGCGTTCGTGGACCTCTCCGGGGATGTCGATGCCGCGCTCCGCCAGAACGGCGAGAACATCCTCGGCGGCACGCCGCGTCTCACCTTCGACCCGGCCTTCGACCCGGCCTTCGACTCGGCCTTCGTCACGGATTTCTTCGGAGATGTACGACTTGTAGAAGGAGAGGTCCACGGCCACCAGTTGCCTCCAGAGTTCCGCGGCCGGGTGCTTGCCCATGCCTTGTGCGATGAGTTCGATGATCGGGTCGGCGACCGTGTGCGGTGTGTCCCGCAGCACGGATGTCATTGTCTTGAGTATGGCCCCGATGTCCGGATGCGTGGCATGGGTGATGGCAGACAGCGTAGCGAGCGCGAGGTCCTTGCGGACCTTGGCCGGGTCGGTGATCACCGGCATGTTGTGCGGTCCCGCGACGAGCGGGCGCAGGGTGAGCAGCGGCCACTGGGGAGGACCGATGTGGACGGGCCGTGCGGCCCATTCCGCTGTCGAGCGGTCCTGGCAGACGACCAGCAGCATCGGCTGCAGCCGGTACTTGGTGAGCAGGTACGACGCGTAGTAAGCCCAGCTCGCGGGCTTGTCCGGGTCTTTTTTGCCCTGGGCCTCGACCGCGAGGAGCAGGGGTTCGTCGTCCTCGGTCTCCAACCGCAGCAGGGTGTCGACGCGGCGTTCCAGCGGGCGGGCCTCGGTGAGGTCGGTGGGCAGGATGGTGATCGATGTGGGTGGGGCGAAGTCGATGCCCAGCACCTCGGACACCTGGGAGAACAGTCCCGGGTGGTCCTGGAAGATGCGGTGCATCGCCTCGTGGGACGAGCTGACCATGGGCGTTTTCAGGTCCTTTCGGTGGTGCGGTGGGGTTGTCCCCCAGATGGCCTGCGGGGTACGGCCGTACGGCAGTTCCCGCAGCGTGTCTCCGGCTCGGGCGCGCGGAAGGCGCGGTCGCAGCCGTCGCAGTTGCGGAGGGGGTGGTGAATGGTCGGTGGGTCGGCCGGTGTGCGGAACGGGGGCAGGGGCGGTAGCTGAGCGGTGAGACGGTGGGTGAGGAGGGCGGCGGGACGGCGCGGGCCTCCGGGCGGGAGGTCGGTGCTGAGGGCCTGGCCCACGGCGGCGGGCGTGACGTCGCGTTCGAGCCAGGCGGCGACGCCGGGGGCCAGATGTGCGGTGTCGCAGGCGTTGAGCAGCAGGCGCGCGTCCTGACGGTGCAGGGCGGCGAGAAGGTCGGTGGCTGTCCGGAGGAGGACGGGGGAGGGGTAGGCCGGCTGGGGGACTGGTGGGAGGGGGTGCTTCTTGCGGGGCTCATGGGGCTTGGGTTCGCGGGGCCCGCGCGTGTCCGGAGCTTTGCCGTCCGTACGCGGAGGAGTGTGACCAGGCGTGGGGCCATGCCGACGGGCCGTCTCGTGCGCCCCTGGCTGATTGCAGGAGACCGTGCGGGTGACGATCCGCCCGGCGGAGGTGCGGCGGCGTTCACGGCGCAGGTAGCCGTTGTTCTCCAGCTCGCGCAGGGCGGCGGAGATGCGGGTCGCTCCCTCGGGAAAGCGGCCGGTGAGCGTCTTGATGTCGATACGGGCGCCGGTCGGGAGGGACTGGATGTGGCAGGCCAGGCCGATCGCGAGGAGCGAGAGGTCCGGGTGCTGGGCGAGATGGTTGCCGATCACTGTGAAGCGGGAGGTGTGGCGGGTGTTCTCGTGGGTCACGCCCGCGGGGTGAACACGGGGACGCGGGGTCGCCCGGGAGGGCGGTTGGTCGCCGGTAACGGCTGACTGGGCGTGCGTGAGCACGCTAGGGTTCTCGGTACCCATCAGGAAGTTGTTGCCTTCCTCGGTGGTCAGGCCCTCGATCGGGATCGCTAGTCCCGGCCGGGGGCCGACGTATGTTTGCGGTTGTTTGCGCTGAGAGTAGGGGAGTTGGGGGCCGCGAAATCCAGCGGAGCCGGGGATGTTCACCCACCCGAGTGAGTGTGGGTTCGGGCGGGGGATGGGGTTCGGTGGGGTTCTTTTCCCTGGGTTCCTTTGGAGAAGGCCGCTGCCGCACCGGAGCGCGAAAAGACGGATCCCGGTCACGGGAAGCGCAGTTCGGCCCATACGATCTTGCGCCGGCCGGGACCTCCGGCCACTCCCCAGCGGTCGGCGAGCGCGTCCACGAGCACCAGACCACGGCCCGATTCGCCGTCGGGAACAACGTGTTGGACGCGTGGCAGCACATCCCCTCGGGCGTCGGTGACCTCGATACGGAGCGTGTCCCTCACGACGTAGAGGGTGAGCCGGAAGTCCCGGCCGAGGGGCTGTGACCGTGAGTGACGGCGTTGGCCGCCAGCTCGGCCACGATGTGCTCCGCGGGGTCCGGCGGCAGACCCCAACTGCGCAGCCGCTCGGTCGAGAGCAGACGGGCGAGACGGGCTCCACGGGGTGTGGGGGACAGCAGGACGCTGAAGTTGCGCCGGGGTGGGAGGTCGACCCGGACGACGAGTGGGGTGTGGCTGTCATCACCACCGTGGGGCGGCAGTTGAAGCTGCGGCGGGAGGCGGTGGGGATGCGGGCCGCCGAGTTCGGGGCCGTTGTGGGGTACGGGGAGGACCTGGTCTACAAGGTGGAGGGCGGCAAACGGATTCCCCGGCAGGAGTACCTGGACAAGGCCGACGAGGTGCTGGAGGCGGGCGGGCTCGTTGCGGCGGCTTGGGAGGACGTGAAGAAGGTCCGGTATCCGAGGAAGGTGCGCGCTCCGACCTGTCGGATCCTGCTGGGCTTCCTGTCGTACGTCCGTTCCTTGTAGGTTCGCGCGTGCACAAGCTGTCGAGGACGCGGGCGTGACGGGGGTGCGGGATGGTGGGGCATCGGCCTGCGGACTGGCATCCGCTGGACCTGGACAAGGACCCGACTCCGGGTGATCCGCAGCGGGTGCGTTCTCTGGCGAAGCAACTGCACGAATTCGCGGACGACGTCTCCGACGCGTTGCGTCTGGTCAAGGGGATGGCGGGCGAGGACGCGCTCCTGGAATGGGCGGGCAAGTCGGCGGAGGCGTTCAAGGAGCAGTTCGGCGGGGTTCCGAAGGACCTGAAGAAGCTGAAGACGTCGTACGAGATGTGCGGCGACGCTCTTGCGGACTACTGGCCGAAACTGGAGCGTGCGCAGGCGCTGGCGGACCGGGCGCTGGCGAAGGCGAAGGAGGCGCAGTCCGACCTCGCCTCGGCCAAGTCCCGGCTGTCCTCGGCCGATTCGTGGGTGACGCGCGCCAACAAGGAGGCCGACAAGTACAAGGACGACCCGACCGGCAGCAAGTCCGACGCCGACAAGCCGGAAGAGGCGAAGGTCCGCGCGGCGACACGGGACGCTCAGAACGCCAAGTCGGCCCATAACGCGGCCCAGTCGGATGTCACGGCCGCGCAGAGCGCGCTGGACGCGGCGAAGAAGATGGCCGAGGACGCGCGCCGGATGCGTGACGAGGCGGCCGGCGAGGCGAAGTCGAAGATCGACGAGGCGTCGGACGCGGGGATCCAGAACCGCAAGTGGTGGCAGGACGTTGGCCACTGGTTCGAGAACAACTGGGATTCGATCGTCGCGGTCTGCAAGGTGGTCGTGACGGTCGTCGGGATCGTCGCGATGATCATCGGCGGGCCGATCCTGGGCGCGATCGTGCTGGTGGCGGCACTCGTCGTCCTCGCCGACACGCTCTATAAGTACTCGAAAGGCCAGGCGTCCCTGTGGGACGTGGCCTTCGCGGCGCTGGACTGTATACCCGGCGGCAAGGGGATCACCTCGTTCGGGAAGCTTGCCAAGGGACTCAAGACCTTGGGCAAGGGCGGTCTTAAGGGCATGGCTCTGGGGCTCAAGGGGCTGGGACCGCGCCTCAAAGGCCTGGGCCGACCAATGAAGAACCTGTTCACCTGCGGCGACCCGATCGACATGGCCACTGGCCAGATGGTCATGTCGATCACGGACGTCTCGCTGCCGGGCGTCCTGCCGCTCGTCATAGAACGCAGCCATCGCACAGGCGTGAGGACAGGTGGCTGGTTCGGCGCGAGTTGGACGTCCACGCTCGACCAGCGGCTGCTCCTCGATGACGACGGCATCCGATTCGTCGGGGCGGACGGCACCGTGCTGTACTACGCGGTCCCGGCGCCAGGGGAAGCGATGAGCCCGGTTCTCGGCCCCGACTGGCCCCTCACCTGGGACGGTTCGCCCAACGGCGTATTCGCGCTGTGGCAACCGGAGAGTGGTTCGACCTTGCGGTTCCGACGTGTTGCCGGCTGCCGTCCCTCCGAACTCCCGTTGGCCGGCATACAGGACCGCAACGGCAACACGATCGATGTGCGCCACGCGGCGGACGGTTCCCCGTGCGAACTGGTTCACCACGGCGGATACCGCGTGGGCGTCACCACGACCGCGGGCCGCGTGACCTCCCTCTCCTTGCTCAGCCGACCCGATCGGCCCACGCTTCGCACGTACGAGTACGACGAGCAGGGACGCCTCACCGGAGTCGTCGATTCCTCCTCCGTACCCCAGCGCTACAGCTATGACGAGGAAGGACGGGTCACAGGCTGGCGGAGCAGGACCGGAGACTGGTACCGCTATACGTATGACGACGGCCGCTGCATCGGCACGGGCGGTGAGGACGGCGTACTCGCCTACTCCTACGCGTACGACGACGCCACTCGCACCACGGTTGCCACGGACTCGCTCGGCCACTCGGTCACGTACACCTTCAACGAGGACCTCCGTCCTCGCCGCGAGACCGACCCGCTGGGACACACGACCATCCGCAACTGGGACGAGCACGGCCGCCTCGTCGCATTGACCGATCCGCTGGGCCATACCACGCGCTTCAGCCATGACAACGACGGCAACATCGCTCGGGTCGTTCGCCCGGACGGTGCCGTCGTCCACACGGAGTACGACGAGTTCGGCCAGGTCACCAAGGTGACACAGCCGGACGGCAGCACGTGGGAGTCGGTGTACGACGACCGGGGCAATCGTGTGTCGGTCGTGGATCCCCTGGGCGCCATCACCCGCTTCACCTTCGATGACAGAGGCGGTCTGACCGGCATCGTCGACCCCCTCGGTGAGCGCCTGCAGACCATCGTCAACGATGCCACCGGCCTGGTAGTGGGCACCACGGACGCACTGGGCGCCACCAACTGGCTGGTCCGGGACGACTTCGGCCGGATCACCGAACTCACTGACACCTTCGGCGCGGTCACGCGTGTGGGCTGGACTCCCGAGGGCCAGATCTCCTGGCGACGGCTGCCGAACGGGGCGACGGAGAACTGGTCGTACGACGCCGAGGGCAACCCTGCGGAGTACCGCTCCTCGGACGGTCGCCGCACCCGGTACGAGAACACCCACTTCGACCTCTGCACCCTGCGGGAGGACGAGGACGGCACACTGGAATACTTCGCGTACGACACAGAGCTAAGGCTGCGGAGCGTCACCAACGGTGCCGGGCAGACGTGGAACTACGCCTATGACGGCGTCGGCCGGTTGATCTCCGAGACGGACTTCAACGGTCGCACGCTCGACTACCGCTACGACGGGGCGGGCAGGCTCGTCGAAAGGACCAACGGAGCCGGGGAGACCACGCGGTTCGGTCACGACGCCGTCGGCAACGTCGTGACCATGGAGGCCGACGGCACCACCACCACGTACGCGTACGACTTGCTGGGCAGGCTCGTCGAGGCGCGTAACCCCGAGGTGGCACTCCACCGGGAGTACGACACGACAGGCCGTCTGCTCACCGAGTCGTGGAACGGTCGAGAGGTCAGCTCCGCATACGATGCGGCGGGTCGCCGTACGGAGCGCAGGACGCCGAGCGGCGCGGTCACCCAGTGGGCGTTCGAACGCGAGCGGCGAGCGGTCGTGCAGCGGATCGGGGAGCACGACGTCACCTTCCGGTACGACATCGCCGGTCGTGAGATCGAGCGGGTACTGGGCGATGCCGCGCGCCTGACCCACGAATGGGACACGGAACGGCTGCGAACGACTCAGCGCGTGGAGACGGCGGCGGGCGACGCCGCCCGGCGCGTCTTCCAGCACCGGACCGACGGTGCTCTTACCTCTGTCGAGGACTCCTGCCACGGTGAGCGAACCTTCGCCCTCGACCGGTCTCGACGAGTGACGGCCGTACGGGGTGAGTCCGGCTGGGAGGAGACCTACCGGTACGACGCCCTGGGGAACCTCACCGCCTTCGCCACTTCCGTGCCGGTCCGTGACGAAGAGGCCGGACCCGGCGAGCGCAGCTACTCGGGCACCCTCGTCGAGCGGGCGGGCCGAACCCGCTACCGCCACGACGGGCAGGGACGTGTCGTACGGAAGATCACCAAGTTGCTGTCCGGCGGCCGCCGGGAATGGCGTTTCACCTGGAACGCCGAGGACCAGCTGACGGACGTCCTGACACCGGACGGACGTCACTGGCACTACGTCTACGACCCGGTCGGCAGGCGGGTGGCGAAGCAACTGCGCGCGGTCGACGAGTCCGTCGTCGAAGAGGTGCGGTTCTTCTGGGACCAGGACGAACTGGCCGAGCAGTCGGACGGAACCGTCAGCACGGTCTGGGACTGGTCCGAGGGACCGACCCCCGTCGGACAGCGTGTCCGCGGTTCAGGTCCGGTCGGTCCCGACACCCCCCAAGCGGAGATCGATGAGCAGTTCTACGCCATCGTCACCGACCTTCTGGGCACTCCGACAGAACTGTTGGACACTCGGGGCGATGTTGTCTGGACCCGGCAGTCCACGATCTGGGGCGTACCCGTTGCCACCCCGGCCGACGGGCCAGGCGTCGAGTGTCCGCTGCGGTGCTGAACGGGCACCAGATCGCTGTCTTCGGGGACCGCGCAGCCGAGCTGTTCACCAATTCAATTCATCGACGAGTAGGACCTCCCACAGCATGACCGCCGAATTCGTCATGGACCTCGACGAGGGCATGACAAGGTACTTCCGAGAGATCGCGGACGAGATGGTGTCGAGATTCGGTATCTCCCGCTCTGAGGCCGTGGCCAGAATCAACGAGCGATATCAGGATGCCGAGATCTCCGCTTACCCCGATCTCATGTGCCATGAGTTTCCGGAGTACTGGTCGTACGGCCTGTACTACTGTCCGGATGAATCCGGACGCCTTCCCACGGGTGACGAGGACGACGACGAGGGCTTCGACTTCTCCGCTCTCCGGGTCCGGCCCGCGCCCCCGAAGGGTTCCGCGCTGTGGACGCTCAAGGAATGATCCCGTGCTGACCTGGTCGGTCCGACCGACCCCGGGTGGCCCGCCCCCTGTTTGCCCCCCACCACCCCCGGGGTATGCTCCCCGGCCCCGATTGGCCAGTGCGCCGCCCTCTATGGCAGACTGTCCGAGTTGCTCGGTCGAGTGTTGATGCTGCGCGCCTCCCGCCGGGAGGACCGGAAGCGAGTCCCACAGTACTCGTCAACCCCATGTGGGTTGGACGTACGGGAATCTTCCGGGAAGTGTCAGCGCGGCACCGGCCAGGCGCCCGGTGGGCTTTCCGTCCCCGGTCTGCGGTTCCGGTAGGGCCGTGTGCATTCCCCGCAGGGATGTTCGAACAAGGGGCATCTGTGTCAGCGGGGCTGCGACACGCCCGACCGCGTGGGTCGGAGAGGGGCAAGGGAACTCCGGGTTCCAGAGCGAAGAGACAGGACTACTGAGTAGCCATGGCGGGACAGAAGATCCGCATCCGGCTCAAGGCCTACGACCACGAGGTCATCGACTCCTCGGCGAAGAAGATCGTCGAGACGGTGACCCGTACTGGTGCGTCGGTCGCGGGCCCGGTGCCGCTGCCCACTGAGAAGAACGTGTACTGCGTCATCAAGTCGCCGCACAAGTACAAGGACTCGCGCGAGCACTTCGAGATGCGCACGCACAAGCGCCTGATCGACATTCTCGACCCGACGCCCAAGACCGTTGACTCCCTGATGCGACTCGACCTCCCGGCCGGTGTCGACATCGAGATCAAGCTCTGAGGCCGGTGATCTGAGAATGGCTAAGCAGATCAAGGGCATCCTGGGCGAGAAGCTCGGCATGACGCAGGTGTGGGACGAGAACAACCGTGTCGTCCCGGTCACCGTCGTCAAGGCCGGGGCCAACGTCGTGACCCAGGTCCGTACCAATGACGCCGACGGCTACGAGTCCGTCCAGATCGCCTTCGGCGAGATCGACCCGCGCAAGGTGAACAAGCCCCTCAAGGGCCACTTCGCCAAGGCCGACGTCACCCCGCGTCGTCACCTCGTCGAGATCCGCACGGCGGACGCCTCCGAGTACACGCTGGGCCAGGAAGTCACCGCCGCGGTGTTCGAGGCCGGCCAGAAGGTCGACGTGACCGGCAAGAGCAAGGGCAAGGGCTTCGCCGGTGTCATGAAGCGCCACAACTTCCGTGGCCTCGGCGCCGGACACGGCACCCAGCGCAAGCACCGCTCGCCCGGTTCCATCGGTGGCGCAGCCACCCCGAGCCGTGTGTTCAAGGGCATGCGCATGGCGGGCCGCATGGGCAACGAGCGGGTCACCACCCAGAATCTGACCGTCCACGCCGTTGACGCGGAGAAGGGTCTGCTGCTCATCAAGGGCGCGGTTCCCGGTCCGAACGGCGGCCTCGTCCTGGTCCGCACCGCGGCCAAGGGGGCCTGAGGTAACCGATGAGCACTGTTGACATTCTTTCGCCGGCGGGCGAGAAGACCGGCTCCGTCGAGCTCCCCGCGGAGATCTTCGACGTCGAGAAGATCAGCATCCCGCTGATCCACCAGGTCGTCGTCGCGCAGCGGGCCGCGGCCCGCCAGGGCACGCACAAGACGAAGACGCGTGGCGAGGTCCGTGGCGGTGGCAGGAAGCCGTACCGCCAGAAGGGCACCGGCCGCGCCCGTCAGGGTTCGACCCGCGCGCCGCAGTTCGCCGGTGGTGGCGTCGTGCACGGTCCCGTGCCGCGCGACTACTCGCAGCGGACCCCGAAGAAGATGAAGGCCGCGGCCCTGCGCCACGCCCTCACCGACCGGGCCCGGCACAACCGCATCCACGTCGTCTCCGGCGTGATCGCGGGCGAGACCCCTTCCACGAAGGCCGCCAAGACGCTGTTCGGCAAGATCTCGGAGCGCAAGAACCTGCTCCTGGTCATCGACCGCGCCGACGAGGCCGCGTGGCTGTCCGTCCGCAACCTGCCCCAGGTCCACATCCTGGAGCCGGGCCAGCTGAACACGTACGACGTTCTCGTCTCGGATGACGTGGTCTTCACCCAGGCCGCTTTCGAGTCCTTCGTCGCCGGCCCGAACACGGCCACCGACACCGAAGGGAGCGAGGTCTGATGGCCATCCGTCACCCCTCCATCGCCTCGAAGGCGGCCAAGGCCGCCAAGGCAGCGCGCGTCGCCAAGGCACGCCGCCACGCCGCCGAGGGCAAGAACACCGTCGTCACCCCGGTCAGCAAGGCGTACACGGACCCCCGTGACGTGCTGCTGAAGCCGGTCGTGTCGGAGAAGAGCTACGCGCTGCTCGACGAGAACAAGTACACGTTCGTCGTCGACCCGCGGGCCAACAAGACCCAGATCAAGCAGGCCGTCCAGGCGGTCTTCGACGTCAAGGTCACCGGGGTCAACACGATCAACCGTCAGGGCAAGCGCAAGCGGACCCGCACCGGCTTCGGCCAGCGTGCGGCGACCAAGCGCGCGATCGTGACCCTCGCCGAGGGCGACCGAATCGACATCTTCGGCGGTCCGACCGCGTAAGCGGTCGGGATCGTCCAGATTTCGGAAACACTTCCGAGGACTGAGAGACAATGGGAATCCGCAAGTACAAGCCGACGACTCCTGGCCGTCGTGGCGCCAGCGTCGCCGACTTCGTCGAGGTCACGCGGTCCACGCCGGAGAAGTCGCTGGTTCGCCCGCTGCACAGTAAGGGCGGCCGTAACAACACCGGTCGTGTGACCGTTCGCCACCAGGGTGGCGGACACAAGCGCGCCTACCGTGTCATCGACTTCCGTCGGCACGACAAGGACGGCGTGCCGGCGAAGGTCGCGCACATCGAGTACGACCCCAACCGCACCGCGCGCATCGCGCTGCTGCACTACGCGGACGGCGAGAAGCGCTACATCCTCGCGCCGCGCGGCCTCGTGCAGGGCGACCGCGTCGAGAACGGCCCCGGGGCCGACATCAAGCCGGGCAACAACCTCGCCCTGCGCAACATCCCGGTCGGTACCACGCTGCACGCCATCGAGCTGCGTCCGGGCGGCGGCGCCAAGTTCGCCCGCTCCGCCGGCGCCTCCGTGCAGCTGCTCGCGAAGGAGGGCACCATGGCCCACCTGCGCATGCCGTCCGGTGAGATCCGGCTGGTCGACGCCCGCTGTCGCGCCACCGTCGGCGAGGTCGGCAACGCCGAGCAGTCCAACATCAACTGGGGCAAGGCCGGCCGCAAGCGGTGGAAGGGCGTCCGCCCGTCCGTCCGTGGTGTGGTCATGAACCCGGTCGACCACCCGCACGGTGGTGGTGAGGGTCGTACCTCCGGTGGTCGCCACCCTGTCTCCCCGTGGGGCAAGAAGGAAGGCCGTACCCGGTCTCCGAAGAAGGCGAGCAACAAGTACATCGTCCGCCGCCGCAAGACGAACAAGAAGCGCTAAGGACGGGTTGAGATGCCTCGTAGCTTGAAGAAGGGGCCCTTCGTCGACGGCCACCTCATCAAGAAGGTGGAAGTCCAGAACGAAGCCGGCACCAAGAATGTCATCAAGACCTGGTCCCGTCGCTCGATGATCGTCCCGGACATGCTGGGCCACACGATCGCGGTGCACAACGGCAAGATCCACATCCCGGTGTTCGTCACCGAGTCGATGGTCGGCCACAAGCTCGGCGAGTTCTCGCCGACCCGCACCTTCCGGGGTCACGTCAAGGACGACCGGAAGTCGAAGCGCCGCTAGGCGCGGATCGCACCAGACATAAGAAACTGAAGGGACAACCATGGAAGCCAGGGCCCAGGCGCGGTACATCCGCGTCACGCCCATGAAGGCCCGCCGCGTGGTGGACCTCATCCGTGGCATGGACGCCACGGAGGCCCAGGCTGTTCTGCGATTCGCTCCGCAGGCAGCCTCCGTGCCGGTCGGCAAGGTGCTCGACAGCGCCATCGCCAACGCCGCGCACAACTACGACCACTCCGACGCCGACTCGCTGTTCATCTCCGAGGCGTACGTCGACGAGGGCCCGACCCTGAAGCGGTTCCGGCCGCGCGCCCAGGGCCGTGCCTACCGGATCCGCAAGCGGACCAGCCACATCACCGTGGTCGTCAGCAGCAAGGAAGGAACCCGGTAATGGGCCAGAAGGTAAACCCGCATGGGTTCCGGCTCGGTGTCACCACCGACTTCAAGTCGCGCTGGTACGCCGACAAGCTGTACAAGGACTACGTCAAGGAAGACGTCGCCATCCGTCGGATGATGACGTCCGGCATGGAGCGCGCCGGCATCTCCAAGGTCGAGATCGAGCGCACCCGTGACCGCGTCCGCGTGGACATCCACACCGCGCGTCCGGGCATCGTCATCGGCCGCCGCGGCGCCGAGGCCGACCGCATCCGCGGTGACCTGGAGAAGCTGACCGGCAAGCAGGTCCAGCTGAACATCCTTGAGGTCAAGAACCCGGAGACGGACGCTCAGCTGGTGGCCCAGGCCGTCGCCGAGCAGCTGTCCTCCCGTGTCTCCTTCCGCCGTGCCATGCGCAAGAGCATGCAGTCGTCGATGAAGGCGGGCGCCAAGGGCATCAAGATCCAGTGTGGTGGCCGTCTCGGCGGCGCCGAGATGTCCCGCTCGGAGTTCTACCGCGAGGGCCGTGTGCCCCTGCACACGCTCCGCGCCAACGTGGACTACGGCTTCTTCGAGGCCAAGACGACCTTCGGCCGCATCGGCGTGAAGGTCTGGATCTACAAGGGCGATGTCAAGAACATCGCCGAGGTCCGCGCCGAGAACGCTGCCGCCCGTGCGGGCAACCGCCCGGCCCGCGGTGGCGCAGGCGACCGTCCGGCCCGTGGTGGCCGTGGCGGCGAGCGGCGCGGTCGCAAGCCGCAGCAGGCCGGCGGCGCCGAGGCCCCCAAGGCGGAGTCCTCGGCGGCCACCGCGGCTGCTCCGGCTGAGAGCACCGGAACGGAGGCCTGACCGACATGCTGATCCCCCGTAGGGTCAAGCACCGCAAGCAGCACCACCCGAAGCGCTCCGGCGCTGCCAAGGGCGGTACCCAGGTTGCGTTCGGCGAGTACGGCATCCAGGCGCTGACCCCGGCGTACGTCACGAACCGCCAGATCGAAGCGGCTCGTATCGCCATGACCCGCCACATCAAGCGTGGCGGCAAGGTCTGGATCAACATCTACCCGGACCGTCCGCTGACGAAGAAGCCTGCCGAGACCCGCATGGGTTCCGGTAAGGGTTCTCCGGAGTGGTGGATCGCCAACGTCAAGCCCGGACGTGTGATGTTCGAGCTGTCGTACCCCAATGAGAAGATCGCCCGTGAGGCGCTGCTTCGTGCGGCCCACAAGCTGCCGATGAAGTGCCGGATCGTCAAGCGCGAGGCAGGTGAAGCGTGATGTCGGTCGGTACCAAGGCGTCCGAGCTGCGCGAGCTGGGCAACGAGGAGCTGCTGGGTAAGCTCCGCGAGGCCAAGGAAGAGCTGTTCAACCTCCGTTTCCAGGCGGCGACGGGTCAGCTTGAGAACCACGGCCGTCTGAAGGCGGTCCGCAAGGACATCGCGCGGATCTACACCCTGATGCGCGAGCGTGAGCTGGGCATCGAAACGGTGGAGAGCGCCTGATGAGCGAGAACAACGTGACTGAGACTGAAACCAACAGCGGCGAGCGCAACGCCCGCAAGACCCGTGAGGGTCTGGTCGTCAGCGACAAGATGGACAAGACCGTCGTCGTCGCCGTCGAGGACCGTGTGAAGCACGCGCTGTACGGCAAGGTCATCCGCCGTACCAACAAGCTCAAGGCGCACGACGAGCAGAACGCTGCCGGCATCGGCGACCGCGTCCTCCTGATGGAGACCCGGAAGCTGTCCGCCACCAAGCACTGGCGCATCGTCGAGATCCTCGAAAAGGCCAAGTAGTTATTTCTGCGGGGCAGCAGCCTCGCAGGTCAGTTCCGCCAGGCTCGGCGAGAGGTGTGATCCGTTCACACCTCTCGCCGGGAACCGGCAGACACACAGGAGATAGACGTGATCCAGCAGGAGTCGCGGCTGCGCGTCGCCGACAACACGGGTGCGAAGGAGATTCTTTGCATCCGTGTACTCGGTGGCTCCGGCCGCCGCTACGCGGGCATCGGTGACGTCATCGTCGCCACCGTCAAGGACGCGATCCCCGGTGGCAACGTGAAGAAGGGTGACGTCGTCAAGGCGGTCATCGTTCGCACCGTCAAGGAGCGCCGCCGTCCGGACGGCTCGTACATCCGCTTCGACGAGAACGCCGCCGTCATTCTGAAGAACGACGGCGACCCCCGTGGTACTCGCATCTTCGGCCCCGTCGGCCGTGAGCTGCGCGAGAAGAGGTTCATGAAGATCATCTCCCTCGCGCCGGAGGTGCTGTGAGTATGAAGATCAAGAAGGGCGACCTGGTCCAGGTCATCACCGGCAAGGACAAGGGCAAGCAGGGCAAGGTCATTGCCGCTTACCCGCGCGAGGACCGCGTCCTGGTCGAGGGTGTCAACCGGGTCAAGAAGCACACCAAGGCCGGTCCGACGGCTAGCGGTTCGCAGGCCGGCGGCATCGTCACCACCGAGGCACCGGTCCACGTCTCCAACGTCCAGCTGGTCGTGGAGAAGGACGGCAAGAAGGTCGTCACGCGTGTCGGCTACCGTTTCGACGACGAGGGCAACAAGATCCGCGTTGCCAAGCGGACGGGTGAGGACATCTGATGGCTACCACCACCAAGCCGCGTCTGAAGACGAAGTACCGCGACGAGATCTCCGCGAAGCTGCGTGACGAGTTCAAGTACGAGAACGTCATGCAGATCCCGGGCCTCGTCAAGATCGTGGTCAACATGGGTGTGGGCGACGCCGCCCGCGACTCCAAGCTGATCGAGGGCGCCATCCGCGACCTCACCACGATCACCGGTCAGAAGCCGGCCGTCACCAAGGCCCGCAAGTCCATCGCGCAGTTCAAGCTGCGTGAGGGCCAGCCGATCGGTGCCCACGTCACGCTCCGTGGCGACCGCATGTGGGAGTTCCTGGACCGCACCCTGTCGCTCGCGCTGCCGCGCATCCGCGACTTCCGTGGTCTGTCCCCCAAGCAGTTCGACGGCCGTGGCAACTACACCTTCGGTCTCACCGAGCAGGTCATGTTCCACGAGATCGACCAGGACAAGATCGACCGCACCCGGGGTATGGACATCACCGTGGTCACCACGGCGACCAATGACGCTGAGGGCCGCGCGCTCCTTCGTCACCTCGGCTTCCCGTTCAAGGAGGCGTGAGCGAGATGGCGAAGAAGGCTCTGATTGCCAAGGCTGCTCGCAAGCCCAAGTTCGGTGTGCGTGCGTACACCCGCTGCCAGCGCTGCGGCCGTCCGCACTCCGTGTACCGCAAGTTCGGCCTCTGCCGCGTGTGCCTTCGTGAGATGGCCCACCGTGGTGAGCTGCCGGGCGTGACCAAGAGCTCCTGGTAGTTCCGGCTCATCCGCCGTCCGACCTCCGCCTTCCGGGGCGGCACTTCGGGCCGGCGGGCTGAATCGGAATTCGCCAGGCTCTCGGTAAGCAGTGGGCGTGTCAGGTGCCCTCCGCTCCATGGCTTAGGCTTGGAGGGTTGGGCGCCTGACTTCCGCCCAGACGACTTACTACGCCGTAGGTCCACCGCACCGCACCTGCCCCGTCTCGGATCGGGGAGAGGGACGGCGCACCAGGAAACCCCGGCGAGAGAGGCCGAAGGCCAATTCATGACCATGACTGATCCGATCGCAGACATGCTGACGCGTCTGCGAAACGCGAACTCGGCGTACCACGACTCGGTGGGGATGCCGCATTCCAAGATCAAGTCGCACATCGCGGAGATCCTCCAGCAGGAGGGCTTCATCACGGGCTGGAAGGTCGAGGACGCCGAGGTCGGCAAGAACCTCGTCCTTGAGCTGAAGTTCGGCCCGAACCGTGAGCGCTCCATCGCGGGCATCAAGCGGATCTCCAAGCCCGGTCTCCGGGTGTACGCGAAGTCCACCAACCTGCCGAAGGTGCTGGGCGGCCTCGGCGTGGCGATCATCTCCACGTCGCACGGGCTCCTCACCGACAAGCAGGCCGGCAAGAAGGGCGTGGGTGGGGAAGTCCTCGCCTACGTCTGGTAGCAGAAGGGAACGGAGGAAACAGCTATGTCGCGCATCGGCAAGCTCCCCATCGCGGTTCCCGCCGGCGTGGACGTCACCATCGACGGCCGTACGGTCTCGGTCAAGGGCCCCAAGGGCTCGCTGACCCACACCGTCGTCTCGCCGATCGACATCGCCAAGGGCGAGGACGGCACCCTGCAGGTGACCCGCCCCAACGACGAGCGTCAGAACAAGGCCCTGCACGGCCTGTCCCGCACGCTGGTGGCGAACATGATCACCGGCGTGACCCAGGGTTACGTGAAGAAGCTCGAAATCAGCGGTGTCGGTTACCGCGTGGCCGCCAAGGGTTCGAACCTGGAGTTCGCCCTCGGTTACAGCCACCCGATCGTTGTCGAGGCCCCCGCGGGCATCACCTTCAAGGTGGAGAACCCGACCCACTTCTCGGTCGAGGGCATCGACAAGCAGAAGGTCGGCGAGGTTGCGGCCAACATCCGCAAGCTGCGCAAGCCGGACCCGTACAAGGCCAAGGGCGTCAAGTACGAGGGCGAAGTCATCCGCCGCAAGGTCGGAAAGGCGGGTAAGTAAGCCATGGCATACGGGCAGAAGATCCTCAAGGGCGACGCCTACAAGCGCGCCGCGATCAAGCGCCGTCACATCCGGATCCGCAAGCACGTGTCCGGTACGGCAGAGCGTCCCCGTCTGGTCGTGACCCGCTCCAACCGTCACATCGTGGCGCAGGTGATCGACGACCTGAAGGGCCACACGCTGGCGTCGGCGTCCACTCTGGACACGTCGATCCGCGGCGGCGAGGGCGACAAGTCCGCGCAGGCCAAGCAGGTCGGCGCCCTGGTCGCCGAGCGTGCCAAGGCCGCCGGTGTCGAGGCTGTCGTGTTCGACCGCGGTGGCAACCAGTACGCCGGGCGCATCGCCGCCCTGGCGGACGCCGCCCGCGAGGCCGGGCTCAGGTTCTGAGTCGCTTCCGAGCTAGCGGAAACAGAGAGAGGTAAATCCAATGGCTGGACCCCAGCGCCGCGGTGGCGGTGCCGGTGGCGGCGAGCGGCGGGAGCGTAAGGGCCGTGACGGCGGCGCAGCCGCCGCCGAGAAGACCGCGTACGTCGAGCGCGTCGTCGCGATCAACCGCGTCGCCAAGGTTGTGAAGGGTGGTCGTCGCTTCAGCTTCACCGCGCTGGTCGTGGTGGGCGACGGTGACGGCACCGTGGGTGTCGGATACGGCAAGGCCAAGGAGGTGCCGGCCGCCATCGCCAAGGGTGTGGAGGAGGCCAAGAAGCACTTCTTCAAGGTCCCCCGCATCCAGGGCACCATCCCGCACCCGATCCAGGGTGAGAAGGCTGCCGGCGTCGTGCTCCTCAAGCCGGCTTCGCCGGGTACCGGTGTGATCGCCGGTGGTCCCGTGCGTGCCGTCCTGGAGTGCGCCGGTATCCACGACGTGCTGTCGAAGTCGCTCGGCTCCGACAACGCGATCAACATCGTGCACGCGACCGTGGCGGCCCTGAAGGGCCTGCAGCGTCCCGAGGAGATCGCGGCCCGCCGTGGTCTGCCGCTGGAGGACGTCGCCCCCGCGGCCCTGCTGCGTGCGCGCGCCGGGGCGGGTGCGTGATGGCTCAGCTGAAGATCACGCAGGTCAAGTCCTACATCGGCAGCAAGCAGAACCACCGTGACACCCTGCGGTCGCTTGGTCTCAAGGGGATCAACACCGTGGTCGTCAAGGAGGACCGCCCCGAGTTCCGCGGCATGGTGCACACCGTCCGCCACCTCGTGTCGGTCGAGGAGGTCGACTGATCATGGCGGAGCAGAACCCGCTCAAGATCCACAACCTCCGTCCGGCCCCGGGCGCCAAGACCGCCAAGACCCGTGTGGGTCGTGGTGAGGCGTCGAAGGGCAAGACGGCCGGTCGTGGTACCAAGGGCACCAAGGCCCGCTACCAGGTTCCGGAGCGCTTCGAGGGCGGCCAGATGCCGCTGCACATGCGCCTCCCGAAGCTGAAGGGCTTCAAGAACCCGTTCAAGACCGAGTACCAGGTCGTGAACCTCGACAAGCTGGCCGAGCTCTACCCCGAGGGTGGCGAGGTCACGGTCGAGGGCCTGGTGACCAAGGGCGCCGTTCGCAAGAACAGCCTGGTCAAGGTCCTCGGCCAGGGTGAGATCTCGGTGGCGCTGCAGGTGACGGTGGACGCCGTCTCCGGCTCCGCCAAGGAGAAGATCACCGCCGCCGGCGGCACCGTCACCGAGCTCGTCTGAACCCTTTCGGACCGTCTCGATGACCTGAACGATCCCGACCGGGGATACCCCACAAATGGGGTATCCCCGGTTGGTCGTTCCAAGGGGGGCGGTCTCGCCGGTAAGGTGGCCTGCACTGCCCACTTACATCAGGTGCTGCACATGGGGCACTCTGATCGGCAGTTGGCCGTTACGTACTTGTCGAATTCGTCGAACTTCAAGACCGTCACCCTTGACGCAGTCGCGCGGGGGGTCGCAGGAGGCACCGTGCTCACCGCGTTCGCCCGGGCGTTCAGGACGCCCGACCTGCGCAAGAAGCTGCTCTTCACGCTGGGCATCATCGTGGTCTACCGGGTCGGTACCCACGTCCCGATCCCCGGCGTCAACTACCAGGCCGTTCAGCAGTGCGTGAAAGAGGCATCCGGAAACCAGGGCCTCTTCGGTCTCGTCAACATGTTCAGCGGCGGCGCGCTGCTGCAGATCACCGTCTTCGCCCTCGGCATCATGCCGTACATCACGGCGAGCATCATCCTTCAGCTGCTGACCGTGGTCATCCCGCGCCTGGAGGCCCTCAAGAAGGAGGGCCAGTCCGGTACGGCGAAGATCACGCAGTACACCCGGTACCTGACCGTGGCGCTGGCGATCCTCCAGGGCACCGGTCTGGTGGCCACCGCCCGCAGCGGCGCCCTGTTCTCCGGCTGCACCGTCGCGTCGAGCATCGTGCCCGACCAGGCGATCTTCACGACCATCACCATGGTCATCTGCATGACCGCGGGTACCGCCGTCGTGATGTGGCTCGGCGAGCTGGTCACCGACCGCGGCATCGGCAACGGCATGTCGATCCTGATGTTCATCTCGATCGCCGCGACCTTCCCGTCCGCGCTGTGGGCGATCAAGAAGCAGGGCACCCTGGCCGACGGCTGGATCGAGTTCGGGACCGTCATCCTGGTCGGCCTGATCATGGTCGCGCTCGTCGTCTTCGTCGAGCAGGCCCAGCGTCGTATCCCCGTGCAGTACGCGAAGCGCATGATCGGCCGCCGTTCCTACGGCGGTACGTCCACCTACATCCCGCTGAAGGTGAACCAGGCGGGTGTGATCCCCGTCATCTTCGCGTCCTCGCTGCTCTACATCCCGGCCCTGATCGCGCAGTTCGCCGGGGGCAACTCCGGCTGGAAACAGTGGGTCACCACGAACCTCACCAAGGGTGATCACCCGATCTACATCACCCTCTACTTCTTGCTCATCGTTTTCTTCGCGTTCTTCTACGTGGCGATCTCCTTCAACCCCGAGGAAGTCGCCGACAACATGAAGAAGTATGGTGGCTTCATCCCGGGCATCCGGGCTGGCCGACCGACCGCTGAGTACCTGTCGTACGTGCTCAACCGGATCACCTGGCCGGGTTCGCTGTATCTGGGTCTGATCGCTCTCGTACCGACAGTGGCGTTGGTTGGCTTTGGGGCAAGCCAGAACTTCCCGTTCGGTGGCACCAGCATCCTGATCATCGTGGGTGTGGGCCTCGAAACGGTGAAGCAGATCGAGAGCCAGCTTCAGCAGCGCAATTACGAAGGGTTCCTCCGCTGATGCGAATCGTCCTCGTCGGGCCGCCGGGCGCTGGTAAGGGAACGCAGGCCGTGCGGCTTGCCGGCAAACTCGGTGTCCCGCACATCTCCACGGGCGACCTGTTCCGGGCCAACATCAGCCGCCAGACGGAGCTGGGGAAACTCGCGAAGTCCTACATGGACGCCGGAAACCTCGTCCCCGACGAGGTGACCATCGCGATGGCCAAGGACCGCATGGAGCAGCCGGACGCCGAGAACGGCTTCCTGCTGGACGGCTTCCCGCGGAACGTCTCCCAGGCCGGGGCGCTGGACGAACTGCTGGAGAACGAGGGCGTCAAGCTGGACGCGGTACTCGACCTCGAAGTCCCCGAGGACGAGGTGGTCAAGCGCATCGCCGGCCGCCGCACCTGCCGGAACAAGTCGGAGCACGTCTTCCACGTGACCTACAGCCCGCCGAAGCAGGAGGGCGTCTGCGACGTCTGCGGCGGCGAGTTGTACCAGCGCGACGACGACTCCGAGGACACCGTCCGCACCCGGCTGGAGGTCTACCACACGCAGACCGAGCCGATCATCGACTACTACAAGGCGCAGGGGCTGGTCGTGACGATCTCGGCCCTGGGTCCGGTGGACGTGATCACGCAGCGGGCGCTGGAGGCGCTGAAGCGTGACGAGGACGCCGAGAAGTAGTTCTCGGACGTCGAGCCGGCCGCGGCTGCCCTCCCCCAGACTCCGTCCGGGGGACCCCAGGGCACCGCGGCCGTACTGTTGTTGAGATACGTGTAATGACCGACCCACGCGAGTGACGGAGAGCGCAGGCCCCCATGGTGCAGATCAAGACCCCCGAGCAGATCGCCAAGATGCGTGCGGCGGGGCTGGTCGTCGCCGCGATCCACGCGGCCACCCGCGAGGCCGCCGTCCCCGGCGCCAGCACCAAGGACCTGGACGAGGTCGCCCGCAAGGTGCTCGCCGAGCACAACGCGAAACCGAACTTCCTCGGGTACGGCGGTTTCCCGGCCACCATCTGCACCTCGGTCAACGAGGTCGTCGTCCACGGCATCCCGTCGGACGAGGTCGTCCTCAAGGACGGCGACATCATCTCCATCGACTGCGGCGCGATCGTGGACGGCTGGCACGGCGACGCCGCCTACACGGCCTTCGTGGGCTCCGGTCACGCTCCGGAGCTGGTGGAGCTGTCGCGGGTGACCGCGGAGTCCATGTGGGCCGGGATCGCCGCGATGAAGACCGGCAGCCGTCTGGTCGACGTCTCCCGGGCCATCGAGGCCTACATCCGCCGCCAGCCGAGGCCCGGCGGCGGCCGGTACGGGATCATCGAGGACTACGGCGGCCACGGCATCGGCACCGAGATGCACATGGACCCGCACCTGCTGAACTACGTCGACCGCAAGCGCGGCAAGGGCCCCAAGCTGGTGCCCGGCTTCTGCCTGGCGATCGAGCCGATGGTCTCCCTGGGCACCCCGAAGACCGAGGTGCTCCAGGACAACTGGACGGTGATCACCACCGACGGCACCTGGTCCGCCCACTGGGAGCACTCCGTCGCGCTGACCGAGCAGGGGCCGCTGGTGCTGACCGCTCCCGACGGCGGCCGGGCCAAGCTGGCGGAGTTCGGCATCACGGCTGCTCCCGATCCGCTCGCATAACGATCTCCGGTCCGGGGCAGACTTTCCCGATTCGTCTTTCCGGGTGCCCTGGCGTAGACTGACGCGTCGGCTCTCGTGCACCCGCATGTCTGCATGCGCCCTTAACGGGACGCAAGGGAGTCGATCAAGGTAGTCGATTCGAAGGGCGAAGCGTGGCCAAGAAGCAGGGTGCCATCGAGATCGAGGGCACTGTCGTCGAGTCTCTTCCGAACGCCATGTTCAGGGTCGAGCTCCAGAACGGCCACCAGGTCCTGGCACACATCAGCGGCAAGATGCGCATGCACTACATCCGCATCCTCCCTGACGACCGGGTCGTGGTGGAGCTGTCTCCGTACGACCTGACGCGTGGCCGGATCGTCTACCGATACAAGTAGATCTTGCCCGAGCCCCGGTTTCCGCCGGGGCGATGGCACTGACCCGGAGAACCTCACATCCCATGAAGGTCAAGCCGAGCGTCAAGAAGATCTGTGACAAGTGCAGGGTGATCCGCCGTCACGGCCGGGTCATGGTGATCTGCGACAACCCGCGCCACAAGCAGCGCCAGGGCTGACACAGGACCGCACCTCTGCATCACGCAGGGCTTCGCGCGACGCAAGCTGAATATGTTCATACGCAGGACCCGGAAACCCTCAGCACGGGTTTCCGACACCCCCGGTTCGGAGGCCGGGGACCCAGTTCGTACCTGGTACGGCGGCTGGGATCCGGTCCTGTGGAAGACCTCCGACAAGCAACTGGAGCCATTGAATGGCACGCGTTTCCGGTGTTGACATCCCGCGCGAAAAGCGCGTGGAGGTCGCCCTGACCTACGTGTTCGGCATCGGCCGGACCCTCTCGCAGGAGACGCTGGCTGCGACCGGCGTCGACCCGAACACCCGCGTCCGCGACCTCTCCGAGGAGCAGCTCGTCGCGATCCGCGAGTACGTCGACAGCAACATCAAGACCGAGGGTGACCTCCGTCGTGAGATCCAGGCCGACATCCGCCGCAAGGTGGAGATCGGGTGCTACCAGGGTCTCCGTCACCGCCGCGGTCTGCCCGTTCGCGGCCAGCGCACCAGCACCAACGCCCGCACCCGCAAGGGCCCGCGTCGCGCCATCGCCGGCAAGAAGAAGCCGGGCAAGAAGTAGTCCGCAGCGGACACCAGTCCACGGTCTTCGCTGTAGGACCGACCACCTCCCGTAGGAGTTTGTAGATGCCCCCCAAGGGTCGTCAGGGCGCTGCCAAGAAGGTGCGCCGCAAGGAAAAGAAGAACGTCGCTCACGGCCACGCGCACATCAAGAGCACGTTCAACAACACGATCGTCTCGATCACGGACCCGTCCGGCAACGTGATCTCCTGGGCCTCCGCCGGCCACGTCGGCTTCAAGGGCTCCCGGAAGTCCACGCCGTTCGCCGCGCAGATGGCCGCCGAGTCGGCCGCCCGCCGCGCCCAGGAGCACGGCATGCGCAAGGTCGACGTGTTCGTGAAGGGCCCGGGTTCCGGTCGCGAGACCGCGATCCGCTCCCTGCAGGCCACGGGTCTTGAGGTCGGCTCCATCCAGGACGTCACCCCGACCCCGCACAACGGCTGCCGTCCGCCGAAGCGCCGTCGCGTCTGACGCGTCGCGCGCGGATTGTGGTTCCGGGCGGTACCTCCCTTTCGGGTCGTACCGCCCGTACCCTTGCAGTACCCCGTGCCGCGTGAGCGGTGCGTACCCGTCGGGCGTCAAATAGCGGGCGTCCACGAAAGAAGGATCTGATCCACACATGCTGATCGCTCAGCGTCCCTCGTTGACCGAAGAGGTCGTCGACGAGTTCCGCTCCCGGTTCGTGATCGAGCCGCTGGAGCCGGGCTTCGGCTACACCCTCGGCAACTCTCTCCGCCGTACCCTCCTGTCGTCGATCCCCGGCGCTGCTGTCACCAGCATCCGCGTCGACGGCGTCCTGCACGAGTTCACCACCGTGCCGGGAGTCAAGGAGGACGTCACCGACCTGATCCTCAACATCAAGCAGCTCGTCGTCTCCTCGGAGCACGACGAGCCGGTCGTGATGTACCTGCGCAAGCAGGGCCCGGGTCTGGTCACCGCCGCCGACATCGCGCCCCCGGCCGGTGTCGAGGTACACAACCCCGATCTGGTCCTCGCCACGCTCAACGGCAAGGGCAAGCTGGAGATGGAGCTGACCGTCGAGCGCGGTCGCGGCTATGTCTCCGCCGTGCAGAACAAGCAGGTGGGCCAGGAGATCGGCCGTATCCCGGTCGACTCGATCTACAGCCCCGTGCTCAAGGTCACGTACAAGGTCGAGGCCACCCGTGTCGAGCAGCGCACCGACTTCGACAAGCTGATCGTCGACGTCGAGACCAAGCAGGCCATGCGTCCCCGTGACGCCATGGCGTCGGCCGGCAAGACCCTGGTCGAGCTGTTCGGTCTGGCCCGTGAGCTGAACATCGACGCCGAGGGCATCGACATGGGCCCGTCCCCGACGGACGCCGCCCTGGCTGCGGACCTCGCCCTGCCGATCGAGGAGCTGGAGCTCACCGTTCGGTCGTACAACTGCCTCAAGCGTGAGGGCATCCACTCCGTGGGTGAACTGGTCGCGCGCTCCGAGGCGGACCTCCTCGACATCCGTAACTTCGGTGCGAAGTCGATCGACGAGGTCAAGGCGAAGCTGGCCGGGATGGGTCTGGCCCTGAAGGACAGCCCGCCCGGATTCGACCCGACCGCCGCCGCCGACGCCTTCGGCGCCGACGACGACGCGGACGCCGGGTTCGTGGAGACCGAGCAGTACTGAGCGCTCGGCTCGCACCTCCCGCGCCCCGCAAGGGGCGCGGGCTTTCCGGCGCTCGAAAGAGCGACCGGATCTCTGACAGACAACCGTCTGCTCAGATACTGACCCCGGTACCTGGCACGGCCGGGGCAGACACCACAGGAGAAGAACCATGCCGAAGCCCACCAAGGGTGCCCGTCTGGGCGGCAGCGCCGCGCACGAGAAGCTGCTCCTCGCGAACCTCGCGAAGTCGCTGTTCGAGCACGGCCGTATCACCACCACCGAGGCGAAGGCCCGCCGCCTGCGGCCGTACGCCGAGCGTCTGATCACCAAGGCGAAGAAGGGCGACCTTCACAACCGCCGCCAGGTGCTCCAGGTCATCACGGACAAGGGCATCGTCCACTCGCTGTTCACCGAGATCGGCCCGCGCTACGAGAACCGTCCCGGCGGTTACACGCGCATCACCAAGATCGGTGGCCGTCGTGGCGACAACGCGCCCATGGCCGTCATCGAGCTGGTCGAGGCACTGACCGTCGCGCAGCAGGCGACCGGTGAGGCGGAGGCCGCCACCAAGCGTGCGGTCAAGGAGGACGCCCTCAAGAAGGACGAGGCCGTCGAGGCCAAGTCCGACGACGCCGTCGCCGAGGACGCCCAGCCGGAGGCGGAGGAGTCGAAGGAGGCGTAAGGCCGTCCTTCGACCGGAGCACCGTCGTGGTTGCTCGCGCAGTTCCCCGCGCCCCTTCGGGGCGCATGAGCGGGCCCGTTCCTTTCCAGGGGCGGGCCCGTTTCACGTAGTTGAGAGGATCCAGGGGTGAGTGGCGAAGTTCAGCCTGGTTTCGTCCGGGTCCGGCTCGATCTGTCGTACGACGGCACGGGCTTCCACGGCTGGGCGAAGCAGGCCGGCGGCAGGCGGACCGTGCAGGGGGAGATCGAGGACGCCCTGCGGACCGTCACGCGGTCCCGTGAGACGTCGTACGAACTGACGGTGGCCGGGCGCACGGACGCGGGCGTGCACGCCCGTGGTCAGGTGGCGCATGTGGACCTGCCCGGTGAGCTGTGGGCGGAGCACCGGGAGAAGCTGCTGAAGCGGCTGGCGGGGCGGTTGGCCAAAGACGTGCGGATCTGGCGGCTGACCGAGGCCCCCGCGGGCTTCGACGCCCGTTTCTCGGCGGTCTGGCGGCGCTACGCCTACCGCGTGACCGACGCGCCCGGCGGTGTCGACCCGCTGCTGCGGGGGCACGTCCTGTGGCACGACTGGCCGCTGGACGTGGCCGCCATGAACGAGGCCGCGCGGCGGCTGCTGGGGGAGCACGACTTCGCCGCCTACTGCAAGCGGCGTGAGGGCGCGACCACGATCCGTACGCTCCAGGAGCTGAGCCTGGTGCGCGGGGCCGACGGGATCATCACCGCGACGGTGCGGGCCGACGCCTTCTGCCACAACATGGTGCGGTCGCTGATCGGGGCGCTGCTGTTCGTGGGGGACGGGCACCGGGACGCGGACTGGCCGGGCAAGGTGCTGACGGCCGGCGTACGGGACTCGGCGGTGCACGTGGTGCGGCCGCACGGGCTGACCCTGGAGGAGGTCGGCTACCCCGCCGACGGGCTGCTGGCGGCGCGCAGCAAGGAGGCGCGCAACAAGCGGTCGCTGCCGGCGGCGGGGTGCTGCTGAGCGTCCTACTGGCCGGCCGCCGCCGACGCCTGGGCCGCGCCGCGCCGGCGGATCTGGCCGAAGGCGAACTCCGCCAGGTCGTTCCCGGCGGCGAAGACCTTGGTGTCCTTGGTCGTCACGTCCTTGCCGTCGGTGAAGCCGGTGATGGTGAAGTAGGCGTACCGGCCGTAGGAGTTGGTCGTCGAGCGGCAGATCGCCGCGTCGCAGAAGGTCTTGACGCCCTTGCCCGTAAGGGACTTCACGATGCTCTTGGTGTCGGACTGGCCCTTGGCCCGGCGGGCCTGGTCCTCGGTCCCGAAGACGGCGACACCGAGGGTGACCGCGATGTTGTCCTTGGTGTAGCTGACGCGCAGCAGGCGGGTGCAGTGGTTGGCGGTGAGGACCTTGGGGAGGGTGCCGCCGGCCGCCGAGGCGCAGTCCGTGGTGTCGGCGGTGGCGCCCTTTTTGTAGACGGTCCCGCCCATGGTCAGCTGGGCGTCCGGGAAGAAGGCCGCGGCGCTGAGCGGTGCGGTGTCCTTCTGCGCGCTGGACACGAAGTCCTTCGGGTCCAGCGGCGGCGGTGCGGTGGTGGGCGCGAAGGACGGCACCGCAGCGTCGGAGCCGCTCGGCAGGGAAGCGCTGGCCGGCAGGTCGGAGGGCCCGCCCGCCTTGTCGTCGCTGCCGCCCGCGGAGACCACGGCGAGGGCGACGGCCGCGCCGACCGCCACGGTGGCCACCGCGCCGCCGCCGATGAACAGCAGCCTACGCCGCTTGCCGCGGGCCTCCGATGCCTCCGCCAGCGCCGCCCAGTCCGGGGTCTGGCCGCTGTCGCTGCTCCCGCCCTGCTGAGAATGCGGTTTCCAGGGATCCCAACCGGACTGGGGTCCCCCCTGCCCATAGCTCATGGGGCGCATCCTAGACGGGGACCGGGCGGCCCGGCGGGTCTCTACGACGGGCCATAGTGGACCTATCGGTGCAGGGTGGAGCATCCTGTGGCCGCGAGTGTCGCAGGCCACTCGTTTTGACCCGTACGGGGCACGCCGGTATCCTGCTTCTTCGTTGTGTATTGGCTTGCTCATTCTCACGGGACGGGCCCTTACACCGGTCCACCGGGCCGATGACCAGCGACCAGCACGCGGTTTGCGTCACCGCGGTGCCGTCAGGGCTGTCGTGATCGTCTTCGGTGACCTTGTCAGGACCAATTCACTGAAGAAGCGAAGGCTACGAACCGTGCGTACGTACAGCCCCAAGCCCGGCGATGTGACGCGTCAGTGGCACGTCATCGACGCTCAGGACGTCGTCCTGGGCCGTCTGGCCACGACCGCCGCCACCCTTCTCCGGGGCAAGCACAAGCCGATCTACGCCCCTCACGTCGACGCTGGTGACTTCGTCATCATCATCAACGCGGACAAGGTGCACCTCTCCGGCAACAAGCGGACCCAGAAGCTGGCGTACCGCCACTCCGGCTACCCGGGCGGTCTGCGGTCCGTCCGTTACGACGAGCTGCTCGACAAGCACCCGGAGAAGGCCATCGAGAAGGCCGTCAAGGGCATGCTCCCCAAGAACTCCTTGGGCCGTCAGATGCTCACGAAGCTGAAGGTGTACAAGGGTGACCAGCACCCGCACGCCGCTCAGCAGCCGGTGCCGTTCGAGATCACCCAGGTCGCGCAGTAAGTCCGGCCACCCCCTAAGACTGAAGAGAATCTGAGGAGCATCGTGGCCGAGACCACTGCCGAGCAGCCGCTCGAAGAGCTTGACATCGACAGCTACACCACCGAGTCCGAGGTCCCCGTCGAGGGCGAGTACACCTCGGAGTCCATGGCCTCCCGCTTCGGCGAGCCGCAGCCGGCCGCCGGCCTGGGTCGCCGCAAGAACGCTATTGCCCGGGTCCGGATCGTTCCGGGCTCCGGCAAGTGGAAGATCAACGGCCGCACCCTTGAGGACTACTTCCCCAACAAGGTGCACCAGCAGGAAGTCAACGAGCCGTTCAAGGTTCTGGAGCTGGACGACCGTTACGACGTGGTCGCCCGTATCGTGGGTGGCGGTGTCTCCGGCCAGGCCGGTGCGCTGCGTCTCGGTGTCGCCCGTGCGCTGAACGAGGCGGACGTCGACAACAACCGCGGCCCGCTGAAGAAGGCCGGCTTCCTGCGTCGTGACGACCGTGCGGTCGAGCGCAAGAAGGCCGGTCTGAAGAAGGCCCGCAAGGCTCCGCAGTACAGCAAGCGCTAAACACAGCTGCCTGCTCGTACTCCGAACGCCCCGGCGGCACGCCACAGTGCCGCCGGGGCGTTCGTCTATCGCGATCCAAAGGCGTATAACGGCACAAGACGCTCAAAGGCTTGTGTGATCGGATGTCCAGGTGTACGGCGCCTGGGATGCGGAGCCGACCGAACGGGCATCGAACCATCGCATGCCTCCGCGGCTTCCGTAACTGACGTTTCCTCAGGAGGACAAGTGGGACGACTCTTCGGCACGGACGGCGTGCGCGGTGTCGCAGGCGCGGATCTGACGGCCGAGATGGCGCTCGGCCTCTCCGTCGCCGCCGCGCACGTACTGGCCGAGGCGGGCACCTTCGAGGGCCACAAGCCGACGGCAGTGGTCGGGCGGGACCCGCGCGCGTCCGGGGAGTTCCTGGAGGCGGCGGTGGTCGCGGGGCTGGCGAGCGCGGGTGTGGACGTGCTGCGGGTCGGTGTGCTGCCGACGCCCGCGGTGGCCTACCTGACCGGCGCCCTCGGAGCCGATCTGGGTGTCATGCTCTCCGCAAGTCACAACCCCATGCCGGACAACGGGGTCAAGTTCTTCGCCCGCGGCGGCCACAAGCTGGCCGACGAGCTGGAGGACCGGATCGAGGGCGTCTACGAGGACCACCGCACGGGTGCTCCCTGGGACCGGCCGACCGGCGCCGGCGTGGGGCGGGTGCGGAGCTACGGCGAGGGGTTCGAACAGTACGCCGCCCACCTGCTCGGTGCGCTGCCGAACCGGCTCGACGGGCTGAAGATCGTCCTCGACGAGGCGCACGGTGCTGCCGCCCAGGTCTCGCCCGAGGTCTTCTCGCGGGCCGGGGCCGAGGTCGTCACCATCGGCGCCGAGCCCGACGGGCTCAACATCAACGAGGGGTGCGGCTCCACCCACCTGGACCAGCTGAAGGCCGCGGTCCTCGCGCACGGCGCCGACCTCGGCATCGCGCACGACGGCGACGCCGACCGCTGTCTGGCCGTGGACCACACCGGTGAAGAGGTCGACGGCGACCAGATCCTGTCCGTGCTCGCGCTGGCGATGCGGGAGCGTTCCGCACTGCGCTCCGACACTGTCGTCGCGACCGTGATGTCGAATCTGGGCTTCAAGCTGGCGATGGAGCGCGAGGGCATCCACTTCGTGCAGACCGCGGTCGGTGACCGTTACGTCCTGGAGGAGATGAAGCAGCACGGCTACGCCCTCGGCGGCGAGCAGTCCGGGCACGTCATCATCCTCGACCACGCCACCACCGGCGACGGCACGCTGACCGGGCTGCTGCTGGCCGCGCGGCTCGCCGAGAGCGGCCGTACGCTGCGGGACCTCGCGTCGGTCATGGAGCGGCTGCCCCAGGTCCTGATCAATGTGCGGGACGTGGACAAGTCCCGGGTGCAGACCTCCGCCGACCTGGCCGCCGCGGTCGCCGAGGCGGAACGGGAGCTGGGCTCCACCGGTCGCGTACTGCTGCGTCCCTCGGGCACCGAGCCGCTGGTGCGGGTGATGGTCGAGGCGGCGGACATCGAACAGGCCCGGACCGTGGCCGGCCGGCTGGCCGACGTGGTGAAGTCGGCGTTGGGGTAGGCGGGCGCGGCGGTCGTGGCGATCGTAAAGGTCGTGGCGGTCGTGGCGGTCTTGGCGGGCAGCCGTCGGCCGACCGGCGTGCGGCCGGAGCGACGCCGCCCCGTGCTCAGCCCGTCGTCCGGTGGCGTCGTCGTCTCGTCCAGAAGAGTTTCTGGGCGAGCAGCGTGAGGGTGCCCGCGAGGACGATGCCGCCCAGGTTGGCCAGCAGCTGCCAGGTGGAACCCCAGGTCTGCGAGTAGTCCGCGTAGCCGAAGGCCACCGCGGCGTTCGCGGCCGCCGGGACCGTGGTCACGGAGATCGCCACACCGATCAGCGCGCCCGACTTGGCGGACGTGAGGGACAGGGTGCCGGCGATACCGGCCAGGAAGGCCACGACGAAGGACATCGCGTCCGGTTTCCAGATGAACGAGGTGTTCGGCCGGGCCGCCTCCACCATCGACCTGTCGAACAGTCCGAGCACGTCCAGCAGCCGGCTGAAGCCGACCGTCAGCACCATCGCGACGGCGAACCCGGCGAGCAGCGCCCACAGCGACCGCCACACCAGCCGCGGCGCCCGCTGGACCAGCGCCGTCGATATCCCCGCGAGCGGCCCGAACTCCGGGCCGACGGCCATCGCGCCGACGATCAGGATCGCGTTGTCCAGCATCACACCGCAGGCGGCGAGCATGGTGGCGATGGCCAGGAAAGCGACGTAGGTGACGGTGAGCGTCGACTCCTCGTGCGTCGCCTCGGCGAGGTGCTCCCACAGCACCGCGTCCGCGCCCTCGCCCGGTGCCTCCTCCTCCGCCTTGTCGGCCCGCCTGGACAGGGACAGGTCGATGTTCTCGACGGCGATGGATCCGTTCTCGTCGAGGCCCGACGCCCGCAGCGCGGCCACGAGTTCGTCGCCCGCCTCGCGGGCCACGTCGCACAGGACGAGGTCCCCGGCGGGGTTGCGCGCCGCGCCGGGCAGCACCACGAGGTGCGCGGTGCCGGTCGTCCGCTCGATGAGACGGACCACGTCGTCGGTCGTACCGGGAGGGCTGATCAGCCGGAGGTGGAGCATGGCGGAAGGGTAGCGGTCACACCTTGCGCAGACGGAGCCGTTGGACCTTGTGATCAGGGCCCTTGCGGAGGACTAGGGTGGCCCGGCCGCGGGTGGGGACGATGTTCTCCTCCAGATTGGGCCTGTTGATGGTCCGCCAGAGCGTGCCGGCGTAGTCCAGTGCCTCTTCCTCGGACACCTGCGTGTACTTGCGGAAGTACGAGGACGGGTCCTGGAAGGCGGTCGCGCGCAGTTTGCGGAAGCGGCTGAGGTACCAGCGTTCGATGTCCTCGGTGCTCGCGTCGACGTACACGCTGAAGTCGAAGTAGTCGGCGAGGCCGACCCGGGTGCGGCCGTCCGTGCCGGGCAGGGCCGGCTGAAGGACGTTCAGGCCCTCGACGATGAGGATGTCCGGGCGGCGGACGGTGAGCCGTTCGCCGGGGACGATGTCGTAGATGAGGTGGGAGTAGACGGGGGCCGTGACCTCGTCCTTGCCGGCTTTGACGTCGGCGACGAAGCGGGTGAGGGCGCGGCGGTCGTACGACTCGGGGAAGCCCTTGCGCGACATCAGGCCGCGCGCCTCCAACTCCCGGGTGGGGAGCAGGAAGCCGTCCGTCGTGACCAGTTCGACCCGCGGGTGTTCGGGCCAGCGGGACAGCAGGGCCTGGAGGAGGCGGGCGGCGGTGGACTTGCCGACGGCCACGGATCCGGCGATGCCTATGACGAACGGCGTGCCGGACTGGGAGCCCTGTTCGCCCAGGAAGGTGTTCAGGGCGGTTCTGAGTCCGTCCGCGGCGCCGACGTAGAGGTTGAGCAGCCGGGACAGCGGGAGGTAGATGTCGCGCACCTCGTCGAGGTCGATGACGTCGCCGAGGCCGCGCAGCTTCTCCACTTCCTCGGCGGTGAGCGGCAGCGGTGTCTTGTCGCGCAGCGCGCTCCACTCGGTGCGGGTGAGGTCGACGTAGGGAGTCGCCTCCGGCCGGTGCCGGTGGGCGCTCCGGGGCATCGGGGAGACCGGAGAGATCACAGTCCATTGTTAACGGAGTTTGAAGGGAGCGCGGGGTGGGGTGGGTCACTTACGGTCCGCCGGGCGGAGCCGTGGTGAGGCGGGGCGGTGGGCGGTGGTGGTGAGGAGGCGGGACGGGGCGGCGGTGGTGGGGTGGCGAGAGGTGCGGCGGTGGCGCGGTGTTCGGCGGCGGTGCGGGCGTGGCGATGGTGCGGCGGTGTGGGCGGGTGTCGGTTGTCCGGCGGTCGTACGACGGTGGGAATTTCCGATTTCGGGCATGCTGTGCCAGTTTTGTGTGGGTTTCGGCCCGTAGGCTGCGCCCCATGTGCGGAATCGTGGGATATGTGGGGGCGCAATCGGCGCTTGACGTCGTCATGACCGGGTTGAAGCGGCTGGAGTACCGGGGGTACGACTCGGCGGGTGTCGCCGTGCCCGCGGACGGTGGGCTCGCCGCCGCGAAGAAGGCCGGGAAGCTGGTCAACCTGGAGAAGGAACTGGTCGAACGGCCGCTGCCGGCCGGCACGGCGGGCATCGGACACACCCGGTGGGCCACGCACGGAGCGCCCACGGACAGGAACGCGCATCCGCACCTGGACAACGCGGGGCGGGTCGCGGTCGTGCACAACGGGATCATCGAGAACTTCGCACTGCTGCGGGCGGAGCTGGCGGAGCGGGGCCACGATCTCGCGTCCGAGACCGACACGGAGGTGGTCGCGCACCTGCTGGCCGAGGAGTTCTCCGTCTCCGCCGACCTCGCGGAGGCGATGCGGCTGGTGTGCGGGCGGCTGACGGGTGCGTTCACGCTGGTCGCGGTGCACGCGGACGATCCGGACGTGGTCGTCGGTGCGCGGCGGAACTCGCCGCTGGTGGTGGGCGTTGGAGAGGGCGAGTCCTTTCTCGCGTCGGACGTCGCCGCGTTCATCGCCCATACGCGGTCGGCGATCGAGCTGGGTCAGGACCAGGTGGTGGAGCTGCGCCGGGACGGCGTCACGGTGACGGGCTTCGACGGCCGTCCGGCGGAGGTCCGGTCGTATCACGTGGACTGGGACGCGTCGGCCGCGGAAAAGGGGGGCTATGACTACTTCATGCTCAAGGAGATCGCCGAGCAGCCGAAGGCGGTCGCCGATACGCTGCTGGGCCGCATCGACGCGGCCGGCTCGCTGAGTCTGGACGAGGTCCGGACCGGCGCGGGTGAGCTGCGCGAGGTGGACAAGGTCGTCATCGTCGCGTGCGGTACGGCGTTCCACGCGGGTCTGATCGCCAAGTACGCCATCGAGCACTGGGCGCGGATTCCGTGCGAGGTGGAGTTGGCCAGCGAGTTCCGCTACCGGGACCCGATCCTCGGCCACCGGACGCTGGTGGTCGCCATCTCCCAGTCCGGGGAGACCATGGACACCCTGATGGCGGTGCGGCACGCCCGCGAGCAGGGATCCAAGGTGCTGGCGATCTGCAACACCAACTGTTCGACGATTCCACGCGAGTCGGACGCGGTGCTGTACACCCACGCCGGGCCGGAGGTCGCGGTCGCCTCGACCAAGGCGTTCCTGACGCAGTTGGTGGCGTGCTACCTGGTGGCGTTGTATCTGGGGCAGGTGCGGGGCACCACGTGGGGCGACGAGATCGGCGCGGTCATCCGGGACCTGTCGCGGATCGCCGGGTCGGTCGAGAGAGTCCTGAAGACGATGGAACCGGTACGGGCGCTGGCGCGCACGCTCGCCTCGAAGGACACGGTGCTCTTTCTGGGGCGGCACGTGGGGTATCCGGTGGCGCTGGAGGGCGCGCTGAAGCTGAAGGAACTGGCGTACATGCACGCCGAGGGCTTCGCGGCGGGGGAGTTGAAGCACGGGCCGATCGCACTGGTCGAACAGGACGTGCCGGTGGTGGTGGTCGTGCCGTCGCCGGGTGCGCGGTCGATGCTGCACGGCAAGATCCTGTCCAACATCCAGGAGATCCGGGCGAGGGGCGCGCGGACGATCGTGATCGCGGAGGAGGGTGACGAGGCGGTGGTTCCGTACGCCGACCACCTGATCCGCATCCCGGCGACACCGGCATTGCTCCAGCCGATGGTGGCGACGGTTCCGCTCCAGGTCTTCGCCTGCGAACTGGCCACGGCCCGCGGCAACGAAGTGGACCAGCCGCGGAACCTGGCCAAGTCGGTGACGGTGGAGTAGCGACCCGACTTGGACAAGTCGGTGACGGTGGGTCAGCTGCGGAACCTGCGGAACCTGGGCAAGTCGGTGACGCGGTGGAATTTGCGCGGGGGGCCTTGAGGGCCCACGGGGCCCTCAAGGACGCCTACGGATACGACGGGCCCCGGCCGGGAGCAGGGGGTGGTGCTCCGGCCGGGGCGATCGGGTCATTCCGAGACGGGAGTCTCCGGCCGGCTCTCCGGACTCTCCTGGCCTTCCTTGGCCGCCGTGCTCTCCTGGCTCTGCGTCCCGCGCGGGTCGCCGTCGAACAGCTCCTGCGCGTGCTCGACGGTGCCGGAGCGGTCCAGCCAGTCGCCGAGACGGGCGAGATCGGTGCAGGCGGAGATGCGTTCGCGTACGTCGTCCGAGACGGTGAGCCCGCGTACTTCCAGGATCCGCAGAACGCCCTCGGCCATGCCTGCCGCGTGCCCCTTGGCCTGGCCGTCCAGGTACGCCTCTTCGAAGACCGTGCCCCGGCCGGGGAAAAATGTGACGACCATCTTTTCCGGTTCCCTCCACAACTCGCGGGCCGGAGTGTTCTCCAAGCCGACTTCCAGCACGCGGCAGACGGCGACCAGCAGCACCGGCAGTTGGTACTTCGCGTGCAGATGGCTGACGTAATAGGCCCAGTTGACTCCCTTGTCAGGAGCCTTCTTCGTCTGGGCCTCCACCGCGATCAGAAAGCTGTCGCCGTCGGACGGTTCGATCTTCAATACCGTGTCCACGCGGCGTTCCAGCGGCTTGATCTCCGTGGTGTCCGGGGTGAGCGCTTCGACGTTCGCCTTCACCGGCGGCGGCAGACCCAGCGCCTCGAAGATCTGACTGAGAACCTCCGGATGGTCCTGAAAAATCCGATGTGAGGTCTCGTGTGTTGATGTGACCATTGGGCGTCAGCTTGGTCAGGTGGGGAGCGATCGTTCGGGGATATCGAGGGACGTTCACTCTTTCGGGTCGCGGAAAAACGTTTAATTCCCTGTGGAGGGTGGAAAGAGACTGCGCTCGCGGCGACGGGGTGGTGCGTGCTGAGCGCCGTAGGGTGCTTCGTATGAGCATCATCGGGGTCGGTATCGACGTGGCCGAGATCGACCGGTTCGAGGCGTCGCTGAAGCGGACGCCCGGACTGGTCGGACGGCTTTTCCGGGAAAACGAGTTGCTGCTGCCCAGCGGGGAGCGCCGGGGGGCGGCCTCGCTCGCCGTCCGCTTCGCGGCCAAGGAAGCCCTGGCCAAGGCGCTCGGCGCTCCGTCCGGCCTGCTCTGGACGGATGCCGAGGTGTTCGTCGAGGACAGCGGGCAGCCACGTCTGCGGGTGACCGGCACGGTCGCGGCCCGGGCCGCGGAACTCGGGGTGACGTCCTGGCACGTGTCGCTGAGCCATGACGCCGGAGTGGCCTCCGCGGTGGTGATTGCGGAGGGGTGACCGGCGGGGTGGGGTGACGGAGGACTGGGGTGGGGTGACTGAGGTCGTGTGACCAGGGCGGGGCGACTGGGCTGTGGTGGTGGCCCCGGACTGCGAGTAGTGGGCGCGGGGCTTTGGGGACGACGGCCGTTGTGCGGCGCGGTCTTGCGTCCCCGCGGGTGCGGGTGCGGGTGCGGGGGCATCCGGGGCAGACTCGAAGCCATGCGTACTGCGTACAGCGTGGAGACGGTGCGGGCCGCCGAACGGGACCTCATGGCGCGGTTGCCGGAGGGGGCGCTCATGCAGCGTGCCGCCGCCGGACTGGCGGCGGCCTGTGCCGAGTTGCTGGGGCGCGTCTACGGCAGCCGGGTCGTGCTGCTGGTGGGCAGCGGTGACAACGGAGGTGACGCCCTGTACGCGGGGGCCCGTCTCGCGCGGCGGGGAGCGGGGGTGACGGCCGTCCTGCTCGCGCCCGACCGTACCCACCACGGCGGGCTCGCCGCGGTGCGCCGGGCCGGCGGCAGCGTCGCCGCACCGGGTGCCGCGGAGGCGGCGGTCGAGCGCGCCGACCTCGTCGTCGACGGCATCGTCGGGATCGGAGGCCGGGGTGGCCTGCGGCCCGCGGCCGCGGCCCTGGCCGCCGTGGCCGAGCGGTCCCGGGCCGCGGTCGTCGCCGTCGATCTGCCGAGCGGTGTCGAGGCGGACACCGGCCAGGTGCTGGGCGCCGCCGTCCGCGCCGACCTCACCGTGACCTTCGGGACGCACAAGCCCGCGCTGCTGATCGATCCGGCGCGGGAGCACGCGGGCGTCGTGCGGCTGGTCGACATCGGGCTCGGGCCGCGGTTGCCCGCCGAGCCCGGATTCGAGGCCCTGCAACACGCCGATGTGGCCCGGCTGCTGCCGTTGCCCGGAGCCGAGAGCGACAAGTACCGGCGCGGGGTGGTCGGGATCGCGGCCGGATCGGCGCGGTATCCGGGGGCCGCCGTGCTCGCCGTGTCCGGGGCGCTGCGCGGCGGTGCCGGTGCGGTGCGGTACGTCGGACCGGCCGTGGACGCCGTGATCGCCCGCTTCCCGGAGACCCTCGTGTCGGACCGGGGCCCGCACAAGGCGGGGCGGGTGCAGGCGTGGGTCACCGGGCCGGGTGCCGGGGACGACGCCGGGATCGTGGCCGAGGTGGTCGGGGAGGAGGTGCCGGTGCTCATCGACGCCGACGGGCTGCGGCTGGCCGACCGGGACGCCGTACGGGCCCGGACGGCGCCGACCCTGCTGACCCCGCACGCCGGGGAGGCGGCCGCGCTGTTGGGCGTGGACCGCGGCGAGGTCGAGGGGGCGCGGCTGCCCGCGGTGCGGGAACTGGCCGCGCGGTACGGCGCCACCGTCCTGCTCAAGGGTTCGACCACGCTGGTCGCCGACCCGGACGGCGGGACCGTGCGGGTCAACGCGAGCGGGACGGCGTGGCTGGCCACCGCCGGCAGCGGAGACGTGCTGTCCGGACTCGCCGGATCCCTGCTGGCGTCGGGGCTGTCCGCGCGGGACGCGGGCAGTGTGGCGGCGTATCTGCACGGGCTGGCGGGGCGCTTCGCGGCGGACGGGGCGCCGACGGGCGCGCACGACGTGGCGGCGGCGATTCCGGAGGCTTGGCGTGATGTGCGGGAGGAGGGCTGGTAGGCGGGGCGGTTCGACGCGCCGCGGTGGGTGTGCGGGTGCGGGTGCGGAGGCAGGTGAGTTCCGGAGGTATGAGGTCCGGACGTATGCGGTCCGGAGGGGGCGGGCTAGGTGGGGTGGCGGAGCGGCCGGGCGCGGGGCGGGGCCCGGGCGTCGAAGGGGCACACGGCGCGCGGGCGGTTCGACGCGCCGGGGCGGGTGTGCGCGCGGCGGCGTGTGACGAGGTCGGGCGCGGGGCGTGGGCCCCGATGCCACCGGCTGCCTCTGAGACACTGGGGACGCCATGACAGACACAGCAACCGCGCCGACGGCGCCCCTCCGTGCCCGTGCCGAGATCGACCTGGCCGCCCTGCGGGCCAACGTGCGGGCCCTGCGCGCCCTCGCGCCGGGCGCCGCCCTGATGGCCGTCGTGAAGTCCGACGCGTACGGCCACGGCGCGGTGCCGTGCGCCCGTGCGGCCCTCGACGCGGGGGCGACCTGGCTCGGCACGGCCACCCCCGAGGAGGCCCTCGCGCTGCGCGCGGCCGGGCTGCCGGGGCGCGTCCTGTGCTGGCTGTGGACGCCGGGCGGCCCCTGGCAGGAGGCGATCGAGGCCGACATCGATGTGTCGGTCAGCGGGATGTGGGCGCTGCGGGAGGTCACGGCGGCGGCCCGTGCGGCGGGCAGGCCCGCCCGGGTGCAGCTCAAGGCCGACACCGGGCTCGGGCGCAACGGCTGCCCGCCCGGCGACTGGGCCGAACTGGTCGGTGCCGCCCTGCGTGCCGAGGCGGACGGCCTGCTCCGGATCACCGGGCTGTGGTCGCACTTCGCCTGCGCCGACGAGCCGGGCCATCCGTCCAACGCCGCCCAGCTCGACCAGTTCCGGGAGATGACGGCGTACGCCGAGGCACAGGGCGTACGCCCCGAGGTGCGGCACCTGGCCAACTCCCCGGCCACCCTCACCCTTCCCGAGGCCCACTTCGACCTGGTGCGCACCGGCATCGCCGTCTACGGCATCTCGCCCGGCCCGCAGATCGGCTCCCCGGCCGACTTCGGACTGCGCCCGGTGATGACGCTGTCGGCGTCGCTGGCGCTGGTCAAGCACGTACCGGGCGGGCACGGCATCAGTTACGGCCACCGCTACGTCACCCTGGGCGAGACGACCCTCGGCCTGGTGCCCGTCGGTTACGCGGACGGCATCCCGCGGCACGCCTCCGGGAGCGGCCCGGTCCTGGTCGGCGGCAAGTGGCGGACCATCGC
This sequence comes from Streptomyces sp. NPDC006012, assembly GCF_042871185.1. Taxonomy (NCBI): domain Bacteria; kingdom Bacillati; phylum Actinomycetota; class Actinomycetes; order Kitasatosporales; family Streptomycetaceae; genus Streptomyces; species Streptomyces sp. NPDC006012. The sequence continues at coordinate 272,544 of NZ_JBIAIE010000003.1, forward strand.
CGGGCGGGTCGCGATGGACCAGTTCGTGGTGGACCTCGGCGGCGACGAGCCCGAGACCGGCGCCGAGGCGGTCCTGTTCGGGCCGGGCGACCGCGGTGAGCCCACGGCCGAGGACTGGGCGCAGGCGGCCGGCACCATCGCGTACGAGATCGTCACCCGGATCGGATCCCGCGTCCCCCGCGTCTACGTGAACGAGGGCCGGGACGGGTAACAGGACGGGGGATCGGCTGAACCGCACCCGGGTCCGGACCCGGGTGCACCCGGTGCGGTGAAACCGCACCGGTGGCGCCGGTCGCGTGACCAGCAGTGCCTGACGGCAGTGCACGACCAGCAGCGCATGACCGGCGGTGCAGTACGGCGAAGGAGAGCGGTACGTGAGCGAGAGCAGGGCGGAGGGCGTCACGGGCGCCGCCGCGGCGGCCGTCGCCTCCGTCGTGGGGGAGGCCGGCAGCTGGCGCAGGGCGACCGGCATCGCCGGCGCTGCGATAGGCATGCTGGCCGCGGGCGCGGCGGCCGGCGTCGCGGTCGAGCGGATGACCGTGGGACGCGGGATGCGCCGCAGGGCGCGGCTGGCGCTGGACTCGGCGGGCCCGTACGGGGCGCTGCGCGGCACCCCGGGCAAGGCGTACGCCGACGACGGCACCGAGCTGTACTACGAGGTCGACGACGTCGAACCCGAGGGTGGTCCGGCGCCGCGGCGGCGCCGCCTGTTCGGCCGCAAGGCGCCCGCCCCGGTCACGGTCGTCTTCAGCCACGGCTACTGCCTCAATCAGGATTCCTGGCACTTCCAGCGGGCGGCCCTGCGCGGCGTCGTCCGGACCGTGCACTGGGACCAGCGCAGCCATGGGCGGTCCGGGCGGGGCGTGACCCAGCACCGGGACGACGTGCCGGTCACCATCGACGAGCTGGGCCGCGATCTGAAGGCCGTCATAGACGCGGCCGTGCCGGAGGGGCCGATGGTGCTCGTCGGCCACTCCATGGGCGGCATGACGATGATGGCGCTGGCCGCCCAGTACCCGGAGCTGATCCGCGACCGGGTGGTCGCCACCGCCCTGGTCGGAACGTCCTCCGGGCGGCTCGGCGAGGTCAGCTTCGGACTGCCGTCGGCCGGCGTCAACGTGGTGCGCCGGGTGCTGCCCGGGGTGCTGAAGGCGCTCGGGCAGCAGGCGGCGCTGGTGGAGAAGGGGCGCCGGGCGACGGCCGACCTGTTCGCCGGGATCATCAAGCGGTACTCGTTCGCGTCCCGGGACGTCGACCCGACGATCGAGCGGTTCGCCGAACGGATGATCGAGTCCACGCCGATCGACGTGGTCGCCGAGTTCTATCCCGCCTTCACCGACCACGACAAGACCGGCGCGCTCGTCCACTTCAAGGACATGCCCCTGCTCGTACTGGCCGGGGTCCAGGACCTGATCACGCCCAGTGAGCACAGCGAGGCCATCGCGGGCCTGCTGCCCGACGCGGAACTGGTGCTGGTGCCGGACGCCGGGCACCTCGTGATGCTGGAGCACCCGGAACTGGTGACCGACCGGCTCGCCGACCTGCTCACCCGCGTGGGTGCCGTCCCGGCAGGGACTACCGTAAGTGGCTATGGAAGCACCAGCAGCGCCGCCCGACCCGGCTGAGCCGCAGATCGTCGAGATCACCGTCAACTCCCCCGATCAGATGCGGGAGTTGGGCCGAAAGCTCGCCAAGCTGCTGCGCGCGGGCGATCTCGTGATCCTCAGCGGGGAACTGGGCGCGGGCAAGACGACGCTCACCCGTGGGCTCGGCGAGGGCCTCGGGGTGCGCGGGGCGGTCACCTCGCCGACGTTCGTGATGGCCCGGGTCCACCCGGCGCTGGGTGACGGTCCGCCGCTCGTCCACGTCGACGCCTACCGGCTGTCCGGCGGCCTGGAGACGATGGAGGACTTCGACCTCGACGTCTCGCTGCCCGACTCGGTGGTCGTGGTGGAGTGGGGCGAGGGCAAGGTGGAGGAGCTGACCGACGATCGGTTGCAGATCCTCATCCACCGGGCCGTGGGGGACACCACCGACGAGGTGCGGCACGTGACGGTGACGGGGCTGGGCGACCGGTGGGCACGGACCGGCCTGAGCGTGCTTTCGGCCTGAGGGCGCGCTCACGGCCTGAGGGTGCTCACGGCCTGAAGGCCGAAAGTGTGACGTCATGGCCCGAGCGGTGCGACCTGACCGACATGGTCTGACCGAGTTGGTCTGGCCGTCATGACCTGAGTGGCGCAACCTGACCGACATGTCTGACGTCACGGCCTGGGCGGTGCGGCCCGGACGCCGGTTCAGAGCATGGTCGCGGGCCGGAACGGATCCTGGGCACGGCCCTGGCCCTGCGCGGGCGTTCTCCCGCTCCGCCACGGTGATCCGGTGATCCGTCACGAAGATTCCGGCGGTCCGTTACGCAGGTTCGGGTGGTCCGCCAGGAAGATCCCGGCGGTCCGCCGCGAAGGTTCGGATGGCCCGCCTCGAAGTTTCCGACAAGACGTCGGCAAAATGTTGCGCTTGGTCTCCCGCGCGTGGTCACATGGTATCCAGCTCGTAGTTAGGTGTACCTAACTACCCCGCCCCCGCACGTCAGGAGGCGTCCATGCCGGTCAATGAGAGCAAGCCGGAGCCGCAGCCGCGCGGGTTCGCCGGGGTGTCCATGCGCGATCTGCTGGCGGCGTGCGCGGCCGCGGACGTGATCTCCACACCGCCGCACACGCCGGAGCGGACGGATCCCGGACGGCCCGCCGAGCAGGAGCACGGGCAAGGGTGCGAGCCGGAGCGTGAGCCGGGGCGCGGGCAGGGACGCGGGCAAGGGCGCGGTCGTCGGGAAGCCGCGTGATCCATCCGCGGGCGATCAGCGGGAAGGCGTACGCGTCGGCTCTGCCGTGGCCCGCTGTGCGGCCCGCCGTGTGACCCCTCGCGTGGTCTGCGCGCCCCTGCCGGTGCGTCGCGCGCCGTGCTCAGTACTTCGGGCCGGTGCCCTTGGCCAGCGGCGTGACGTCGATGCGGCCCTTCTGGAGGACGTCACCGAGCTTCCACGCCGTGGTCAGGTGGTGGCGCGAGTCGGGCGGGGTGACCTCGATCTTGGTGGGGTTCTTCTCGGCCTTGGTGGGTTCGCCGTCGCCGGGTACGGCCGCCCAGTGCAGCCGGGTGTAGGCGCTCTGCCCCGGCTTGAGGGTGATCAGGGCGGCGTTGCCGCGGTCACGCACGACGTGCGTGGTGACGTTCTTGCCGTGCGCGTTGAGCAGTTGCAGACCGACGTAGCCCTGGGTCCGTATCGTCTTGTGGGTCTTGTTCGTGAGCACCACGGACGCGTAGTGCTGGCCCGCGCCGGGGTTGAGGGAGTGGACGCGTACGGACAGCGAGCTGGTGTCCGCCCATCCCGGTCGGGTCGCGGCCTGCGAGGCGCCGGCGGCGATCCCGACCAGGGCGACGGCGGAGGCCGCGGCGAGGGCGGCGGCGGGGATGGCCAGGCGTCGGGTGCGCTTGCCGGTGAGCATGTTCGTTTCCCTTCTGGATGCCCTGTTCGGGTATCTCTGAGGGGTATGAGGCTTGCTGTGCGGAAACGGTTCGGCGGAGCCGCGACCTTTTACCCGCCGGGACGAGCTGTTGACCTGTTGTTGGGTCAGATGTGGTGCGCGGCGGGCGGATGATCCCCGGCGAACGGGCTCGGCGGAGCGTCGGCCGACGCCGCCCGCGCTCAGCGGATCACCACCACCCGGACCCCGATCGTGGCGAACTTCCACATGGCGTCGCCGTCCGGGCGGGTCTCGCGGATGCCGCCCGTCCGGACCGCCGGGTCGGGTGCCGAGGCCGTCTCCTTGACCGCGGCGCTGAAGCCGACCACCACGTCGCGCACGCTGGTGAAGCGCACGACGTGCTCGACGGGTGCGCCGTCGGTGCCGGTGATCGCCTTCGAGCGGGACGTCACCGCGTACGAGCCCGGCTTCGGGTCGACGCGGCCCGGGGAGACCTTGAACGTGGTCTGGACCCGGCCGTTCGCGCCGACCAGCCACACCCGGTCGTCGTCCACCGAGTAGACGACCCGCTCGCCCTTGCCGGAACCGGCGGGCAGTGCGGTGGGGTGCCTCTTGTCCCGGGGCGCCTTGGTGACGGCCACCGCGCGTGAGGCGCTCGGGCCGGGCCTGCCGGCGACGTCGGCCGGGGCGTTCGCGGACGCCTGGTAGGCGAGGAAGCCGACTGCTCCCAGGGCCGCCGCGGTGAGCCCGGCCACGATCGACGAGCTGGTCCGTGCCACGTACGTCCACCTCTGTTTCGTGTCATATGTCGTACTTCGACCAGACCGTAGCAGTCGGTGACCGCCTGACCGGGAGGGGCGTGCACGGGCCCCGCGGAGCCGTAGGCTGTTTGCGTGCTCTTGCTCGCTCTGGATACCGCCACCCCCGCCGTCACCGTCGCCCTGCACGACGGCGATGCCGTCATCGCCTCCTCCAGTCAGGTGGACGCGCGCCGCCACGGCGAGCTGCTGCTGCCGGCCGTCGACCGGGTGCTCGCCGAGGCCGGGCTCCGGCTGGACGCCGTCACCGGGATCGTCGTCGGTATCGGCCCCGGCCCCTACACCGGGCTGCGGGTGGGCCTGATGACCGCCGACACCTTCGGCCTCGCGCTGGGCGTCCCCGTGCACGGTGTGTGCACCCTCGACGGCCTCGCCTTCGCGGCCGACATCGAGAAGGGCCCCTTCGTCGTGGCGACCGACGCCCGGCGCAAGGAGGTCTACTGGGCGACGTACGCCGATTCACGCACGCGGGTGACGGAACCGGCCGTGGACCGGCCCGCGGACATCGCCGACCGGGTGGCCGGACTGCCCGCCGTCGGCGCGGGCGCGCTGCTGTACCCCGACACCTTCCCGCAGGCCCATGAGCCCGAGCACGTCTCCGCGGCGGCCCTCGCCGCGCTGGCCGCCGAGCGGCTGGCCGCCGGGCTGCCGCTGCCCGAGCCCCGGCCGCTCTACCTGCGCCGCCCCGACGCCCAGGTGCCCAAGAACTACAAGGTGGTCACCCCCAAGTGACCGAGTCCGTGAAGCCCGCGCTGCGCGAGATGCGCTGGTGGGACATCGATGCCGTCCTCGGCATGGAGAAGGACCTCTTCCCCGAGGACGCCTGGTCCCGCGGCATGTTCTGGTCCGAACTGGCGCACGCCCGCGGTCCGGAGGCGACCCGGCGGTACGTGGTGGCCGTCGAGGACGACCGGATCGTCGGCTACGCCGGCCTGGCCGCGCAGGGCGACCTCGGCGACATCCAGACCGTCGCCGTCGCCCGCGACCACTGGGGCGGCGGTCTCGGCGGCCTGCTGCTGGCCGAACTGCTGCGGGCCGCGACCTCCTTCGAGTGTGCCGAGGTCATGCTGGAGTGCCGCGTGGACAACGTCCGCGCGCAGCAGCTGTACGAACGCTTCGGCTTCGAACCGATCGGCTTCAGACGCGGCTACTACCAGCCGGGCAACGTCGACGCCCTGGTGATGCGCCTGGCCGACCCGTCCGCGTCCATCCCGCCCACCCCCGCACGAGGAACCGAGAACAATGGCTGACGAACCGCTGGTCCTGGGGATCGAGACCTCCTGCGACGAGACCGGCGTCGGCATCGTCCGCGGCACCACGCTGCTCGCGGACGCCGTCGCGTCCAGCGTCGACGAGCACGCCCGCTTCGGCGGGGTGGTGCCGGAGGTGGCGTCCAGAGCGCACCTGGAGGCGATGGTCCCGACGATCCAGCGCGCCCTGAAGGACGCCGGCGTGAGCGCGCGGGACCTGGACGGCATCGCGGTCACCGCGGGCCCGGGCCTGGCGGGCGCGCTGCTGGTCGGCGTCTCGGCGGCGAAGGCGTACGCGTACGCGCTCGGCAAGCCCCTGTACGGCGTGAACCACCTCGCCTCCCACATCTGCGTGGACCAGCTGGAGCACGGCGCGCTGCCCGAGCCGACGATGGCCCTGCTGGTCAGCGGCGGCCACTCGTCGCTGCTGCTGTCGACGGACATCACCGCGGACGTCCGCCCCATGGGCGCGACGATCGACGACGCGGCCGGGGAGGCGTTCGACAAGATCGCCCGGGTGCTGGACCTCGGCTTCCCCGGCGGTCCGGTCATCGACCGGTACGCGCGCGAGGGCGACCCGGAGGCGATCGCGTTCCCGCGCGGTCTGACCGGCCCGCGCGACGCCGCGTACGACTTCTCCTTCTCCGGGCTGAAGACGTCCGTGGCCCGCTGGATCGAGGCCCGGCGGGCGGCCGGCGAGGACGTCCCGGTGCGGGACGTCGCCGCGTCCTTCCAGGAGGCCGTGGCGGACGTGCTGACCCGCAAGGCCGTACGGGCCTGCAAGGACGAGGGGGTCGACCACCTCATGATCGGCGGCGGGGTCGCCGCCAACTCCCGGCTGCGCGCCCTGGCCCGGGAACGGTGCGAGGCGGCCGGCATCCGGCTGCGGGTGCCGCGGCCCAAGCTGTGCACCGACAACGGTGCGATGGTGGCCGCGCTGGGCGCCGAGATGGTCGCGCGGGGCCGGGCCGCGTCGGACTGGGACCTGTCGGCGGACTCCTCGCTGCCGGTCACGGACCCGCACGTGCCGGGCCGGACCCACGCCGGTGCGCACTCCCACTCCCACGACCATGTGCACGAGGTCAGCAAGGAGAACCTGTACTCGTGACGGTCGCCCTGATGTGGGAGGCGCGGGCGGTGCCGGGCCGGGGCGACGACCTCCTGGCCTGGGCCCGCGCCCAGCGGCTGCCCCGGCGGCCGGTGCGCCGCGAGACCTTCCGGGCGCCGCAGGACCGGGTTCTGGTGATCACCTGGTGGGACGCGGCCTACGACGAGGAACTGCCCGAACTGCCCGAGCCGGCCGGTGACGTGGTGTCGCGGCCGGTCCACCGCTGGAGATTCGAGTCGGCCGGCGCCGATCCGGCCTGAACTCCCCCGCCGGAGCGCCGCTCCCGGGTGTGGGCGTACGCCATGAGCCCGAACAGCACCGCGAGCAGGACGGCCGAGGACCCGGCCGTGCCGAGGTCGAGGCCGCCCTTGGCGACCGGCTTGGTCAGGAAGTCACCGAACGTGGCGCCGAGCGGGCGGGTCAGCACGAAGGCGGCCCAGAACAGCAGCACGTTCGGTACGGCCGGAGCCTTCAGCAGTGCGGCGAGGACGGCCAGCACGCCGGTGACCAGCATGGCCCCGCCCAGATAGCCGAGGCCGGAGCTGTCGGAGAGGAAGTCTCCCATCGACGTGCCCAGGGTGTTGGAGACCAGGATCGCCGCCCAGAACAGCGCCTCCGCACGGAAGGTGACGATGTCCCGGATGCGGAAGGTCGTCCCGCTCAGTTTCCAGCCGAGGAAGATCGCCAGCAGGATGGAGACGAGGATCGCGGCGCCCGCCGGGTAGCCGAGCCCGAGGCCCTGCGGGCCCCAGCCCAGCGCGGTGGCGCCGCCCGAGAGGTAGGCGGCGCTGGCGTCCCGGTTCATGAAGTCGGACATCGTGGTGCCGGCCATGCTGGTCGACAGGATCACGGTCCAGTAGCAGAACGGGTTGTGTCCGGACGCACGCAGTTGGACCACCAGGGTCGCCACGAAGGCCAGGAACAGGGCGATGGTGGTGAGGAAGTAGCCGAGTCCGAGTGTCTGGGCGAACAGGTCGCCCGCCGTCTCGCCCAGGGTCGTCGCGGCGATCTTCATGATCCAGAACGCCAGGGTGACTTCGGGCAGTTTCCTCGTCGCCGACATCGATGTCGTCACGGGTGCTCCTGCGGGGTGGGGGGTGCGGAACTCCCGCCGGAGCCTGCCGCGGTGAGGCTGAAAACTTCCTGAACGGTTCGTTCCCCTTGCGTCGGCGCGGCCTCGCGGCGAGGGCTCGCGGTGCGGTCTCGCGGCGAGGGCTCGTGGTCCGGTCTCGTGGTGTGGTGCGGTCTCGCGGTGCGCCGTCGGCCCGCCCGTCGTGAGAGCCGTACAACGGGTCGGTGCCGGAGGGCGGGTTGGGTACCGGGCCACTGCAACTCCGTGCCGGTCGGGGGACGGCGACCGGACCGGAATGGTGAGATTTTCCGAAGAGACCGGTCTCACGCCCCATCCTCTAACAGTCCCCTAATAATTCGGACTTATGTTCTTCTCGTGACCGGACACAACGAGAACGGCGACAACGAGAACGCCGACGAGGACAGACGTACGGGCGGGCGGTCGAGAGCGCTCAGGGCCGCCGGCCTCGTCCTCGCCGGTGCCCTGGTGCTGGGTGCCGCGGCGGGCGGCTGGGTCTACTGGCATCTCAACGACAACATCAAGAGCGTCGACATCAACAGCGCGCTCGGGGACGACCGGCCGCCGAAGACGGTCGCCACCCCCTCGCCCACCGGTTCGGCCGACGCCTCACCGGCCGCGTCGCCGCTGCCCACCGGCGCCATGAACATCCTCGTCCTGGGTTCGGACTCGCGCAGCGGCAAGGAGAACCAGGAACTCGGCGGTGGCGACAGCTCCGGGGCCCGCTCCGACACCGCGATGGTCGTGCACATCGACCCGGGCCGGACCGGGGCCACCGTCGTCAGCATCCCGCGCGACACCCTGGTCACCCGGCCCTCCTGCCCGCTGCCGTCCGGCGGTTTTACGGCGGTGCAGTACGGCGCGATGTTCAACAGCGCCTATTCCGTGGGCGGGCCGGTGTGCGCGGTGAAGACCGTCGAGTCGGTCACCGGAGTCCGCATGGACCACTTCATCGAGATCGACTTCTCCGGCTTCGCCAAGCTGGTCGACGCGCTCGGCGGCGTCGAGGTCACCACCGACCAGGACATCGACGACGACATGAGCCATCTGCATCTGAAGAAGGGCACCCACCATCTCGACGGCACCCAGGCCCTGGCCCTCGCCCGCACCCGGCACGGCATAGGCGACGGCAGCGACCTCGGCCGGATAGGTCTCCAGCAGATGCTGGTGAAGGCGCTGCTGGCGCAACTGGCCCACACCAGCCTGCTCAGCGACCCCACCCGGCTCTACCGGGTCGCCGACGCGGTCACCGCCGGTCTCACCACGGACACCGGACTCGACTCCCTGCCCGAGCTGATGAGCTTCGGCGAGAGCCTGCGGGGACTGACGGCGGACCGTACGACGACGGTGATGCTGCCCGTGGTGACGGCGCCGAGCGACCGCAACCGGGTGATCGCCCGGGAACCGGCGGCGAGCGATCTGTGGAAATCCCTGCGCTGACCCGACCGTTCCGGAATCACCGGGCCGCGCTCAGGACGTCCCGTCGGCAGGAGCAGGAGCAGGAGCAGGAGCAGGAGCAGGAGCAGCAGCAGGCGCCGGTGCCCCGATCAGCATGGTCGGTGCACCCGCGACCCGGGTCAGGAAGACGGTCGCCGCGTTCGGCCCGTGCGGCCTGACCTTCCTGCGCAGTTCCTCCGGTTCCACCGCCGACCCCCGCTTCTTCACGGTCAGCGTCCCGACCCCGCGCTCCCGCAGCAGCGCCTTCAGCTTCTTGACGTTGAAGGGGAGCTGGTCGGTGATCCGGTACGAGGTGGCGTACGGCGTCGCCCGCAGTTCGTCCGCCGTCACATAGGCGATCGTCGGGTCGATCAGCCCGCCGCCCAACTCCGCCGCGGCCTCCGCCACCAGGTGCGCCCGGATGACGGCGCCGTCGGGCTCGTACAGGTACTGCCCCACCGACCGCACGTCGGGATCCGGCAGGCCGCGGCCGAGCAGGGTGCGCGGACCGGGCAGCAGCGTGGCCCGTACGCTGCCCGGCGCGTCGGTGCCGAACCACAGCACCGCCTCCTTGACGTCCCCGCCGTCCGAGATCCACTCGGCCTCGGCCCCGTCCGGGATCACCTCGTGCGGGATCCCGGGTGCGACCTTCAGCGCGGCGGCGGGTGCCGCCGCGGCCGCCTGCAGCGCCCAGGACAACGGCGGCGAGTACCCCTCGGGATCGAAGATCCTCCCGCCGCCCGGCCTTCCGCTGCCGGGCCTTTTGCCGCCCGTCCCGCCGCCCCGCCGTGCCGGGTCGACGAACACGGCGTCCCAGCCGGACGGATCGACCTCGGTGACGTCCGCCTCGCGCACCTCGATCAGCCCGTCCAGGCCCAGCGCCGCGGCATTCGCGCGGGCGACCTCGGCGGTCAGCGGGTCGCGGTCCACCGCGAGCACCCGGATCCCGGCCCGGGCGAACGCGATCGCGTCGCCGCCGATGCCGCAGCACAGGTCGGCGACGGAGCGGACGCCCAGGGCGTGCAGCCGCCGTGCCCGGTGCGTCGCCACGCTGGTCCGGGTCGACTGCTCCATCCCGCCCGGTGTGAAGAACATCCGCTCGGCGTCCTGGGCCACGAACTTCGCCGCCGCCCGCTCCCGCAGCCGGGCCTGGCCGAGCGCCGCCGACACCAGCCCGGGGGAGTGCTCGCGGCGCAGCCGGGTGGCCACGGCGAGTTCGTCGGCCGGCGCGGTGCCGCGCACCTCGTCGAGGAGGGCGCGGCCCTCGGGGGTGAGCAGTGAGTGGAAGGGGAGCAGGTCGTTCACCGGGGCGTCGTTCACCGGGTCATTGTGGGCCAGTCGGTGGATGCTGCGCCTCCGGTGGCGGTGTCGGACCGGATCGGCGGCCGGTGCCTGCAAGGATCCGGCACCATGCGACTAGTAGTACAAAATGACAAAAACGGGGTACGTCGCGGAAGGGTGACCGTCCGGGGCGGCCTCGCGCTGCTCGTCGTCACCGCCGTCCTCTCCGGCTGCACGGCACCGGACGAGGACGCGGGCGCCGGGTCCGCCGGCGGGCAGCCGCACCAGGCGCCCCCCGGCCCGCGCCTGGACGACTACGACGTCCGGCGTGCCACCGACCACGCCACCCTGGCCGCCGCCGCCCGGCGCTGGGGCCTGGCCGAGGTCCCGCTCGTGCCCCCACGGCCCCCGGCGGCCAAACCGGAGATCCTCGCGCGCGAGGGCTTCGAGGTCGACGACCAGGAGAAGTGGAACCTGCCCCCGGTCTTCACCACGATCCCCACCAAGCAGAAGGTCGTCTTCCTCACCATCGACGACGGCGCCGAGAAGGACCCGGCGTTCCTGCGCATGATGAGCGACCTGAAGATCCCGTACACCGCGTTCCTCAGCGACTACGTGGCCAAGGACGACTACGGCTACTTCAAGAAGATGCAGTCGCAGGGGATCACCCTCAACAACCACACCCTCCACCACCCCTACCTGCCCGCCCTCTCCCTGGAGGAGCAGCAGGAGGAGATCTGCGGCATGCAGGACATCATGGAGCGGCAGTTCGGCAAGCGCCCGGCCGTCTTCCGCCCGCCCTACGGCAACTACAACCGGGACACCCTGCTCGCCGCCAAGTCCTGCGGAATCAAGTACGCGCCGATCTGGGACGAGGAGGTCTTCGTCGACCACTGGGAGTACCGCGAGTGGGACCGCGGCCTGCACCCCGGTGACATCGTGCTCACCCACTTCCGGGGCCGCTCGGACTGGGACGGCAGCATGACCGACATGGTCCGGCGGTTCCTGGACAAGGTCACCCGCGAGGGATACGCGGTGGCACGCCTGGAGGACTACCTGTGAGGCGCCGGGGGCGGCCCGCGGCGGCGGCCCGGTACCGGACGCTGACCGCCGCCACGGCGGCCGGCGCCCTGGTCCTGGCCGGCTGCGCCCAGTCGGTCGACCCCATCGAGCGGCTCGGCAAGAAGGCCGCCCAGGGCGTGCGGTCGCACCGCCCGGCCCCCGGGCAGGCCTACCGCCACTGGGGCCTGAGCGCCCCGCTCGCCCCCGCCCCCGCGCCCGCCGCGCGCCCCCGCACGGCCGGCCCGGCCGTCGGCTCCCTGCCTCCGGTCGTCGACCACGTCGCGACCTTGGACAAGGTGGTCTTCCTCACCTACGACGACGGCGCCGAGCGGGACCCCCGGTTCGTCGACATGGTCCGTGAACTGCGCCTCCCGGTCAGTTTCTTCCTCACCGACAGCGTCGTCGGCCCGGGGTACGGCCACTTCGCGCGGCTGCGGTCGGTGGGCGCCGACATCGAGAACCACACCCTCGACCATCCGGCCATGCGCGGACTGCCGTACGCCGGGCAGCGCGCCGAGATCTGCGGCCAGCAGACCAAGCTCAAGTCCCGGTTCGGCATCCGGCCCCGCCTCTTCCGCCCGCCCTACGGCAGGTACGACGCGACCACCCTGCGCGCCGCCGCCGACTGCGGTGTCGCGGCGGTCGTCCTGTGGCGGGCCGCGATGAACGGTGACACCGTGACCTATGCCCGGGGCGAGCAGCGCCTGCGGCCCGGCGACATCATCCAGGTCGGGCCCGACGAGTCCACCGCACCCGCGCTCAGACAGCGCACGACGCGGCTGCTGCGGCGGATCCAGTCCGAGGGGCTGACGGTCGGCCGTCTGGAGGACTATCTGTGATCCGGCGGTGATCCGGAGGGGCCACCTCGGCAGGACGCGCCGCGGCCAATTGGCACTCCGCTTGACCGAGTGCTAATCGCAGTCATAGTCTCGGCTCTGGCACTCCCCACTGGAGAGTGCCAACAACGCGACGGGCAGGTCCGGCACCCGCGACGACGGATCCACCTGGTCGCCACCTCAGACAGTCAACCCCGTGAGATCTCCGAAGGGGGAGGTCGGATCGTGACGACCGCCAGCACCAAGGTTGCCATCAAGCCGCTTGAGGACCGCATCGTGGTCCAGCCGCTGGACGCCGAGCAGACCACGGCCTCGGGCCTGGTCATCCCGGACACCGCCAAGGAGAAGCCCCAGGAGGGCGTCGTCCTGGCTGTCGGTCCGGGCCGTTTCGAGGACGGAAACCGCCTTCCGCTCGACGTCAGCGTCGGCGACGTCGTGCTCTACAGCAAGTACGGCGGCACCGAGGTGAAGTACAACAACGAGGAGTACCTCGTTCTCTCGGCTCGCGACGTGCTCGCGATCATCGAGAAGTAGTTCGCCCCGAAGCAGTCCTGCTGTGAGCTGCGCCCCTGGCCCCCGCAACCGATAAGAAGCCGGGCGTCCTGGGGCGCAGCATTTTTTTCTCCCAGATTTCCGAGAGGGCTCCCGCTGCCATGGCGAAGATCCTGAAGTTCGACGAGGACGCCCGTCGCGCCCTTGAGCGTGGCGTCAACAAGCTTGCCGACACGGTGAAGGTGACGATCGGCCCCAAGGGCCGCAACGTCGTCATCGACAAGAAGTTCGGCGCCCCCACCATCACCAACGACGGTGTCACCATCGCCCGTGAGGTCGAGGTCGAGGACCCGTACGAGAACCTCGGCGCCCAACTGGTGAAGGAGGTGGCGACCAAGACCAACGACATCGCTGGTGACGGCACCACCACCGCCACCGTGCTGGCCCAGGCCCTGGTGCGCGAGGGCCTGCGGAACGTTGCCGCCGGTGCCTCCCCGGCCGCCCTGAAGAAGGGCATCGACGCCGCGGTCAAGGCCGTCTCCGACGACCTGCACGCCTCGTCCCGGCCGATCGAGGAGAAGTCCGACATCGCCGCCGTGGCCGCGCTGTCCGCCCAGGACCAGCAGGTCGGCGAGCTGATCGCCGAGGCCATGGACAAGGTCGGCAAGGACGGTGTGATCACCGTCGAGGAGTCCAACACCTTCGGCCTCGAACTGGACTTCACCGAGGGCATGGCCTTCGACAAGGGCTACCTGTCGCCGTACTTCGTGACGGACCAGGAGCGCATGGAGGCCGTCCTGGAGGACTCGTACATCCTCATCAACCAGGGCAAGATCTCCGCCATCGCGGACCTCCTGCCGCTGCTGGAGAAGGTCATCCAGGCGGGCTCCTCCAAGCCGCTGCTGATCATCGCCGAGGACGTCGAGGGCGAGGCCCTGTCGACCCTGGTCGTCAACAAGATCCGCGGCACCTTCAACGCCGTCGCGGTGAAGGCCCCCGGCTTCGGCGACCGCCGCAAGGCGATGCTGGAGGACATGGCGATCCTCACCGGCGCCACCGTCATCTCCGAGGAGGTCGGCCTCAAGCTCGACCAGGTCGGCCTGGACGTGCTCGGCAGCGCCCGCCGCATCACCGTCACCAAGGACGACACCACGATCGTCGACGGTGCCGGCAACAAGTCGGACGTCACGGGCCGGATCGCGCAGATCAAGGCCGAGATCGAGAACACCGACTCCGACTGGGACCGCGAGAAGCTCCAGGAGCGCCTCGCGAAGCTGGCCGGCGGCGTGTGCGTGATCAAGGTCGGCGCCGCCACCGAGGTGGAGCTGAAGGAGAAGAAGCACCGTCTGGAGGACGCCATCTCCGCGACCCGCGCCGCGGTCGAGGAGGGCATCGTCTCCGGTGGTGGCTCCGCGCTCGTCCACTCCGCGAAGGTCCTGGAGGGCAACCTCGACAAGTCCGGCGACGAGGCCACCGGTGTCGCGGTCGTCCGCAACGCCGTCGTCGAGCCGCTGCGCTGGATCGCGGAGAACGCGGGCCTTGAGGGCTACGTCATCGTCTCCAAGGTCAAGGAGCTCGACAAGGGCAACGGCTACAACGCCGCCACCGGCGAGTACGGCGACCTGGTGAAGGCCGGCGTCATCGACCCGGTGAAGGTCACCCGCTCCGCCCTGGAGAACGCCGCCTCCATCGCCTCCCTCCTGCTCACGACCGAGACCCTGGTCGTCGAGAAGAAGGAAGAAGAGGAGCCGGCCGCCGCGGGCCACAGCCACGGCCACGCCCACTGACACCGGTCGGTCCATCGAGGGCCCGGCACCCGAGAGGGAGCCGGGCCCTCGTGCGTCCCCCGGCGCTACTGCTCGGACCGCTGCCGCGGCGCTACTGCTCCGACCGTCGCGGCGGCGCTACTGCTCCAGCTGGTCCAGCGCGCCCAACTGCTGCATCAGCCCCAGCTGGTCGTGCTGCCACCACGTCTCGGCGATCCGCCCGTTCGCGCCGAACCGGAAGACGGTCGTACCCGTCATCGTGACTCGCCGGCCGGTGGCCGCGATCCCCAGGAACTCCCCCTTGTGCGTGCCGTGCCAGCTCCAGCGGGCGCAGGCCCGCTCGCCCTGGACGATCAGGTCCTGCACGGTGAAGGCGGAGTCGAAGGCCGCCCGCCACATCTCCAACTCGGCCCGCACCGAGTCCAGCCCGATCGTGTCCTGCGGATTGAGCGGATCGTGGCTGTGCACGTCCTCGTCGAGCAGGTCGTTCAGCGGCGGCAGCTCGCCCGCCGTCGCCAGCGTCTCGAAGAAGCGGCGCACCGTGCCCGCGCCCAGCGGCTCGTCCCGTACGACGTCCAGGTCGATGAAGGTCGGCAGCTCGTCGCACAGGGCGACCAGTTGCCGGAAGACCTTGTCCGTCTCCGGCAGGTTCGAGTTGCGCATCGCGTCCTCGTACGAGGGGAACTCCACCAGCTCGACGAGGTGCGCCGCGTCCGACCGGTCCTTGCCGACCAGGTCGTAGGTGGCGGTCCGCTTCCCCTTGGTCTGCTCGACCCAGATGTCCAGCAAGCGGTTCATCTCGTCGAACCGGCTGGTCCTGCACTCGATGAGCTGTACGAACGTCATGACGCCGCCTCCGGCCCCCCTGGGTCCGGTTCCGTCACGCCCATTTTCCCACCGCGGCGGCGCCGTCACCCCCGAGGCGACGGGGCCCGCCGGTCGCTCATCGCGGGCCGTACTTGCGGGTCCGTGCGCTGATCCCGCCCACCAGCCCGCGCGGGGCCACCTTCGCCAGACCCATCAGGGTCTTGTAGCGGGGGTCCGGAATGGACAGCGTCTTGCCGCGCGCCAGGTCCGCGAGCGCCGTCGCGACCAGTTTGTCCGCGTCCAGCCACATCCACCCCGGGATGCTGTCCGTGCGCATCCCGGCCCGCTCGTGGAACTCGGTGCGTACGAAGCCGGGGGCCAGCGCCATCAGACGGACACCCGTACCGGTCAGGTCCCGGGCCGCGCCCTGGGTGAACTGCACGACCCACGCCTTCGACGCCCCGTACGTGCCCCGCGGCACGAAGGCCGCCACCGAGGCCACGTTCACGATCCCGCCGCGCCCGCGCTCCCGCATCGACTCCGCCGCCGCCGACGTCAGCCGCAGCACCGCCTCGACGTGCACCTTGACCATGCGCAGCTCGTCGGCCATCGATACGTCGAGGAAGCGGCCCCTGTTGCCGAAGCCGGCGTTGTTGACCAGCAGGTCGACCGGGCTCTTGCGGTCGCCCAGCCGGGCGGCGACGGCCTCGATGCCCTTGTCCTGGGACAGGTCGGCGGTCAGCACCTCCGCCTCGATGCCGTGCCGGTCGTGCAACTCGGTCGCCTGCTCGCGCAGCCGGTCGGTGTCCCGGGCCACCAGGACGAGGTCATGCCCGTCCGCTGCCAGCCGCCGCGCGAACGCAGCACCGATCCCCGACGTCGATCCCGTAATCAGAGCCGTTGTCATGGCCCAAGAGTAGTTACCCGGAGCGCGTGGGTCCGCTGCCTGCGCCGGGCCGTCCGCTGACGCGCCGCCCCGCACCCGGCCCGTTCGTGACGCCCGCTCAGGCGCTGAGGCCGCCGCCGGACTTCGCCACGTACGCGCGGGCGTCGGCCAGCGACTCCGGGTGCAGGGCCGCCCCCGCCGCCAGCACCCGGGGCAGCAGCTCCCGGTCCGTCGTCTCGGAGCGGAACTGCACGGCGACCGTCACGTCGTGGTCCGGCCGGTGCACGATCTCCACCGGATCCCCCGCCCGGATCTCGCCCGCTTCGATCACCCGGAGGTAGGCACCCGGCGCACCCTTCCGCGTGAATCTCTTCACCCACCCCCGCTCGCCCAGATGGCCCTGGAACGTCCGGCACGGGATGCGCCCGCAGGTGACTTCGAGTACGACCTGCGGGCCGATCCGCCAGCGCTCGCCGATCAGCGCCCCGGAGACGTCGAGACCGCTCGTCGTGAGGTTCTCCCCGAAGGCGCCGTTGGCGAGGGTCCGGCCCAGCTCGCGCTCCCAGTCGTCGAGATCCTCGCGCGCGACCGCGTACACCGCCTGGTCGTCGCCCCCGTGGTGGCGCAGGTCGCAGACCGCGTCCCCGGCCAGCCCGCTCGCGCCGCTGCCCTTCGGGCCCGGCGCGGCCACCCGCACCGGTCCGTCCACCGGCCGCTTGTCGATGCCCGTCAAACCCTCCGGCTGGTCCGTGTAGCCGACGGCCTTCGGGCGCCCCAGATTCACCGAAAGAAGCTCCATACGGCCACGCTACGTCACCGTCACTCAAAGCGTCGACACAATATTGGCCATCTGATCCAAGAGCGGCTTATGCTTGAAGGGTGATCGAGGCCCGTCATCTGCGCGTCCTGCGCGCCGTCGCCACCACCGGATCGTTCTCGGCGGCCGGCCGGGAACTGGGCTGCACCCAGCCCGCCGTCAGCCAGCAGATGAAGGCCCTGGAGACGTCCGTCGGCACCCCGCTGCTGGTCCGCAGCGGCCGGGAGATGCGGCTGACCGAGGCGGGCGCGGCGCTCGTGCGGCACGCGTCGGGGATCCTCGCCGGGCTGACCGCGGCCGAGGAGGAGATCGCCGCCATCGCCGGGCTGCGGGCCGGCCGGGTCCGCCTGGTGTCCTTCCCCAGCGGCAGTTCCACCCTGGTGCCCACCGCCCTCGCCGCGCTGCGCGCCGCCCACCCCGGGACCCGGGTCTCGCTGGAGGAGGCCGAGCCTCCGCAGTCCGTGGAGCTGCTGCGCGAGGGCGACTGCGATGTGGCCCTGGCGTTCCGGTACGCGGGCGCGGCGGGCGCCGAGGAGTGGGACGATCTCGTCGTACGCCCCCTGCTGACGGACCGTCTGGTCGCCCTGGTGCCCGAGCGGCACCGGCTCGCGCGCGCCAAGAGCGTCGCCATCGGCGAACTCGCCCAGGAATCCTGGATCGCGGGCTGTCCGCGCTGCCGCGGTCAGCTGACGCAGGTGTGCGCGGCCGCGGGCTTCACGCCGCGCATCGACTTCGCCACCGACGACTATCCGGCGGTGGTCGGCCTGGTCGGCGCCGGACTGGGCGTGGCCGTCCTGCCGCAGCTCGCGGTCGATTCGGTGCGTCCGAGAGGCGCGCGCACGGTGTCGCTGGAGCCGGCGGTGCGGCGGGAGATCGTCGCTCTCACCCTGCCTGACCTGGCACTGGTGCCGGCGGTGGCGGCGACGCTGGAGCAGCTGGAGCGGGCCGCGCGTCCGCAGTGAGCGGCGCGGCGGGCCGGCGGGTCCGCGCTGAGCGGTGACGGGTGCGGCGGGCGCTTCGCGCGGAGGCGGGTGCGGCGGGGCGCTTCCTGCGGGGACGAGCCGCGCGGGCCGCGTCAGGCCGCGGCGTGATCGGGCGGGGAGCGTCAGGCGGTGACGGACGCGGGCACGCACACGCGTACCGCGGCGCCGGGACGGCGCGGAGAACGCTGGGAACGCTGAGAACGCGGAGAACGCACCGAACGCGTCATGCGCGTCCTGCGCGGCGAATGGTATGCAATTTAAAGAAACGTTCCTTCAGGCGTCCGGGGCGGTGTTCCCGTTGGTCGACGACGCCGAAACCAGCCGGTTCCGCGCCCGCCCCATCAGCTCCTCGCGCTCGTCCTCGGTCAGGCCGCCCCACACGCCGTACGGCTCGCGCACGGCCAGCGCGTGCGCCGCGCACTCCGCACGGACCGGGCACCTCATGCAGACCTCCTTGGCCGAGTTCTCGCGAGCGCTCCGAGCCGCCCCGCGCTCGCCTTCCGGGTGGAAGAAGAGCGAGCTGTCGACCCCGCGGCAGGCAGCCAGCAGCTGCCAGTCCCACAGGTCCGCGTTCGGTCCGGGAAGGCGGGAGAAATCTGCCATTACGTGACCCCTTGCAGCCGTTCTGGGCGGATACGGTGCCAACGACCGTACATGTCCGGTCTAAGAAGATGAAAATATGACTCATTGCGAATCTAGCTCCAGACACTGTCAAAAGGGAAGAAAAGGGGCTAAACGGGGCATAGGTTGTGATGAAAAGTTGAGAGTCTGTCGGGCATGTATGCACCGTGTGCGCGCCCTCACGTAGAGTGCCGAAGATGGCATGCAGCCCCGTAACTCTTTCGAGTGACCGTCGTTGAGAGTGCGGAGGCGGTTGAGAACACAAGCGCTCGGGCAGGCGTCCGAGACGGTCGACCGCACAGGTGACGATTCCGTACCAGCCTGGAGGCTCAAGGTGATGCGCATCAGCTGCGGGGGGCGGTCATGACATCCGTCCTCGTCTGCGACGACTCCCCGCTTGCCCGAGAGGCGCTCCGCCGCGCGGTCGCGACCGTGCCCGGTGTCGAGCGCGTAACGACGGCGGCCAACGGCGAGGAAGTCCTCCGCCGCTGGGGCGCCGACCGCTCGGACCTCATCCTGATGGACGTGCGCATGCCCGGACTGGGCGGCGTCGAGACCGTGCGCCGGCTGCTGTCGGCCGACCCGGGGGCGCGCATCATCATGCTCACCGTCGCGGAGGACCTCGACGGCGTGGCGCTCGCGGTCGCGGCCGGCGCCCGCGGCTACCTGCACAAGGACGCCTCACGTGCCGAGTTGCGCGCCACCGTGACCCAGGCCCTGGCCGACCCGACCTGGCGGCTCGCCCCGCGCCGCCTGCGCTCGGCCGAGATGGGTGCCGCGCCCACGCTCACCGCGCGTGAGATCCAGGTGCTCGAAGGGATGAGCCACGGCCGTTCCAACGCCGAGATCGGCCGCGAGCTGTTCCTCTCCGAGGACACCGTGAAGACCCACGCGCGACGCCTCTTCAAGAAGCTCGGCGCCTCCGACCGGGCCCACGCGGTGGCGCTCGGTTTCCGCTGGGGTCTGGTCCGCTAGACCCGGCCGGGCGTGCGGTCCGCTCAAGTGGCCCAAGGGCCGCAAAGAGTGCCGAGGCCGGCGAACTGCGGGCCGCCCATGGCTGGTCAGGCGGTTCTCCGCGCCCCTTCGGGGGCGCGGTCGCCGGTCCGGACGGCACCGTCCGGCGGGTGCCCGCTGCTCGTTTCGCCGCGGATGCCGCATCCTTGAGGTGTGGAGTCTCTCGGGGACGAGTCGGTCGAGCGGAAGGGGAGGGCGCAGGAGATGAGTGCCGGCGCACCTACTCATAACGCTTCGATGCACAACCACCAGCACCCTGCAACGGACCAGACGGCCTCAGGGCACCATGGACCGATGCGTGACGACGAGGCGAGCACGGCCCAAGGGGCGATCGGTGCGCTCGTGCATCGCGCTGTCGACGGCGACGAGCAGGCCACGCACGACCTGCTCGCCCATGTCCACCCCTTGGCGCTGCGTTACTGCCGCACTCGGCTGTCGCGGCTTCCAGGCGACGCGCGTCACTTCGTCGAGGATCTTGCGCAGGAGGTCTGCGTCGCCGTCCTCCTCGCCCTGCCCCGTTACCGGGACACCGGCCGCCCCTTCGAGGCGTTCGTCTTCGCCATCGCCTCGCACAAGGTCGCCGACCTGCAGCGCGCCGCGATGCGCCACCCCGGTTCGACGGCTGTCCCCTCCGACGAGATGCCGGAGCGGCCGGACGACTCCCTGGGCCCCGAGGAGCGGGCCCTGCTCAGCAGCGACGCCGAGTGGGCGAAGAAGCTGCTGGCCAACCTCCCGGAGAACCAGCGCGAACTGCTGCTGCTGCGCATCGCGGTGGGCTTGACCGCGGAGGAGACAGGTCAGATGTTGGGAATGTCACCCGGCGCGGTACGGGTGGCCCAGCACAGAGCGCTCAGTCGGCTGCGGGCCCTGGCCGAGCAGTAGCCGACGGACGGCGCACGAGATCCGTACGAACATACGAAGGCCGGGACCGACCTGGACCGTGGAATCCGAGAGGTGCGCTTCCCGTTAGCATGGGCATCCGCACCGATCAAGGCCATTGGGGAAGGTGTCATGACTGCCAACGTCGACGGAGTGCCCGGAAAATTCGCGACACTCGGGCTGACCTACGACGACGTGCTGCTGCTGCCGGGCGCATCCGACGTGCTGCCGGGCGCGGTCGACACCTCGTCCCGCATCTCCCGCAACGTGCGGGTCAACATCCCGCTGCTGTCGGCGGCGATGGACAAGGTGACCGAGTCCCGCATGGCGATCGCCATGGCCAGGCTGGGCGGCGTCGGTGTGCTGCACCGCAATCTTTCGGTCGAGGACCAGGTCAACCAGGTCGACCTGGTCAAGCGGTCCGAGTCCGGCATGGTCACCGACCCGATCACGGTGCACCCGGAGGCCACGCTGGCCGACGCGGACGCCCTGTGCGCCAAGTTCCGCATCAGCGGTGTCCCCGTCACCGACCCGGAGGGGCGGCTGCTCGGCATCGTCACCAACCGGGACATGGCCTTCGAGAGCGACCGCTCGCGGCAGGTCCGCGAGGTCATGACGCCGATGCCGCTGGTCACCGGCAAGGTGGGCATCTCCGGCGTCGAGGCGATGGCGCTGCTGCGCCAGCACAAGATCGAGAAGCTCCCGCTGGTCGACGGCCAGGGCATCCTCAAGGGCCTGATCACGGTCAAGGACTTCGTCAAGGCCGAGCAGTACCCGAACGCGGCCAAGGACACGGAGGGCCGGCTGATCGTCGGCGCCGCCGTCGGCGCCAGCCCCGAGGCGCTGGAGCGCGCCCAGGGCCTGGCCGAGGCCGGTGTGGACTTCCTGGTCGTGGACACCTCGCACGGCCACAACAGCAACGCCCTCAGCTGGATGTCGAAGATCAAGTCGAGCGTGTCCGTCGACGTGGTCGGCGGCAACGTCGCCACCCGGGACGGCGCACAGGCCCTCATCGACGCCGGTGTCGACGGCATCAAGGTGGGCGTGGGCCCCGGTTCGATCTGCACGACGCGCGTGGTGGCCGGCATCGGCGTTCCGCAGGTCACGGCCATCTACGAGGCCGCCCTCGCGGCCCGTCCGGCCGGTATCCCGCTGATCGGCGACGGCGGCCTGCAGTACTCCGGCGACATCGGCAAGGCCCTGGCCGCCGGTGCCGACACGGTGATGCTGGGCAGCCTCCTCGCGGGCTGTGAGGAGTCGCCCGGTGAGTTGCTGTTCATCAACGGCAAGCAGTTCAAGTCGTACCGCGGCATGGGTTCGCTGGGCGCCATGCAGTCCCGCGGCCAGGGCCGCTCGTACTCGAAGGACCGCTACTTCCAGGCCGACGTCTCCTCCGACGACAAGCTCGTGCCCGAGGGCGTCGAGGGCCAGGTGCCCTACCGCGGCCCGCTGGCCAACGTGCTGCACCAGCTGGTCGGCGGCCTGCGCCAGACCATGGGCTACGTGGGTGCCGGCACCATCGAGGAGATGGAGTCGAAGGGCCGCTTCGTCCGCATCACCTCGGCCGGCCTCAAGGAGAGCCACCCGCACGACATCCAGATGACGGTCGAGGCACCCAACTACAGCCGGAAGTGACGCACGCGCGCGTGCAGCGTGTCCGAGGGCGGTCCCGGAGCACCGGGGCCGCCCTCACCGCTCGGGCGCGGGGGCCCGCGTCAGGGCCGTCGGCGATACTGGAAGACGCCGAACGCATCAGGGAAAGGCCAGGACGTGAGTGAGATCGAGATCGGGCGTGGCAAGCGCGGCCACCGGGCGTATGCCTTCGACGACATCGCCGTCGTCCCCAGCCGCCGTACGCGGGACCCGAAGGAGGTCTCGATCGCCTGGCAGATCGACGCCTACCGTTTTGAGCTGCCCTTCCTGGCCGCCCCCATGGACTCGGTCGTCTCCCCGGCCACCGCGATCCGCATCGGCGAGCTGGGCGGCCTGGGCGTGCTGAACCTGGAGGGGCTGTGGACGCGGTACGAGGACCCGCGCCCGCTGCTCGACGAGATCGCCGCGCTGCCCGCCGAGGCGGCGACGCGCCGGCTCCAGGAGATCTACGCGGCGCCCATCCGCGAGGAGCTGATCGGCGCGCGCATCAAGGAGGTGCGCGACTCCGGCGTGGTCACGGCGGCCGCGCTGTCCCCGCAGCGCACGGCCCAGTTCTCCAAGGCCGTGGTGGACGCGGGCGTCGACATCTTCGTCATCCGCGGCACGACGGTCTCCGCGGAGCACGTGTCGTCCTCGCACGAACCGCTGAACCTGAAGCAGTTCATCTACGAACTGGACGTCCCGGTGATCGTCGGCGGCTGCGCCACGTACACCGCGGCCCTGCACCTGATGCGCACGGGCGCGGCCGGTGTGCTGGTCGGCTTCGGCGGCGGCGCCGCCCACACCACCCGCAACGTGCTCGGCATCCAGGTACCGATGGCCACCGCGGTCGCGGACGTGGCCGCCGCGCGCCGCGACTACATGGACGAGTCCGGCGGCCGGTACGTGCACGTGATCGCGGACGGGGGCGTCGGCTGGTCCGGCGACCTGCCCAAGGCGATCGCCTGCGGCGCCGACTCGGTGATGATGGGCTCCCCGCTGGCCCGCGCCACCGACGCGCCCGGCAAGGGCCACCACTGGGGCATGGAGGCGGTCAACGAGGAGCTGCCCCGCGGAATGAAGGTCGACCTGGGCACGGTGGGCACGATCGAGGAGATCCTCACCGGTCCGTCCCACACCCCCGACGGCTCGATGAACTTCTTCGGCGCCCTGCGCCGCGCCATGGCGACCACCGGCTACAGCGAACTGAAGGAGTTCCAGCGGGTGGAGGTCATGGTCGCGGACTCGCAGCACCGGCGCTGAGGCGCCGACCTGAGCAGGGGTTCGACCTGAGCAAGGGGCCGAGGTGAGCCAGGGCTCGACATGAGCCGGCGCAAGGGCCCGGACGCCGGTACAAGCCTGTGGGCTTGTACCGGTGGCCGGGCCCTTCCGTATGCCCGGACAGCCTGCCGGGGGCGCGAACGGCGTGCGCGGGGCGCGTGGTTGCATTCGGGGCGATTGTGGGCTGAACGGGCGTATCCACCCGGTAGTTTCAGTGCTCGGCGACCCGGTTCTCCGGGGCGCCCCCTTCCAAGGACACGGTTTTGGACCCCGGCCCCTCGGGGCCCGGCCCGAATTCCGACGGACCGCCCTACCGGGCCTCTGGGCGGCATCGTGGAAGGGGGCGTGCCCATGGGCCGCCACCGCAAGCCCACCCGTTGGGACGACATCCGGCTCCGGCTGGTGAAGTTCCGGAGGAGGTGGATCTTGCGGATGTACGGCCGGTGAGCGGCCGCCCCCAAGAGAACTAGGGGCGGACACCCGTGAACCGGTCAGGAGCCTGCCGCAGTACCGGCTGCGGTGGGCTCCACCTTTTTGTACGGTACCGGATTCGCTGTGGGGCGGTCCGGGACCGGAGGAGGTGGATCTTGCGGATGTACGGCCGGTGAGCGGCCGCCCCCATGTGAACTAGGGGCGGACACCCGTGAACCGGTCAGGAGCCTGCCGCAGTGCCCTCCGCGGCGGGCTCCACCTGCTCTCGTACGCTACCCGTCCGCGAACGCCGTCTGCCACCGGCGCTGGAGCAAACCGCGCCGCACGCGCCCCCTTTCACAACCGGTGCGCCGCCCCCGTGGGTGTGGCCCCCCGGGTGTCCAGCAGCAGTTGCGCCTTCACCGACAGGCCCTGCATGTCGTACGTGCGGTGCTGCTGGAGGAGGATCGTGAGGTCGGCGTCGGCCGCGGCCTCGTAGAGGGAGTCGGCGCGGGGGACCGGGCGGTCCAGGACGTTCCAGGAGGCCACGTGGGGGTCGTGGTAACTGACCGAGGCGCCCAGCTCCATCAGCCGGATCGCCACCTCATGGGCGGGGGTGCCCTGCTGGTCGGCGAGGTCGGCCTTGTAGGTGACACCGAGGAGCAGCACGCGCGCGCCGCGGGCCGACTTGCCGTGCTCGTTGAGGAGGGCCGCGGCCCGCTGGACGACGTACCGGGGCATGCGGCCGTTGACCTGCTGGGCCAGTTCCACCATGCGCAGCGGGCGGCCGGCGTGGCCGGTCAGGTCCTGCGGGACGCCGTGGCCGCCGGCTCCGGGGCCCGGCCGGAACGCCTGGAAGCCGAACGGCTTGGTCTCCGCGCAGCGGATGACGTCCCACAGGTCGACGCCCAAGTCGTGGCACAGGACGGCCATCTCGTTGACGAGGGCGATGTTGACGTGCCGGAAGTTCGTCTCCAGCAGCTGTACCGTCTCCGCCTCGCGCGGTCCACGCGCGCGTACCACCTTGTCGGTCAGCCGCGCGTAGAACGCCGCGGCCGACTCGGTGCAGGCCGGGGTGAGGCCGCCGATCACCTTGGGCGTGTTGGCCGGGGTGTGCTCCCGGTTGCCGGGGTCGGCCCGGCTGGGTGCGTAGGCGAGATGGAAGTCCCGGCCCGCGCGCAGCCCCGAGCCCTTCTCCAGCAGGGGCCGCAGGAACTCCTCGGTGGTGCCCGGGTGCACCGGCGACTCCAGGATCACCGTGGTGTGCGGGCGCAGCCACTCGGCCAGGGTGCGGGCGGCGGCCTCCACCTGGCTCAGGTCGAGACCGCCGTCGGCGGCCCGGGGGGTCGGCGCGCAGATCACCGCGGTGCGCACCCGGCCGAGCCCGGCCGGGTCGGTGGCCCGCCGGAAGCCCCCCGAAAGCATCCGGCGCAGTTCGGCGGGGGTGAGCGGGCCGGCCTCCGGGCCGGTGGCGTATCCGAGCGTGGAGATGCCGGCGGCCACGGCTGCCTGGGCGAGGGGCAGGCCGTGGGGACCGAGTCCGATGACGGCGAGGTCTGCGGGCATGGCGTGGGCCGTCCTTCCCAATAACCGAGGCGGGGCAGGTGCGCAAGCCCGGTGGACAGGACGAACGAGCGCAATGTCACACTAGGAGTAAATATGACCGTTATGTGGGATTGTTTTCTTGTGTCTTCCGGTGGTCCATCTCTGGTCACGCGGTCGTTGTCCACAGGCCGGGGCCGCGTGGTGGCTGAAGTCGGGCAACCCGGTCAGAATTTGGGCAGGGGGTGGGGACGAGCCGGGCTTCGCCCACCGGGTGCGGCCGATGCGACCGACAGCGGGAGGCAGCGGTGAGGACAGCGACACTGGGGCCGGGACAGCGCGCGGAGGCACTCGCGGGCATGGCCGAGCGCGAACTGGACCTTCTGGTGGTGGGCGGCGGAGTGGTCGGCGCGGGTACCGCGCTGGACGCGGTCACCCGGGGCCTGACCACCGGCCTGATCGAGGCCCGCGACTGGGCGTCGGGCACGTCCAGCAGGTCCAGCAAACTGATCCACGGCGGCCTGCGCTATCTGGAGATGCTGGACTTCGCGCTCGTGCGTGAAGCCCTGAAGGAGCGCGGCCTGCTGCTGGAGCGCCTGGCGCCGCACCTGGTCAAGCCCGTGCCGTTCCTCTACCCGCTCCGGCACAAGGGCTGGGAGCGGCTGTACGCGGGGTCGGGCGTCGCGCTCTACGACGCGATGTCGATGGCCCGCGGCCACGGCCGGGGCCTGCCGGTGCACCGGCACCTGAGCCGCCGTCACGCCCTGCGCGTCGCCCCCGCCCTGCGCAAGGACGCCCTGGTCGGCGCGTTGCAGTACTACGACGCGCAGGTGGACGACGCCCGTTTCGTGGCGACCCTGGTGCGCACCGCGGTGTCGTACGGCGCGAAGGTCGCCAACCGTGCCCGGGTGACTGCCTTCCTGCGCGAGGGCGAGCGGGTGGTCGGCGTCCGGGTGCAGGACGTGGAGGCGGGCGGGGAGTACGAGATCCACGCCAAGCAGGTCGTCAACGCCACCGGTGTGTGGACCGACGACACCCAGGCGATGGTGGGGGAGCGGGGGCAGTTCCACGTCCGCGCGTCCAAGGGCATCCACCTGGTCGTGCCCAAGGACCGGATCCACTCCTCGACCGGGCTGATCCTGCGTACGGAGAAGTCCGTCCTGTTCGTCATACCGTGGGGGCGGCACTGGATCGTCGGTACCACCGACACCGACTGGGACCTGGACAAGGCCCACCCGGCCGCGTCCAGCGCGGACATCGACTATCTGCTGGAGCACGTCAACTCGGTGCTCGCGGTGCCGCTGACGCGCGACGACGTCCAGGGCGTGTACGCGGGACTGCGTCCGTTGCTCGCCGGGGAGTCCGACGCGACCAGCAAGCTCTCGCGGGAGCACACCGTGGCGCATCCGGCGCCGGGTCTCGTCGTGGTCGCGGGCGGCAAGTACACGACGTACCGGGTGATGGCGAAGGACGCGGTCGACGAGGCGGTGCACGGCCTCGACATGCGCGTCGCCGACTGCGTCACCGAGGACATTCCGCTGCTGGGCGCGGAGGGCTATCTGGCGATGTGGAACGCGCGTGCGCGGATCGCCGCCCGCACCGGGCTGCACGTGGTGCGCATCGAGCACCTGCTGAACCGGTACGGGTCGATGGCGGACGAGGTCCTGGACCTGGTGGCAGCCGACCCCTCGCTGGGCGAGCCCCTCCAGGCGGCCGACGACTATCTGCGCGCCGAGATCGTCTACGCCGCCACGCACGAGGGCGCGCGGCACCTGGACGACGTACTGACCCGCCGGACCAGGATCTCGATCGAGACCTTCGACCGCGGCACCCGCAGCGCCCGCGAGGCCGCCGAGCTCATGGGGGCCGTCCTCGGCTGGGACAAGGACCAGACCGAACGCGAGGTCGCGCACTACGAGAAGCGGGTGCAGGCCGAGCGGGAGTCCCAGTTGCAGCCCGACGACCTCACGGCGGACGCGGCACGGCTGGGGGCGCCGGACATCGTGCCTCTCTGACCTCTGACCGGACAGTGTGACGCCCCGGGCCGGCCGGACGGATGGCCCGGACGGACGAGGCGTGGCCCCCTCAGCCCATCCGCCCATCCGCCCATCCGCCCATCCGTCCGTCCATGCGTCCATGCGGCCGTCTCTCTGTCCGGCCGGATGGACGAGGCGTGCCCGTCCGGCCCGGACGTCGCGCCGTTTCCGGCCGGTCCGGCTCGACATCACTCGAACGGGTGCGGCGAACCGGGATCTTTGTTCGCGGCCCGCCCGTTTCAACAGGTGCGGGGGCGGGATCCGGCCAGGAGCGGGGCGGGTCCGCGACCCGTTCCGGCGTCCCATCCGGGCCGTGCGCGGCGGGCCGGGAGAAGGCGGCGATGGAAGGACATGGGCCGGACGACGGGCACCCTGGGCGTCGGCCACTTGTCGGGTGAGGGACAATGGTGGCTCTGTCAGGGCGGGTTGCATGAGGGGACGCATGTCGGACGCGGAGCGGGCGGGGACATCCCGTCAGGACAAGAGCGGACGTCTCCTCGCCGGGCGGTACCGGCTGGGGGAAGTGCTCGGCCGCGGCGGCATGGGCACGGTGTGGCGGGCCGAGGACGAGACTCTGGGCCGGACCGTCGCCGTCAAGGAACTGCGGTTCCCGTCCAACATCGACGAGGACGAGAAGCGGCGCCTGATCACGCGCACCCTGCGCGAGGCCAAGGCGATTGCGCGGATCCGCAACAACAGTGCCGTCACCGTGTTCGACGTGGTCGACGAGGACGACCGGCCGTGGATCGTGATGGAACTGGTGGAGGGAAAGTCCCTCGCCGAAGCCATCCGCGAGGACGGGCTGCTCACCCCGAAGCGCGCGGCCGAGGTCGGGCTCGCGATCCTCGACGTGCTGCGCTCGGCCCACCGCGAGGGCATCCTGCACCGCGACGTGAAGCCGTCCAACGTGCTGATCGCCGAGGACGGCCGGGTCGTGCTCACCGACTTCGGCATCGCCCAGGTCGAGGGCGACCCGTCCATCACCTCGACCGGCATGCTCGTCGGTGCCCCCTCCTACATCTCCCCGGAGCGGGCCCGCGGGCACAAACCGGGACCGGCGGCCGACCTGTGGTCCCTCGGCGGCCTGCTGTACGCGGCGGTGGAGGGCGTCCCGCCGTACGACAGGGGGTCGGCGATCGCGACGCTGACCGCGGTGATGACGGAGCCCCTGGAGGAGCCCAAGAACGCGGGGCCGCTGGGGGACGTGATCCGCGGGCTGCTCACCAAGGACGCGGCCGAGCGGCTGGACGACGCGGGCGCCCGGGCCATGTTCAACGCGGTGATCCACGAGCCCGAGCCGGAGCCGCTGGAGGCCACGCGGGTCGTGCCGCTGCCCCCGCAGCCCGACGGGCCCGCGGACAAGGCCGCGTCGGGCGGCGGCAAGCGGAGCGAGGAGGCCGCGGAGAGACTGCGCGGCGCGCTGCGTTCAGTGCGCAAGGCCGCGGGGGCGGCCGCGGCCGGCGCAGTGAGCCGGACTGCGGGGAGCGGTGAGGGCGCGGCGGCGGACCCGGAGGGGGCCGCGCCGGGCGCGGCCGCCCCGGCGTCCGGTGCCGCGGGCTCGGGCGGCAGCGGCGCCGGTTCCGGCGCGGCGGATGCCGCCGGCTCCGCCTCCCCGTCCGCTTCGGCGGGCCCGGCGGCATCCGCCGCGGACGCGAAGCCCGCGGCGGCGAAACCGAGTTCCGGGTGGCCCGTGGTGCCGCCGCCGGATCTGCCGCCGCGGCCGGTGCCCCGGGCACCGCTCACGGACGTGGTGCCCAAGCGGACGTTGGTGATCATCGTCGTGGTGGTGGCACTCGCGGTGCTCGGCACGGTGCTCGCCCTGGTCTTCGGTGACGGTGACAGCTCCAAGAACGCCAAGGGCGGCGGGGACGCCAAGCCGGTGGCGAGCGCGGGTGTCAGCGCGGGCGCCAAGGACCACAAGGGCGGCGGCACCCGCGCGGACGGCGAGAACGCGGGCTCGTCGGCCACGGGTACGGCGGACACCGCGACGGGTTCCGCGTCCGGGACGGGCGCCGAGCCGAGCAGGAGCGCGGAGCACGACGCCGGTTCCGGCTCATCGAACTCCAGTGGCAACGGCGGTGCGCCCGTGGTGTCGAAGCACCAGGGGAAGCGCTACTCGATCGGGCTGCCCGCGGGCTGGAAGTTCGAGTCCTCGGACGCCGCCGGGGACCGGTTCACCGGACCCGACGGGCAGAAGCTCCTCGTCGCCTGGACCAGCACCCCCAAGGACGACCCGGTGGCGGACTGGCAGAACCAGGAACGCGACATGAGGCGTGCGCAGTACCAGCGGATCCGAATAGCGAAGGTGGACTACCGCGGCTGGAACACGGCCGACTGGGAGTTCACCTACGCCGACGGCGGTACGAAGTACCGCACCGTCGACCGGGGTTTCGTGGTCGACCAGCGGGCCGGATACGCGCTGATGTACACCGCGAAGTCCGCGCAGTGGAACAGCGCACTGCGCAAGGGCACCTGGAGGACGCTGACGGCTTCCTTCGAACCGAAGGGCTGAGACGAGCCGCCCCGGGTTCGGGGAGTGACAATCCGGTCAAGCCCTCAATGCGGGTTGCCTCCGGCACGTATCGTGAGTGGTTGCGGACCGTACGCAGCCAGGAACCCCTACCGAACGGGCCGTAAGACGAACGGAATTGACCGACAGGCCAGCCGGGGGAGGCAACGTGGACGACTACGCGGGTCGGGTGCTCGCCGACCGCTACCGCCTGCCCCTGCCGCCCTCCGACGAGTACGAACTCGCCGAGACCCGCGCCTTCGACACCTACAGCGGGCAGGAAGTGCTGATCCGGCAGGTGCCGTTGCCGGAGGTGGTCGAGGCCGAGGTGCTCGACGCGGACGGGTTGCCCGACGGTTTCACTGCCCGTGACCGTGGCGCGCGACGGCCCCCGGCGGCCCGCGAGGCGACCCGGCGGCCCTTGGACCCGGCGGTGCGGCGCGCTGTCGAGGCGGCGCAGGCCGCTGCGCGTATCCCCGACCATCCACGGCTCGACCAGGTATTCGACGTGTTCGCCGAGGGCGGTTCGCTGTGGATCGTCAGTGAGTGGGTCGCGGCACGCCCGCTGTCCGCGCTGCTGGCCGAGCATCCGCTGACGCCGTATCGGGCGGCCGAGGTCGCCGCCGACGTCCTGATGGCGCTTCGGGTGCTGCACGCCCACGGCTGGGTGCACCGCAACATCACCGCCCGTACGGTCCTGGTCTGCGACGACGGCCGGGTGATGCTGACCGGTCTCGCGGTCGGCGCGGCCGAGGAGGCACTGTCCGGCTACGACCCGGTACCGCCTCCGGAGGAGCCGGAGGGCACGGACCAGCCGGACGTTGCCGCGGCTGACGGATTTGCCGGGTCTCGCGGACCTGCCGGGCCCGGGGGACCTGCGGGGGCTGGGGGACGTACCGGGCCGGGCGGACTTGTCGGTCCGCGCGGCTCCGGCGGACTCGCCGGCCAGAGCGGTCCGGCCGGGTCGGCGGGGTCGGCTCCGGCACCCCGCGGTGCGTTCGGGCCCGGCGGCGCGATCGGGCCTGGTAGGTCGAACAGCCCTGGTGGCGCGCTTGGGCCGGGTCCGGGAGGTCCGGGAAGCGCCGGTGGCCCGAGCGGGCCGGGCGGCGAGGCTGTGCCCGGTGGTCCCGGTGGTCCCGGTGGGAGCGGGGACGATGTCGGCCGGACCGGCGGGAGCGGTGGCGGGCCCTCGGAGGGCGTGGATCCCGAGGCCGCCCGGCGTGCCGCGATCCAGGCGCGAGCCGTGGGCGGACCCCCGGCGCCCGGTGCGGAGGGCGCGGACGGGACCGGGACCCCGGGGGCAAAGGGCCGGCCCGTGCCGGAGAGCGGCGAGGACATCAGGGCCGCCCGTGCCGGGGCCATCGCCGCGTACCGGGCGGGTGCCCGGGCCGCCGCCCGCGTACAGGAGGCACAGCAGAGCGGGCGGCCCGCGCTGCCCGGGGCCCGGCCGCCCGCCGAGGGTGACACCGGTGCCGCGGCCCGGGCGGAGGGCTTCGCCCCGGGGCCGCATCCGCCTGACCAGGGGGCGGACCGACGGACCGGCGAGACGCCCACCGGACAGATAGCCGACCCCTACGGCGTGCGTGCCACGCCCTGGCACGGAGCGTCCCCGCGCGGCACCCAGGGCGGGGACCCGCAGCGGACGGCGCTCCCGCCGGGCGCCGCCCTCGGCCCTGCGCACCACCCCGGTACCGAAGACGGCCGGGCCCCCGCCCTGCCGTCGGCCGCGGACGGACGGCAGCTTCCGGCCGTCGGGGTGCCCGCGCAGGGCGGCCACCCGCGGGTACCGCACGGCGCGGCGCAGGCGCCCCGGCCCGTCGCCGACTCCGCACCGGCGCCCGCTCACTGGGGCGGACCGGCCGTCCCCGCCGGGCGGGGCCCCGCCACCGCGCTTGCCGCGGAGCGGGCGCGTCAGGTGCGGATGACCGTGGTGGGCCCGGTGACCGAGCGCTGGGCGCCCGAGCAGGCCGGACCCGTGCACGAGAACTGGCAGTTGGCCGCCCCGATCGGCCCCGTGACCGACCTGTGGGGGCTCGGCGCGCTGCTGTTCAGAGCCGTTCAGGGCCACGCGCCGTACCCGGAGGAGTCGACGGCCGAACTGGTCCAGCTGGTGTGTGCGGAGCCGCCCGCCTTCGCGGAGGAGTGCGGGCCGCTGCGCCCGGTCGTCGAGTCACTGCTGCGCCAGGACCCCACCGAGCGTCCGGACTTCGAGGAGCTGAGCGGCTGGCTGCGTTCGCTGGTGCGGTCCGCGCCCGAGCCGGACGCGGGTACGCACGTCGTCCCCGCGCCGCCCGCCGACCCGAAGCGGCTGCCGATAGTGCGCCGGCGCGGCGAACTGGTCCGCAGACGGCGTGCCCGGGTGCCTGCCGACAGCCCGCACGGGCGGCACAAGCGGGCCAGGGAGCAAACCGGTTCCCCGCGCCGCCTGGGCCGCAACCTGCTCCTGCTGGTTCTGCTCCTGCTGGTGGGCGGGGTCGCGTACGCGATGCTGTTCATGCCGAAGGCGGGCAGCACCGGCGCGTCGAACGGCAACCGGACCGGAGCCAGCGGACAGATGGGCCAGACGTCCGCGCCCACGGGCGGGGCGGGCACCGCCCCCTCGGCGGGCGCGTCCGAGGAGTCCTCGTCGGCGCCTTCCCCCGAGACGCAGACCACCGCCGGCGCCTCCGTCGCCGACGGCTTCACCCTGCGCAACGACCCCGACGGCTTCCAGATCGCCGTCGCCGACGGCTGGGACCGCACGCCCCGCAACGGCAACGCCCAGGTCGTCTACGCCCACGGGAACTTCCAGCTCATCGTCGTACCGGGCCGGGACAGCACGGCCGAGTACGGCACCGACCCCATGGTCTACCAGCGGGACAAGGAGAGCGAGCTGCGGCCCTACCGTGCCTCCAGCTGGGCCACCGCCGCCGGCCTCAGAACCATCGAGGTGGGCGGCCGGACCATGGCGGAGGGGCAGTTCACCTGGACCGACGACCAGGGTCGTGACCTGTTCGTCCGTAATATCGCGATCCTCCTGGACGGCCGCTACCACGTGGTGCAGGTGCGCGGTCCTGAGGCGCAGCGGGACGAGGTGACGCGGCTGTACGAGCAGGCGTCGCAGTCGTACAAGTTCATCCGCTGACGCCCACCCGGGATTGGTTCCCGCGTCCTTGCGGAAGCGAAAACCGTCACAGTGCTGTCTCCATGGGCCCCCGCGTGTTCCATGAACGTCAGCAGATCCTTAGTCTGAGCCTGTCAAGAGCATTGCGGGGCAACGTGAATCAGATGCAGGGCCTGCTCCTCGCGGGCCGTTACCGGATCGCCGAATCCATCGGCAGCGGGGGCATGGGCCGGGTATGGCGTGCGCACGATGAGGTGCTGCACCGGGCGGTCGCCATCAAGGAGTTGACCGCTGCCCTCTATGTCTCCGAAAGCGACAAGGCCGTGCTGCTCGCCCGCACGAGAGCCGAGGCCCGCGCGGCGGCCCGCATCAACCACTCGGCCGTCGTCACCGTGCACGACGTACTCGAACACGACGGCCGCCCGTGGATCGTGATGGAGCTGGTCGAGGGCAACTCGCTGGCCGACGAGGTCAAGGAGCGGGGGCGGATCGACCCGCGGGAGGCCGCGCGCATCGGGATATGGGTGTTGCGGGCGCTGCGCGCCGCGCATGCCGCCGGTGTGCTGCACCGGGACGTCAAGCCGGGCAACGTACTGCTCGGACGGGACGGCCGCGTCCTGATCACCGACTTCGGCATCGCCCAGATCGAGGGCGACTCCACCATCACCCGCACCGGTGAGGTCGTCGGCTCGGTCGACTACCTCGCCCCGGAACGGGTGAGCGGCCACGACCCGGGCCCCGCCTCCGACCTGTGGGCGCTGGGCGCGACGCTGTTCACGGCGGTGGAAGGCAGGTCGCCGTTCCGCCGTACCTCGCCGCTGTCCACCATGCAGGCGGTCGTCGAGGAAGAGGCCGGGGAACCGGTCAACGCCGGACCGCTCGGGCCCGTCATCACCGCTCTGCTGCGCAAGGACCCCGAGCAGCGGCCGGACGCGGTGGAGACGGAGCAGATGCTCGCGGAGGCGGCGGAGGGCTGGCGGCCCGACTCCGCGCAGGTGTACGTACCGACGCAGAACGTGGCGGTCCACCCGGCGGAGCACATCGAGTACCGCTCGGCCACCGGGACCGGCTGGTCCAACACGATACCGCCCGGCCCCGAAACGGTGGCGACGGCACCGGAGCACACCGCGGCATCCACCGGTCCCGGTCCCCGTCCCCGGCGCCGCCGCCTGCGCGTCTTCGCCCTCGTGGTGGCCCTGGCCGCCGTCGTGGGCGGTGGCGGCGCGGTGGCGCTGCACGAATTCGGTTCCGGGAACCAGGACAACGGGGCCCTGACCACGCCGGACGGGGGCACCGCGGCACCCGCCGGCGGCGGTTCCGACTCCTCCACCGCCGCCCCCACGGACGGCGGTTCCGACTCCGCCGGCTCCGTCCCGGCCGGCTGGAAGACCGTCAAGGACCCCCTGGGCTTCACCCTGGTGGTGCCGAAGACCTGGGAACGGAACGTGTTCAGCACCGAGGGCGACCTGAAGCAGGTCGACTACACACCCGACGGCGGCGATCACTTCCTGCGCGTCTCCGTCGACAGCTCGCCGGACTTCGCCGATCCCCACCAGCACCAGATCGACCTGGAACAGCAGTTGTCGGCGCTGCCCGACTACCAGCTGGTGACCCTGGAGCAGAACACCTACCGCGACCGCCCGGGATCGCTGTGGGAGTACACCTGGAACGCGCAGGCGCAGAACACGGAATTCCCGGGACCGCGGCACGCCATCGACCAGGCCTACATGTCCCGGGACGGCATCGAGTACGCGATCTACATGTCGTCACCCGAACCGGACTGGGGCAAGACGAACGAGCAGTTCAAGACGATTCTGCAGAGCTGGCAACAGTCGTAGCACCGACCGGCCCCGGTGAACCCCCCGGTCCACGGAGCGGGGGGTTCACCGGCCTCAAGCCGGTGATCTGGCCGGTCCGAACGGCCCTGCCCGGCCCGGCCTTCCCCCCATTCGGGCCGCACCGCCGCCCTGGTCCGCCTGCCGTTCGGGCCGCACCGCCGTCCTGATCTCCCCGCCGTTCGGGCCGCACCGCCCTCCCGGCCTCCCCACCAATTCGGTCCCACTACCGTCCCGGTCTCCCTGCCATTGCGGTCTCACCGCCGCCAGGGAATGACTCAGGGCGACGATGAGCGAGCGGGTCGCCTGGGTGCCGTGGAGTCGGCAACCGGCCGAAGACGGACACGCTTGGCCGGTCGACGCCCCGGAAGGGGAGCGTCCGGTGGGGCATGATGGCCCCATGGGGACCGACGGGGACGACTTCCGCGTGATCGCGGACCGTTACCGCCTGGAGGCCAGACTCGGGCGTGGCGGGATGGGCGTCGTGTGGCGTGCGGCCGACCAGTTGCTGGGCCGTCGGGTGGCGGTCAAGGAACTCACCCAGGACGCCTCCCTCGCGGACGACGACGCCCGGCTCTACCGCGACCGCGCCCTGCGCGAGGCCCGCGCGGTGGCTCAGCTGCACCATCCGCACATCATCGTCGTGCACGACGTCGTCGAACACGACGCACGCTCCTACATCGTCATGGAGCTGATCGACGGCGTCTCGCTCGCCGACCGGATCGCGACGCACGGACCGGTCGATGCCGGCGAGGCCGCACGCATCGGCATCGGCCTGCTCAGCGCGTTGCGCACCGCGCACGCCGCTGGTGTCCTGCACCGCGACATCAAGCCCGCGAATGTCCTGATCGAGTCCGACACCGACCGGGTCGTCCTCACCGACTTCGGGATCGCCCAGGTCGCGGGCGCCACCACGCTCACCGAGACCGGCTCGTTCGTGGGCTCGCCCGAGTACACCGCGCCCGAACGGATGGCCGGGACCCGGACCGGGCCCGAGTCCGACCTGTGGTCGCTCGGCGCGTTGCTGTGCACGGCGCTCAGCGGCGAATCGCCGTTCCGGCGCGACTCGCTCGGCGGCATCCTGCACGCCGTCGTGTCCGACGAGATCCGGCCGCCCGTCCAGGCCGAGCCGCTGCTGCCCGTCGTCCGGGGCCTGTTGGAGCGCGATCCGGAACGGCGGCTGGGCGCGGCGGAGGCGGAGCAGATGCTGCGCGTGTTCCGGGAGACCGGCCGCACACCGCGGGCGGCCGGCGTGTCCCGGCCGGCCAGCCTGTACACGCCGACCCAGCGGGACGTGCCGAGGCCCGTGCTCCCCGAAGGGCAGCCGGTACGGCCGTCCCCGCGGGCCGTGCTGGTGGCGGCGCTGCTCGTCGCGGCGATGACCGGGGCGGGCGTGTCGGCGGCGGTCCTGCTGATCGACCGCGGCGGAGAGGGCGGTGGCACGCCGGGGCCGGCGCCGGGCACGTCGGCGAGCACGGCCACGTCGGTGACCGCGTCCGGGTCGGCGTCCGGGTCGGCCCCGACGAGCGCGTCCGGGCCGTCGGACGGGTCGCCGTCGCCCACCGCCGTGGCCGACCGCCCGGTCACCGCCCCCGGCGCCGGCCCGGCACCCTCCGGCTATCGCATCGCACAGGACCCGGCCGGCTTCTCCCTCGCCGTACCCGAGGACTTCACCCGCCGACGGCAGGACGAACGCGTCTTCTACCTGTCGCCGGGGGAGACCTTCCGGCTCGGCGTCAAGGTCACCGACCCCGGTCCGGGCGGCCCGCTCGGGGTGATGCACCGGGCGGCGGCCGAGGGCCCGCGTACGAACCCCGGTTACCGCGACGGCCGGGTCACCCGCGCGACGCACGACGGACTGCCCGCCGCGCTCTGGGAGTTCAGCTGGAGCGGCTTCAACGCGGTGGAAGGCCCACGGCACACCTACGACCTGTGCTGGGAGGAGAACGGCCGGCTGTACGACGTGTGGCTGTCGGCGCCGGTGGGGAAGGCCCGCGAGGCCCGGGAGTACTTCGACGTGGCACTCGACACCTTCGTCCGGGAATGACGCGCACCCACGACGCGACCGCGCACTTACGACGCGACCCCCCACTCCCGACGCGACCACCCACTCACCTGCGACGCCGCTCTCACGCCGCCCGTGGGCACCGGCTCGGCCGCCGCGGGACGACGCCTCGCGACACGCGCGGGCCGCAGCCGCCCGCGTCGACAAGGATGTGTTGCGCACGGTACTGATGGGGCATGAGTGATGACGGCGCGGATGCGCCTCGGGCCGACGGGCGTCTGATAGGCGGCCGGTACCGGCTGTTGGAGCGCGTCGGCTCCGGTGGAGCGGCCGACGGCGCCGCCATCGGCAGGGTCTGGCGGGCCGTCGACGAGGCGGCCGGGCGCGAAGTCGCCGTCAAGCAGCCGCTGTCGCCGCCGTCGTACCCGCCGGACCCGCGCGTCGCCAACCGGCTCCAGCACGAGGCACGGGCCGCCGCCCGGGTGGACCACCCGTCCGCCGTCACCATCCTGGACGTCGTCCTCGACGACGGGCTCCCGTGGATCGTCACGGAGTTGATCCATGGCGAGTCGCTCGGCACGGTGCTGCGCCGCGGTCCGCTGCCGCCCGCCGAAGCCGCACGCATCGGGCTCGCCGTCCTCGGCGCGTTGCGCGCCGCGCACGCCGTCGGCATCGTCCACCGGGACGTCAAACCGGCCAACGTCCTGATCGAGTCCGGAACGGACCGCGTCGTCCTCACCGACTTCGGCGCCTGGTACGGCAGTCCCACGGCCCCCTCCGCCCCCTCCGGCTCCTCGGCCCCCTCCGACCCCGTCGACCTGCTCGACCCCCTCGGCCGCCCCCGTGACTTCCTCGCCCCCGAGCAGATGTCCCGGCCGGGCGCCGGACCCGCCTCCGACCTGTGGTCCCTGGGCGCGCTGCTGTACGTGACCGTCGAGGGCCGTTCGCCCTTTCCCCGTACGCCCGCCGACGCCGGATCCGGAGCTTCTGCCTCCGGAGTCCCAACATCCGGCGCGTCCGCGTCCGGTGCACTCCCGTCCGGCGGGTCCGTGTCCCGCCTGCCCGGGGTCACGGTCACGGCCGCGGCTGCCGACCCCCGGCCTCCCGGCTACGAGCGCGCCGGTCCGCTCGGTCCGCTGCTCACCCGGCTCCTGGCGCGTGAACCGGCCGACCGGCCGGGGCCGGACGAGGTCACGGACGTGCTGCGCGCCGTCGCCGCGGCGGAGCGCGCGGGCGAACGTGCGGGCGAACGTGCTGGCGCGGGCATGCACTGACCTGCGGGGCGTGCACCGAGCCGGGGGCGTGGACCGAGCCGCGGGGCGCGAACCTTGAGCGCCGGCGTGCTCCGTCCCGCGTGTCGACCTCAAGGTCCAAGGTCCCTTCACCGGCCCGACAATGGGGTACAACCCCCTGATCAGGCCATTTACTGCCAGTGATCACTGGCGCCATGTGAGCACTCCGTGAATGGCCGTTACCGACGGGTACCCAAAGTTTCCGCTCCGGAATACCCTGCGGCTCATGA
The DNA here is from genome assembly GCF_042871185.1 of Streptomyces sp. NPDC006012. Taxonomy (NCBI): domain Bacteria; kingdom Bacillati; phylum Actinomycetota; class Actinomycetes; order Kitasatosporales; family Streptomycetaceae; genus Streptomyces; species Streptomyces sp. NPDC006012. Next base: position 311,046 of record NZ_JBIAIE010000003.1, read on the forward strand.
CCGACTCGCAGGCCCAGGACGACTCGCAGGTCCAGGACGGTTCTCCGGCCCTGGACGATCAGCAGGTCCAGGACGGTTCCCCGGCCCAGGACGATCCGCAGGACCGGGAACAGACTTCGGCCGCGGCCGGCACCAATCCCCTGGCCGCCGCCCCCGAGGGCGCGCGGACCGCCGCGGACGTGGTCACGCCGGAGCTGGTCGCCCAGCTCACCAAGGGCGTCATCGGCTCCGGCCGGACCGCCAACCACACGCCGTTCACCGGTGAGAAGCTGGCCGACCTGCCGCAGTCCACGCCCGAGGACGTGCTGAAGGCGTTCGAGGCGGCCCGCATCGCCCAGGCGGTGTGGGCGCGGACGCCGGTGCGGCAGCGGGCCGCCGTGCTGCTGCGCTTCCACGACCTGGTCCTTGAGCGGCAGGCCGAGATCCTCGACCTGATCCAGCTGGAGACCGGCAAGGCGCGGCTGCACGCCCACGAGGAGGTCCAGGCCGTAGCCATCGCCGCCCGGCACTACGGCCGCAAGGCGCCCGGCTACCTCAGGCCCAAACGGCACACGGGCGCGGTGCCCACCCTCACCAAGGTCACCGAGCTGCGTCACCCGCGCGGGGTCGTGGGGCAGATCGCGCCCTGGAACTACCCCCTGGAGCTGTCGGTCGGCGACGCGCTGCCCGCCTTCGTCGCCGGCAACGCGGTCGTGATGAAGCCGGACACCGAGACCTGCCTCACCGCGCTGTGGGCCCGCGACCTGCTCATCGAGGCCGGGCTGCCCGCCGGTGTCTTCCAGGTGGTCCTCGGCGACGGCCCGGTCGTCGGCCCCGAGGTCGTCAGGCACGCGGACTACGTCTCCTTCACCGGCTCCACCCGCACCGGGCGCGAGGTGGCCCAGGGCGCCGCGGCCCGGCTGGTCGGCGCCTCCCTCGAACTCGGCGGCAAGAACGCCATGCTGGTGCTGGCGGACGCCGACATCGAGAAGGCCGCCGCGGGCGCCGTCCGTGCCTGTTTCTCCTCCGCCGGCCAACTCTGCATCTCCATCGAGCGGTTGTACGTGCACGAGTCGGTCGCCGACGCCTTCCTGGAGCGGTTCGCGGCCCGTACAAAGGCCATGCGGCTCGGCAGTTCCCTCGCCTACGGTGCCGACATGGGCTCGCTCGTCGGGGAACGCCAGCTGGAGACCGTACAGCGGCACGTCACGGAGGCCGTGGCGAAGGGCGCGCAGGTGGTCGCAGGCGGGGTGGCCCGCCCGGACATCGGGCCGTACTTCTTCGAGCCCACCATCCTCGACGGCGTCGAGGCGCCGATGGCGGTCTGTTCCGAGGAGACCTTCGGCCCGGTCGTGTCGGTCTACCGGTTCCGGACCGACGACGAGGCCGTGGAGCACGCCAACTCCACGTCGTACGGCCTGAATTCGTCGGTGTGGACGAAGGACGCCGGCCGGGGCCGGGCCGTCGCCGCGCGACTGCGCACGGGCACGGTCAACATCAACGAGGGCTACGCGTCCGCGTACGGCAGCGTGCAGTCCCCGATGGGCGGCATGAAGGAGTCCGGCCTGGGCCGCAGGCACGGCTCCGAGGGCATCCTCAAGTACACCGAGTCCCAGACCGTCGCCCAGCAGCGCCTGCTGCCGCTGGCGCCCTCGCTGGGCATGGACGACGCGAAGTATGCGGCGTTCATGAGCACGAGTCTGCGGGTCATGAAGGCGCTGCGGCTCAAGTAGAAAGAAGGCCGCGCCGCGGGCGCGGCAGACCGCGTGTCCCGCCTCCGCGCGTCCGGCCGCGCGCACGGCCACTCGCTCGAAGCACTGCACACTCAAAGGGGAGAAGGCACGTGCCTGAGGACGCTTCCGCGCAGGACCACGAGGCGCAGGACCACGAGGCGCATGACCACGCCGCGCCGGACCACAACGTGCGCGATCACGACACGCGCAACAATGCGGACGACGGTGAGCACGCCTCCGACCAGGTCTCCGGCCACGACCACGCCTCTGATCACGCTCATGCCTACGACTACGACTACGACTACGACGTCATCGTCGTCGGCTCGGGCTTCGGCGGTTCCGTGACCGCCCTGCGGCTGACGGAGAAGGGCTACCGCGTCGGCGTCCTCGAAGCGGGCCGCCGCTTCACCCGCGAAACCCTCCCCAAGAACTCCTGGGACCTCAAGAACTACCTCTGGGCGCCACAACTCGGCATGTACGGCATCCAGCGCATCCATCTGCTCGGCAACGTCATGGTCCTCGCGGGCGCAGGCGTGGGCGGCGGCTCGCTGAACTACGCCAACACCCTCTACGTACCGCCGCAGGCGTTCTTCGACGACCCGCAGTGGAAGGACATCACGGACTGGCAGGAGGAGCTGAAGCCGTACTACGACCAGGCGCGGCGCATGCTCGGCGTACGGCTCAACCCGACCATGACCCCGTCCGACGTGCACCTCAAGGCCGCGGCGCAGCGGATGGGCGTGGGCGACACCTTCCATCTGGCCCCGGTCGGCGTGTTCTTCGGCGACGGCGAGGACGCCGGGGGCCAGGCGAAGGCGCGGCCGGGGGAGCAGGTGGCGGACCCGTACTTCGGGGGCGCAGGACCGGCCCGCCGTGCCTGCACCGAGTGCGGCGAGTGCATGACGGGCTGCCGGCACGGGGCGAAGAACACCCTCAACGAGAACTACCTCCACCTCGCCGAACAGGCGGGTGCGGTGGTGCACCCCATGACGACGGTCGTGTCGGTCACCGACGACTCGCGGGGCGGCTACGCGGTGGCCACCCTGCCGACCGACGACCGCAAGAAGGGCGAGGGCCGGATCTTCACGGCCCGCCGGGTCGTGCTGGCCGCCGGCACCTACGGCACCCAGACCCTGCTGCACCGTATGAAGGCGAGCGGACAACTGCCGTATCTCTCAGGCCGGTTGGGCGAGCTGACCCGTACCAACTCCGAGGCCCTGGTGGGCGCGCAGACCGACGACCGGCGCTACCGCAAGGCGCACGGTACCGCGCGGGCCGACTTCACCCGGGGCGTGGCGATCACGTCGTCCATCCACCCGGACGCCGACACCCACATCGAGCCGGTCCGCTACGGCAAGGGCTCGAACTCGATGGGCGGACTCTCCATCCTCCAGGTGCCCTACGCCGAGGGTTCCTCGCGCGTCCTGGCCTGGCTGGGCAATGCGGCCCGGCACCCCTGGCTGGTGGTCCGTTCCCTGTCCAACCGCCGCTGGTCGGAGCGGACCATCATCGGCCTGGTGATGCAGTCCCTGGACAACTCCCTGACGACGTATCTGAAACCGGGCGGTGTGGGCAAGGGGCTGCTCACCGCCCGGCAGGGCCATGGCGCGTCCAATCCCCAGCAGATCAAGGCGGCTTCGCAGGCGGCGTCCGCGCTCGCGGAGGAGATCAACGGCTTCCCGGGCAGCAACGTCGGCGAGCTGATGGGCACCCCCCTCACCGCCCACTTCCTCGGCGGCTGTCCGATCGGCGACTCGCGCGAGACGGGCGTCATAGACCCGTACCACCGGCTGTACGGCCACCCCGGCATCTCCGTGGTGGACGGGGCGGCGGTGTCGGCGAACCTGGGCGTCAACCCGTCCCTCACCATCACCGCGCAGGCCGAACGGGCGATGTCGTACTGGCCCAACAAGGGCGAGCCGGACCCGCGTCCGGTCCAGGGGGCGGGCTACGAGCGCCTGAAGCCCGTACGGCCGCACAGTCCGGCGGTCCCGGCGGACGCCTTCGGCGCCCTGCGCCTGCCGTTCCTGGGGATACCGGCGGTGCCGCCCAAGCGGTAGACCGGCGGTGCCGCCCAAGCGGTGGACCGGCCGCCGGCCGCGAGCACGGAGAGCAGAGGAGAGGGAGCTGCGCCCCCCTCCGAGCGCAGCTGCCTCTCCTCCGTCTCGGCCATGCTCACGGCTGGATCCCGGAGAGCTTTTCGATCTCTTGGATCCAGCAGGTTTGATCAGTGAGGGCGGGCAACGGTTGCGCGCCTCCTCACGGAATTCTCATGTGGGGTGGATCACACTTCAGGTGTCCCTGTATATCCATGTATGTAGCTGTATATCTCCGCATGCTGAAGGCCGCTGGGGCCCGTGTGCCGGAGGGTGCCGGGGTCCGCGCGTCGAGAGGTGTCGCCACGGGCGCACATGTCGTCGCGGGCGCACATGTCGAAGGGCCCCGCGGGACGGAATCCGCGGGGCCCTTCTCCGTCAGCACCGACGTCAGGGCAGCGTCGGTGCCCGGAAGCGGCGCCGGGGGGTTGCGCCGCTTGTCCTTACCGTCAGCCCGGCACCCCTCGTACCCTCGGTCGGCGCCCCGGCGCACCCGGGGTGTGCGCATGGTCTCGACCTCGGGCAGACGGGCCGTGCACTGCAATGCGGTCGTCTGTTCCGGGGACTTGGGGGTTTTCCGCATCGGGCTGGATGGACGCGGCATCCGCAACCGTTCGACCCAGCCCGTGCGCTTCTGCACTTTCCGCCGACCGGCTCCGAGCGTCCCCGGAGCCGGTCGGTTCTCTTGGGCGACCGGGCTGCTGTCCCCTGCAGTCCGGTCACTTGCCTGGAGCGAGGTCCCACGACGCACGGCATGATCCGCACGCCTCATCGCTCCAGCGAGCCACGCGTGGTTCTTCGGGCCCGCCCCTGGCTGGCACGGACACCGGGACCAACGAAGCGGTGCGCGGGGCGGTCACGCGCCGTACGAGTGAGAGGGGGACCGAACTCAGATGCGACCACGGCACAGTTCGAGGAGCGTCATGGCGAGGGTGGTGCCGGGCTTGCCCAGCTCCTCCCGGTAGCGGCCGAGGATCTCCATCTCCCTGGAGAGGTTCACGCGCCGTCCGCCGGAGGCGATCCGTGCCTCCTGGATCACACAGGACACGGCCATCCGTTCCTGGACGAGACCGATGATCCGGTCGTCCAGCGCGTCGATGCGTTCACGGGCGTCGCTGATCGTTCCGGCTGCCTCGGCGGTACGGGCGCCGGTCTGCTCGGTGCTGGCGGTCATGTCGGGGCTCCTTGTCGGTGGACCCCGGCCCGGCAGGCTCGGGAAACGCCAGGCGCCCCGGGCCTTGTCGGCCCGGGGCGCCTGGGAAGTCGCTTGTCAGTTGCTCAAGCAGCACGACCATGGCAGCCGGTGGGCCGGTTGCCATAGGTAAACAGGAAGGTCGCATGCGTGAGCATGGGCTCAGTATGCCACGACGCGGGTTTTGACGGCGGGACCGGGCGGCCGGCCCGGCCTGTGTGCGTGGCCGTGCGTAAGGGGGCATGGCTGGTGGGACGTAGGGGTGCATGTGGTGCCCGAGGTGCCTGAGGTGCGCGGGTGTGGGCCGGGCTTCGGGCGGGCCCCTTCCGGCAGCGGCGAGGCGGTCACGCCCGCGCCGTTAGAATCGGGAATCAGCATCCCCGCCCAAACCCGCCGGAAGGCACCCCGTGTCATCAGCGACTCCCGCTGCCGCCACCCCCGACACCGTCCTGGTCGTCGATTTCGGCGCGCAGTACGCCCAGCTCATCGCCCGTCGTGTCCGCGAGGCACGGGTCTACAGCGAGATCGTGCCGAGCACCATGCCGGTCGCCGAGATGCTCGCCAAGAACCCCGCGGCGATCATCCTCTCCGGCGGCCCCTCGTCGGTGTACGAGACGGGCGCCCCGACCGTCGACCGCGCACTGTTCGAGGCGGGCGTCCCCGTGTTCGGCATGTGCTACGGCTTCCAGCTGATGGCCCAGGCCCTCGGCGGCACGGTGGACAACACCGGCGCCCGCGAGTACGGCCGTACCGACCTGCACGTCTCCAAGACGTCCTCCACCCTGTTCGAGGGCACCCCGGCCGAGCAGCCCGTGTGGATGTCGCACGGCGACGCCTGCTCCGCCGCCCCGGCGGGCTTCACGGTCACGGCCTCCACCGACGTCGTACCGGTCGCCGCCTTCGAGGACGACGAGCAGCGGCTGTACGGCGTCCAGCACCACCCCGAGGTGATGCACTCCACCTACGGCCAGCAGGTGCTTGAGCACTTCCTGTACCGCGGCGCGGGCCTGACCCCGTCCTGGACCACCGGCAGTGTGATCGAGGAGCAGGTCGCCGCGATCCGCGAGCGGGTCGGTGACAAGCGCGCGATCTGCGGCCTGTCCGGCGGCGTGGACTCCGCGGTGGCCGCCGCCCTCGTCCAGCGGGCCATCGGCTCCCAGCTGACCTGCGTCTACGTCGACCACGGCCTGATGCGCAAGGGCGAGACCGAGCAGGTCGAGAAGGACTTCGTGGCCGCCACCGGCGTCCAGTTGAAGGTCGTCGACGCCGAGGAGCGCTTCCTCGCGGCCCTGGAGGGGGTCGCCGACCCCGAGGAGAAGCGGAAGATCATCGGCCGGGAGTTCATCCGGGTCTTCGAGCAGGCCCAGGCCGAGATCATCGCCGACGAGGGCCCCGCGGTGGAGTTCCTGGTGCAGGGCACCCTCTACCCGGACGTGGTCGAGTCCGGCGGCGGCACCGGCACCGCCAACATCAAGTCCCACCACAACGTGGGCGGGCTCCCGGAGGACCTGGAGTTCCAGCTCGTCGAGCCGCTGCGCAAGCTGTTCAAGGACGAGGTCCGGATGGTCGGCCAGGAGCTGGGGCTGCCCGCGGAGATCGTCCAGCGCCAGCCCTTCCCGGGCCCCGGCCTCGGCATCCGTATCGTCGGCGAGGTCACCAAGGAGCGGCTCGACCTGCTGCGCGAGGCCGACGCCATCGCCCGTGAGGAACTGACCGCGGCCGGACTCGACCGTGACATCTGGCAGTGCCCGGTGGTGCTGCTCGCGGACGTCCGCAGCGTCGGCGTCCAGGGTGACGGCCGCACCTACGGCCACCCGATCGTGCTGCGGCCGGTCTCCTCCGAGGACGCCATGACCGCCGACTGGTCCCGGCTGCCGTACGACGTTCTCGCACGGATCTCGACCCGGATCACCAACGAGGTCGGCGACGTCAACCGCGTCGTGCTCGACGTGACCTCGAAGCCGCCGGGCACCATCGAGTGGGAGTGAGCCCCGGGGCCCCCGGGGGGAACGTCGCAGGCCGGGGCGCTAGCGGCGCCTGAGCGTGCGCAGGGGCTTGCCCGGTTGCCAGAACTCGGTGACCAGATACGTGTTGTCCTCGACGTAGGTCCGTACGACCTCCGTCAACTCGGCACGGAAGAGGTGGAACGGCTGCGGCGGTTCCACCTCTTTCACATACGTCCCCTTCACCTCGGGATCCTCCACCTCGACCGCGCGTCCGCCGATCCGGATGTCGCCGTCGCCGTCGCCGTCGCCGTCGCCGTCGCCGTGACCGGGGTCCGTGCCGGAGCCGGGGTTCGCCTGGAGCCCGAAGCGCGCGTCGCGGCGCAGGTCGAGCACCTTGAGCGAGTGCGGCATCATGCCGAGCCAGAGTTCGCCGTTCAGGAAGCGGACCTCCAGGCCGCTGGTGCGCGGTGAGCCGTCGCGGCGCAGGGTGGCGAGGACGTGGTGGCGGAACGCGCCGAAGCGCCGCTCGGCGAGGCTCGCGAGTTCCGGTGCGGTGGTGCTGAAGGCTGCCCAGTTCATGCCCCCACCTTCCCCGCCATACCGGACATCTTCTGTCGGGTTTCGCTCGCGGACGTCATCTTTGTGCAACTTCTCTGTTCTCCTGCACTGACCGACGGTAACTTCCGCCCCGTAACGCAACCCAGTGCTGGAGGACCAATGCACGGGCCGACCCCCACCCCGCCGCTGCCCCTGCCCACCGAGCAGTTGCAGTTCGCGATGCCGCCCATGCACGACTCGCTCGACGCCGAACGACGGCACCGCAAGGAACGGCTCGCGGGCGCGCTGCGACTCTTCGGGCGGGCTGGGTTCGAGGACGGGGTGTCGGGACACATCACCGCGCGCGACCCGGAGTACTCCGACTGCTTCTGGGTCAACCCGTTCGGGATGCCGTTCAAGCACGTCACCGTCAGCGATCTCGTCCTGGCCAACCAGGACGGGCAGGTCATCGAGGGCCGCTACCACGTCAACCAGGCCGCGTTCACCGTGCACGCCCAGGTGCACGCCGCCCGCCCGGACGTCGTCGCGGTCGCCCACTGCCACTCCGTGCACGGCCGGGCGCTGGCCGCGCTCGGCGACCTGCTCGACCCCATCACCCAGGAGAGCTGCGCCTTCTACGAGGACCATGCTCTCTACGACGCTTACACGGGCGTCGCCGTCGACGCCGAGGAGGGCCGCCGGATAGCGGCCGCGCTCGGCAGCCGCAAGGCCCTCGTCCTGCGCAACCACGGGCTGCTCACGGTCGGCGACTCGGTGGACGCGGCGTCCTGGTGGTTCCTGTCGATGGAGCGTTCCTGCCAGGTGCAACTGATGGCGCGGGCCGCCGGCCGGCCGGTCCTGATCGACCACAGGCTGGCGGTGGCGACCCGCGAGCAACTGGGCGGCGACCTGGTGGGCTGGATCAACTACCAGCCCCTCTGGCAGGACATCAGCCGCAGCGAGCCGGATCTGCTCAGCTAGTCCGCGGCATCTGGTCCGCCGCATCTAGTCCGCGTCATCCCGGCCGACGGTTCTGCAACCCGCGCAGCCCGCGGCCACAGCAGCAGTACGTCGTGGGGTTGGCCGGCGCGGGTACGGGGCGGTATCGGCGTGGGGTGCGGGTGCGGGTGCGGGTGCGGGTGCGGGAGCGCGTGCGGATTTGGGTGCGGGCGTGGGTGCGCGCGTCGATTACAGGTGTGGGCGCGGGTTCGGCGGACGCACGGCGCATGCGTGGCGGGATGCACGGCGGAAGCGTGGCGGGGTGCACGGCGGCAGCGTGAAGCACGCAGGGTGGATGCGCGGTGGAGGTATTGCGGGCTGCCGCCGGCCCGCTGGACGTACTGCGCGCTGCCGTCGGGCCGGTGTCGCCCGACGCCGATCCAGGCGGAGGGGTGCGGCGGTCGGCCGCCTGCGGCCTGCAACAGCGGACCGGCCCCGCGCGGTACGACGATCTTCCCGAGCGGGGTCAACACGGTGGGTAGTGCCTCACCCGCGGTGGCCGTACCTGCCGGACGCCGGCCCCTTGGCATAGGGCACAATTCGCAGTCAGCACAAGGGAGTTGCGTGACGGCGGTCGAGCCCCGAGGGGCCCGCCGGTCGCGCCGCGGGTCGTGGGGAAGGCGGGCGTCGGGCGTGGCGGTGCAGGAGGCGAGGCAGGGCGCGGGGACGGCCGCCCACGGGGGTGGCTGCACCTGCGGGGACTGCCCGCACGGGGCGCGCGAGGGGCACCGCCGGGCGGTAGCCGAATTCGTCGCCAGACGCGACGAGTTCGCGGCCGGACGGGGCCTGCCGGCGGCGGTGGCCCACTCGGCCTCCGCCTCCCGCCAATGGGTCTCCGAGGAGTTGACGCAGTCGGCCGTGGCGGTCGCCGAGCGCGGCCGGGCGGAGGGCACGGCCTGGCTGGCACGGCTGTGGCTGCGCACGCTGTACGTGCTGTGGGCGGCCATCGTCCTGCTCCTGCTCGTCCAGGCGCTGACGGCGATCGGCGCGGGCTGGACCAGCGCGCGCACCGCCGGGCTGCTCGCCGCGGCAGTGGTGGTCTGCGCGCTCAGCGCCGCCTCCTGGTTCCACCGGGCCCGGGGCGGGGCGCTGGCTCCCGTCATCGGCGAGGACAACCGGCTCTCCACCTCCCGTACCGTCGCGGCGGCCTGGGTGCTGTTCGTGGCGTACGCGGTCCTCGTCCTGGCTGGCCGGCTAGCCGCCGCCTCCGACCCGGCCGAGCGCGACGCGCTGATCTCCGGTCTCGACCTGGCCCGCGGGGCGGGCGTGGTGACCGTCCTCGCCGTGGTCTGCGGGATCGCCGTACTCGTCCGGCGGGTGGTGGGCCTGCGCATCCTCGCCCAGCGCTTGCAGAAGGCACACGCGCACCGGCCGCGCGCGGCCGACCTGCTGACCGACGACGCGGGCCGGGGCACGTTCACCGACATCCAGTACGTCGTGATCGGCGCGGTGGCTCTGGCCTTCGCCGCGGTACGGCTTGCTCGCCGCCCCGACCAGCTGCCCGACCTGCCCTGGGGGCTGGCCGTACTGGTCCTGGTGTCAGCCGCCACCTACCTGGCCGGGAAGTACGCGGAGGGCGGGCGTCCGGTGATCCTCTCCGTGGTCCGCGCCCGCGAGGCCGGTGACCTGGACGGGCCGATCCGCACGGGCGACGACATCGAGATCCGCGGCGCCGGCTTCGTCCCGCCCGGTGCCCAGGGCGCCGACCGTCTCTCCCGCATGGTCGTCCGCATAGGCGCGGTCAACGTCCATGTCCCGCTGATCCCCGTCGCGGGCGGCTTCAGCAATCCGACGGACGGCGTGCTGACGGTCCCGGTCCCGGCGGAGGTGGAACCCGGATCGGTGGAGGTGCAGGTGGTCACCGCCGCGGGTGTGGTGACCAATCGCTGTGTCGTCGAGGTCACGGAGTGACCGGCGGTTGAGTGGGTGTGTGCGGGCAGTCGGATCGGTGGGTTAGTGGGGATGCGGAGTGCGGTTCGACCGGCTGGCGTACGGGCGCGAGGGGTACGGTCCGACCGGCGGTATATACGTCCTCCGATATCGGAAAATCGTCCGGGGGAGGATTGAGCAGGCGTCGCTTGTCATACGTATGGTCTGGCGAGGGCCTGACACGCGGGTGAGAGGCGGCAGTCTGCAATGACTCATGGTATTCGTTCCGAAATGCACACGTCCTATGTCGACGGTCGCCATGACTGGCGGGAGAACGCCACCCATTACGCCCTGCTTCCCTTGCGAATCTTCCTCGGCATCACCTTCATCTACGCCGGCCTGGACAAGCTGACCGACAGCGCCTTCCTGAAGTCCGGTGGCTCCGGCTCCGTCGGTGACACCATGCGGGCGGTCCGCGACTCCTCGGCGATCCCGGCCCTGGTCGACCTGGCGCTGAAGAATCCCGTCGGCTTCGGCTACGCCATCTCCTTCGGCGAACTCGCCGTCGGCATCGGCGTCCTGATCGGCCTGTTCTCCCGGCTGGCGGCACTGGGCGGCGCGCTGATCTCGCTCAGTCTGTGGCTGACCGTCAGCTGGGCCTCTACCCCGTACTACTACGGCAACGACCTTGCCTATCTCATGGCCTGGCTGCCCCTCGTCCTGGCCGGGGCGCCCTATCTCTCCCTGGACGCGGTCCTGCGCGCACGACGACAGTCGAGCACCTTCCACTGATCATTCCGGGCAGTGCTCGGCTGATCACTCCGCCGAGCGCTCCACCGACGGGCCGCCGTGATGTGCCGTCGACCCCGCGGACTCCGCGGACCCCCGTCGACCCCGCGGACCCCGGTCGACCCCGCGGATCTTCGGCCCGTCCGTCGTCCGTGACTTGGACGCGGCCGTCTGTGCCGCTCAGTCGCCCGTGACTCTTCGGGGCGTTGTCCGGTGCGCCGTGCGTCGTCTGCGTATGAGCCGGGCGATCATGGCCGCCGTGCCCGCGAGGCACAGGCCGCACACGACGAGGGGGACCATCGCGAACCAGGGCGTGTCCCACAGGCCGCCCGCGTCCCCGGCGTACGCCACGGCCGCGCCGATCAGGAAGGCACCGATGATCAGCTTGCCCGGCTGAAACTCATGACTCGCCACGACTCACCTCCGCCTGTCCCACACCGACCTGGAGGTCGATGTCGAGGGTGCCGCCGCCCTTGCCGTTCTTTCCTGGCGTCGTCGGCTGCAGCGTCACCTCCTTGTGCTTGCCGGGCGCCACGTCCACGTCCTCCTTGCCGTCCCCGGGCAACTGGATGTCGCCCACCCCCACATCGACGCTCAGCCGCACGGTCACGTCGGGCGGCACGACGACCTGCAGCCGGCCCGCACCTACCTCGGCCCTGGTCGACAGGGACTGCCCCTCGGTGAGACGGACCCCCGTCAGGTCCAGGGTGCCGACCCCGGTCCCGAGGTCGTACTTGGGCTGTACCTCCGCCACCGCGGACGGCTGCCACGACGCGGTTCGCCAGTGCGTGGTGATGTCCCTGGGCAACGCCGCCGAACCCGCGAGCAGCGCCGCCGTGACGAGCGCGAGGAACACCGAGCCGGCTCCCGTGCGCCCCAGAAAGGCGCTGACCGCGATGCCGAGACCGAGGATGGCCAGTGCGTAGGCCAGCCCGGTCTGCAGGCTGGTGCCCAGCGGGTGCCCGTCCCATGTCGCGGCCGTGCCGAGGCCACCGGCCAGCAGCGCGAGCAGGAAGATCCAGCCGCCGATCCAGCGCGGGCCGCGAGGTCTGGGCATCGTGGGGCGCGGAGCGTGCCTGCTGCCGCGGGCGTCCCGGAAGACGCCGGGGCCGACGGGCCGGAACGGGTCGGCTCCCACCGAGTCGTCCGGACCCCACAGATATCCGGTGCCGCCCACGTGCGTGCCGTCCTTCACTATGGGGTCGCGCCACCAGGACGGGTACGCGGGCGGTGCGGGCGGCGCCTGGGCCTCCGGCGGGGCGTCCGGGAACACCGGGGCGGCGGCGGGGCCGCTCCGGCCCGAGCGCTGCCGAGCGCTCGGGGAAGGATCCGGGTCGGGGACACCGCGCCGCTGCGACCAGTACCCGGCGCCGGCCAGCAGCAGGGAGACGACGACAGCGAACGTGAGCACGCCGCCGTTCCTCAGCATGGTCAGGAACACCCCGCAGCCGACCAGGGCGAACAGCACGGCCGCCAGGGCCTGCCCGTCGACCCGGCCGGTCAGCAGCTTGCGGACCTCGTTCTCCTCTTCGTCGTCGTACGACACGAAAAGCCAGGCGAACCCGTAGAAGATGAGCCCGACACCCCCGCTCGCGGCCAGCACCGCCAGGGTGATCCGGAAGATCACGGGATCCATGTCGGTGTGCCGCCCGAGGCCGGAGCAGATCCCCGCCAGCACCCTGTGCCGCCGGTCGCGCCGGAATGCCCGAAGCGGCGGCACGCCGTCCCCGACGAGGGGTCCGGCGCCCTCGCCCGTCTTGCCGTCGGTGCCGGGCGTGCCCGTGTCGCCGGGCATCCCGTTCGTGTCGGCCGCGGCGGGTGCGGCACCCGGCGGCCCGCTGCCCGGGGCGGGCCGCGGGCCGGGGCCGGGTCCCGGACCCGTCGCGGCGTGGTCGTGATCCGTCATGCCTCCATGGTGACGGCCCGACCGCGCCGACGGCAGCCACGGCGACCCTGGCCGAACCCTGAAATCGCCCTGAGACGAGGCCAGGGGCGCGTTCCGCGCCGGGTCGCGCCGGTCATGCCGGTTGCATCAGTCGTGCCGGTTGCACCGGTCGGGTCGCGCCGGTCGTGCCGGACGAGCCGGTCCGTCGGCCCGGGCCCCACGGACCGAGGCCGCATCGGTCCCAGACCTCAGCTCCGGCCAGTGTCGTGCTGGTCCGGGATCTTCAGTCACGCAGTCACGGCGGGGTGTCGTGCTGGTCCGGGACCTTCAGCCGCGACGGGAGTCGTGCGCGTCCCGGATCCCGGTTGCGGCCGGTGTCGCACCGGCCCGGGTCCCTGCTGCGGCTGGGCTGGTGATCGGCGGCCGGCGCCGGTCCCGGCCCGCCGCGTCCCGCTCCGCGGCGGTCCTGGGCCGCCGCGGCGCCTCTGTTTCGCGCCGGCCCCGGGGCCGTACCGCGAAGATCAGGGGCGTATTGGGGTAGACCCTGATGCCCTGCCCCTGCCGCCGTGTGACCATCGATGGCATGCCGGAAGCCGCAGCAGCGCCACTTGTCGAACCGCGGGCACCGCGCAAGCTCTACCGCAGCAGCGACGGCCGCTGGCTCGGTGGCGTCGCGCGAGGGCTCGCCGGGCACCTCGGGCTGCCCGTGATCTGGGTGCGGCTCGTCTTCGTCGGCCTGTTCATGGTCGACGGCCTCGGCGCGCTGCTGTACGCCGCGTTCTGGTTCTTCGTCCCGCTCGGCGTCGGCGGCGTCGGCGACCAGAAACCGCTGTCCCTGGTCGGCGCCGAGACCGCGCCGGACGGCCGCCGCAGACTCGTCACCCGCAAACCGGACCGGGGCCAGATCCTCGCGCTGCTCCTCATGGTCGCCGTCGCGGTCGTCTTCGTGAGCAACGTCAAGCTCAGTGGCGGGGCCAAGGCGTACCTCGTACCCGCCGTCCTGGTCGCCGCGGGCGTCGCCCTCGTCTGGCGCCAGGCGGACAACGCCCGCCGGGCCCGCTGGGTCGAGGTCGGCGGCCGGCGCCGCACCCTTACGCTGCTGCGCGCCGGTGCGGGTGTCCTGCTCGTCACCGCCGGCGTTTCGGCGATCTTCGTGCTCCAGGGCTCCGCCGCCCACCTCGGCTCGGTCCTCCAGGCCGCGCTCGCCGTCATCGTCGGCATCGCCCTGCTCGCCGGTCCCTATCTGGTCCGCATGACCCAGGATCTGTCCGAGGAACGGCTGATGCGCATCCGCGCCCAGGAGCGCGCCGAGGTCGCGGCGCACGTCCACGACTCGGTGCTGCACACCCTCACTCTGATACAGCGCAACGCGGAGAACGCGGGGGAGGTGCGCCGCCTGGCCCGCGCCCAGGAACGCGACCTGCGCACCTGGCTGTACAAACCCGAGGGCACCGGCAAGGACGAGGACGACGAGCCGGCCACCCTCGCCGACGCGGTCCGGCGCAACGCGGCGGAGGTGGAGGACAAGCACGGCGTGCCCATAGAGGTCGTCGTGGTCGGCGACTGCCCGCTCGACGAGAAGACCGCGGCCCAGATGCAGGCCGCGCGTGAGGCGATGGTCAATGCGGCCAAGTACGGTGGCGAGGGCGGCGCGGTTCAGGTCTACGCCGAAGTGGAGGGCAGGACGGTCTTCGTGTCCGTCCGTGACCGCGGTCCGGGCTTCGACCTCGATTCGATACCCGCCGACCGCATGGGCGTCAGAGAATCGATCATCGGCCGTATGGAACGCAACGGCGGCACGGCGCGGCTGCGCGCGGTGCCGGACGGCGGCACGGAGGTCGAGCTGGAGATGGAGAGGGCGGAGAAGACGTCATGAGCGACCCGACCGAGGCGAACGGCACGGCGGCAGCGGCGGACCAGGCCGGGCAGTCCGACGGGCAGCCCTCCCACGGCGTGGACGAGCGCCGCGTACGTGTGGTCCTCGTCGACGACCACCGGATGTTCCGCACGGGCGTCCAGGCCGAGATCGGCCGGACCGAGCAGACCGGTGTGGAGGTCGTCGGTGAGGCCGCCGACGTCGACCAGGCGGTCACGGTGATCACCGCGACCCGGCCCGAGGTCGTCCTCCTCGACGTCCACCTCCCGGGCGGCGGCGGTGTCGAAGTGCTGCGCCGTTGCGCCGCGTTGATGGCCGACGCCGAGCGGCCCGTACGGTTCCTCGCGCTGTCCGTGTCGGACGCGGCGGAGGACGTGATCGGGGTGATCCGCGGCGGCGCCCGCGGCTACGTCACCAAGACGATCACCGGCACGGACCTCGTCGACTCCGTCTTCCGCGTCCAGGAGGGCGACGCCGTCTTCTCCCCGCGGCTGGCCGGCTTCGTCCTCGACGCCTTCGCCTCCACCGACGCCCCGCCGGTCGACGAGGACCTGGACCGGCTCACCCAGCGCGAACGCGAGGTGCTGCGCCTCATCGCCCGCGGCTACGCGTACAAGGAGATCGCCAAGCAGTTGTTCATCTCGGTGAAGACGGTCGAGTCCCATGTCTCGGCGGTCCTGCGCAAGCTCCAGCTCTCCAACCGGCACGAGCTGACGCGGTGGGCCACGGCACGCCGGCTGGTGTGAGCGTCTGGTAGGCGCACCGACGATCACACCGTTACTCTGTGCCCGACGGGAGGAGGGCTCGCATGCTGCTGCGTTTCCGCACGGCGAACGTACGGTCGCTACGTGACGAGCAGGAGCTGTCCTTCGTCGTCCCGTCCGGTGAGGAATCCGACACGGCGCGCACGGTCCGGCTCTCGGACGGCAAGCAGCTGGGGATCTACCCGGTGATCGGGGCCTTCGGGGCCAATGCCTCGGGGAAGTCCAACGTCATCACCGCGTTGAAGAAGATGAAAAGCGCGGTCCTGGATTCCTACGGCTTGTGGACCTCCTATACCGGCATCCCCGAGCGTGAGCCCTTCGCGCTCGACTCGGAGTCCGCGGGAGAGAGCACCTTCTACGAGGCGGACTTCGTCCTCGACGACGGGGTGCGTTGGACCTACGGATTCGAGCTCGGTGACCGGCGCGTCGAGTCGGAATGGCTGCACGCCTACCCCAAAGGGCGACGGCAGGTCTGGCTGGACCGGGACGCCACGCGCGACAACGTCTACGACTTCCCGGGCGACCGTGTCCAGGACCGTGCCCGCCTTGCGCGCTCGACACGTCCCAATGCCCTTCTGCTGAGCCGCGCCGCGAGTGACAACCACCCCCAGCTCTCCCGGATCTATGACTGGTTCCGCGCGAACCTCTGGGACATCACGCCGGAGACGGAGCTTGAGGACAGAGAAAGCTATACAGTCCAGCAGCTCCTCGACCGGAGAAACAGCGAACGGGTCCGGGACCTGCTGAGAGTGGCTGACCTGGGCATCCAGGGCGCCGAAGTGGAACGGCAACCGGGGGGCCGAGCCCCCACGGTGAGGCTGCTGCACGGAAGCGACCGTGACACAGCAGTGGCTCTCGACTGGAGGAAGGAGTCCTTCGGGACGCGGTCCTGGTTCGCTCTGATCGGCCCGCTCCTGCTGGCCCTCGACAGCGGTGCCGTACTGCTCATCGACGAACTGGACGCGAGCCTCCACCCGAAGTTCGCATCCGAGGTGGTCCGGCTGTTCCAGGCGCCCTGGTCCAATAAGAGGAACGCCCAGTTGTTCTTCACCTCCCACGACGCCTCCCTTCTGAAGAACCCCCGAGGGGGACGTCTTCTCGAACCGGGGCAGATCTGGCTGACGGAGAAGGACAAGAGCGGAGCCACCGAGCTCTACCCCTTGAGCGACTTCGATCCCAAGCCGGAGGAAGACCTCGAAGACTCATATCTGGCAGGCGCCTACGGTGCCGTACCGAATGTCGACCAAGGGCAGATCGGACGCAAGGTGCTCACGGCACTGGCGGGGGAGGCAGAGCGTTCCTGATGGCGAGGGACAAGGGGAGGGACAATCCGGCACGCGAGAAGCGTCAGCGGAAGCTGCGTCGCGAGGTGTACGTCTTCACCGAGGGCGCCGTCACGGAGCCCGGCTTCGTCACTTTCGTGACAGAGAACGGTGAACGCAGAACCCCCGACCGCGAGATCGTCTGCAAGGTCGAGAACCGTAGCGCGCCGACCAAGCGCCGCAAGCCGCTGCCCCTGGTGGAAGACGCCGTCGCCAAGTGGCAGGAGGTCCGGCGCGTCGCGAAGCAGGCTGGGATAAAGCCCCGGGACTGGAACTGGCCGCAGGTATGGTGCCTGTTCGACAGGGACCAACACGAAGACATCCCCGCGGCGTTCGCCAAGGCCAGACGCGAGGAACTGCACGTCGCCTACTCCCACCCCTGCTTCGAGCTCTGGCGCCTGCTGCACTACCAGAACTACACGAGCACCTTCGGCGGTGTGTGCGACAGTGCTGCGAACAGGCTGAAGCAGCAGCCTGGATTCGCGCAGACCTACGGCCCCACCGTCCGCTCCGTCTCCGCCGAGCAGGCCAAGCACGTCATGTCCGGGCAACTGAGTGGCCGGTACAAAACGGCGCGGCGCTATGCGGAAGGGCTGGTCGACCAGCACACGGGCCGCGCCGACCAGAACAGCTGGGATCCGTATACGGACGTATGGAGATTCGTCGAGGACGGTCTGGACGTCTCCGACTACTGAACCCGCGGCGGCTGGGTCACTTACGGTTACTTCGAGCACACGAAGAACGGGGCTTCCAGAAGACCGTAGGCTTCCCTCTGCACCCTTACCTTGCACCACCAGGTTGCGACCGGAAGCCGATCAGTCACCAGGGAGAGCCGTACGTGGCCAAACTCACGCTCGCGCAGTTGGAACGCCATCTCTTCGCGGCGGCCGACATCCTGCGTGGCACGATGGACGCCGCCGAGTACCGCGACTTCATCTTCGTGCTGCTGTTCCTGAAACGGGTCAACGACGAGTTCGAGGCGGCTCGCCAGGCGATCATCAAGGAGCGTCTGGCGGAAGGCGACACCCAGGAGGAGGCGGAAGACGAGGCCGAGTCGTACCAGTGGTACGACCTACACGGCGCGATCTTCGTCCCGGAAGCGGCCCGCTGGGACCGGCTGGCCGGCGCGGTGGACAACGTCGCCACCGAGTATCTCCAGCCCGCCCTGGACGCGCTCGAACGGCAACCCGGCAACAGCGAGCTGCGTGGCCTCTTCGCACATGTCAACTTCAACCGCATCGGTGGCGGCAGTGCCCGTAAGTCGGCCGCCGAACTGGCGGACAAGCGCCTCGCCGCCCTGATCGACCACTTCGGCAGCATCCGGCTGCGCGGGGAGGACTTCGAGTTCCCCGACATGATCGGGGCCGCGTACGAGTACCTGATCAAAGACTTCGCCGACTCCGCGGGCAGCAAGGGCGGCGAGTTCTACACCCCGCGTGCCGTCGTCCGCATGATGGTGGAACTGGCGCGTCCGCACGGTGACATGAGGGTCTACGACCCGTGTGTGGGTTCGGGCGGCATGCTCATCCACGCCATGGAATACGTGGACGAGCACGGCGGCGACTCCCGCAACCTGGGCCTGTCCGGTCAGGACGCCAACAGCGGCTCCTGGGTGATGGCCACCATGAACATGCTGTTCCACGGCGCGAAGAAGTTCTCCCTGCGCACGGGTGACACCCTCACCAGCCCTCTGCACCCGGAGGGCGATTTCGACCTCGTCCTCAGCAACCCGCCCTTCTCGATGGATTACAAGAAGGACGAGGTTCCGCGCCTGAAGGAGCGCATGCCGCATGGCGAGACGTCCGAGCGCGGCAAAGCGGACCTGATGTTCCTCCAGCACATGCTGGACATGGTGAGGCAGCGTTCGGGCGTGGTCTTCACGGTCATGCCGCACGGTGTGCTCTTCCGGGGTGGCGAGGAACAGAAGATCCGCGCGAAGCTCCTCATGGAGCACGACCTGATCGAGGCCGTCATCGGCCTGGCGCCGAATCTGTTCTACGGCACCGGCATCCCCGCGTGTGTGCTGGTCCTGCGCCCGGCGAGCCGACGCCGCCCCGACCGCCGTGGCAAGGTTCTGTTCATCAACGCCGACCGCGAGTTCCACGCCGAACGAGCCCAGAACGTCCTGCTCCCCGAACACATCGAGAAGATCGTCTCGACGTTCCACTCCTGGCAGGACGACGAGGTCTTCCAGGACGTACCCGGCTTCGCCCGCGGGGTGACGCGCAAAGAACTGTCGGACAACGACTTCAACTTCAACATCCGCCGCTACGTCGACAACACCCCGCCACCGGAACCCCAGGACGTCCGGGCGCACCTGGAGGGCGGCGTGCCGCTGGCGGAGATCGAGGCGAAGAAGTCCCTTCTGGACGCGTACGACATCAAGGTGGCAGACCTGTTCGACGTACGGACCGACGACCCGGCCTACGTCGACTTCCCTGCCCCGGGACGGCGCCCGGACGCGGCGCGCCTCGCGGAGTTGGCGAGCGGCCGGGAACAGAAGCTCGGGGGCGCCTACGACGCATGGTGGTCCGAGGAAGCGCGGCAGATCGTGGCGCTTGAGCCGGTGGCCGGGGACGACCGCACCGAACAGGAGCGCAAGGCTCAGCTGGCACGGCTGCGGCAGGACCTGATCGGCAGCTTCGGTGAGCGACTGCTGAGG
This sequence comes from Streptomyces sp. NPDC006012, assembly GCF_042871185.1. Taxonomy (NCBI): domain Bacteria; kingdom Bacillati; phylum Actinomycetota; class Actinomycetes; order Kitasatosporales; family Streptomycetaceae; genus Streptomyces; species Streptomyces sp. NPDC006012. The sequence continues at coordinate 330,695 of NZ_JBIAIE010000003.1, forward strand.
GTCGGCCTCCTCGACCGGTACGCGCTGGCGGGCGCGGTGGCCGGCTGGTGGCACGACGCGAAGAACGAACTGAAGGCGCTGTCGGTGAACGGCCTTGTAGGGGTGGTCGACGGCTGGGTCGAGACGGTCGAGACCATGCTGGCCCCGGAGCCGGACCCACGCACGGGCGGCCGACGCGAGCGTACGGCGGCGGAGCGGCGGCAGGCCTACGACCACAAGGTGGTCGCCGCGATCGCGCCGAAATTCCTGGAGGACTTGGCCTCGGCGGAGAGAACCCATGCCGCACTGGACGTGAAGGTGAAGGTGGCCCAGGAGGCGGAGGCAGCGCTCGCAGAGGCCCGGCAAGCGGCGCTGGACGGCGATGCCCACGCCGACGGCGACTCCGAGTCAGGCTCGGCCGGGGGCGGTGGCATCGATCCGGCGCTGGCGGAAGCGGTGTTGAGCAAGGAGGAGCTGCGTGACCTGCTGAAGCGGCGTACGGAGGAGAAGCGGAAGGTCGAGGACCTGGAGGACGGTTTCTGGCCGGTGGCCGCGATTCGCCGGAAGCGGGAGGCGGAGCGGGAGAAGGCCGCGAAGAAGAAGGCGGCGCCGAGCAAGCGGAAGACGGCTGCGGCGGAGGAGGCGACCGGGCAGGGGGCGCTGATCGATCTGCCGGTCGCTGCCAAGGCTGAGGCTCAGGCCGCGGTCTCGGAGCCGTCGGAGGCGGGTCTCACCAGGGCTCGTGAGGAATTGGCCAAGAGGGGCGGCGACAAGGACGTGGTCCTCGACATCCTCCGGGCCGACCTTTCGAGCAAGCTCGACGGTCATGTGGTGCGTCGCCGGAGGGAGTTGGCGGAGGCGTATCGGGTGTGGGAGCAGAAGTACGGGGTTTCCTTGCGGGAGATCGAGGGGCGGCGGGAAGCGGCTGCGGGGGCGTTGGAGGGGTTTTTGAAGGAGTTGGGGTATGTCGACTGACGGCGTTGTTCACTTTGCGAAGTTGTCCGACTTGGCGGAAGTGACAGGAGGCGTCACGCTGGGGCGCACGATCTCTGAAACGACGAGTGTTGAGTTGCCGTATCTCCGCGTGGCCAATGTCCAGGACGGCTATATCGACACGTCGGACATGAAGACCGTGCGGGTGCTTCAATCGGAGGTCCTGCGCTACGCCGTACTGAAGGGCGATGTGCTCCTCACCGAGGGCGGCGACTTTGACAAGCTCGGACGGGGTGCAGTATGGGACGGGCGCATTTCACCTTGCCTGCACCAAAACCACCTGTTCCGGGTGCGCTGTGACCGTGCCAAACTCCTTCCGGAATATCTGGCCATCTACCTGGCATCCGAAAGCGGCCGGCGGTATTTCCTGAGCATTGCCAAGCAGACGACGAATTTGGCAACAATTAACTCGTCGCAGCTGAAACAGATGCCGATTCCGAGACCAGAGCTTGATGAGCAGCGCCGCATCGTTGAAGTGGTTGAGACGCTGGGCGAGCAGGAGCGGGCGATCAAGGAGGCGATTGCCAAGCTCCGTTTGATTAGGCGAGAAGTCGGACGCGCCTTGTTGGCAAGTCCAGACGTTGAGGCTGTCGCTCTGGGGGAGGCGGCTGCTGTGGGTTCCGGCACCACTCCGTCACGTTCCCGCCCGGAATTTTGGACTGAGGGTGTCGTTCCTTGGGTCCGAACGGCAGAGATCAACTTCGATGTGATTCATAGGACAGCAGAGCACCTAACAGTGAAGGCGGTTGATGAGGCCGGCCTGCGTGTCTATCCGCCGGGAACCGTAGTTCTGGCCATGTACGGGGAGGGGGTCACTCGGGGGAGGAGCGCGGTTCTGGGGATTCATGCGACTGTCAATCAGGCCGCTGCGGCGATCGTCTGCAATCCGCAGAGACTTGACTACAGGTATCTTTATCATTGGCTTGAGGTCCACTATGAAGAGATTCGCAAGATCGGTCAGGGTTCCAACCAGACCAATCTAAACAGTGCTCTCGTAGCGGAAATTCGGCTTGCCCTGCCGCCGGTTGAAGAACAGAGATGTATTGTCGCTCGGGTTGAGGCATTCGATACAAAGCTGAAGTCGGACAGGCTGGAGTTGGATAAGCTTCGAACGCTTCGTCGGGGAATCATGGATGACATGCTGTCGGCGAAACCAGAAGGACTTTCCGCGTAGCTATTCCACGGCGTGGAGCGTCAGTTCGAACCACACCTCCTTGCCGACACCGCACTCTCCCCTCTCCGCGCCCCAGTCGTCCGCCAGCGCAGCCACCAGCGTGAGCCCCCGCCCCGACTCGTCCTCCGAAGATGCCGTGCCCGGTGTCGGGAGCGTGTCGTTCGTGTCGGTCACCGTCACACGGATTCGGTCCTCCGTGACCACGCAGCGCACCCGGATCTCCCGGCCGGCCGGGACTTTCGCGTGGCGGTACGCGTTGGTCACCAGCTCGCTCAGGAGCAGTTCCGCCGTGTCCATCACGTCCTGAGGCAGTCCCCAGGACGCCGCCTGTTCGCGGAACAGCGCACGCGCCCTGGCGACGCTTCGCGCGTGATGCGGTAGGCGCAACTCGATGTCCTTCGGGGCCGTCGTGGGCAGCGGGAGTCGCTGGGTCTGCATGCGCTGTTCATTCCTTGCGTTGACGTTTTGACGTTTGGTGAGATCACGGTCCCTGCTCGCGCGTAGCCTCACGAGTAACGGCGCAGGTACAGCCAGTAGCCGTACCTCGCGTGGACCCGGCGGAGGTGTGTATGACGAACGAGGTGAACTCCCAGCCGCCGATCGCCTGGCGGTACTGCGGCAGCCAGATCAAGATGTGGCGCACGGACGCCGGTGTCGGCCGCGATGCGCTGGCCAAAGAGGCCGGTTACGACTACGAGTACGTCAAGTCCATGGAGAACGGCCGCCGTAGGCCGACCCTGCGGTTCCTCCAGATCGCCGACCAGGTGTGCGGGGCGGGCGGGAAGCTCGTCGCGGCCCAGGAGTATCTGAAGCCGGAGCCGTTTCCGGCGCGGTCACAGGAGTTCATGGTTCTTGAGGCGGAGGCCATCGCCGTCTCGTGGTACGAACCTCTGCTCGTCCCTGGTCTGTTGCAGACGGAAGGGTACGCCGGAGCACTGATCGGAGACAGCTCGCCTCCCCTTGATGATGAGACGGTCAGTGAGCGTGTGGCGGCCAGGCTCCGTAGGGCCGATGCGGTGCGGCGCAGGATCGGGGTGATGTACGGGTTCGTGATCTATGAGGCGGCCCTTCGCACCGAGGTCGGTGGGAGAGAGGTGATGCGTGAGCAGTTCCAGCACCTGCTGGACATGGGTGAACTCCGCAATGTGTCGGTCCAGATCCTGCCCTTCGGGCGCTGTAGTGGCGTCGCTCTCAACGGCGGCATCGTGCTGTTGGAGACGCCCGAACACGAGCAGTATGGATACATTGAGGCCCCCAAGGTCAGCGTGCTGCATGCCAGTCCTGGCAACGTCAGTGCTCTGACTCAGGCTCATGCAATGATCCGCATGCACTCTCTCAGCGTGGAAGAGTCGGCCACGTTCATCAGAAAGGTGGCGGAGGAAAGATGAGCGAACGCCTGACCTGGTTCAAGTCCAGCTACAGCGACAGCGAGGGCGGTAATTGCCTCGAAGTCGCCCTGGACTGGCGCAAGTCCACCTACAGCGACAGCGAGGGCGGCGCCTGCCTCGAAGTAGCCACATCCCCCCACACCATCCACATCCGGGACTCGAAGCTCGGCCCCCAGAGCCCCCGCTTCGCCGTCGCCGGGGACACCTGGACCGCGTTCGTCGGGTACGCCCGTACCGGCGCTTGAGCTTCGAGAGGCAAGAGCCGGGAGTCGAGCCGCGTTTGCAAGGAATGGGTGGTGGGTTTGAACCCACCACCCACCCTCCCACGCCCGGATCCCCGAGTCGTCCAGCGCTCAACTTGCCCGGCCGCCAGGGACCATGACTTTTCGTGACCGGCTTGCGACACGCCGTCGTCACCCTCTAGCGTTCGCGACAACAAACAACCCCGGTCGGGTGTTAGCAGCACCCGCCGGGGTCTCACCTCAAGATCGCAGTTAGAGGAACCGATCTCGTGGCTTGTGAAAACCTTAGCGCCGCCCTGTCCGTCCCCGCACACCCCATGGCCAGCCCCGGCTACGGAAAACGAACCGTCCCGGGCGAATCCGGCACCGCCTCCCGCGTCCCCGCTGACTTCTCGCACCTCCCCGCCCGTGAGGCGTACATCGCGGCGTTCATCGACGGGCTGTCCGACGGTGCCGCCATGGACATCAAGAGCCTCGCCAAGGTCGTGCCCCTGTATGGTCAGCAGGCAGTCCGCAGCGCACTCAACGCCCTTTCGCGCGCAGGGCACTTGCACCGCGCTCGGGGCCTGGCCGCCACCGGTGAGAGCGGCACCCGCTGGGTCTTCCGTACGTACTGGTCCGGTACCGCGCGGGACGACGCATGGTGGGCAGCCTTCCTGGATGCCGGTGAGGCCCCGGACGGCTCCTTCTCCACGCCCGGCAACCCTGTCAATCCGACGGCCGGCCACACCACCCCATCCATCGACGCGCCGGACGTGTCCCAGTCAGTCGAGTCCCCGCCCGTCGAGCCTCACGCCACCACCGCCTACCACGTCCTCGCCCGACTCGGCAGCCGCGAACCCCGGCTCGCTCTGTCCGCCGCCGACTGCGAGGCCCTGGCCGACCTGGCCATCCCCTGGCTGGAGCGCGGCGCGAGCGCTCTCGCCCTCACCCGTGCCCTGACCGGCGGTTTGCCCGATGTCGTCCACTCTCCGCGCGGGTTCGTCGCCCGGCGGCTCCGTGACAAGTTGCCACCCGTACCCGTACTCGTACCTGTACCTGTACTTACAACCGTCTCCGGATCCGTATCGGACAACCGCCTCTTCATGCCGGAGTGCACCGACTGCGGTGTCCCAGGGCGCCCCGCGGCCTTCGTCGGCGGCCTGTGCCGGGGTTGCCGCTGCCGTACCGTCACGTCCGTCACGTCCGACGCACACGCTCCCGCCGCAGCCGTCGTGCAGGCGACCACGCCCGGTGCGGAAATGGACCGCCGGACCGCCATGGACGTTGCCCGTGACGCACTCGCAGCTCGTCCCCGGGAGGGCCGAGAACCGGCCAATTCTCGTCCAGCGGGGAGACTGCGGTCCTAACCGTCGTACGGACTCCTGTCACGCGTGCGCCACCCGTCGCAGAATGGGGAACCGGCAACGGCTGTACGGTCGTTGTTCGAACAGCGGCACGGCACACGGGGAGAGGCGCGGAGTTCATGACGCGGGGTACGGCCGAGCGGGACGAGACCGAACAGCCGATCATCGACCAGTTGAAGGCGATGGGGTGGCAGCACGTCCACGGGCCTGACCTCGGTAAGGCGGACCCTGACGGGGACGAACGGGAATACGGCGATCTGCTCCTGCTGAAGCGGTTGCGCTCCGCGGTCCGGCGCGTGAACCGGCTGCCCGGCGGCAGCGGCTCCTGGATGACGGACTCGGACGCCGACGCCGCCATCGACGACCTGCGCCGTACCGCCCGTAACGTCGCGACCGCCTCTCTCGTCGCGGTCAACGGCGAAGTGACCAGCCGGCTGATCAAAGGGACGCCGGTCACCGGTGACGAGGAGCATCATCACGGCTCGACCGTGCACGCCCAGTTCATCGACTGGGATCTGGAGGGCCTGGACGACACCGAGATCCTGAAGCGGAACGACTACCTCGTCGTCGACCAGTTGCGTGTGCGGACTTTCGACGGGGCGGAGATCGTCCTGGACCTCGTGCTGTTCGTGAACGGCGTCCCTGTCGCCGTCGTCGAGTGCAAGAGCCCGGACGTCAAGGACGGTGTCGGCGAGGCCATCCGTGACCTGCGCGGGTATGCGGGCGTACCGCTCGACGACGACAGTGGACGCGACCGACGTGACCCGCACAGCCAGGTGCCGGAGTTCTTCGCGCCGGTGCAGCTGCTGGTCGCCGCAGCCGGGGAGCATGCCGCGCTGGGCACCATCACGGCCGACGAGGACCACTTCGCGCCCTGGCGCAGCGTCACTCCGGACTACGACGGCGACAAGCACTTCGCCCGGTCATTGCAGCTGGTGCGACGGGCCGACGGAACGCGGTTGCTGGAGCCCGGTCAGCCGCCCACGGACCTCCATCGTCTCGTCGGCATGGTGTTCAAGCCCCGCAATCTGCTGAACATCGTGCGCCACTACGTCTTCGAGATGCCCGTGAAGACGAAGCCCGGGGAGCCGCCGGTCACGATCAAAGCCGTATGCCGACACCAGCAGTACCGTGCCGTCGAGAAGATCGTGCGCAAGCTGCGTACCGGGCGAACCGTGGACGATCCGGCCGCGGTGCGGGACGAGCGCGGCGGTGTCATCTGGCACACTCAGGGGTCCGGCAAGAGCCTGACGATGGCCTTCCTCGCCCGCAGGCTCCAGACCAGCCGTGATCCCGAGCTCAACCGCTTCACCCTCCTGGTCGTCACCGACCGCACGCAACTGGAGCAGCAACTGGCCGCCGCCGTCAGGGTCAGCGGCGTGGACGTGCGGGTCGCACAGTCCCGCTCCGACGCCGAGGGCATGCTGGAGCGTGCGGGCAGGCCCGGAGGACGCGCGGTCATCTTCACCATGATCCAGAAGTACCTCGGGCGAATTCCCGGCGTCGTCGGGACAGAAAAGGGCGATACCGGTGACGATCGCGACCCGGAAGCCGAGTTCGAGGCCGTGCAGGAGCGCCTGGCAGGGGGAGCGGCGGCCGAGGAGGCGTCGGATCCCACCCCCGGCGAGGCGGCCGTCGACGAGGTACGGCGGCGGTTCACCGAGTGCAGTTCCTCGCCGTACGTGCTGGTGCTCGTCGACGAGGCACACCGGTCCCACACCTCCGTGCTGCATGCCTGCCTGCGTGACTCCGTGCCGAAGGCGGCCCGCGTCGGTTTCACCGGTACGCCGATCATGAAGGGTCGGCTCACGGACACGGGGCGCATCTTCGGACTGGAGCCGGACGGCAGGTTTCTTGACTCGTATCTCATGGACGAGGCCGAGCGGGACAAGGTCGTCGTGCCCGTCCGGTACGAGGGGCGTACCGGCCCGGCCGGGGTCCGCGACAAGGATGAACTGAACGGGAAGTTCGAGAACCTGATCGCCCAGCTGCGGGCGGGGCAACAGGCGAAGATGCGCAGGCAGCTCAAGCCGACCAGCCGTACCGTGGCCGAGTCGCTCCCCGTGATCCGCGCCAAGGCCAAGGACATGCTGGAGCACTATGTCACCGGACCGCTGACCGGGGGATTCAAGGCGCAGGTGGCGGCGGTGAGCCGCAGCGCGGCAGTGCTCTACCGGCACATGCTCAACGATGCCCGGGCCGAACTACTGGCCAGCGTGCGGGGCTTCGACCCTGAGTCCCTCCGGCACAAAAACCTCGCCGATTACACCTGGGAGGACCTGGTCCTGCTGCGGGCCTGGCAGTACCAGGAGGTCCTGCGTCGGATCGACTTCGTGCCCGTCATCTCCGCGGGGAGCGAGAAGAAGCGCGGGCAATGGCATGAGTGGACCGACCCGGCGACCCAGCAGGAACACGTGGACCGCTTCCTGGAGCCGTTCCCGCAGCTTCCCCCGGACAACCCGTGGGTGACGCGGCACATCCCCGAGGACGACCCCGTGCCCGCGGGCGGCATCGGCCGGAACCCCTGGAGCGGAATGGCCACCCCGCATGCCGAAGAGCCCAGACCCATCGCGTTCCTGATCGTGAAGTCCATGCTGCTCACCGGATTCGACGCGCCCATCGAGCAGGCGCTGTACCTCGACCGTCCGATCCAGGACGCCGAACTGCTCCAGGCCATCGCGCGGGTGAACCGCCCGCGCCGGGCGAAGTACGAGGGCCGTGTCGTGGACTACTACGGCGTGCTGAGCGATCTGGCGGTCACCCTGCCCGCGTACAAGGGCGACGAGGCCACGTTCGGGACGGTCCGCAGCCTCGACGAGGTCGAGGTCCCGGAGATGCAGGAGGCCGCGGGCGGGCTGAGAGACTTCCTGACGGCTCTTGGTATCAGCGGGCTCGATGCCCCCGGCGGCATCGCCCAGGGCATGCTCATGCTCGGCGATGAGAAAGGGCGATCCGAGTTCGACACCCGGATGAGCCGTTTCACCTCCGCCCTGGAGCGCGTCCTGCCGCACGAGGCGGCGCTCAAGCTGGTACCGGAGGCCCGGAACTGGACGCTGTTGCAGAAGCGGGTGCGGCGGCACTACCGGGACGCGGAGGGCGGGACCTTCTCCGTCCGGGCGTATGGGCGCAAGGTGCGCGCCATGGTGGCCGACCACCTCGAACTCCCGGAGATCGAGCAGGTCATCGCGCCGGTGTCCATCCTGGCCCCGGACTTCGACGAGGTCGTGGGGCGCATCCCGGATGCGCGGGAGTCCGCCGCCGAGCAGGTGCAGGCGCTGCGTTATCACCTGGAGGAGCGGCGCAGGACGGAGGACCGGCCCGTACTGCGGACGCTCTCCGAGGAACTGGAAGCGATCCTGGAGGAGTTCGCGGGACGCTGGGACGAGATCAAGGTGCGCATCGGTCCGCTGATCGACCGGGCTCGGCAGGCTGAGGAGGTCGATCCGGCAGTCGCCGACCTGACGTCGGCCGAGCAGCAGCTCTACACAAAGCTCGCTGATCGGCTGGCGGAGGATCCGGCCTTCGAACTGCCTGAGCCCGCCGAACTCAGGAACGTGACGATCGGCCTTGCCGCCGTCATCGAACGGCACGTGTCGAGTGCCGCCTGGTCGGACAATGAGGCAAGCCTGGACTCGCTGCAGAGCGAGCTCTGGAGGGCACTGCGCCGGGCGGGCGTCAGACCGAGGGAACGCGCCAAGGAACCGCTGAACAACCTCTCACAGGCCCTGACCGGGCACGCCCAACGGCATGCGGCGGCGTTCCGAGCGGCGGCTCGGGGACAATAGGCCGCGTGCCGAAGCCTGCCGACCCTCAAGACCGATGCCTGGCCGTCCTGGAGGACGGTCAAGTGATCACCGTTGCGGGGAGGGAGTTCAGGGTGGCCGTCAGCCAACGCCGGCATCTCGGACTCACGGTCGAACGCGACGGTTCCCTCACCCTGCGCGCGCCGAGGAACTGCGCCGTCGCGCGAGCGGAGACATTTCTGCGGGAGGGAGAGGGCTGGCTTGCGGACAAACTGCGGCGCCGCGCGGTACATCCGCCCGCGCACCCCGTACGGGAGATCCGGGACGGCGAGTCGTTCACCTATCTGGGACGTACCTATCGTCTGCGGATAGGCGGCGAAGGACACGCCGGAGTCCGGATCTTCGCGGGTCGCATGGTGATCGATCAGGATCTCGCGCAGGATCCGACTGGGGCCCGGAGGGTCCTCATCGCCTGGTACCGCAAGGCGGGACAGCGCTGGGCGCAGGGGAGACTTCAGCCTTGGGCCGCGCGCATGGAGGTCCGCGAGCCCGAGATCGTCGTCAGGGATGTGGGCAACCGCTGGGGTACATACCGGCCGGGCGGCGGCGGCCCCGGGAGCATGGCACTGCACTGGGCCCTTTTTCAGCTTCCCGTCCATTTGATCGACTATGTCATCGCACATGAGCTGGCCCATATCAGAATCTCCGGGCACGGAGCGGATTACTGGGCATTGCTCCGGCAGGCCATCCCTGACTGCGAGGACCGCAAGGAGGAACTCGACGACCTCGGGCGTCGGCTCTGGCTCGGACACGTCCGCAATGGGGCATGACGCCGAATTCAAGCGTGCGACGGCAGCGCGGTGGCCGAGAAAGCCTCACACCACCCGGGTCGCCCCCGCGAACGGCATCTGGCTGATCGGGGCCAGTCGCACCGGCGCCGACGAGTTCGGGGCGTGGACCATCTGGCCGTTGCCCACGTAGATGCCGACGTGACTGATGCCGGAGTAGAAGAACACCAGGTCTCCGGGGAGCAGTTCGGAACGGGAGACGCGTCGGCCCGCGCTGATCTGGGCGTAGGTCGTACGGGGCAGGGCGATGCCGGCCGAGCGGTAGGCGGCCTGGACGAGACCGGAGCAGTCGAAGGCGTTCGGGCCCGTCGCGCCCCACACGTACGGGCTGCCGATCTTCTGGTAGGCGTACGCCACGGCCGCCGTCGCGCGCGGACCGGGTGCCGCGACCGGGCCCACGACCGGCAGGGCGCTGTGCCCGTCCCCGGGATGCGAACGCGAGGCACGGTCGCCTCCGGTGCCCTCGGCGGTCACGCCGGCCCGCTCCGGTGGCGACAGGCGGTCCAGGAGCTGCCGGGCCGTGCCCAGCTTCTCGGTGATCGTCTGCTTGTTCCGCTTCAGTTCGGCCTGCCGGGACCGCAGCGAGGCCAGCTCGATCCGCGCGGCGCCGCGCAGCCGCTCGATCTCCCGTAACTGGTCCCGTACCCGCGCCACCGCCGCCGACTGACGGTCGCCCGCCCGCTCGGCGAACTCGGCCCCCTCCAGGTACTGGTCGGGATCCGCGGACAGCGCCAGCTGGAGGGCGGGGTCGAGACCGCCGTTGCGGTACTGCGCCGCCGCGACGGTGCCCAGCGCGTCCCGTGCCGAGTCGAGCCGGTCCTCCCTGCGGGCCGCCTCGTCCTGCAAGGACTTCAGCCGCCGCTGCGCCGCGTCCGCCTTCTCCCGCGCCCCGTTGTACTTCTCGGTGGCGGCCTCCGCCTCCTGGTAGAGCTTGTCGACCTCGGCCCTGACCTGGTCCGGCGTCCGCTGCGGCTCGGCGTGCCCGGTGCCGTCGAAGGCGGTCGCGGTCGCCGCGCCCGCCAGGGCCAGGGTGGCGGCCGTTCGGGCCGTGCTGCCGCCGAGCGGGCGGTTCCGGGGCTTGCGGTGCGCTGCCACCTGGACCGTCACGTCCTTTCTGCTGTCCTACGAGAGGTCGGCGCGTCCGGCTCAGGAGTGCCGGCCGCTGGTGGAGGACGCTAGGCCCGCCTGTGACGAGTCGGTAACGGAATGTACGGAACTGGTGTCGGGGATGCCGATCGTGACCGTATGTGACCGTGGGTGCGATGGGGAACCGCCGCCTTCACATGCCGCGCTGACCGAAGCGGTGCTTCCGGGGCGTGTGCGGTCCGCCCGGTGCTATGAGACAGGCATATGCCATGCGGAGCCCGGAGCCCGGAGCCCGGAGCCCGGAGGCAGGGGCCGGTGCCCGCCCGCCTCTCCGCCCCTCATTAGGCTCCGGGCATGGGCGTACTCATCCACCTCTTCGTCGCGCTGCACATCATCGGCATCGCCGCGCTTCTCGGCGGCTTCCTCACCCAGATGAAGGCGATGGGGCAGGGCGCCGCGCGCTTCGTCCCCGCCATGCTGCACGGCGCGCTGACCATGCTGGTCACCGGCGCGATCCTGGTCGGCCTCAACCAGGCCGACCACCACCACGTCAACAACATCAAGATCGGCGTGAAGCTGCTCGTGCTGATCGTGATCCTCGGTCTCGTCTACGTGAAGCGGGACGAGGAGCGCGTGGACAAGAACATGTTCGGCGTGGTGGGTCTGCTGACCATGGTGAACATCTTCATCGCCGTGCTGTGGACGTGACACCCGGAATATGACATCCGGGGCGCGGGGGGCTGCCGAAGGTCCCGATGTGCGTCCGGTGCGTCCGGGAACTCCTCCAGGGGCGTCATGCCCGGCGATGTTGTGCCCGCGGATGCTGGGCCCGGCGCGCGGCACTGATCCCCGCGCGGGCCGTCAGGGCCGCGCCCGCGGCGACGGCGAGCCAGCCCGCGACCGAGACCCACAGCAGTACCTGCCCGAGACCGCGCAGCCATGGGATTCCGGCGGCGGCCGACACGGACAGCGTGGCCGCCGCGGTCATCCCCAACGGGAACACCGTCGACCAGCGACGCACGTCGTAGCGGAGGCGGGGCCTGAGCACTTCGGCGATCAGCAGTACGGCGTAGCAGGCCAGGTCGAGGACGAGCAGTCCGATGGTCACGGTGTGCAGGACGCCCTGGTCGTCCTTGTCCCACAGGTACAGGGCCGGGCTGTCGGCGGACAGCAGTCTGGCTCCGGCCAGCGCCGAGATGGCGAGTGCGCCGGCCGCGACCCAGTGGTCACCGGCCCCCCTCAGCACCTGCCCGGGGTCGAACCGGGCGAGCGCGACCAGATAGAGAACCAGACCCAGCCAGAACAGCACCAGCGCGATGTACGCGAGCCACGCCGTCGCCTCCGTGGCGGCCAGGGTGGCGCCGAGCACGGCGAGCCCCTGGGTGGCCACGCAGATCAGGAACACCGCCCCGGGCATGCGCCGCTTCCTGTTCCGTAGGACGAGGAACAGCAGCACCGGCCAGAGCACGGCCGCCAGCGCGAGCAGCGCCTCGGCGAGGGCGGACCAGCCGAGCAGGGCGAAACGGGTGCCGAGCACCGTCGTCGCGGCCACCGCGGTGAGCGCCCCGGGGGTCTTCGCCTCGGCCAGCCACCGTTCCCGGTCGCGCAGCAGGCCGGCGACGAAGTCGGCGGCGAGCGCCAGCCAGGCGACGCAGCCCAGCGCGAGCGCGATCAGTGACAGGACCTCGTAGCCGGTCAGCCGCAGAGCCACCGAGACGATGCCGGTCGCCATCACGGCGGCGCCGGCCGCCGGCGGTCGCTGCGCCCACCAGGCGCGGAGGGGGGAGGTGCCGGGCATGCGCCCGATGCTAGGGAGTTCCGGGCGGGTCGGCGGCGTGGCACGCGTGCGTACGCCCCAAAAACGCGCGGGTGCGGGACACGACGCCTTCACGCGCGCGTGGCGCTCATGAACCGATAACCCTCATGTACGGGTAGCACACGATGCACGGGAGGTACGAGGGGCACACGTTGCACGGGTGGCACGGGTGGCACGGAGGTACGAGGGGCATGAGGGGCATGAGGGGCATGAGGGGCACGCGATGCTAGCGGGCGCAGGCGGCTCGGCGCGGACGGATCCGCGCCGAATCCGCGCCGAATCAGGGCTGGTCTTTCGACCCGGTCGCCGTCTTGGAGTAGGCGTCGTGCCAGGCAGCCTTCGCTCCGGAGTCGCCGATCCGGTAGACGTCCACCACCGCTCCCACCGCGACGGCCAGCGAGAGCACCCCCACGACGATCCGCACCGGCAGGGCGGACCAGCGCAGGCCGCGGCCCTCGCCCGGCTCCCCGGCCGGCGCGGAACGCCCCGCCCACCACACGACCGCGGCCAGCACGAACAGCCCGACGGCCCACGGCAGCAGCCCGTCACCCAGCTCGGTGTGCCGCCGCACCAGGGCGTCGCTCTCCACGTGCCGTTCCAGCCACTCGCCCGCCTGCGTCGTCAATGGCACGCTGACCAGGGCGAGGAGCGCCAGCAGTGGCAGCAGCGGCCCCAACCTTCGGGCGGCGCGCGGCCACACTGCCGCCGCCACCAGGGCCAGTGCCGCGAGAGGTACCAGCACGACGACTACGTGGACCAGCAGGACATGGGCGGGCAGGCCGTTGATCAGGGTCATCGAGGCGCTCCTGAGCGGGATAGGGGGCGCCAGCGTGGCACGGGAAACTCTCAGCTTCTTCTCAACACCGCCCCCGGCCGCAGCCCCCGCTCCCAGCTCCCGGCTCAGTCCGGTGCGGGCCCACACGGGACCGGGCCGGTGCCGACCGGCGCCGGACAGGCGTGACGCGGACCCACACGGGACCAGGCCGTGCCGGCAGGCGCGGGATCAGCATGACCCGAGCCCCCGCGAGGTCAGCATGACTGGGGCCCGCACGGGATCACCATGATGTGGGCCCGCGCGGATCGGTTCGACGCGGGCCCGCGCGGCGTCAGGCCGGTCGCACCACGCTGTGGATGATCGAATCGCCGCCGTAGTAGATCGACTCCTCGCGGACGTAGGCGCCCGGCTTCGGGGCGTGGATCATCATCCCGTTGCCGATGTATATGCCTACGTGGCTGATGTCGTCGTAGAAGAAGACCAGGTCACCGGGTTGGGCATCGGCGACGGAGACCGTGGTGCCGGCGTCGACCTGGCTGTAGGTGGTGCGCGGCAGGCTGACGCCCGCGGCCTTCCAGGCGGCCTGGGTGAGCCCCGAGCAGTCGTAGGAGCCCGGACCGGTGGCACCCCAGACGTACGGCTTGCCGATCTGCGCGCGGGCGAAGTCGATCGCCTTCTGGGCCTTGGTGGCGTACGAGGAGCCACCCGACGAGGACGACGAGGACGACGAGGAAGAGGAGGAAGAGGAGGAGGACGACGACGAGGACGATGACGAGTCCGTGGTCGACGACGATTCCTTCTTCTGCTGTGCCGCCTGCTGCTTGGCCAGCTCCGCCGCCTTCCGCGCGGCCTCCTCCTGCCGGCGCTTCTCGATCTCGGCGAGCCGCTTCTTCTCCTCCGCCGTCAGCTTGGTCAGCAGCTCGCGCGCGGTGGAGAGCTTCGTCTGGACGGTGGCTTTGGCGGTCTTGAGTTCGTCCTGCGACTTTGTGAGCGTTTCGAGGCTTTTCGTGGCCTCCCGCCGCTTCTTCATCGTCGCTGACTGCTCGGTGACGTAGTCGTCGACCACGGTCTTCTGGCGGGCGGTCAGCCGGTCCATCAGCTGGGTCTGGTCGAAGTAGTCCTGCGGGTTGTCGGCGAGCAGGAGCGAGGTGGAGTCGGGGACGGAGGCTCCGGTGCGGTACTGCGCGGCGGCGAACGAGCCGAGTTCGTCACGGGCCTTGTTGAGCCGGTCCGTGCGGCGGGCGACGTCGTCCAGGAGGGTGTCGACGCGCTTGCGCTGTTCGCCGGTCTGCTCCTTGGCCGCGTTGTAGTGCTCGGTTGCCGATTCGGCCTGCCGGTACAGGTCGTCGACCTTCTTCTGCACCTCCTCCACGCTCGGCTTGTCGCCGTCGGAGGGGGTGGCGACGGCCGACTGGGAGAGCAGGGCTACGGAGGCGAGGGCGGCGGTGGCGAGGGCGGGGGTGCGTATGCCTGCTACGCGCGTACCCGCGGAGCGCGGCTTGCGGTGCGACGCCAAGAGAGGCGACTCCTTCCGTGTTCCGCCTACCGAGTTAGCTGTCGGGTTCGGGCGGGTGGTTCGGAAGGTTTGCCCTACGGCCGTTCCCCGGAGAGGGGTTGGGCCGATTCACCCCAAGGTCGGTGTGGGTCCCCGGCTCCCGCGTGCCACGGGGACACGCCGGACTCGGCGGAGGCCGCACGGCCCGGCGAGGCTCGCCGGTGGGGGTCGTACGGCCTGCCCGGCACGCTAGCCAACTCGTGTGGCCCCTGTGAAGGTTGGTGGGTGATATGCCCGATACATTTTCGTGACCCGGCGGTGAGTTTCCTCCAGGGTGACCAGGTGGTTCCGGTCGGTGAGCGGATTGGGCGCGGATGTGACTGTTTGGTTCTCGGTCCGGGATCGCGGCCGGGCGGAACGGTCACGCTTTTGGGGCGACCTGGGGTGAACCGCGGTCGGCCCTGGGTGACGTCGTGGGATCGGCCCGCGATCGTCCCGGGGGCCGGTCCGGGCCGGTCCGGGCCAGTCCGGGCCGGGACCGGACCTGGGGGCGGCGGGACGGCGGGACGGCGGAGCGGCAGCGGCGAAGTTCTGCGAGCGGCACCGGTCATGTTCTCGGGTCGGCGGCGGGTTGTCAGTGGGGCGCCCTAGACTCGGAGAGCGATGAGCAGCCTCTTTGACGACAGCTTCCTGGCGGACCTCCAGGCCCCCCGCGGGCCGGAGGAGGAGCCCCCGCCGCCCGCGGACGAGCACGCTCCGGAGCAGGTTCCGGACGATCTGTTCGGCGGGAAGTTCGACGTGCCCCCGGACCCGGACGCCTACTACGGGGACGGCGCCCCCCGGCCGGTCATCGACCCGGCCGCACTCCTGCACGGGCTGAACGACAACCAGCGCGCCGCCGTCGTGCACTCCGGCTCCCCGCTGCTCATCGTGGCCGGCGCCGGCTCCGGCAAGACCCGTGTGCTGACGCACCGCATCGCCCACCTGCTGGCGGAGCGCAAGGTGCATCCCGGGCAGATCCTCGCGATCACCTTCACCAACAAGGCCGCGGGCGAGATGAAGGAGCGCGTGGAACAACTCGTCGGCCCGCGCGCGAACGCGATGTGGGTGATGACCTTCCACAGCGCGTGCGTGCGCATCCTGCGCCGCGAGAGCAAGCGCCTCGGCTTCACCTCGTCCTTCTCGATCTACGACGCCGCCGACTCCAAGCGCCTGATGGCCCTGGTCTGCCGCGACCTGGACCTCGACCCGAAGCGCTTCCCGCCGAAGGCATTCAGCGCCAAGATCAGCAACCTGAAGAACGAACTGATCGACGAGGAGGACTACGCCGCCGAGGTGGCCGGGGGCGCCTCCCAGCCGGAGTCCGGGGGGAGCTTCGAGAAGACCCTCGCCCAGGCGTACGCTCTCTACCAGTCGCGGCTGCGCGAGGCCAACGCCCTCGATTTCGACGACCTGATCATGACGACGGTCAACCTGCTGCGCGCGTTCCCGGACGTCGCCGAGCACTACCGGCGCCGCTTCCGCCACGTCCTCGTGGACGAGTACCAGGACACCAACCACGCTCAGTACGCACTCGTGCGCGAACTCGTCGGGACCGCCGAGCGCCCGGTGGACGTGCCCGAGCAGGAGCACGACCTGCCGCCCGCCGAACTGTGCGTGGTGGGTGACGCCGACCAGTCGATCTACGCCTTCCGCGGTGCGACCATCCGCAACATCCTCCAGTTCGAGGAGGACTACCCGGACGCGACGACGATCCTCCTGGAGCAGAACTACCGCTCCACGCAGACGATCCTGTCCGCCGCCAACGCCGTCATCGAGCGCAACGAGTCCCGCCGCCCCAAGAACCTGTGGACCAACGCGGGCGCGGGCGCCACCATCACCGGGTATGTCGCGGACACCGAACACGACGAGGCGCAGTTCGTCGCCGACGAGATAGACCGGCTGACCGACGCGGGCGAGGCCAAGTCCGGCGACGTCGCCGTCTTCTACCGCACCAACGCCCAGTCCCGTGTCTTCGAAGAGGTCTTCATCCGCGTCGGCCTGCCCTACAAGGTCGTCGGCGGCGTCCGCTTCTACGAACGCAAGGAGGTCCGGGACGTCCTCGCCTACCTGCGGGTGCTGGCCAACCCGGAGGACTCCGTCCCGCTGCGCCGCATCCTGAACGTGCCCAAGCGCGGCATCGGCGACCGCGCCGAGGCGATGGTCGACGCGCTCGCCCAGCGCGAGAAGATCAGCTTCTCGCAGGCGCTGCGCCGGGTGGACGAGGCGTACGGCATGGCCGCGCGGTCGACCAACGCCATCAAGCGGTTCAACGTGCTGATGGAGGAGCTGCGGACGATCGTCGAGTCAGGAGCGGGACCGGCGACCGTCCTGGAAGCGGTGCTCGAACGCACGGGCTACCTCGCCGAGTTGCAGAACTCGACCGACCCCCAGGACGAGACCCGGATCGAGAACCTTCAGGAACTCGCCTCCGTGGCCCTGGAGTTCGAACAGGAGCGTGGCGGAGGTGCGACCGCCGAAGGGGTAGCGGGCGCGACGACCGAGGGGACAGCGGGCACTGCGGTCGAGGGGGCAGCGGGCCCGGCGGCCCCGGGCGGCACGCTCGCCGATTTCCTGGAACAGGTCGCGCTGGTCGCCGACTCCGACCAGATCCCGGACGGGGAGGAGGGCGACGGCGTCATCACCCTGATGACCCTGCACACCGCCAAGGGTCTGGAGTTCCCGGTGGTCTTCCTGACCGGCATGGAGGACGGCGTCTTCCCGCACATGCGCGCCCTCGGCCAGACCAAGGAACTGGAGGAGGAACGGCGCCTGGCGTACGTCGGCATCACGCGCGCGCGCGAGCGGCTGTACCTCACCCGGTCGACGATGCGCAGCGCCTGGGGCCAGCCGTCGTACAACCCGCCCTCACGTTTCCTGGAAGAGATTCCCGGCGCCCATGTGGAGTGGAAGCGGACGGGAGCCCCGGCACCTGTCTCCTCCGGGCCCGCGTCCGGTGTCGTGTCCTCGCTGTCCTCGTCCCGTTCCCGTTCGTCCGGGGCGGGCGCGTCCGGGTTCGCCACGCGCAGGGCGTCGGAGAAACCGGTGGTGTCCCTGGCCGTCGGCGACCGGGTCACACACGACCAGTTCGGACTCGGCACGGTCGTCGCGGTGGCGGGCACGGGCGACAAGGCCCAGGCGACGATCGACTTCGGCGACGCAAAGCCCAAGCGACTGCTGCTGCGGTACGCGCCGGTGGAGAAGCTGTAGGGCTGTGAAGACGCCGTAGCTGCTTGAGACCGGGCCCGCCGCCGTCGTCCGAGGCCCGCCCCGCGTCGTCCGCGGTGCGGGCCGTACGTCCGTCGGACGAGCCTTACGCCCGACGGACAAGCTTTCAGACCGGGGGACGGGCCTCAAGTTCGAGGAACGGGCCCCATGTCCGTGGGACAAGCCTTGAGTCCGTGGGACGGGGATTGTGCCCGAGGGGCGGGCGGAGCCCTTACGTCGGGTCCAGTCCGTGGCTGCGCAGCCAGGGCAGCGGGTCGATCGCCGGGCCGCCCGCCAGGCGCACCTCGAAGTGCAGGTGCGGGCCGGTGGAGTTGCCCGAGTTGCCGGAGTAGGCGATCGGCTGCCCGGCCTTGACGCTCGCGCCGGAGGCGACGCGGTAGCTGGAGAGGTGGCAGTACCAGGTCTCTGTGCCGTCCTTCGCCGTCACGATCATCATGTTGCCGTAGGCGCTGTTCCACTCCGTGCGGACGGTGCCGTCGGTCGCGGCCATCACCGTCGTGCCGTACGACACGGGGAAGTCGATCCCGGTGTGCACGGACATCCAGTTCACACCGGCCTGGCCGAAATAGGCGCTGAGTCCGCGCTGGGCGACCGGGAGGACGAACTTGGGCCGCAGCCGCTCCTTGAGCGCCGCCTCCGCCAACGCCTTCCTCTTCTCGGCGTCCTGCTCGGCCTTGAGATCGATGCGTTCCTGGGTGCGGCTGGCCCGGTCGGCGAAGTCGTCGGCGCCCGCGGAGAGGCTTTCGAGCTGGGTGTCCAGCTTGTTGTTGGCGGTGGCCGGTTTCACCGCCTGCGGGTCCGGGGCTGAGGCGGTCGTGTTCGTACCGTCGTCGGTCAGGCCGCCCACGGAAGCGGCGGCGATCCCGGCCACCCCCATCACACAGGCCGAGGGCACGGCGATGGTCAGCAGCGCGGAGCGCTTGGCGGGCGGGCGCCGGCGCGAGCGGGACGCGGACCGGGAACCCGCGCGTGGGGCGGGTACCGGGGTGACCTCTTCCTGTCCGTCGAGCAGCGCCACCGCGGGCAGCTCACCGGTGGCGGTCGACTCGCCCCCGCCCGGGGCGGGTTCCTCACCAGCGACCGCCGCGTAGGCGGAGTCCTCGTGGTCGGAATCCGCGTAGGAATGGTCCGTGTAGGCCGGGTCCTCGTAGGAGGGCTTGCCGTAGGGGCTTTCCTGGTAGGCGGTCTCGTCGTAGGCGGACTCCCCATACGGGGCCGCTTCGTACGTGGACTGCTCGTATGCGGACTGCTCGAACGCGCCGGTCGCCTGGTGCTCGAAGGGCTCGGCCGGATGCTCGGACCGGACGCCGTCGGAGTTCCACTGCGTGGCGTCGTACGCGCCGGTGTCGAACGCCTGGGTGCCCCACTCCCACTGCTGGGTCGGGTCGGCACCGCCGAGTTGGTCGGTCTGCAGCCAGGCACCGGCGTCCCACTGGCCGCTCGTGTCGGCTCCCGGGCCCTGCTGCTGCGGCACCGACCACGCCGTGACGTCGTAGGCGCCACTGTCGTAGGCGGCATGGTGCTGCGCCGCGTACGGGTCGTAGTTCAGGGTGTGGTGTACGCCGGTCGACCAGTGTGTGGTGTCGTACGCGCCGGTGGCCCCGGAATCACCCGGGAGACTGCCGAAGAGGGGATCGGTGTCGAAGGCGGTGGCGTGCGCGCCCTGCGGTGAGCCGCCGGCGTCGTAGCCGCCGTACGTGGTGAAGTCGCCGTACTGGGCTTCCTGCCCGCCGTACGACGCGTAGTGCGCCGAGGTGGCTTCGGAAGCCGGAGCCGGGGTGGTCATAGTCCCCGACGGGTGACCGTCGTTCACCAACTTCTCTTTCGCCTCGACAACAGGGGCTGCCAGAGCAGTGCGGCGACTGTACCCGGCGGTATGCGGGCGCGACAATCTTCGCCTGGTTTCGCGTTCGCAGGAAACGGGCATTCGGCCGTGTTTCGGGGAGCGCGGGCACGGGTTTGGTTCTGTGTTCGAGAAACGTTCGATGGTCCGGGCAGGGGCAGGCCGATGACCGGGCTCGCGTCCTGACGATCGGCCGGGGCGGGCGGACTCCGTGGCGATCGGGTGAACCGGACCAGGCCGGGCCGGTCGTCCGCTCAGGACCCCGGGCCCTTCGTCCGGTACGGCCATTCGAGTGAATCGGGGGCCTCCGCGCAGATGATCAGCCCCGCCTCCGCGCGTCCCTTACGTATCCCCGGCTCGGCTCCGACGCTCCCTGGCTCGGTCCCTCCTCGGCTCCGGCTCCGCTCGGCCTCCGCTCAGGCCACGGTCAGCCCGGCCGGGCCGGTGACGGGTCCCGTCTCGGCTTCCCCCTCCGCGGGCTCGGCGCCGAGCGCCTGACGTATCCGGGCTGCGACCGTGGGATGCACCGGCAGTGCGAGGTGGCCGATCCCGGTCACGGGCACGTTCTCCACCAGCAGGTCAGGATGGTCGAGGCAGGCGGTGTCCAGGGGATCCATCACCGAATCGAGATCGCTCCAGAAGCTGACGAACCGCGTACGGCAGCCGGGTGCGGGCATGGCCAGCTCCTCGATCACCTCCGAGCCGGGCCGCATCTGGCGCACGATCGGGTGGGCGTTGGCCAGCGGTATGGCGCGGGTGCCGGAGTGCGGTGTACCGAGCGTCACCAGCGTGCGGATCCGGTGGTCGCCACCCAGTCGCTGTACGTAGTACCGGGCGATCAGTCCGCCGAGGCTGTGCCCCACGATGTCCACCTGCGGACTTCCGGTCCGCCGGCAGATCTCCTCGATGTGCCGGCCGAGCAGTTCGGCGGCGATGCGGATGTCGCAGGTCAGCGGAGAGTAGTTGAGCGACTCCACCTGGTGTCTGCCGTGCTGGGCGAGATTGCGGCGGAGCAGGACGAAGGCCGATCGGTTGTCGATGAAGCCGTGCAGCAGGATGACCGGCAGTTCGGGCTGGGCCGGCAGCCGTGGCGTGCCGTCCGGAGGGGGCGTGGGCTGGGGCTGGGAGCGGCGTTCCTGGATGATGCCGGTCGGATAGAGGAGGAGGTGTCCCGCGAGGATCGTGACCTCCAGGGCGGTCGCCTTCAGGAGAGCCACGGAAAGTCCCGCCAGTTTGCCCGGCAGGAGGAGCTGGTAGAGCGGACGAAGCGGCTGCACTGCCCTGGTGACCATCATGGCCGACCTCCTGTCGGCACAGGAGGACGTCTCTGTCCCCGTGTGCCCTTGTGGGAAGCCGTACGCAGGGTCACCGAGGTGCGTGTCGTGCACGCCGCATGCCTTTCGTGTTCCCGTGGACCACGGTGCGGCTCCCGAACATGTCCCACCGTGTGATTTCCCCCTCGGCCGCCGTCGTAAAACCGCCGGTTGCGGGATGCTGGGGATAACGTTCGTTCACTTTCCGGCCGGTGGCGCAACGCACGGATGGTGCGGTACTTGTCGGTACGGATGGATCTGATGGAACCAGTCGTGGATCCAGTCGCTTCATGGAGGCAGTGATGGGTGTGGCAGCCGGTCCGATCCGCGTGGTGGTGGCCAAGCCAGGGCTCGACGGTCATGACCGCGGCGCCAAGGTCATCGCGCGAGCGCTGCGCGACGCCGGTATGGAGGTCATCTACACCGGGCTCCACCAGACGCCGGAGCAGATCGTCGACACGGCGATCCAGGAGGACGCCGACGCGATCGGCCTGTCCATCCTCTCCGGTGCGCACAACACCCTGTTCGCGGCCGTCATCGGCCTCCTCAAGGAGCGCGACGCCGCGGACATCCTGGTCTTCGGCGGCGGGATCATTCCTGAGGCGGACATCGCGCCGCTCAAGGAGAAGGGCGTCGCGGAGATCTTCACCCCGGGCGCGACCACGGCGTCGATCGTGGAGTGGGTACGGGCGAACGTACGGCAACCAGCCGCTTCCGGCGGCTGACCCCGCCCCTCCGCGCCCAGGAAGGGGCGTGGAGGGACGGGTGCGCGGGGAACGGTGTGCCCGTCCGCGACGCGCAGCAGCCGAACAACGATCCATCCCGGTCCTCCGGGCCGCGCTCTCCGACCGGGCGGCGGGCGCCCTGGTGGGGGAGCGGGAGACGGTGCGTTCGGCTGTGACCCGCCCGCGGTTGAGGAATGTCCAGTTCCGGTCCTCCGGGCGGGTTGCTGTGGTGCGGGCGTGGGAAACGGCGCGCTCGGCCACGCCCCGCCCGCGGTCGAGCAGCGCCCCATCACGGCTCCCCGAGCGGAGCGACCAGCTCACGCGCCATGTCCGCCCGCAACCGCAAGGTCGTCACGAGCCGCTGGAACGCTTCCGCCCAGTACCCGCCGGCGCCCGGTGACGCGTCCTCCCCTTCCTCCGGCACTGCCAGCAGCCCGTTCAGCCGTGACGCCTCCGCGGGATCCAGGCACCGTTCGGCCAGCCCCATCACCCCGCTGAAGCTCCAGGGATAGCTCCCCGCGTCCCGGGCGATGTCGAGCGCATCCACCACCGCTCGGCCGAGCGGTTCCGCCCAGGGCACGGCACACACCCCGAGCAGCTGGAACGCCTCGGACAGGCCGTGCATCGCAATGAACCCGGCCACCCAGTCGGCCCGTTCCCCGGCCCCCAGCGTGCCCAGCAGCTTCGCCCGCTCGGCGAGGGACACCGCGCCCGGCCCGCCCGCCTCGGGTGCGCCGGGCGTCCCGAGCAACGCCCGGGACCACTCCGCGTCCCGCTGCCGCGCTGCCGCCCGGCACCAGGCCGCGTGCAGCTCGGTCTGCCAGCCGTCCGTCACCGGCAGCGCCACGATCTCCCGCGGTGTACGCCCGCCGAGCCGCCGTGACCACGTGCCGAGCGGTGCCGCCTCCAGTAGCTGGCCCAGCCACCAGGACCGCTCGCCCCGTCCCGTGGGAGGTTTGGCCACGACACCGTCCCGCTCCATCGCCGCGTCGCACTCCAGCGGCGCCTCGACCGCGATCGTCGGGTCACCGCGCGTCTGGTCGATCGCGACACAGACCCCTGCCCGGACCGCCATCCGTGCCGCGAGCGCCGAGTCGGGCAGCGTGGACAGCAACTCCGCGGCCATCGCCCGGACATTCCGGCTGCGGTCCGCCAACGCCCGCTCCAAAAACGGCTCGTCAGCGGGTTCCAGACCCGAGCGCAGTGAGTCGAGGAACATCAGCCGGTCCTCCGCACGCTCTGCCGACCACGTCGAGGTCAGCAACTCGCGGCCCGTCGCGGGCCTCGCCGCGCGGATCGCCGCGAGCAGGGCGACCCGCTCGGCGAACAGGCCCTCCTCCCACAGCCGTTGCACCCCGGCGGCGTCGTCGAGGTCCGGCAGCGCGGCACCGCCGCCCGGTGCCGCGCGCAGGGCGAACCGCCAGTCCGGGTTGAGCCGGGCCAGCCACAGCCCCCGCGGGCCGGCGAACGCGAGCGCCGCGGGGCGCAGGTCCGTACGCCCCCGGGCCGCGTCCAGCAGCGCGGGCAGGGTCTCCGGCGGTGCGGCGTAACCGTGCGCGTTCGCCGCCGCCAGCCACTGGGGCAGCAGTTCCATCAGGTCGGGCGCTGCGCCGCGGCGACCGCCGCCGGTGCCGGGACGGTCGGCCAGTAGCAGGGCGAACCGGTTCGCCGCGGCGGCGGGCAGGGCGGGGCGCGGGTCCTCGGCGGCCGGCTCCGGACGCTGCGCCGCCGCGGCCGGGCGCAGCCCCGCCCGTCGCCGCACGGTCTGAAGGGCCGCCGCGTCCAGCAGCGCCACCGGCGCCTCGCGACCCGGTGTGCCGCCCGTGGGCGGACGCCGGTCGGTGCCGAGCAGCGCCGTGGTGACGAGGTTCTCCCAGGCACCGGCGGTGTGCGCGGTGTCCGTGGCGGCCGGCGGGGCGGCGGTAACGGTCTCCTGCGCGGTGGCGCCGTTCATGCGACTCCTTCTGGTCGGGGATCCCGCGGTCTCCGGTCGGTTCAGCACAGCGCCACCGCCTCCCCCTCGCCCTGAGGCCAGGCCGCCAGCGGAGTGAAGCCCCCGTGGCCGCACTCGCCGAACACCTTGACCGGGGCGCCGCCGGAGAGGGAGACCAGCCGCCACAGCCCGGAGCGGGAGCGGGCGGCCGGGGTCAGTGGCAGCGCACCCGACCCGTCGGCGTCCGCCAGCTGCCAGGAGCCGCCGTCCGGGGTGGGGACGACCCGGTCCAGCGTCACCGGTACCGCATCCAGCCACGGGTCGTCCCGCAGTGCCTCGCCGTACCGGGCGATCGCCCGCGCGGTCGTCTCGCCCGGCGGCCGTGTCACGGTGGGTGCGGGTGGCGCGAACTGCTCGCCGATCGTGGCGCGCGACTGGCCGGCGCCGGGGTGGACGGACACCTCCGCCTCCAGCGCCAGCCCGACCGGCAGGGCCTGCTCGGGGGCCCGGCCGGCCGCGCCGTAGGAGAGGAGCAGGCAGACGCGGCCCGACTCCTCGCCGTACAGCCAGATCCGGCGTGTCGTCAGCCTCGCGTCCGCCGTGTCGTACTGGGCGAGGACCAGCCAGCGGTCCCGTACCGCCGGGCCGTCCGCCGTGGCGGGCAGGCCGATACGGGAACGGACCGTCGCCGCGAGCCCCTCCGGCAGCCGGTCCCGGTGCAGCCAGCCCTGGTCGAGGAGGTGCAGCAGTGCGCACTCCTCCAGCAGCCGCACCGGCCAGCCCGGACCGGATCCGGGTATGGCACCCAACTCCCGCACCCGTGCGGCCAGTCCGGGTGCCTGTGCGTCGACCATGCGGGCCGCGGTCTCCTCCCACAGGCCGTACCCCGCCTGTTCCGCGGAGGCCAGCCCGCCGCGCAGCAGGTCGGCCAGGCGCTGCTCCAGCTCCGTCGCGCCCGCCGTGACCCGCTCGGCCCGGCGCTCCGCCCGGCGCCGCGCGGCCTCGGGATCACCGGATCCGGCGGCGGATCCGGCCGCGGCCGACTGCCGTTTCTCCTGCGCGCGCTGTTTCCGCCCTGTTGTCCACTGCTCCGCCCAGTCCGGCGCCTGCCCCGTCGGCACCGCGGCGTCCCCGCCCGCCCACAGCAGCAGTAGTCCGAGCGCGTGCTTGCACGGAAACTTTCGGCTCGGACAACTGCACTTGTACGCGGGGCCGGACGCGTCCGCGACGTCCACCACCGTCTGATACGGCTTGCTGCCACTGCCCTTGCACAGTCCCCACACCGTCCCCTCGTCGGAACTTCCCGCCTCGGACCACGGCCCGGCCGTGCCGAGTTTGCTTCCCGCTTTGCGTGATGCTGCGTCAGGCGCCAGTGCCAGCACCTGGTCCGCGGTCCAGCGCACCCCCTGCTGAGTCATGTCATCGACGGTAGATCCCACCACTGACAATCGCCCCGGCCGAAGCATTTTCGCAGGTCAGAACGGATTGTCAGTGGCGTGGTGCACGGTGGACACCAGATCCGAACCGGCCGAGCTGGAGGGGGCCTCAGCCATGTCTGTGTCCGTGGAACCTACGTCCGTCGAACCGAGCCAGAACCACTCCGCGCCCGCGAACGCGGGACAGGAGCTGCGCCCGCACGCCGAGGACGCCTTCGCCGCCGAACTGGCGGCGCTCGCCGCGCAGGACGACCGCCCGCGCCCGGCCCGCTGGAAGCTGTCGCCGTGGGCGGTCGCCACCTATCTGCTCGGTGGCACACTCCCCGACGGCACGGTGATCACCCCGAAGTACGTGGGGCCGCGCCGCATCGTCGAGGTGGCCGTCACGACGCTCGCCACCGACCGGGCCCTGCTTCTGCTCGGCGTGCCCGGCACCGCGAAGACCTGGGTGTCCGAACACCTGGCCGCCGCGGTCAGCGGCGACTCGACGCTGCTGGTGCAGGGCACGGCGGGCACCCCCGAGGAGGCCATCCGCTACGGCTGGAACTACGCGCAGCTGCTCGCCCACGGTCCGAGCCGGGACGCCCTCGTGCCGAGCCCGGTGATGCGGGCCATGGCGGAGGGCATGACCGCCCGGGTGGAGGAGCTGACCCGGATCCCGGCCGACGTGCAGGACACGCTGATCACCATCCTGTCCGAGAAGACGCTGCCGATACCGGAGCTGGGCCAGGAGGTGCAGGCGGTCCGCGGCTTCAACCTGATCGCCACGGCCAACGACCGCGACCGCGGGGTCAACGACCTCTCCAGCGCGCTGCGCCGCCGCTTCAACACGGTGGTGCTGCCGCTGCCGGCCAGCACCGACGCCGAGGTCGACATCGTCTCGCGCCGCGTCGACCAGATCGGTCTTTCCCTCGACCTGCCCGCGGTGCCCGACGGCATCGACGAGATCCGCCGCGTCGTGACCGTCTTCCGGGAACTGCGCGACGGCATCACCGCCGACGGCCGTACGAAGCTCAAGTCGCCCAGCGGCACGTTGTCCACCGCCGAGGCCATCTCCGTCGTCACCAACGGGCTCGCCCTGGCCGCCCACTTCGGCGACGGTGTGCTGCGGGCGGGCGATGTCGCCGCGGGCATCCTGGGCGCCGTCGTCCGTGACCCGGCGGCCGACCGGGTCGTCTGGCAGGAGTACCTGGAGACCGTCGTCCGCGAGCGGGACGGCTGGATGGACTTCTACCGGGCCTGCCGGGCGGTGAGCGCGTGAGCGACGCCGGACCTCTGCTGCTCGGCGTGCGGCACCACGGGCCGGGCTCGGCGCGGGCCGTGCGGGCCGCGCTGGACGCCACCGCGCCCCCAGTGGTGCTGATCGAGGGACCGTCAGAGGCCGACGCCCTCGTCGCGCTGGCCGCCGATCCGGACATGCGGCCCCCGGTCGCGCTCCTCGCTCACGCCGTGGACGAGCCCGGCCACTCGGCGTTCTGGCCGCTGGCCGAGTTCTCGCCGGAGTGGGTGGCACTCCAATGGGCCTTGGAACACGATGTGCCGGTCCGTTTCATCGACCTGCCCGCCACGCACACCCTGGCGTGGCGGAAAGAGGAGGAAGAACAGCCCGCACCCGCGGACGGCCCCGAGGAGCCGCCTTCGCCCCCCACCCCGACCGCCCTGCCCACCCCGTCCGCCGCCGCTCCTGCCTCTCCCACCTCTCCCAGCCCTTCCACCTCATCCGACCCTGAGGTGCCTTCCGTTGAGCACGCCCTTCGGCTCGACCCGCTGGCGGTGCTCGCCGAGACCGCCGGATACGACGACCCCGAGCGCTGGTGGGAGGACGTCGTCGAGCACCGGGGCGGCGCGGACCCGGGGGACGGAACCGTGGGCCGGGAAGCCGCCCTCGCACCGTTCGCCGCCCTGGAGGAGGCGATGGGGGCCCTGCGGGAGACGTACGGCGCCGGTGGCCACGACCGGGACCTGGTGCGT
This sequence comes from Streptomyces sp. NPDC006012, assembly GCF_042871185.1. Taxonomy (NCBI): domain Bacteria; kingdom Bacillati; phylum Actinomycetota; class Actinomycetes; order Kitasatosporales; family Streptomycetaceae; genus Streptomyces; species Streptomyces sp. NPDC006012. Next base: position 358,068 of record NZ_JBIAIE010000003.1, read on the forward strand.
GAAGCGTATATGCGGCTCCAACTGCGTTCCGCTCAGCGCGAGTTCGGTGCCGGTGTGGCGGTCGTGTGCGGGGCCTGGCACGTGCCGGCGCTGCGCGGGAAGCACGCCGTCACCGCCGACCGGGCACTGCTGAAGGGGCTCCCCAAGGTCAAGGTGGACATGACCTGGGTGCCGTGGACGCACCGCAGACTGTCCCGGATCAGCGGCTATGGCGCGGGCATCGACTCACCCGGCTGGTACGGGCATCTGTTCAGCGCGCGGGACCGGCCGGTCGAGCGGTGGCTGACGAAGGTGGCGGAACTGCTGCGCGAGGAGGACCGGATCGTGTCGTCCGCGCACGTCATCGAGGCGGTCCGGCTGGCCGGGACGCTCGCCGCGATGCGCGGACGCCCGCTGCCGGGACTGACCGAGACGACCGATGCGGTGCGCGCTGTGATGTGCGACGGCTCCGATGTGCCACTGGCGCTCGTGCACGAGCGGCTGGTGGTCGGCGACGTCCTCGGGGAGGTACCGGACACGGCACCCGCCGTGCCCTTGCAGCGGGACCTGACCCTGCTCCACCGGCGGCTGCGGCTCAAGCCCGAGGCACTGGACCGGCAGGTGGAGCTGGACCTGCGCAAACAGACGGACGGCGAGCGCAGCCGGCTGCTGCACCGGCTGCGGCTGCTGGGCATCCACTGGGGCGAGCCGGTCTCGTCGCGCGGCAGTACGGGTACGTTCCGGGAGACCTGGCGGCTGCGCTGGGAACCGGAGCTGTCCGTCCGGGTCGCGGAGGCCGGGGTCTGGGGCACGACGGTCGTGGCCGCCGCCACTGCCAAGGCCGAGGCGGACGCCACGAGTGCCCAGGCACTCGCCGAGGTGACCGCGCTGGCCGAGAACTGCCTGCTGGCCGGGGTGGGCGACGTACTCCCGGTGGTGATGCGGGTGCTCGCCGACCGGGCGGCGCTCGACTCCGACGTCGGCCACCTGGCGCAGGCCCTCCCTGCCCTGGTCCGTTCGCTGCGCTACGGCGATGTGCGCGGCACGGACACCCGGTCGCTCGCCGAGGTCGCGGCGGGGCTCGCCGAGCGGATCTTCGTCGGGTTGCCGCCGGCCTGCACCGCCCTCGACGCGGACGCGGCCGAGCACATGCGCGGGCACGTGGACGCGGTGCACGGCGCGGTGGGGCTCCTCGCCGAGAGTTCCCCCGCTGACCACGGTGACCTGCGCGGCCGCTGGCGCTCCGTACTGCGGTCGCTGTCCGGCAGGGACAGCGTGCCCGGAATCATCCGCGGCCGGGCCGTGCGGCTGCTGCTGGACGAGGGGGAGGTCGGCCAGGACGAGGCGGCCCGGCTGATGGGGCTCGTGCTCTCACCGGGCACACCGCCGCAGGACGCAGCCGCCTGGATCGAAGGCTTCGTGGGCGGCGGCGGAGGCATGCTGCTCGTGCACGACGAGCGGCTGCTGGGGCTGGTCGACGCATGGCTGACCGAGGTGCCGGCGGAGGCGTTCATCGACGTACTGCCGCTGCTGCGGCGGACGTTCTCGTCGTACGAGCCGGGTGTCCGGCGGACCCTCGGCGAACTGGTGCGGCGCGGTCCCGGGACACAGGGGAACGCGACCGCGGGCCGGGCGCCGGGCACGGCCGGCTTCGCCCCGGATCCGGACACCGAACGTGCGGACGCCGTGGTGCCGCTGGTGCGGCTGCTGCTCGGCCTGGACACCGGCGGCGATGGGATCCCGGGGACTTCGGAAACCCTGGAGACGGCGGCCGGCGGCGGCAGCCCGGCGGACGCCGCGGACGCCCACGGCAACGACCTGGTGGGGGCTGGCACATGACGACCACGGAGACCAAGGTGACCACGGAGCCTGAGACGGCCATGGAGTCAGGGACGGCCGCGGAGTCAGGGACGGTCGCGGAGCCCGGGACGGCCGAGGTGTCTGGGACGACCGCCGAGACCGGGGCGGCCGCAGCCGAGTTCCCGACGGGGAGCACGGTCGAGACCGCGCGGACCTCGCAGACCACGCGGGCCATGGGGAGTACGACCCCCGTGGCCGAGCCGACGTCTCCCGCGAACCCCGGCGACGCCGCGCAGGAGCGGCTGCGGCGTTGGCGCCTGGTGCTCGGCGGCGAGTTTGCCGACGGGACCGGATGCACCCTCGGCGGAAAGGACGCGGCGATGGACGGGGCGCTGACCGCGCTCTACGGGAAGGGGGACAGACCTTCGTCGGGACGGGACCGTACGGCGGGGCTCGGGGCGTCCGCACCGTCCGTGGCCCGCTGGCTCGGGGACATCCGTACCTACTTCCCCTCCTCCGTCGTCCAGGTCATGCAACGCGACGCCATCGACCGGCTCGGGCTGGACGCCCTGCTGCTGGAACCGGAGATGCTGGAGGCGGTGGAGGCCGACGTGCACCTCGTCGGCACGCTGCTCTCGCTGAACAAGGCGATGCCGGAGACCACGAAGGAGACCGCGAGAGCCGTCGTGCGCAAGGTGGTCGAGGATCTGGAGAAGCGGCTCGCCACCCGTACCCGGGCCACGCTCACCGGGGCCCTGGACCGCAGCGCCCGCATCAACCGGCCGCGCCACCACGACATCGACTGGAACCGTACGATCGCGGTCAACCTCAAGCACTATCTGCCCGAGTACCGCACGATCGTGCCGGAACGGCTCATCGGCTACGGGCGTGCCTCGCGGTCCGTGAAGAAGGAAGTCATCCTCTGCATCGACCAGTCGGGATCCATGGCGGCGTCCGTCGTCTACGCCTCCGTGTTCGGGGCGGTGCTGGCGTCCATGCGGGCCATCGACACCCGGCTCGTCGTCTTCGACACGGCCGTCGTCGACCTCACCGACCAACTGGACGACCCGGTCGACGTCCTGTTCGGCACGCAACTCGGCGGTGGCACGGACATCAACCGGGCGCTCGCCTACTGCCAGTCGCAGATCACCCGGCCGACAGAGACGGTGGTCGTCCTCATCAGCGACCTGTACGAGGGCGGCATACGGAACGAGATGCTCAAGCGGGTCGCGGCCATGAAGGCGTCGGGAGTGCAGTTCGTGACTCTGCTCGCGCTGTCGGACGAGGGGGCGCCCGCATACGACCATGAACACGCGGCGGCGCTCGCCGCGTTGGGCACACCGGCCTTCGCCTGCACGCCCGACCTGTTCCCCGAGGTCATGGCAGCGGCGATCGAGAAGCGCCCGCTGCCGATACCGGACGCCGGGTGAGATCGAGGACGGAACAGGCACGAGACAAGGGCGGATCAAAGGCGGGTCAGGGGCGGATCGAGGGCGGATCGAGGACGTAGGGAGATGGGGCTGACCGACGGCAACCGGGGGCTTGTGTCTTCCCGGGCGGCCGATGCGAGGACCGGTGCCCGTGTCACGCCGACCCACCCTTGTTCCATCCCACCGATCCGCCACGTTGATCCGTCAGGCCGATCCGTCAGGCCGATCCGTCAGGCCGATCTGTCAGGCTGATCCGTCCGCGTTCCGCTGTGACGGCTCTTACAAGATGACGGGGCTGACAACCGAGAGAGCCTGACGAGCGTGATCGGTGTGACGGGTGGGGCGCAAGCGACCACCGGCGCCACCCATCACCGGCATCACTGGCGTCACCGGATCACTGGCATCTCCGGCACCACTGGCGTCACCGGCATTACTGGTGCCAATGGCATCACGGCACCACCGCCTCACCAGCACCACTGGCGCCAGCGCGGGTCGCTGATGTATCAGACGTCACGGGCGTCAGGAGCCTCACGGGCGTCGCGGGGCGTCACCGGCGTCACAGGCACCACCGCCGAGTGGATCCTCGATCGCCGAGCTGTCCGCTCTGTCCGCTCTGTTCGCCCTCGTCGGCTCCGTGGCAGGCGGAGTCGGAGGGCCGAATGCCGTCGGTCCGTCCGGTCCGCATTCCGCGGGCGGGGCAGGCGGTCCCCATTGGGGTGGGGATCAGCCGCCTGGGGCCCCTTCGGGGTCCTTCCAGAGGCCCCACTGGGTAAACCCCAGCCCGATGGGGCCCCTCATCGTCGGCTTGCTCTGGCACGCCGTGCCAGCAAACTCGGCATCATGTGACAGGTATCACCGCTCAGGTGTGACCCGCGATTTAGAGGCCCCCCTGAAGCAGCGATAACCTGCGAGACGGACATGCCGCGCGCTCGGACACCGTGTGCGCCTCCCTAGTGACACATGCGGACGTCACGTTGCCCTTCGCGGCACGCCCACGCATCCAACGAACCGCGAGATCACTGATAGGGACGGAAGCGCGTGGACCTGTTCGAGTACCAGGCGAGGGACCTCTTCGCCAAGCACGATGTACCGGTGCTGGCCGGTGAAGTCATCGTCACGCCTGAGGCGGCGCGCGAGATCACCGAGCGGCTGGGCGGCAAGTCCGTCGTCAAGGCGCAGGTGAAGGTCGGTGGTCGTGGCAAGGCCGGCGGTGTCAAGCTGGCCGCCTCCGCGGACGAGGCCGTCGCCCGGGCGACGGACATCCTCGGCATGGACATCAAGGGCCACACGGTCCACAAGGTCATGATCGCCGAGACCGCTCCGGAGATCGTCGAGGAGTACTACGTCTCCTTCCTCCTCGACCGCGCCAACCGGACCTTCCTCTCCATCGCCTCGGTCGAGGGCGGCATGGAGATCGAGGAGGTGGCGGCCACCCGCCCCGAGGCCGTGGCCAAGACCCCGATCGACGCGATCGACGGTGTGACCCCGGAGAAGGCCCGCGAGATCGTCGATGCCGCGAAGTTCCCGGCCGAGGTCGCCGACAAGGTGGCCGACATCCTGGTCAAGCTGTGGGACACCTTCATCAAGGAGGACGCCCTCCTGGTCGAGGTGAACCCCCTGGCCAAGGTCGCCTCCGGTGACGTCCTCGCCCTCGACGGCAAGGTGTCCCTGGACGACAACGCGGAGTTCCGTCACCCCGACTTCGAGGAGCTCCACGACAAGGCCGCGGCCAACCCGCTGGAGGCCGCCGCCAAGGAGAAGAACCTCAACTACGTCAAGCTCGAAGGCGAGGTCGGCATCATCGGCAACGGCGCCGGCCTGGTCATGTCGACCCTGGACGTCGTCGCGTACGCCGGTGAGAAGCACGGTGGTGTCAAGCCCGCCAACTTCCTCGACATCGGTGGCGGCGCCTCCGCCCAGGTGATGGCCAACGGTCTGGAGATCATCCTCGGTGACCCGGACGTCAAGTCCGTGTTCGTCAACGTCTTCGGCGGCATCACCGCCTGCGACGAGGTCGCCAACGGCATCGTGCAGGCCCTGAAGCTTCTGGAGGACAAGGGCGAGGACGTCACCAAGCCGCTCGTCGTCCGCCTCGACGGCAACAACGCCGAGCTGGGCCGCAAGATCCTCTCCGACGCCGCCCACCCGCTGGTGCAGCGCGTCGACACCATGGACGGCGCGGCCGACAAGGCCGCCGAGCTGGCCGCCGCCAAGTAAGCACCTAGGACGAGGACATCAAGACACCATGGCTATCTGGCTCAACAAGGACAGCAAGGTCATCGTCCAGGGCATGACCGGCGCCACGGGCATGAAGCACACCAAGCTCATGCTGGGCGACGGCACCAGCGTCGTGGGCGGCGTGAACCCGCGCAAGGCGGGTCAGACCGTGGACTTCGACGGCACCGAGGTACCCGTCTTCGGCACCGTCAAGGAAGCCATCGAGAAGACCGGCGCCAACGTATCCGTCATCTTCGTGCCGGAGAAGTTCACCAAGGACGCGGTCGTCGAGGCCATCGAGGCCGAGATCCCGCTGGCCGTCGTGATCACCGAGGGCATCGCCGTGCACGACTCGGCGTCCTTCTGGGCGTACGCCGGCAAGAAGGGCAACAAGACCCGCATCATCGGCCCGAACTGCCCCGGCATCATCACCCCGGGCCAGTCGAACGTCGGCATCATCCCGGGCGACATCACCAAGCCGGGCCGCATCGGCCTGGTCTCCAAGTCCGGCACGCTGACCTACCAGATGATGTACGAGCTGCGGGACATCGGCTTCTCGACGGCCGTCGGCATCGGTGGTGACCCGATCATCGGCACCACCCACATCGACGCCCTGGCCGCTTTCCAGGACGACCCCGACACCGACCTGATCGTCATGATCGGTGAGATCGGCGGCGACGCCGAGGAGCGGGCCGCGGCCTTCATCAAGGAGAACGTGACCAAGCCGGTCGTCGGCTACGTCGCGGGCTTCACCGCCCCCGAGGGCAAGACCATGGGCCACGCCGGTGCCATCGTCTCCGGTTCGTCCGGCACCGCCCAGGCGAAGAAGGAGGCCCTGGAGGCCGCGGGCGTCAAGGTCGGCAAGACGCCGACCGAGACCGCCAAGCTCGCCCGCGACATCCTCGGCAGCTGAACCACCGGGCGCACCCGCGCCCACGCCGAGCGGACACGTGACGCTCGTCGGCATGGGACGCCCGTCGGTACCTGGCGCTCGTCGGCGCATGACGCCCGACGGCGCATGATGCCGCCCGGCACCTTGACGAAGGGGTCCGCATCCCGATCGGATGCGGACCCCTTCCGTCTGTCCCTTGGCCTCTCCGTCTGTCCCTCGGGCTCCGTCTGTCCCCGGGGCTCACCGGCCGAGCGGCACCAGTCGCTCCGGTCCGTTCGCGGTCGACGTCCGCAGCTTGGTCCTCAACTGCTGTTCCGCCTGCGACAGCGGACCCAGCGCCGCCTTGGCCGGAACGCCCCGGATCGCCTGGGCCGGCGCGATCGGGGGCTCGTAGTGCGTCGGCGCGGTGCGCAGCGTGAGCGCCGTCGAACCGATGATCGTGATCGTGAAGGCGATGGCGGCCTGGGTCCAGAAGCGGTTGCGGCGCTCGCCGTGCGTCCGCACCGGCTCCGGCTTCGCCGCCCGCAGCCGCTCCGCGGCGGCCAGTTCCGCCAGCCGCCGGTGCAGCACCACGGGGTCCGACACCTCCGGAACGTGTGCGGCCACCTCGGCGCGGGCACGCGTCAGCCGGCTCGCCGTCGCCGGAGTGCTGGCCTCCGTCTCCGCCGCGGTCTCGGGCAGGCCGAGCCCGACGCCGTCGTACAGCACGAGCGTGCGACGGTACGAGGGCGGAAGCCTGAGGAGCGCGTTGAGCAGCGCGCGGTCGCCCGGGTCGGCGGGCGGGGGATCGGGGTGCCGGTAGCGGGGGCGGAATCGGTGCCAGGGGGAGAGGGCGTACTCGTACGCCGCCGTCCGTACCCAGCCGGCCGGATCCCGGTCCAGGGCCACCTCCGGCCAGCTCTGCCAGGCCAGTTGGAAGGCCCGCTCCACGGATTCGCGCGCGAGTTCGGGCCGTCCGCTGAGCAGGTACGTCTGCCGTACGAGGGCGGGGGCGCAGAACGCGTACAGCGCGTCAAACGCCTGAGCGGGCGTCAGGCCGGGCGGCGTGGTCGCGTCCTTGGTCGCCAAAGGCGCAAGGTCGGATCGGCGTGGCTGGCCGGGCTGGGGAACCGTCATGTCCGCAGGCCCCGTTGCTTGATGACGAACCGTCGCCTCTCCCTCGTCGGGCCGTGGTGGTGGGCTCGCAGGACTCCGCATCGCCGTACGCCCTTTCGGTCGAAAAAGAACATAAACATATATTGAGCGACACTTCGGTGGTTCGCCTGTTGCGGCCGGAAGGCGCGTGTCGTTGGGAGCATGGCGGGCGTGACGCAGATGACCGCTCGCCGACCGTCGTTGTCGTCCTTGCTGACCCGGCTGCGCGACCGCTCGCCCGGCTGGGGCGCGAGTCTCGTGGGCGGTGTGATCGCCGCGGGTCTCGGACTCGGCGCGTCCGCCGCGCTGGTGACGGTGCTGTGGATCAGCTCGCCGTACCCCGACAGCGGTCCGGGCGGCGCGCTGCACTTCGCCGCATCGCTGTGGCTGCTCGCGCACGGCGTCGAACTGATCCGTACCGACACCCTGTCAGGCGCACCCGCGCCCATGGGCATCACCCCGTTGCTGCTGCTCCTGCCCCCGGTGTGGCTGCTGTACCGGGCGGCGCGCGACGCGGTGGACGCGCCCGAGGGCTCCGACGGTCCGCCGGTAGCCGCGCGCACGGCGTGGGCCGGCGTCGTCCTCGGCTACCTCACCGTCGGCGGCATCGCGACGCTGTACGCCTCCGGTGGCGCACTGCGGCCCGACTGGTTCTGGGCCACGCTGTGTCTGCCGCTGATCACGGCGGGGGCTTCGGGTGTGGGCGTGTGGACGGCGTACGGCCGCCCGCTCGGGCGGCTCTCCGGTGCGTCGGCGCTGTGGCCGGGGCGGTTGCGCCGGCCGGCTCCCGGGCCGGGCGTGCGCAGCGGCCTCGGTACGGCCGCGCGCGCCGCCGGGGCCGGCACCGCGGTGCTCCTGGGAGGCGGGGCGCTGCTGCTCACAGTGTCCCTGGTGACGCACGGCGGGGCGGCGCGCGGCGCATTTCTGCAGCTCACGGAGGGCTGGTCCGGACGGTGCGCGGTACTGCTGCTGTGCATGGGGCTGGTGCCGAACGCGGCGGTCTGGTCGGCCGCCTACGGTCTCGGACCCGGGTTCGTCCTCGGCACGGGCCACATGGTGTCTCCGCTGTCCTCCGATCCCGCCCCGCTGCTGCCGCCGTTCCCCCTGCTGGCGGCGGTCCCGGACGCGGGGGCCGGAGGTCCGCTGAACTGGGCGACGGGGGCGGTTCCGGCGGTGGCGGGGCTGACGGTGGCCTGGTTCACGGCGAGATCGGCCGTGGGACGGCGGCCCGCCCGCCGAGACACCGCCGCGGCTGCGGCTTCGGTTACGGCTGCGGTTGCCGATTCGGGCCGGACACCGGGGGCGGCACGGTCCGAGTGGTCGGCCGCGCGGACCGCGGGCGTGGTGACGCTGGCGGGCGGGTTGTGCGGGGTGGTGTTCGCGATGCTCGCCGAGTTGGCCGGTGGCCCGCTCGGCAGCGCGGCGCTCGCCCGGTTCGGGCCGGTGTGGTGGCAGACGGGTGGCGCGGCGGTGGTCTGGATCACGGGGGTGGGAATCCCGGTGGCACTGCTGGTACGGGCGGGGCGGTTGTGGACCTGCCGGCTGCTCGGGCGGCGGCGATCGGAGCGGGGTACGGGGGCTGCGGCTGCGGGTGCCGTTGCGGGTTCGGGCATGTCCAAGCCGGAGGGGGCGCGGGCGGCACAGTCGGCGGGCCGGGCCGGCGGGGCGGCCGGCACCCTGCGGACCGGCGGGGCGGCCGGATCCGAGGCGTACGACTTTCTGCCCACGGTCACGCCCCGTGCGACCTATGCGGCTGCTGCGGCCGACGTGACTGCTGCGGCCGATGCAGCTCATGCAGCTCGTGCCGCGGACGCAGCTCATGCGGCTGATTCGGTCGCGCCGGCCGATGCGGTCCATGAGCAGGCTGTGCCGACCTGGCACGACGAGGCTTCCCGGGAGGCCCGCTGGGCGGCACTGCGCGACGCCGCACCACCGGACGGAACGTGACCGCGACGCGAAACCCGCGAGGACCGCGAAATGACCGACAAGGCACCGAGGACCAGCCAGGCAGCGGGGACCGAGAAGACGGTGCGAGGTCCGACGAGGCAGCGGGGACCGAGCAAGCAGCGCGAGGATCGTGAAGACCGCGGGGACCGCGGTGTTCACGAAGAACGCGAGCACCGCGAAGCGACCTGAAACGATCCGGCGGGCCCAGGGGCCTGGCGGACCCGGAGACGCCAGCGGACCCGGAGATCCCGGCGGACCCGGGCGGACGACTGTGGTCGGCCCGGTCAGCGGGACGTGGCGGACCCGGCGGCGGTCCGGCCCGGCCGGGTCAGCTGTTGGTGCCCAGCAGGCTGCGCAGTTCCTGGGGAAGCAGGTGGTTGCAGGACTGTCTGGCCTGGTTGGTGAGGGCGTCGTTCACGCAGGTGTAGTAGTCGCGGTAGGCCAGCTGGGCCGTGAAGGTCGCGCCGACCACCGCGAGCGCCAGCAGCGCGGTGACCAGACCGCTGATCGCCGCCGTGGTCTGCGGGCGGCCGGTCTGTACGGGGGCCGGGCGGTCCGGGTCGGGGGTGCGCGGCTTGGCGCGCAGCGCGCTGATGCCCCAGTACAGGGCCAGCGCACCCAGCAGCAGCGCCACGTACGCCCAGCTGAAGAGGGCGAAGAAGAAGGCCCACATGCCGCACAGCAGGGCGTAGCGGGCGCGGCGCTGTGTGGGGTCCGTCGGGTCCCACCGCATGGCCGGCCCGGGGGCGCCGCCGCCCGGACCCTCGGGACGGGCGCCGGGGCGCTCACCGAAGCCGCCGGGGGAGCGGCCGGGCTGCTGGTCGCTCCACTGGCTGCCCCAGGCGCCGGGGTGCTGCGGGGGGCGGTTCTCGTCCGAGGAGGAGTCGTCCCCGCCCGCGGGCCGCCGCGGCTGCCACGGACGGTCCGGTGTGCCTTCGGGCGGCGGTGCGAACGGATTGTCGTCCTGCGCCGCACTGCCCCGCTCGTCCCCGTTCTGCCCGTCCGAGGGGGTGCCGGCGTGCTGTCCGCCCGAGGGCGCGTCGGGCGGCGAGGACGGCCGCTCCCGCAGCAGCACGCCACCAAGCCCCCCTCCCTGCACCGACTGCGGGGGGAACGTGAGGAGTCGCAGACTGCGGTCCGGCATCAAATGAGCGTCTTCCCTAGGTGAATGAGGCTGTCCGACACGTGCTGACACTTCGGCAACGCACCGCCCGACGACAGCGTTCCCGAGTTGCTCGTCTCAGACGCTACCTTCCGGCCACGCCCCCGTCCCGCGGGGGCCGTTCCGAGTGCCGGTATCGTTGCTGACGGCCGACTGCTTCGTAGAGTTCCCCGTATCCAGGGGCGCGAAGCAATCGTACGAATGTACAAACCTTCGTACGGGGTCCGGCCGCCGCAGCGAAGTTCCGTAGCCGAGTTCCCCAGCGAAGTCCTGTGCCGAAGTTCCCCGAAGTTCCTCTGAGAAAGGGCCCCACCGTGGCCGCCAAGCCCGAGGTCAAACGCCTCGTCGTGCTGGTCTCCGGATCCGGCAGCAATCTGCAGGCCCTCCTCGACGAGATCGCGGCCACCGGTGCCGAGCGCTACGGCGCCCGGATCGTCGCCGTCGGCGCCGACCGCGACGGCATCGAGGGGCTGGCCCGGGCCGAGCGCGCCGGGGTGCCGACCTTCGTGCGCAGGGTCAAGGACTACGGCACCCGCGAGGAATGGGACGCCGCGCTCGCCGAGGCCGTCGCCTACCACCGGCCCGATCTCGTCGTCTCCGCCGGCTTCATGAAGATCGTCGGCAAGGAGTTCCTCGCGCGCTACGGCGGACGGCTCGTCAACACGCATCCCGCCCTGCTGCCCAGTTTCCCGGGGGCCCACGGCGTGCGGGACGCGCTGGCGTACGGCGTCAAGGTCACCGGCTGCACCGTCCACTTCGTCGACGACGGCGTCGACACCGGGCCGATCATCGCGCAGGGCGTGGTCGAGGTCCGGGACGAGGACGACGAGAGCGCGCTGCACGAGCGCATCAAGGAAGTCGAGCGAAGGCTGCTCGTCGAGGTCGTCGGCCGGCTCGCCCGGCACGGCCATCGCATTGAGGGACGAAAGGTAGTAATCCAGTGACCTCCGAGAGCAACGGGAGCGGTACGCGGGCGATCCGTCGCGCGCTCGTCAGCGTCTACGACAAGACCGGACTCGACGAGCTGGCGCGCGGGCTGCACGAGGCCGGCGTCGCACTCGTCTCCACCGGCTCCACCGCCGGGCGGATCGCCGCCGCCGGCGTCCCCGTCACCAAGGTCGAGGAACTCACCGGTTTCCCCGAGTGCCTGGACGGCCGGGTCAAGACGCTGCACCCCAAGGTGCACGCGGGCATCCTCGCCGACCTGCGGCTGGAGACCCACCGCGAGCAGCTGGCCGAGCTGGGCGTCGAGCCGTTCGACCTCGTCGTCGTCAACCTCTACCCGTTCCGGGAGACCGTCGCCTCCGGTGCCTCGCCCGACGAGTGCGTGGAGCAGATCGACATCGGCGGGCCCTCCATGGTGCGGGCCGCCGCCAAGAACCACCCGTCCGTGGCCGTCGTCACCAGCCCCGAGCGGTACGCCGACGTCCTCGCGGCCGTGCGCGACGGCGGCTTCGACCTCGCCACCCGCAAGCGGCTGGCGGCGGAGGCGTTCCAGCACACGGCGGCGTACGACGTCGCGGTCGCGAGCTGGTTCGCGGGCGAGTACGCGCCGGTCGACGAGTCGGGCTTCCCCGACTTCCTCGGCGCCACCTGGGAGCGGGCGAACACCCTGCGCTACGGCGAGAACCCGCACCAGCCCGCCGCCCTCTACGTCGACACGGCGTCCGTCAGCGGCTCCGCCGCGGGCGGCGGCCTGGCGCTTGCCGAGCAGCTGCACGGCAAGGAGATGTCGTACAACAACTACACGGACACGGACGCCGCCCGCCGTGCCGCCTACGACTACGACGAGCCGTGCGTCGCGATCATCAAGCACGCCAACCCGTGCGGCATCGCGGTCGGCGCGGACGTCGCCGAGGCGCACCGCAAGGCGCACGCCTGTGACCCGCTGTCGGCCTTCGGCGGTGTGATCGCCGTGAACCGTCCGGTCAGCAAGGAGATGGCGGAGCAGGTAGCCGAGATCTTCACCGAGGTCATCGTCGCGCCCGACTACGAGGACGGTGCGCTGGAGGCCCTGGCGAAGAAGAAGAACATCCGGGTCCTCAAGGCGCCGAACGGCCCGTCGAACCGGGTGGAGACCAAGCAGCTCGACGGCGGTGTCCTGGTGCAGGTCGCTGACCGGTTCCAGGCCGACGGCGACGATCCGGCCAACTGGACGCTGGCGACCGGCGAGGCGCTCGGCGCGGACGAGCTGGCGCAGCTCGCGTTCGCCTGGAAGGCCTGCCGTGCGGTGAAGTCCAACGCCATCCTGCTCGCCAAGGACGGCGCGTCGGTGGGCGTCGGCATGGGCCAGGTCAACCGGGTCGACTCGGCGAAACTGGCCGTCGAGCGGGCCGGCGCCGAGCGCGCGCGGGGCGCGTACGCGGCCTCCGACGCGTTCTTCCCCTTCCCGGACGGCCTGGAGATCCTCACCGAGGCCGGTGTCCGTGCCGTCGTCCAGCCCGGCGGCTCGGTCCGCGACGAACTGGTCGTGGAGGCCGCGCGGAAGGCCGGCGTCACCATGTACTTCACGGGGACGCGGCACTTCTTCCACTGATTTCCCCGAGTCCGCCGGGTCGGGCCGACGGCTGTCGTCGGCCCGGTACGGCCAAGGGCCGTGTCCCACCGTAGGGGTGGGACACGGCCCTTGGCCGTACCTCGTGTTCGCGTGCCGACGCGGGTCCGCGTCCGCCTCTGTCAGCCGTTGTGCACGACCGATGTCAGCCGTCGTGCACGACCATGGTCAGCCGTTGTGGACGGCTGTCAGCTGTTGTGCACGACCATCGTGCTCGCGGCCTTGTCGTGCCAGCCCTGCTGGCGGCCCGACTTGTCCCAGAACGGGGACAGATACACGATCAGCGCCCCGATACCGCAGACGAAGCTGCCGATCCCCGGAATGATGTAGCGGATGAGCGACGAGCCGATGCCGGGCTTGCGGCCCGTGTCGACCTTCACCACGCGGATGCCGACGGCCAGCTTGCCGAGGGTCGCCCCGACCAGAGAGAGCATCAGCCACTCGTAGAGCAGACCTATGATCGCCAGCACGCCGATGACCGCGCCGAACTTGGCGACGAAGTCCGAGCTGGCGTTGTTGATGCAGGTGTCGTAGTCGGCCGCGCTGGGGTCGCAGTCCTTGGCCGCGCCGATGAGGCTCGCGAATCCCGCGGCGGCCAGGATGCCGTAGACGACGCCGAAGACGACGGCGTCGATCACGCGGGCGCCGAAGCGGCGGCCCATCGACGCGACACGCGGGCCGACACCGCCCGGATAGCCCGGCTGCTGCCGGTAGCCGTAACCCTGCTGCGGCGGAACTCCCTGCGGGGCCTGCGGGTAGCCGTAGCCGGGCTGACCCGGCTGGCCGGGCTGCTGTGGGTAGCCGTAGCCCTGCTGGGGATTCTGCGGCTGTCCGTGGGGGTCCTGGGGCGAGCCGAAACTCATGGCTGATTTCCTCCGTTGCACTGCGGGGACGACGCGGACAGGCGCGGAGGAACGTCAGAACTTGAGCGGTTTGCCCCCCAACACGGACCGCGGTACTGCGCCGTTCATCGTTATGGCTGAGGGACCCCTTGTCCAGCCACTTACGACAGGCGTTGTGCAAGCGAAACATCGACGATCTTGGGTGAACCGGAAACCGAGAACTTGAGTGATCCGGAAACCGAGCAACTCGGGTGAACCGGGAAAAGGGGAAATGGAGAAAACGGAGGAAGCGGACGGTTCTGGACCGCGGCGGTCCCGTCCGTGACTACGGAGGGACACCGACGGCCCCGGATTGGAACCAACGGGCGGTCATCCTGGAGGATGGGGGGCATGACCGCCCAGATTCTCGATGGCAAGGCCACCGCAGCCGCGATCAAGTCCGATCTGACCGCCCGCGTGGCGGCGCTGAAGGAGAAGGGCATCACGCCCGGCCTCGGCACGATCCTGGTCGGAGACGATCCCGGCAGCCAGAAGTACGTCGCAGGCAAGCACCGGGACTGTGCCCAGGTGGGCATCGCCTCCATCCAGCGCGAGCTGCCCGCCACGGCGACGCAGGACGAGATCGAGGCGGTTGTCCGCGAACTGAACGAGGACGCGGCCTGCACCGGCTACATCGTCCAGCTTCCGCTGCCCAAGGGCATCGACGAGAACCGCATCCTGGAGCTGATGGACCCGGACAAGGACGCGGACGGCCTGCACCCGATGAACCTCGGCCGCCTCGTCCTGAACGAGCCGGCCCCGCTGCCCTGCACCCCCAACGGCGTGCTGACCCTGCTGCGCCGCTACGGCGTGGAGATCAAGGGCGCCGAGGTGGTGGTCGTCGGCCGCGGCGTGACCATCGGCCGGCCGATGCCGCTGCTGCTCACCCGGCGCAGCGAGAACGCCACGGTCACCCAGTGTCACACCGGCACCCGTGACCTGGCGTCCCACCTCCGGCGCGCGGACATCATCGTCGCGGCGGCCGGATCCGCCCATCTGATCCGGCCCGAGGACGTCAAGCCGGGCGCCGCGGTCCTGGACGTGGGCGTCTCGCGCAGCGCGGACGGCAAGATCGTCGGCGATGTCCACCCCGGCGTCGCCGAGGTGGCCGGCTGGATCTCCCCGAACCCGGGCGGCGTGGGCCCGATGACCCGTGCGCAACTGCTCGTCAACGTGGTCGAGGCGGCGGAGCGCAGTGCCGGCTGAGAACACCCACCGAAACGCGGAGCCGACGGTCCGCGACGCGATCAGCGCACCTGACGCACCCGACGCGCTCGACGCGGCCGGGCGCCCCAAGCGGGCCACGCGCCGCTTCCCGCTGTTCACCAGGGACACCGCGCGTCCCGAGGGCGGCGGCCGAGCGGCCGGCGGCGACCTGCCGGCGCCGGCCCGCCAGTGGCCGCTCCTCATAGTGCTGGGCGCGGTCGCCCTCGGCCTGCTGCTGACCGCCCTCGACGTCTTCCGGTACGGGATGCTGCTGGTCGGCGTCGCCCTGCTGGCCGGCGCGGTGCTGCGCTGGGTCCTGCCCGGCGTCGGCATGCTGGCCGTACGCTCGCGCTTCACGGACATCGTCACCTACGGCGTGCTGGGTCTGACGATCGTCCTGCTCGCGATGATGGCCCAGCCCAGGCCGTGGCTGGAGATCCCGTTCCTGAAGGACACGCTGCACTTCACGATGAACCAGTAGGCGGCGCCGGCCCGTCCGGTCCGCGCGGCGCCCGAGGCGGCGGCCCGTCCCTTCCTCTCCTCCGAGCTGGGACGGGCCGCCGTCGTCCCTCGGCCCGCCGAGACTCCTCGACCCCGTGTCGCTCCTCGTCCTCGTGGTCGCCCTGCGGCCCCGCCGTCGCCCCTCGGCCGAGGGCGGCGTGCGAAGTGCGGTCCATGACGGCGGTCCATGACGGCAGTCCATGGCGTGCGGAGTGCCGATCGAGGGCTTCGGCGTGCGGCTTGAGGCCGACGGCGTGCGGTGGTGCGTGACCGGCCGGCTCGATGCTCCGGTGCGCCCTCGCCTGCGTAACCGCGGTCCGTGGGGAACGCATCCTTGTGGGTGGCCGGAACGGGGACCGGTGACGGGGGCGCCACCCGCGGGGGGAACTGCGGGGAGGCGACGGGGGCCCGACGCCGGGGCACACGTCAGCACCGACCGGGGGAAGAGGGGGGAACCCATGCCTCGTTGGAAAGCCCTGCCCGACGAACTCGATCCGCAGGTCAAGGAGTTCACCGGCCAACTACGGCGGCTCGTGGACCGCGCGGAGCTGAGCATCGCGGCGCTGGCCGACCGCACGGGCTACAGCAAGACGTCCTGGGAGCGTTACCTCAACGGCCGGCTCCTCGCACCGAAGGGCGCGATCGTCGCGCTCGCGGAGGTCACCGGCACCCGCCCCGTCCACCTCACCACCATGTGGGAACTGGCCGAACGCGCCTGGAGCCGTTCCGAGATGCGCCACGACCTGACCATGGAGGCGATTCGTATCACCCAAGCGCGGGCCGCGCTGGGGGAGTTCGGTGCCCCGTCGGCCGGTGCCGGGAGCGTGGGCCGGGCCACGCGGCGGAGCGGCAGCGCGACGGCGGCACCGGGCATCGCGGGCCCCACGGGCGTGTCCCCGACGATCCCGGCCCAGCCGGCCGCATCCGACGCCGATGCGCGGGAAGGCGTCCGGCGGAAGCCCGGCACGGACGGCAACTCCCGGGGCGCTGCCGGGCGCCAGGGCCCTGCGCGGGCCGACGGCAGGACGGCACCGTCGTACGATGCGTCGCCGCCCTCCTCCGGCCGGACACCGCGGGCTCCCGGCCGGTACGGTGCGCCCCCGCGGGGACCGGACCCCGACACCGCGTCCGGGGGGCGGGGCGACCGGCGGCAGACGGCGATGTTCCTCGCCGGGTTCGTCGGCGTGCTCCTCGTCATCGCGGTCTTCGTCCTCCTGACCGGCAGCGGCGGCGACGAGGCGGGCGGCACGGCGAACGAGGGCACGGCCAAGTCGCCCGCCGTGTCCGCAGGCACCGCCACCGTCGGCCCGCCCGCCGGGGTCAAGTGCGTCGGCGGCGGCTGCACGGGCAAGGACGCCGAGGCCATGGGGTGCAGCGGCGACCTGGTGACCACCGCAGGGACCGCCGCCGTCGGCACCGTCACCGTCGAAGTCCGCTACAGCAGGACCTGCGGCGCGGTCTGGGGGCGGATCACCGGCGCGGGACAGGGCGACGAGGTCCGTCTCACCGTCGGCACCGCAGGCCGCACCGGCACGGTCATGGCGACCGGCGACACCATCGCGTACACCCCGATGGTGGCCGCACGGAACGCCACCGGGGCGAAGGCGTGCGCGACGCTGTCGGACGGGCGGACGGGGTGTGCGGGCGGCTAGGAACACCCGGAGGTGGGGCGGGGGTTGGATCCCGTGAGGTCTCTGCGGCCTGTGGCGTGCGGGCGGCGGGGGCGGCGTGCGGTGAGGTGCGTGCGTGCGGGGCGTGCCGCGCGCACCGCTCCGCCCGGCCCTTGCCTCCTGCTCCTCGCGCCCGTTCCGCGCCGCGTCCCGTCCACCCCTCCCTGTTCTGATGAAATTCCGCGCCGTGTGCATGGTTGGCGGCCACGCGGGAACGCGAACCGTACCCCCACGGGAGTCCGGTATCCGGTATCCCCGAACGGCGGCCGCCCTTGTCTCTCCTCTCCCGGACGGGCGGCCGCCTCTCCCGGGGGTCTGTGGGCCGGGCCACACGGGGTGGGCGGTGCGCCAAGTCCGACGCGCGATAGCCTGACCGCTGGATCTCTCTTGACGCCAAGAGATCGATCAACTGAACCGTGATCGATCGTCGCGGCGGGCACCGGTCACAGGCCGGGGCGGGATCCCGTACCCCCGGGGCAGGGACGCCCCACCGCCAGCTGTCATACGGAGAACGCCATGACCCGCACTCCCGTGAACGTCACCGTCACCGGCGCGGCCGGCCAGATCGGTTACGCCCTGCTCTTCCGCATCGCCTCCGGCCAGCTGCTCGGCGCGGACGTGCCGGTCAAGCTGCGCCTCCTGGAGATCACCCCGGCGCTGAAGGCCGCCGAGGGCACGGCCATGGAGCTGGACGACTGCGCGTTCCCGCTCCTGCAGGGCATCGACATCACGGACGACCCGAACGTCGCCTTCGACGGCACCAACGTCGCCCTGCTCGTGGGCGCCCGGCCGCGCACCAAGGGCATGGAGCGCGGTGACCTGCTGGAGGCCAACGGCGGCATCTTCAAGCCGCAGGGCAAGGCCATCAACGACCACGCCGCGGATGACATCAAGGTGCTGGTGGTCGGCAACCCGGCCAACACCAACGCGCTCATCGCGCAGTCCGCCGCCCCGGACGTACCGGCCGAGCGCTTCACCGCGATGACCCGCCTGGACCACAACCGCGCGCTGACCCAGCTGGCGAAGAAGACGGGTTCGACGGTCGCCGACATCAAGCGGCTGACCATCTGGGGCAACCACTCCGCCACCCAGTACCCGGACATCTTCCACGCCACCATCGCCGGCAAGAACGCGGCCGAGGTCGTCGACGACGAGAAGTGGCTGGCCGACGAGTTCATCCCGACCGTCGCCAAGCGCGGCGCGGCGATCATCGAGGCCCGCGGCGCGTCCTCCGCGGCCTCCGCCGCCAACGCCGCCATCGACCACGTCCACACCTGGGTCAACGGCACCGCCGAGGGCAACTGGACCTCCATGGGCATCCCGTCGGACGGCTCCTACGGCGTCGCGGAGGGCCTGATCTCCTCGTTCCCGGTCACCGTCAAGGACGGCCGGTACGAGATCGTCCAGGGCCTGGAGATCAACGAGTTCTCCCGCGCCCGTATCGAAGCCTCCGTCAAGGAGCTGGAGGAGGAGCGCGAGGCGGTCCGCTCCCTGGGCCTCATCTGATCCGCTCCCGCTCCCGGGGGCTCTACCGGTCTCGCTGACCGCTCCCGGGACCTCCGGGTCTCTCCGGGCCTGTCCGGGCCACGAGTTGCACGGGCCCCGCTCCTGCCACCCAGGAGCGGGGCCCGCGTACGTCTTCGCTCCGGCGTACCCGTCCACGGCCCCGTCGGCCGGCTACCCGTCCACGGCCCCGCCGGGAACCGGCCGCGGACCCGGGTCCGCGGCCGGCCGCGTCAGCCGCTTCTCGAACCAGTGATGGGCGTAGACGTGGTCGACGTACGCCGGGATCTCCGTGTACCCGCACGCCCGGTACATCGCCTGCGCCTCGGTGAGCGTGCGGTGCGTGTCCAGCCGTACGACGTCCAGCCCGCGGGAGCGCGCCGCGTCCTCCAGACCGGCCAGCAGCCGCCGGGCCAGCCCGAGGCGGCGGGCGTCCGCGTGCACCCACACGTGCCGGAGTTCACCGACGCCCGGAGCCAGCCGCCGCAGCGCCCCGCAGCCCACCGGCCGCCCCTCCTCGTACGCGACCAGGAAGGCACCGGCCTCGCCCGACACCTCGCGGGGGCCCACCAGATCGGACGGGTCGAAGCCCTCGGGAAAGCGCTCGTCGATGTCGGCGGCGTACGCGTCCAGGCAGGCGCGGGCGTCGGCCGAGGCGCCGTCGACGACCTCCACGGTGATCCCCGCCAGCCGCAGCAGACGCTGGGCGGTGGCCAGGGCTTCGGTCAGCTCGGTGCGCCGGCCCGGGGTGAGGGACCGGAGCAGACCGGCGGCGAGCGCGTCGGCACGGCGGTTCTGCTCCTCGACCTCGACGCGCCCGGCCGGGGTCGGTTCGACGGTCCGCAGCCGGGTGTCGTGCGGCGGGACGCCGACGCGGACCAGGCCCTGCGTCTCCAGCGCCCGCGCCATCCGGCTCAGATAGCCGGCGTCCAGGCCCAGCCGGGTGCGCAGTTCGCGCAGCGAGACCCCGTCGCCGATCTCGTACAGCAGGCGGGCCTCGCCGAGCGGGCGGTTCTGGCCGAGGTAGTGGTCGTCGAGGACGCCGATCCGCCGCGTGAAGTACCGGTTGAACCGGCGGACGGCCGCCACGTCTTCGTCGGCAACGGACTCGGGCTCGGCAACGGGCTCAGGCTCGGCAACGGACTCGGCAATGGGCTCAGGCTCCATAGCTCTTTGACTTTAGTCAAAGAAGAGTCGGGGGGCCATCCTGTGTGCGCCCCGGCGGCGGGCAGGGGGCGCGGAGCCCCCTGCCCGTTCAGCCCTTCAGCGCACGAGTCCGCCCGCGATGCGCCGCAGCGCCGCGTCCGCCGATTGGTGCAGGCCCGGTCCGAACGTGATCCGGGTGGCCCCGAGCCGGCTGAGTTCCGTGGGCGGCGGGCTGTCCCGGTCGAGCCGGCCGAGCACATTGAGCGGGCCCGGGATCCCGGACCGCAACTGCGGGATCAGGTGTACCGGCGCCATGATCGGATACACGCAGTCGGCGCCGGCGGCGACATACGCCGCACCCCGCTCGATGGCCGCCGCGGGATCCGTGTCGCCCCGCAGGAAGGTGTCCACACGCGCGTTGACGAACAGTTCGTCCCCCGCGGCCGAACGTACCGCGGCGAGCCAGTCGGCCTGCTCGTGCGGGTTCTTGAGAGAGCCCGCAACGGAGTCCTCCAGGTTGCAGCCCACGGCCCCCGCCTCCAGCAGCCGCTCCACCAGTTCCTCCGGCGCGAGCCCGTAACCGCTCTCGATGTCCGCCGACACCGGCACGTCCACCGCGCGGGCGATCCGGGCCACCGCGGCGTACATCTCGTCCGCCGGGGTCTCCCCGTCCGCGTACCCGAGGGCGGCGGCGACGCCCGCACTGGGCGTGGCCAGCGCCGGGAACCCGGCCTCCGCCAGCGCCCGGGCGCTGGCCGCGTCCCACGGCCCCGGCAGGACCAGAGGATCACCCGGCGACCGCCGCAGATGCAGGGCGCGGAAGATCTCCACCTTCCGCCCCGCCGCCGGTTCTCCGGACGGCTCAGGATTCCTCATGTGTCATGCCTCCGCCTCGCTCACGCCCGGTACCCGCCGGGTGCGACCCGGTGGCTGACCATCAGCCGGTTCCAGCTGTTGATCGCCGTGATCAGCCCGACGAGGTGGGCGAGTTCGGTCTCGTCGAAGTGCTCGGTGGCCCGCTCGTACACCGCGTCCGGTACGAAGCCCCGCCCGGACGCCGTGCGGGAGGCACTCGGGGTCAGGACGGTCACCGCCTCGGTGAGCGCCAGTGCGGCCCGCTCGCGTTCGCTGTAGTGATCCTCGGCCTCTTCCCAGGCGTTGAGCAACTCCAGTCGCTTCTCGGACACGCCGGCCTTCCGGGCCAGTGCGAGATGCATGTCCAGGCAGAACGCACAGTGGTTGATCTGCGAGGCACGGATCACCACCAGCTCGGCCAGGACCGGGTCGCCCAGTCCCCGCTTGGCCGCCCCGGAGAGCGCGGACAGGGCCTCGGCGACCGAGCGGTCCAGCACCTGCGTACGGGTCACGCGTACTGGCCCGGCTGGTAGTGGCCCGGGGTCATCCGGGTGGTCACGCCGAACCGGTTCCAGGCGTTGATCACCGTGATCGCGGCGATCAGCTGCGCCAGCTCGGCATCCTCGAACTGCTTCGCCGCCTTCGCGTACACCTCGTCGGGTACGAAGCCTCCCCCAGACTTCGTCTGGGAGGTGCCCCCAGTGAGGACCGTGATCGCCTCGGTCAGCTCGATCGCCGCCAACTCCTTCTCCGTGTAGAAGTGCCGCGACTCCTCCCACGCGCTCAGCTGCACGATCCGCTCGACGCTCTCGCCGGCCGCGAGGGCGTCCTTGGTGTGCATGTCCAGGCAGAACGCGCAGTGGTTGAGCTGCGAGGCGCGGATCTTCACCAGCTCGTGCAGCTTCGGGTCCAGGCCCTTCCCGGCCGCGGTGTCCAGCCGGATCATCGCCTTGTACACCTCCGGTGCCAGTTCGGCGATGGGCAGGCGAGGGGCGGTCTCGGGTGCGTACTGAACGTTTTCCTCGTCGGTCATGCTTCAACACTAGAAGCCAGGCAGCCCAGGGGTATGGTCCATTTCCATGGCAGAATCCTGGGCCACTTTGGGCATCGACCTGCATCTGGAACCGACCGGGTCGGGCGGTCTGCGGCGGGGTCTCACCGACGCGCTGCGGGACGCGGTCCGCACCGGCCGCCTCGCCCCCGGCACCCGGCTGCCCTCCTCCCGCACCCTCGCCACCGACCTCGGCATCGCCCGCAACACCGTCGCCGACGCCTACGCCGACCTCGTCGCCGAGGGCTGGCTCACCGCCCGGCAGGGCTCGGGCACCCGGGTGGCTACGGGGATACCGGCCCCGGCCGGGGGCGCGGGCGGCACCGGCGGCACCGGTGGTGCGGGCGGTGCAGGTGGCGGGACCGGGGCGACTACGGCGACTACGGCGATTGGGGTGGCCGGGGCGACTGGGGCGGCTGGGGTGGCCAAGGCGCCGGGGACGACCGCTCCGGCGCCCCGCCGCCGCGTCCCCGAGCGGCCGACCCACAACCTGACGCCCGGCACCCCCGACCTGGCCGCCTTCCCGCGCACCGAGTGGCTCAAGGCCGCCCGCCGCGCCCTCGCCGCCGCCCCCAACGACGCGCTCGGCTACGGCGACCCGCGCGGCCGACCCGAACTGCGCACCGCCCTCGCCGGCTATCTCGCCCGCTCCCGGGGCGTACGCGCCGATCCCGGGAACATCATGGTGTGCGCCGGTTTCGTGCACGGCCTGGAGATCCTCGCCAGGGTGCTGCGGGCCCGCGGCGCCCGCACGGTCGCCGTCGAGTCGTACGGCCTGTTCATCCACCGGGACCGGCTGACCAGCGCAGGTCTGGCCATTCCGCCGCTGCCCTACGACGAACGGGCCACCGACACCCGTGCCGTACCGGACGCGGGTGCCGTGCTGCTCACCCCCGCCCACCAGTTCCCGATGGGCACGGCCCTGCACCCCGACCGGCGGGCCGCCGTGGTCGAGTGGGCGCGGCGGACCGGCGGCCTGGTCCTGGAGGACGACTACGACGGCGAGTTCCGCTATGACCGCCAGCCCGTCGGCGCCCTTCAGGGCCTGGACCCTGATCACGTCGTCTACCTCGGCACCGCCAGCAAGTCCCTCGCCCCCGGCCTGCGGCTGGGCTGGATGGTGCTGCCGCCGTCCCTCGTCGACGAGTGCGCGGCAGCCAAGGGCCACAGCGACGGCTGTGGGGTACTGGACCAGCTCACCCTGGCCGACTTCCTCACCTCCGGCGCCTACGACCGTCAGGTACGCTCCGCCCGGCTGCGCTACCGGAACCGCCGCGACGCCCTCGTCGCGGCCCTCGCCGCCCGCGCTCCCGAGGTCCATGTCACCGGCATCGCGGCCGGTCTGCACGCGGTCCTGCGCCTGCCGCCCGGCACCGAACGATCGGTGGTCCAGGCCGCCGCCTGGCAGGGCCTCGCCCTGCACGGCCTGAGCACGTACCGCCACGTTCAGGCCGACACCGCCCCGCTGGACGCCCTGGTCGTCGGCTACGGAACCCCACCGGACCACGCCTGGACGGCAGCCCTGGAAGCCTTGTGCCGCGTACTTCCGTAGCCACCGTGCGGGGTGGGGTTCGTCGCGAGTGAGCGGGTCGCGAATGAGCGGGAGGGGGGTCCGCGGGGCTGGAGTCTGTGGACGGGGAACCCCAGGAGCGAGAGTCTGTGGGACTGGAGGCTGCGGGGCGAGAGTCCGGTGTGAGCCTGCCCGGGGCCGGGCCCCGGGCCTTCCCGTTCCTCTACAGTCGCTTTGTGCTTTTCGGAATGGTGTGCGCCCTGGGCGCGGCGGTCTGCTTCGGTACGGCGACCGTGTTGCAGGCCATGGCCGCCCGGCAGGCGGCGGACGTCGGCGGGGGCGGGGACACGGCGCTGTTGCTGCGGGCGCTGCGGCAGTGGCGGTATCTGGCCGGGCTGGGGCTGGACGGGCTCGGGTTCCTGCTCCAGATCGCGGCGCTGCGGTCGCTGCCGATCTACGCGGTCGCCGCGGCGCTGGCCGCGAGCCTGGCGGTGACCGCCGTGGTGGCGGCGCGACTGCTGCGGGTGCGGCTGAGCGGGGTGGAGTGGGGCGCGGTGGCGGTGGTGTGCGCCGGGCTGGCGATGCTGGGGCTGGCCTCCGGGCCGGAGGGCCATCGGGACGGCTCGACGGCGTTGACGTACGCGCTGCCCGCGGTGGCCCTGGGGGTGCTGCTGGTCGGAGCGGTCGGCGGGCGGTTGCGGGAACGGAACCGGGCGCTGCTGCTCGGGCTCGGCGCGGGGTGCGGGTTCGGGGTGGTGGAGGTCGCGGTACGGCTGATCGACAGCCTCAGGCCGGCCGCCCTGTTCACCAACCCGGCCACCTACGCCCTGCTGATCGGCGGCGGTGCCGCGTTTCTGCTGCTCACCTCGGCCCTGCAACGCGGCTCGGTGACGACAGCCACCGCCGGAATGGTGATCGGGGAGACGATCGGCCCGGCGGTGGTGGGCGTGGTGTGGCTCGGCGACCGCACCCGCGGGGGACTGGCCTGGCTGGCGGTGCTGGGCTTCGTGGTGGCGGTGGCGGGCGCCCTGGCCCTGGCCCGCTTCGGCGAGGCCCCGGCGGAGCAGCCCCTGACTGAGCAGCCCCTGAAGGATGGGGCTGGGACGGCGGGGACCTAGATGTAGGGCCTTGGGAGCACCTGGATGCAGGGGCCCGGGAGGTTGGCGGGCGGAGACAGCGCGGGCAGAGGCAGGGTTGTTGCTGTTGCGGTTGCCGTCCCGGCCGTCGTTTCCGTTCCCGCCGTGACCGTCTCAGGCGGCCAGCACCGCCCGCAGCTGGTCGAGCCCCCAGTCCAGGTCCTCCTTCTCGATCACCAGCGGCGGCGCGATCCGGATCGTCGAGCCGTGCGTGTCCTTCACCAGGACGCCACGGTCCATCAGCCGCTCCGAGATCCGCCGCCCCGTGCCGAGCGTCGGCGTGATGTCCACCCCGGCCCACAGGCCGCGCCCGCGCACCGCCGTCACCGCACCGGTGCCGAGCAGCGCGACCAGCTCACGGTGCAGATGCTCGCCCAGCGCCGCCGCGCGCGCCTGGTACTCGCCCGACCGCAGCATCGCGATCACTTCGAGCGCCACGGCACAGGCCAGCGGATTCCCGCCGAACGTCGACCCGTGCTCACCCGGCCGGAACACCCCGAGCACCTCCGCACCCGACACCACCGCGGACACCGGAACGATCCCGCCGCCCAGCGCCTTCCCCAGCAGATACACATCCGGTACGACCCCCTCGTGCTCGCACGCGAAGGTCCGCCCGGTCCGGCCGAGTCCCGACTGGATCTCGTCCGCGACGAACAGCACGTTCCGCTCCCGGGTCAGCTCTCGCACCGCCGGCAGATAACCGGCCGGCGGCACGATCACGCCCGCCTCGCCCTGGATCGGCTCCAGCAGCACCGCGACCGTGTTCTCGGTGAGCGCCGCCCGCATCGCGGTCAGGTCCCCGTACGGCACGATCTCGAAGCCCGGCGTGTACGGCCCGAAATCCGCCCGCGCCTGGGGGTCGGTGGAGAAGCTGATGACCGTCGTCGTACGGCCGTGGAAGTTGCCCCCGGCGACCACGATCTTCGCCATCTCCGCAGGCACCCCCTTCACCCGGTAGCCCCATTTCCGGGCCGTCTTCACCGCGGTCTCCACCGCCTCCACGCCCGTGTTCATCGGCAGCACCAGTTCCATGCCGCACAGCTCGGCCAGCTCTGCGCAGAACGCGGCGAACCGGTCGTGCTGGAACGCCCGTGACGTCAGCGTCACCCGTTCCAGCTGGGCCCTGACCGCCGCCACCAGACGCGGATGACGGTGCCCGAAGTTCAGGGCGGAGTAGCCGGCGAGCAGATCGAGATAGCGCCGGCCCTCCACGTCCGTCATCCAGGCCCCGTCTGCGGTGGCCACGACCACCGGCAGCGGGTGGTAGTTGTGCGCGCTGTGGGCGTCGGCGGCGGCGATGAGCGTCTCCGTAGCGTTCACGGGAACTCCTGTGGCCAGCGGGTCGGATTCATCTCTCTTTCTCTATCTTCTTCCCATCTTTGCGCGAGAGAGGGGCCCGCAGCCGTCACTGACATGCGGCCGCCGCCCCGCTTCCCCGTCGTGCGCGTCCCCGTCCTGCGCGCCCGGTAGGCTGGCTGCGGGCCGTGACTGGCGCGCTGGGATGGGATGGACCATCGGGGAGCGGCCTCAGCGAGACCGAGTGCCGTGCGCCTGGGCCGAACCGTGAACGCTGTATGCACACCGTCCGGAGGTCCTCATGCCAGAGCAGCCCCTCGCTCCTCACTCCACGTCTCTCTCCGCCGAGTCCACTGCCTTCCGGGCCGCCCTCGACGTGATCCGCGCCGTCGAGCCGCGGGTGGCCGACGCCATCGGCCAGGAGGTCGCCGACCAGCGCGAGATGCTGAAGCTGATCGCCTCCGAGAACTACGCCTCCCCGGCCACCCTTCTCGCGATGGGCAACTGGTTCAGCGACAAGTACGCCGAGGGCACCGTCGGCCGCCGCTTCTACGCCGGCTGCCGCAACGTCGACACCGTCGAGTCGATCGCCGCCGAGCACGCCAGGGAACTTTTCGGCGCCCGCCACGCCTATGTCCAGCCGCACTCCGGTATCGACGCCAACCTCGTCGCCTTCTGGGCCGTCCTCGCCCAGCGCGTCGAGGCGCCCGCCCTGGAGAAGGCCGGCGTCCGGCAGGTCAACGACCTGTCCGAGGCCGACTGGGCCGAACTGCGCCAGTCCTTCGGCAATCAGCGCATGCTCGGCATGTCCCTGGATGCCGGTGGCCACCTCACGCACGGTTTCCGTCCGAACATCTCGGGCAAGATGTTCGACCAGCGCTCCTACGGCACCGATCCGACGACCGGCCTCATCGACTACGAGGCGCTGCGTGCCTCCGCCCGCGAGTTCAAGCCGCTGATCATCGTCGCCGGCTACTCCGCCTACCCCCGTCTCGTGAACTTCCGGATCATGCGCGAGATCGCCGACGAGGTCGGCGCCACGCTCATGGTCGACATGGCGCACTTCGCCGGTCTGGTCGCCGGCAAGGTCCTCACCGGTGACTTCGATCCCGTTCCGCACGCCCAGATCGTCACCACCACTACCCACAAGTCGCTGCGCGGCCCGCGCGGCGGCATGGTCCTGTGCGACGACTCGCTCAAGGACCAGGTCGACCGCGGCTGCCCGATGGTGCTCGGTGGCCCTCTTCCGCATGTCATGGCCGCCAAGGCCGTCGCCCTCGCCGAGGCCCGGCGGCCGTCCTTCCAGGGCTACGCGCAGCGGATCGTCGACAACTCCCGCGCCCTGGCGGAGGGACTGATGGGCCGGGGCGCCACCCTTGTCACCGGCGGAACCGACAACCACCTCAATCTGATCGATGTCGCCACCTCCTATGGCCTCACCGGTCGGCAGGCCGAGGCCGCACTGCTGGAGTCCGGCATCGTCACCAACCGCAACGCGATCCCGGCCGACCCCAACGGCGCCTGGTACACCTCCGGTATCCGCATCGGCACCCCTGCCCTGACCACGCGTGGCCTGGGCACCGCCGAGATGGACGAGGTGGCCGCGCTCATCGACCGCGTCCTCACCACGGCCGAGCCCGGCACCACCAGCAAGGGCACGCAGTCCAAGGCCCAGCACGTCCTCGACCCGAAGATCGCGGACGAGATCTCGCAGCGAGCCTCCGACCTCGTGGCCGGGTTCCCGCTGTACCCGGAGGTCGACCTCGGCTGACACCCGGCCGGGGCCCGTGAGCCCGGCGCCGGTGGCCCGCAGGGCTTCGTGGCTCCGTGGCGCTCATATGTCCCGTAGCTCCTGTCTCGGCCCCGGCTCTCGGCTGCCACGCCGCAGAGCCGCGGGTGCCAGCCGGGGCAGGAAGCGGCGCAGCACCAGTGTGAGCGCCGCTCCCGCCGCAGCGCCTGGTATCGCCCACCACCAGTCGGTGCCGTCGCCCTCGGTTCCGGTGCTGATCGAGACTGTCGTGGTGTTCTCGTCCTCCTGCGCCGACGGGCCAGGGGTGTCCGACTGCCACGGCGCCGGGAAGATGCCGCTGTAGTCCGCTTGGCCGGTCCTCTTGCCCGTCACTCCCAACTCTCCTAGGAGAGAACGCAGTTGGGCGGGCTGCTCGGCCTGGTGCCAGTAGCCGTTCCCCGATGTGGGCAGGTTGGCCGCCGTGTGGATCCAGACCTCCCGCGATGGTGAGTCGAGGGGGAAGACCCGGTCGACTCGCCAGGGCGATATGTCGTGCGCCAGCCAGGTCACATTGATCTGACGGGCGGAGGACAGTCCCGCCTCCGGCGGCATGGTCCGCGAACCCTTGCCCTCCGGGCCCAGCAGAGCCTGGAGTTGCTCGTAGTCCTTGTCCGAGTAGTACCGCGCGGCGGCCTCCTCGCTCTGGGGTGAGGCCACCAACACGCTGGTCGGGCCGCCGGCCACCGCGGACGACGCACCCCATAACAACAGCCCGAGCAGGACAGCCAACACCCCGCCCAATACCGTCAGTTCACGAGCCCTGTCTTTCGCCATGCGAACCCCCCAGCAACCAGTCGAATCCGTGCGGCCGTCCCCGGGCCGCGTGTCACTTCTGGTACACCGCCCGGCCCCGCCGGGTTCCCTTCCCGGCACCCACTATTTCGAGGACGTGTCCGAGGCACCACCGGACCGCTCGGACCCGCGGGGCCGTTCATGCCGGGCGGCCTGCCGGAACAGCGCGGTGAGGGACTGCGCGATCGTCACCGCCCTCGTCCGTGTGTCCGCGCCTTCCAGCCGCAGGGTCACCTCCCCGCCCCAGGAACCACCGGCCCCCTCGCCGCCGGACCCCGCGCCGCCCTCGTCACCGGTCCCCGCGCTCGGCTGCGCCCGGTGGGTCCACAGCAGCGTCGGTCCCGCCGTGCGCACCTGCCGCCGGTAGCGGCCGCCGTCTCCGTCCGCCAGCCAGAACCCCAGCAGATGCGGCTGCGGGAACCACAGGGCGACGTCGGGAAGGCCGTCCGGCGCCTGCGCCCGGTGCAGCTCGATCCACTCCGGCGCCTCCCGCACGGCCTTGAAGAAACCGGGGTCCAGGCTCGCCGGGAACTCGTCGAGCCGAACCGTGCCGCCCCGCTCCTGCCAGCACATGCTCAGCAGGAGACGGCCGTGCGGCTCATCGGTCACGGTCACCGAGTCCGGCACCCCGAGGGCGTCCGGCACAAGGGGTTCGAACCCGGCTTGCCGGCCTGCCTGCGCGAGGGTCAGCGAGCGGCCGCAGCCGGGCACCTCGGCGCCGGGGGAGGGCACCGCCGAAGGGTCGTAGCGCACCTCGATCCCGCCGAAGCCGAACCAGTCGTACACCGCGGCGCGCACCGGCGGCGTGAGTGCCAGCACCGCCAGCAGACCGCACAGCGTCGCCGTCAGCGAACGCCACCGCAGCCGCGTCCAGCGCCGGACGGTGCGCAGCCGCTCACGGGCACCCGGCGGCTCGGCCACCGGCACCGGCACCCGCTCGGCCAGTATCTGCGCCAGCACCCGCTCGGCCATCGTCTCCGGGCCGATCGGACCCGCGGCGCCGTCGGGCCCGTCGGCCCCGGCTGCTCCCAGTGACCGGCCGAGCGCCCGCAGCTCCTCCGGCAGGCGGGCGGCGGCGGAGCCGCCGGACCGTCCGCGGCCTTGTCCCCGCGGCCCCCGGCCGCCGCCCGGACGGCGCGGGCCTCGGTCCCCGGCGCCCCCGGAGGCCCGTCCGTCCTCGCCGTCGTACGACTCAGTCACGCCCGTCACCCCCTTCCCTGGGCTGGAATTCCGGCAGCAGCCGCCCCAGCTTCCGCAGGGAGCGGTTCAGGCGGGACTTCACCGTCCCCCGGGGCCAGCCGAGGGCCTGCGCCGTCTCCGATTCGTCCATCTCCAGGAGATAGCGGTAGGTGACGACCAGGCGGTGTTCCTCGCTCAGCTGCTCCAGGGCGGCCAGCAGGGCCGCGCGGCGCTCCGTGTGGAGCGTGGCGACCGCCGGGTCCGCCGCCTCCGGTATCAGCGGCTCGGCCTCCGCGAAGGCGGCCTCCCGGCCGGCGAGCGTGCGCTGCCGTGCTGCCGTCCGCACGGTGTTCCGCGTCTCGTTGGCGACGATCGACAGCAGCCAGGGCTTGAACACCGCGCCGTCCTTGAAACGGCCCAGCGCGCAGTACGCCTTGACGAAAGCCTGCTGCACCACGTCCTCCGCGTCCGCACCCGCCCCGAGCGCCGCGGCCGCCCGCAGGGCGATGCCCGTATGGGCCCGCACCAGCTCCGCATACGCCTCCGGCTCTCCGGCGCGTACGCGTGCGATCACCGCGGCCTCATCGACGATGCGGCCCCCCTCCCGCGTCCTCACGCTTTTGATACACCGCCCGAGCCGAATCGGTTCCCACCTGTTTCCGGCCAGGTCGGGATCGCGGCCCCACACCTGAGAGAATGGTGAACATGGCCTCAGACAGTCCCCGCGTGCTCTCCGGAATCCAGCCCACCGCGGGCTCGTTCCACCTCGGCAACTATCTCGGCGCCGTCCGCCAGTGGGTGGCCCTGCAGGAGTCCCACGACGCGTTCTACATGGTCGTCGACCTGCACGCGATCACGGTCCCGCAGGACCCGAAGGAACTGCGCGCCAACACCCGGCTCGCCGCCGCCCAGCTCCTCGCGGCCGGCCTCGACCCGGAGCGCTGCACACTGTTCGTGCAGAGCCACGTCCCGGAGCACGCCCAGCTCGCCTGGGTCATGAACTGCCTCACCGGCTTCGGCGAGGCGTCCCGGATGACCCAGTTCAAGGACAAGTCCGCCAGGCAGGGCGCCGACCGCGCCTCCGTCGGCCTGTTCACGTACCCGATCCTCCAGGTCGCCGACATCCTGCTCTACCAGGCCAACGAGGTCCCGGTCGGCGAGGACCAGCGCCAGCACGTCGAGCTGACCCGCGACCTCGCCGAGCGCTTCAACGGCCGGTTCGGTGCGACCTTCACCGTGCCGAAGCCGTACATCCTGAAGGAGACGGCGAAGATCTACGACCTCCAGGACCCGTCCGCCAAGATGAGCAAGTCGGCCTCCACACCGAAGGGCCTCATCAACCTCCTCGACGAGCCCGCGACCACCGCGAAGAAGGTCAAGAGCGCGGTCACGGACACCGACACGGTCATCCGTTTCGACGCCGAGAACAAGCCGGGCGTGAGCAATCTGCTCACGATCTACTCGACGCTCACCGGGGCGGCGGTGTCCGAGCTGGAGGTGAAGTACGAGGGCAAGGGCTACGGGGCGCTCAAGACGGATCTCGCCGAGGTCATGGTCGAATTCGTGACGCCCTTCAGGGAGCGCACCCAGCAGTACCTGGACGATTCCGAGACGCTCGACTCGATCCTCGCCAAGGGCGCCGAGAAGGCGCGTGCCGTCGCCGCGGAGACGCTGGCCCGCGCGTACGACCGGGTGGGATTCCTGCCCGCCAAGCACTGAGGCGCACCACCGCACACACGGGCATCGGGCGGGGCGCCGCACATCACTTCGGCTGCGCCTGCCCATGACCCGGCTGTGGCCTTAGAGTCGATAGCCAGACGGCCGAGTACCCAACCGGCGACCCGGCCGGGACGACGACGGACGACGACAGACGCACCGGATGACACCGGACGACGCCGGACAGCAGCGGACGAGACCGGACGACGACAGGAGACGACGTGGGGACCGTAACGATCGGCGTGTCGATCGCGGTCCCGGAGCCTCACGGCAGCCTGCTCCAGGAGCGGCGCGCGGGCTTCGGCGACGCCGCGGCTCACGGCATCCCCACGCACGTCACGCTGCTGCCGCCGACGGAGGTCGAGGACTCCGCGCTGCTGGCCGTCGAGTCCCATCTCACCGAGGTGGCCGCGGCCGGCCGGCCGTTCCCGATGCGGCTGTCCGGCACGGGGACCTTCCGGCCGCTGTCGCCGGTGGTGTACGTGCAGGTCGTGCAGGGTGCGGAGACCTGCGCCTGGCTGCAGAGGCGGGTGCGCGACGGGTCCGGTCCGCTCGCGCGCGAGCTGCAGTTCCCGTACCACCCGCACGTCACGGTGGCGCACGGGATCGAGGACGCGGCGATGGACCGTGCCTTCCGGGAACTGGCCGGGTTCGAGGCCGAGTGGCCGTGCACCGGGTTCGCGCTCTACGAGCAGGGGCCGGACGGGGTGTGGCGCAAGTTGCGGGAGTTCGCCTTCGGAGGGGCGTTGGTGCCGCCGCAGACCGGCCGAGCGATGAGCGCTCCGCTGGGTGGGGCGTGAATGGGGTTGTTGTTCGGCGGGGGTAGGTGGGGGCTGTTTGCGCTTCCCCGCGCCCCTATGAGGGGTGTGTAGGCGGTTGTGCGGGTGCGGGTGGGTTGGGGGCTGGTCGCGCAGTTCCCCGCGCCCCTGTGTGCGGGTTGTTGTGCGTGTTCGGGTGAGGTAGTGGGGGCCGGTCACGCGCTTCCCCGCGCCCCTATGAGGGGTGTGTAGGCGGTTGTGCCGGTGCGGGTGGGTGGGGGCTGGTCGCGCCGTTCCCCGTGCCTCTATTGAGGCTGGGGCGGTCTTTCGGGTGCAGGTGGGTGGGGTTGGGGGCGGGCGTTTGTCGCTCACTCCATGGGGTTGCTCGCCGCATGATTGCTTCCGTAACGGTCGCTGGTGCCGGGAGACTTGACGGCGTGGCCGGCGAGTACCGGGCCCGTGTCTCAGCGAGGGGATTCCGATGAGGACCGAGAGTTGGGTGGTGCGGGAGCGCTTTGAAGGGGTCCCGGACGTGGACCGGGTGTACGAGAGGGTCGTGGAAGATCTCGACATTCGTCTTGCGGACGATCAGATGCTCCTCAGGACCCTGTACGTCTCGCTCGACCCCTTCCTTCACGGCCTGTCACAGCTGACGGCCGTCGGAGGGCATGTTCCCGCGAACTCGGTCATGGAGGTTCTCGAAGCGGGACCGGACGCGAGGTTCCGGCCCGGCGATCTGGTCGAGGGGTTCGGCGGCTGGCGTACACATGTCGTGAGCGACGGCCGAGCCTTTGTCTGGCAGACGGAGGACTTCCCCTTCGAGGTGTCCGCCTACCGTCGCCTGCACCCCTCGCGCTACGACGAGAAGCTGCCCCTCACGACGGCCCTGGGTGTCATGGGCATCCCCGGCCTGACCGCGTGGGGCACGATGACGAAGTTCTTCACGGTCGAGCCCGGTGACACCGTCGTCGTCAGCGGTGCGACGGGCTCCATCGGCACGCTGGTCGGCCAGATGGCCAAGCAGGCCGGAGCCCATGTCGTCGGCAGCACCGGCACACCGCAGAAGGCGGAGTACCTCACCGGCCTCGGATTCGACCGGGTCGTCCACTACAACCACGGCGCGGACCACGAGGCCGTGCTGACGGCACTGGAGGAGGCCGCGCCGAACGGAGTCGACAAGTATTTCGACAACCTGGGCGGCGCCTTCACCGACGCGGTGTTCACCATGCTCAACCGGTTCAGCCAGGTGGCGGTGTCCTGGCAGTGGGGCACGACGGTCTGCGGCGACCAGACCGGGCCGCGCCTGCTGGAGCACATCATGCGCCCCCGTACCACCATCCGCGGGATCTACGCCCAGGACTGGTGCAAC
This sequence comes from Streptomyces sp. NPDC006012, assembly GCF_042871185.1. Classification (NCBI taxonomy): domain Bacteria; kingdom Bacillati; phylum Actinomycetota; class Actinomycetes; order Kitasatosporales; family Streptomycetaceae; genus Streptomyces; species Streptomyces sp. NPDC006012. The sequence goes on from NZ_JBIAIE010000003.1 coordinate 391,541, forward strand.
GAGGAGGACTACGACGCTCTCCACGAGGATCTGGGCGGCATGATCCGGCGTGGGGAGATCCGCTACGACCAGACCGTCCGCCAAGGCTTCGGCAACATCCCGGCCGCGTTCGCGAGCCTCTACCAGGACCGGACGGCCAACCGCGGCAAACTGCTCGTCGAGGTGTGATGCCGGGAGGACACACGCATCGGCGCGTCGTGTGTCCTCCCGCAGCGGCGTGGTGCTGGATCACTCATGGGTTCGTCAATTCTTAAAGCTGCGAGTCGGCTGTCACCAGCCGCTTTGCGTTGTCGGCGGGTACTGGATCCCCTCAGCGTCCGGAGTCGGTCTGGCAGGAAGCACCGTTGAGGACGGGGATGAGTCCCCCACCACAGGAAAGTGCGTTCGTAGGGATTGTGAGCTGGGAGTTCGAGAGGAGGCCGTTGAGTACTCCGTTTCCGTCGGTGTCGTCCTGACCGTCGGCGACGGCAGTGCCGGCGGTGGTGATGAGTGCGGCACCGACGAGAGCGAGAACGGTGAGACCGGTACGCATCCGCATGATGCTCCTTCCTGCTGCTGAACCGGCTGCCCGGTGCAGCCGTCGCAGTGAGGCTCCCCACCTGGGACGGCACCGCGCCCTGCGTCCCCTGGTTGCCGAAGGGATGTCCCTTGTTCAGCCGGTCAAGGGGACGGTCAAGGCAGCAAGAACGTCGACTGTATGTGCCTTTCTCATGGATTTCCGTAGGTCAGGGGAGTGGTTCCGGCAGTTCCGCGCCTGATGCGCTAGATCGGGAGGCGGCGGAACACCGCTCGTGGGGTATGCCGTAGGGCTGTCATGAGCAGGCGGAGGGTGCCGGGGACCCAGATCGTTTCCGCGCGGCGCCGCAGGCCCAGCTCGATGGCCGTGGCCACGGCCTGCGGCGTGGTGGCGAGGGGGGCCTCGTCGAGGCCGGCCGTCATCCGGGACCGTACGAATCCGGGGCGTACGACCATGACGTGCACGCCCGTGCCGTGCAGTGCGTCGCCGAGGCCCTGGGCGAAGGCGTCCAGGCCCGCCTTGCTGGAGCCGTAGATGAAGTTGGAGCGGCGGGCCCGCTCGCCGGCGACCGAGGAGAGGACGACCAGGGAGCCGTGGCCCTGCGTCTGCAGCGCGGAGGCCGCGATCAGGCCGGCCGAGACCGCGCCGGTGTAGTTGGTCTGTGCGACCCGGACCGCGCTCACCGGTTCGCGTTCGTCGTGGGCCTGGTCGCCGAGGATCCCGAAGGCGAGCAGCACCATGTCGACGTCGCCCTCGCTGAAGACCTTGCCGAGCGCCGTCTCGTGCGATTCGGGTTCGAGTGCGTCGAAGGCGACGGTGCGGACGTCCGCCCCCAGGCCGCGCAGTTCCCCGGCGGCCTTCTCCAGGGCGGGCGAGGGGCGACCCGCGAGCCACACGGTGCGGGTGCGGCGGGCGATCAGCCGGCGCGTGGTGGCGAGGGCGATCTCCGACGTGCCGCCGAGGACGAGCAGGGACTGGGGGAGGCCGAAGGCGTCCTTCACGACAGCTCCAAGGGAGGGGAGGGGCTTCAGGGGCTTACAGGCCGAGGCGGCGGGCGAGGTCCGAGACGAACACCCCGCGCGGGTCGATCTCCGCGCGCAGGGCCCGGAAGTCGGCGAGCCGGGGGTACATCGGGGCGAGCAGGTCGGGGCGGAGCCGGGAGTCCTTGGCGAGGTAGACGCGGCCGCCCGCGGCGGCGACCTCCTCGTCCAGTTCGTCGAGGAAGGCGCCGAGCCGGGGCAGGCCCGCGGGGATGTCCAGGGCGAGCGTCCAGCCGGGCACCGGGAAGGAGAGCCAGCCGGGGTCCGCCTCCCCGAAGCGTTTGAGGACGGCCAGGAAGGACGGGCACCGGCGGGCGGAGATGCGGCGCACGATCCGGTGCAGGGCCTCCTCCTGGCCGTGTCCGACGACGAACTGGTACTGCACGAAGCCACCGCGGCCGTAGATCCGGTTCCAGTGGGGCACGCCGTCCAGGGGGTGGAAGAAGGCGGGGATCCGCTGGAGTTCGCCGGTACGCGCGCGTGGCGCCCTGCGGTACCAGAGTTCGTTGAACAGTCCGACGCTGGCGCGGCCGAGCAGGCCCTCCGGGACGAGGGCCGGGGCGGGCGGGAGCTGCCGGGGGCGGAAGGACAGCGGGCGCCGCCACGCGCGCGTGCCGGTGCCCAGCGCCTCCAGGGGCGCGTGGTCGCCGCGGGTGAGGACCGCGCGGCCGGTGACCGCGCCCCGGGCCAGCAGGTCGATCCAGGCGACCGAGTAGCGGTAGCGGTGGTCGGTGGCGGTCAGCCGGGCCATCAGGTCGTCGAGGTCGGTGGCGCGTTCGGTGTCGACCGACATGTACGAGGTCTCCACCGGCAGCAGGCGCACGGTGGCGGTCAGGATCACGCCGGTCAGGCCCATGCCGCCGGTGGTCGCGTCGAACAGGGGCGTGCCGCGGCCGACGGCGCGGATCTCGCCGTCGGCGGTGAGCAGTTCGAGCGCGAGCACATGGCGGGCGAAGGAGCCGGAGACGTGGTGGTTCTTGCCGTGGATGTCGGCGCCGATCGCCCCGCCGACCGTCACCTGGCGGGTGCCGGGCGTCACCGGTACGAACCAGCCGAGCGGCAGCAGCACCTCCATCAGCCGGTGCAGGGACACGCCCGCGTCGCACAGCACGGTGCCGCCGTCGGCGTCGATGGCGTGGATGCGGTCGAGGCCGGTCATGTCGAGCACGGCCCCGCCGGCGTTCTGCGCCGCGTCCCCGTAGGCCCGGCCGAGGCCCCGTGCGATGGAGCCGCGGGCTCCGCAGCCGCGGACGGCGGCCACGGCCTCCTCGTACGTCCGCGGGCGGACCAGCCGGGCTGCGGTCGGGGCGGTGCGGCCCCAGCCGGTGACGGAAACCTTGGCTCCAGACATGCCGGTGACCGTATCGCCCTGCTGTGAGCGATTAATTAAGAAACATCCAATCTCTCCCCGAAATGGGTGATTAATGGGATGTCGCCCAATATTGCCGTAATTCTGGTGGTGCGGGGGTGAACAGTGGGTCCACATGGACGACATGGACCACCGGATCCTTTCCGCACTCCGCGGCTGCGGTGCCGATCCGCGCGTCGCGTCCGCCGCCCGCGGCCTGTCGCTGGCCGGTGAGCACGGCGCGCTGTGGCTCGCCGCGGGGCTGACCGCGGCCGCCGCGGACGGTGCGCGGCGCGGTTCCTGGCTGCGCGCGACGGCGCTCGTCGCGGGCGCCCACCTCACCAGCACGGGCGTCAAACGCCTGGTGCGCCGAGCGCGCCCCGGGCACGTCGAACCGCTGGTCCGCACCGTCGGCCGGTACTCCTTCCCGAGTTCGCACGCCGCCTCCGCGACGGCCGCCGCGGTCGCGTTCCGGGCGCTGGGCGCCCACGGGATCCCGCCGCTGGCCGCCGCCATGTGCCTGTCCCGCCTGGTGGCCGGCGTGCACTACCCCTCCGACGTCGCCGCCGGCGCGGCCCTGGGCGCGCTCACTGCCCGGCTCGGCGCGCGCTGGATGACCGGGAGCGGCCATGACTGAGACAGCGCCCCTCACGGACGGCGTGCACACCGGCGAGGCCGGAGTGCCGGAGCGGCGGCGGAACTCCGCCGCTCCGGCCGCGCCCCCGGTCAAGGGCACCGTCCTGGGCGGCCTGCTGCGGACCACCCGCCCCAAGCAGTGGGTGAAGAACAGCCTCGTCGCCGCCGCCCCGGCCGCGGCGGGCCAGATCTTCTCCCGGCACGCGCTCACCCAGGTCGCCCTCGTCTTCGTCCTGTTCACCGCCTGCGCCGCCGCCGTCTACCTGATCAACGACGCCCGCGACGCCGAGGCGGACCGCGCCCACCCCACCAAGTGCCGCCGCCCGGTCGCCGCGGGCCAGGTCCCGGTACCCCTCGCCTACGCCGCCGGAGCCGCCCTCGCCGTCCTCGCGCCCGCCGCCGCCCTCTGGCTCACCTCGCCGTCCGTCGCGGCCCTGCTGACCGCGTACGTCGTGCTGCAACTGGCGTACTGCGTCAGCCTCAAGCACGTCCTGGTCGCCGATCTCGCCGTCGTCACCATCGGGTTCGTGATGCGCGCGATGATCGGCGGGGTCGCGCTCGGCATCCCGCTGTCCCGCTGGTTCCTGATCACCACCGGGTTCGGGGCGCTGTTCATGGTGTCCGCCAAGCGCTACTCGGAAGCCCTCCAGACGGCCGGACAGTCGGGCGCCACGCGCGCGTTGCTCACCGAGTACACGACCGGATACCTGCGCTTCGTGTGGCAGCTGGCCGCGGGGGCCGCCGTCCTCGCGTACTGCATGTGGGCCCTGGAGGAGGGCGGCGGACCGCACCCGGGCGTGCTGCCCTGGCGGCAGCTGTCGATGGTCGCCTTCATCCTCGCGATCCTCAGATACGCCGTCTTCGCCGACCGCGGCACCGCCGGCGAGCCCGAGGACGTCGTCCTGCACGACCGCGCGCTGGCCCTGATCGGGCTGGCCTGGCTCGCCATGTACGGGCTGGCGGTGGCGAACTGGTGACGGCCGCCCGCCGCGAGCTGGTGGGCTTCGCCACCGCAGGGCTCCTCGCCTACGTCACCGACCTGGCCCTCTTCACCTGGCTGCGCGGTCCCGCCGGCCTCGACCCGCTGACCGCGAAGACCCTGGCCTTCGCGGCGGGCTGCACGGTCGCCTACCTGGGCAACGCGCACGGCACCTACCGCCACGCACAGCACCGGGGCGTGCGCCCGTACGCCGTCTTCGTCGCCGTGAACCTCGCCGGCGCCCTGGTCCAGCTCCTGTGCATCGCCGTCAGCCACTACGGCCTCGGCCTGACCTCGCAGTACGCCGACACCGTCTCCGGCGCCGGCATCGGCATGGCCCTCGCCACGATCCTGCGCTTCTGGGGTACTCGGACATGGGTGTTCCCCGCCGAGGGCAGAGTCGGATCATGGACTGGCTGAAGAGGCTCCCCGGGATCGGTCCGCTCGTGACGTGGCTGACGGCCACGCACGCGTGGCGGGCGTACGAGCGCCTGGACCGGGTGAAGTGGACCCGGCTGGCCGCCGCGATGACGTTCATCAGCTTCATCGCGCTGTTCCCGCTGCTGACCGTGGCCGCGTCGATCGCCGCGGCCACGCTGAGCACGGCGCAGCAGGCCCAGCTCCAGAAGAAGATCGCCGAACAGGTCCCGGGCATCTCCAACCAGCTGGACATCAACGGCCTGGTGCAGAACGCGGGCACCGTCGGGCTCATCGCCGGTGCCGCCCTGCTGTTCACCGGCATCGGCTGGGTCGGCCAGATGCGCGACTGCCTGCGGGCGGTATGGGAACGGTCCGAGGCCACGGAGAACCCCGTCCTGCGCAAGGCTGTCGACGCGGGAGTCCTCGTCGGCCTCGGCGGCGCCCTGCTCGCGACCATCGCCATCTCGACCGTGGCCTCCGCGCTGGTCGGCTGGATCTCCGACCAGCTCGGTCTGGACCGGGCGAGCTGGGGCAGCCTCCTGCTGCGCGTCGCCGCGTTGGCCGTCGCCGTGCTCGCCGACTTCCTGGTGCTGCTCTACGTCCTCACCCTGTTGCCCGGGGTCGAGCCGCCGCGCCGCCGGCTGATCGTCGCCGCACTGATCGGCGCGGTCGGCTTCGAATTCCTCAAGCTGCTGCTCAGCGGCTACATCCAGGGCGTCGCGACGAAGAGCATGTACGGGGCCTTCGGGGTGCCCGTGGCGCTGCTGCTGTGGATCAACCTCACCGCGAGACTGGTGCTGTTCTGCGCCGCCTGGACGGCGACGCGGAGCGACGGGGCCGAGGTCAGGAGCGGGAGGTCCGACGGCGCACCAGGTCCGGCAGCGGCCATCGGCGATTGACCAGGAACACGCCGCCGGCCAGCACGACCAGCGCCCCGCCGGCGATGGCCAGCGCGGTCCCGACGCCGCTCGAACCGCCCGTGGCGGCGCTCACCGGTTCGGTCGAGGGCCCGCCGGCCGCCGGGCCGGCGCCCTTGCCGTCGGCCGGTGACGTGGCATCCGCTCCCGTGCTCGGCACGCCGCTGGGCGAGGCCGACGCCTCCGCACTCCTCGGCGGCACCAACTCGCCCACCGGCTGCACCTTCCCGGCCGCCGCGAACCCCCAGTCGAGGAGCTTCGCGCTTTCCTTGTAGACCTCGTTGTGCTCGTTCTTCGCCGGATTCATGACGGTGACCAGCAGCACCCTGCCGCCCCGCTCCGCGACCCCGGTGAAGGTGGCGCCCGCGTTGGTGGTGTTGCCGTTCTTCACGCCCGCGATCCCCTGGTAGACGGGGACGTCGGTGTCGCCGCTGAGCAGCCGGTTGGTGTTCTGGATCTCCGTGGTCCCGGCGACCGGTTCGCCCTTCTCCTTCTTCGTGCCGGCCTCCGTGCCGACCGGGATCTTCGCCCGGACCGTGGAGCAGTAGGCGCGGAAGTCCTTCTTCTGCAGCCCGGAGCGGGCGATGAGCGTCAGGTCGTACGCCGACGACACCTGCCGCGGCTGGTCATAGCCGTCGGGGCTGACCACGTGCGTGTCGAGGGCCTGCAGATCGTCGGCGTGCGTCTGCATGTCCCGGACGGTCGCGGCTATGCCGCCGTTCATCGCGGACAGCACGTGCACGGCGTCGTTGCCCGAGCGCAGGAAGACGCCCAGCCACAGGTCGCGGACCGAGTAGGTCCGGCCCTCCGTCACCGGCACCACGCTGGATCCGGCGCCGACACCCGCCAGGTCCGACGGCACCACCTTGTGCTTCGTCGAGGCGGGGAACCTGGGCAGCACGGTGTCGGCGAACAGCATCTTCAGCGTGCTCGCCGGGGGCAGCCGCCAGTGCGCGTTGTGGGCGGCGAGCACATCGCCGGTCTCGGCGTCGGCGACGATCCAGGAGCGCGCGGTCAGGTCCTTGGGCAGCACCGGGGCGCCGCCCGCCAGGTCGACCTGGGTGCCCGCCTGGCCGAGGCGGACACCCCCCACCGTCGACATCTGCGCCGGGGGCGCGGCCGACGGACTGGTCGAGGGACCGGGGGCCGCCAGGGCGGCCGGGGCCGTGAGCGAGAGGGACAGCAGTGCGGCGGAGGTGACCAGCAGAGATCGACTCACGGTCTGATGAGGTACGGGCACGGTCGAGAACGTACCTGTCGCGGGCCGTGAAGTCTTCCGGCCCGCCCCACCCCCCACACGGATCCGGACAGCCGACGGCGATACTGAAGGTATGAAGCTCAGCCGCCCGGTGTCCTGGTTCCTGCTCGTCTTCGGGGTGTGGAGCTGGGTCATCTGGGTCACTTTCGTCAAGAACCTGGTCAAGGACAGCAGCGGGCTCGCCTTCGACGACGGGCACCCGACGGCTTATTTCTGGGTGCATCTGCTGCTGGCGATCGTCTCCTTCCTATTGGGGACAATCATCGGGGCCATCGGGTTGCGCGGACTGCGCGCCCTGCGTCGGACGTCATAGCGGGAAGACCGTGGGGGGGACACAGCGCAGCGGTCATCGTCTTGGTGCTCGTCGCACTGGCCGTGGTGGCCGTCGTCGCCGGGCTGCACTGGTACGTCTGGCGCCGCCTGGTCCGTGACACCGCTCCAGGCCCCGACCCCGACGTCGCTCCCGACACCGGTCCGGAGTCCGACCCGCCCGGCCAGGGCGTGCGTGCTCCTCGCGCATCAGCCGGTGCAGATCCACGAGGCCGTCCGGCACGGCGTCGACCTCCAGCTCTCCGGGCACACGCACGGCGGCCAGCTCTGGCCGGGCAGCCTGGTCGCGGAGGCCGCCAACCCGACGGTGGCGGGCCTGGAGCGCTACGGCGACACCCAGCTGTACGTCAGCCGGGGCGCGGGCGCCTGGGGCCCGCCCACCCGGGTGGGGGCGCCGTCGGACATCACCGTCGTCCAGCTGGCGTCGGGGCGGATCTGATCATTCCGGGTGCCTCCGCACCCCCGCGCATGATCCCGCTGAGTATGTAACCCCTCAGAGTGGTGATGCGTGCGCGCGCGTGGATGTGAATGCGCTGGTCACGGCATTGCAGATAAGGGCATATCGCCATTAATCGATCCATGCCGTATCGGGGCAAAGCGACGGCTGTGAACGGGTTGTGAAACTCGGCTGTAACGCGTGGCAGGTAAGTTCTCGCACATCTCGGCCGAATACTCTTCCCTCCGGTTAAACACGTGTGATTAGGTAAGCGGCGCCGCGCCGGGGCGTGGCATTTGTGCAGGGCCAGGGGTAGGGCCGCGGTAGGCCCGGGGAGGGCATCACCATGCGATCGGTTCGCATGCGCATTCTCGTGACGCTGATCGTGCTGGCGATCGTGGGAGTGGGCGGTTGGCAGCTGCTGCCGTCGCAGGGCGACAAGAACAAGACCATCAAGGTCGGCACGACGGACGCGATCACGTCGCTCGACCCGGCCGGCGCCTACGACGCCGGTTCCTGGGCCCTGTACAGCAGCGTTTTCCAGTCGCTGCTGACGTACGAGCCGGACGGCGTGAAGCCCGTGCCGGACGCGGCGCAGAGCTGCGCATTCGTGGGCAGCGACCTGAAGACGTACCGGTGCAGGCTGCGCGGGGGGATCACCTTCCGCAGCGGCCGGGAGATGACCGCCGAGGACGTGACGTACTCCTTCGACCGGATCAAGAAGATCAACTCCGAGCTGGGCCCGGAGTCGCTGCTCTCCACCCTCGGCTCGGTGACCGCGGACGGCAAGGACACCGTCACCTTCCACCTGTCGTCGCCGGACGCCACCTTCCCGTTCAAGGTGGCCACCGGCGCCGGTGCGATCGTCGACCGGGACAAGTACCCGGCGGACCGCCTGCGCACCGACTCCGGGGCCGACGGCAGCGGCCCCTACACGCTGACCTCGTACACCAAGGACCAGCGGGCCGTCCTCGCGCCGAACAAGCACTACCGGGGCTACCTGAAGGACGCGGGCCGGCCGATCGAGATGCGGTACTACGGTGACTCGGAGGCCCTCGACAAGGCGTGGCAGGGCAAGCAGATCGACGTGGCCAGCCGCCAGCTGCCGCCGGGCGTGCTGTCCGGCCTCAACGCGAGCGACCCGAACCATCGCGTCACCGAGTCCGACACCTCCGAGACCCGCAACCTGTACCTCAACACCCGCACCGACTCGCCGCTGCACGACGTACGCGTGCGCCAGGCCATGGCCTGGCTGGTCAACCGCGAGGAACTCGCCGCCACCGTGTACCAGGGCACGGTCGACCCGCTGTACTCGCTGATCCCGACCGGCCTCACCGGCCACACCACGTCGTTCTTCGACGACTACCCGGCCCAGCGCCCCGCCAAGGCGAAGGAACTGCTCACCGAGGCCGGGGTGAATCTGCCGGTGCACATCACCCTCGGCTACGGCAAGGGCCGCGGCGCGGGAGCCGAGGAGTCCGCCCTGCTGAAGAAGCAACTGGAGGCGGCCGGCCTGTTCAAGGTGGACGTCGAGGGATACGAGTGGACCGACTTCCAGAAGCGCTGGGCGGCCGGGAAGATGGACGCCTGGGCGGTCGGCTGGGCCGCCGACTACCCCGACCCGGACACCTTCGGCGCCGCGCTCGTCGGCAGCAGCTCCACCCTGGGCACCGCCTACCGCAGCAAGGCCGTGGACGACTTCATCCGGGACAGCCAGAGGTACGCCGACCGCACCGACGCGGCCCGGGACTTCCGTGACCTTCAGACGCAGGTGGCGGCCGACGTGCCGCTGATCCCGCTGTGGCAGGCCAAGCAGTACACGGTCAGCAGTGAGGACGTCGTCGGCGGCCAGTACCTCTCGGACGGCACCGGCGTGGTCCGGCTCTGGAAGCTGGACTGGATCTGACGGCCGGCCGGCGGTTCAGGACCGCCGGCCCAGTTCCGGCCGCTTCGAGTAGTCCGTGAACCCGATGACGTTGCCCCAGGGGTCGGCGATCTCCACGGCCCACCCGGTGGCCACGGCGGCCGGCTCGTCGAGCGTCGCGATCCCGGCATCGGCGAGCCTGCGCGCCGCCACGCGCGCGTCCGGCACCTCCAGCCAGATCCGTGGCGAGGGCCACGGCGGCGGCCGGTACCCGATCTCCTCCTCGGCCCGCAGCAGGATCCCGGGCGTCTCGCCGCCGACCTTCAGCAGCGCGATCCCGCCCTCGTCGAACCGGAACCCCACGGCGAATCCGGCCCGCTGGTAGAACCCGACGGCCTCGCCGAGGTCCCCGACGGGCACCAGCACGTTGTCAAAACCGAGCAGCTCGTACGACTCTTCGTCTGACATGTCGTCACATTAGCGGGGCGGAGCCGACGCCTTGGGGGACCGGTCCGGGGGACCTGGCCGTGATCACTCGTTGAGGTGAGGCGGCCGGCATTCCTTCTGGGTGAGCGAAAGGGCCGGGCGAGACTCCGTCGTATGGAAGCAGCGATGGACGACGCGTCCGACGCCGAGGCGGAGCGGGGAACCGAGCCGGTCACCCGCTGGCCGATTCCGCCCGCCGAGGGCTGGACCGCGGACGACCTCGACCAGGGGCTCCCCGTCGTCTACGTCTACGAACTCGACCCCGCCACCGCGACGTACGCGCTCAGCGGCATCTTCCACGACCGCCTCAAGCTCACCGTGCCCTTCGACATCGAGATCGACCTGACGGCGATCGACCGGCGCCCCGGCCGCTGACCCGTTCCGGTACAGCCGACCGGACCGCTCCGCCGGACGAACGGCCAACTCCCGGTGCCGGGCAGGACGTCCATCGTCGCGAAGGCCCCGTTCTCCTTCCGGACGTCCGGAGGGAGAACGGGGCCTTCGGCGGTGTGCGCGCAGGGCGTCAGAAGCGGCGCGTGATCAGCGCCCGCTTCACCTCCTGGATCGCCTTCGTCACCTCGATGCCGCGCGGGCAGGCGTCCGTGCAGTTGAAGGTGGTGCGGCAGCGCCACACGCCGTCGCGGTCGTTGAGGATCTCCAGGCGCTGCTCGCCGGCGTCGTCACGCGAGTCGAAGATGAAACGGTGCGCGTTGACGATCGCCGCCGGGCCGAAGTACTGGCCGTCGTTCCAGAAGACCGGGCAGGACGACGTGCAGGCGGCGCACAGGATGCACTTGGTCGTGTCGTCGAAGCGGGCGCGGTCCTCGGCGGACTGCAGCCGCTCGCGCGTCGGCTCGTTGGTGTCCGTCGAGACGAGGAAGGGCATGACGTCCCGGTACGCCTGGAAGAACGGCTCCATGTCCACGACCAGGTCCTTGAGGACCGTGAGGCCCTTGATGGGCTCGACCGTGATCGGCTTGTCGGGGTTGAGGTCCTTGATCAGCGTCTTGCAGGCGAGGCGGTTCTTGCCGTTGATCCGCATCGCGTCGGAACCGCAGATCCCGTGGGCGCAGGAGCGGCGGAAGGTGAGGGTGCCGTCGACGTCCCACTTGATCTTGTGGAGGCCGTCGAGGACCCGCTCCTTCGGGTCGATCTCCAGCTGGAAGTCCTCCCACGTGGACTCCGCCGAGACCTCCGGGTTGAAGCGGCGGATGCGGAAGGTGACCGTGATGTAGGGGGACGCCGCGGCCTCCGCCTCCACCTTGTCCAGAACAGGGGTTGCCATCAGTACTTACGCTCCATCGGCTGGTAGCGGGTCTGGACGACCGGCTTGTAGTCGAGACGGACGGACTCGGTGCCGTCGTCGCCCACCTCGCGGTACGCCATGGTGTGGCGCATGAAGTTGACGTCGTCGCGGTTCGGGTAGTCCTCGCGGTAGTGACCGCCGCGGGACTCCTTGCGGGCCAGCGCGGACACCGCCATGACCTCGGCCAGCTCCAGCAGGTTGCCCAGCTCGACGGCCTCCAGCAGGTCCGTGTTGAACCGCTTGCCCTTGTCCTGGATCGACACGTTCCGGTAACGCTCGCGCAGCTCCGCGATCTTCTCGACCGCCGTCTTGATCGTCTGCTCGGTGCGGAACACCATGACGTTGGCGTCCATGCACTCCTGCAGCTCGCGGCGGAGCGTGGCCACGCGCTCGGTGCCCGTGGCGTCGCGCAGCCGCTCGATCTGCTCGACGACGAACGCCGCCGGGTCCTCGGGGAGTTCGACGAAGTCGGCCTGCTGGCTGTACTCCGCGGCGGCGATGCCGGCCCGACGGCCGAACACGTTGATGTCCAGCAGCGAGTTGGTGCCCAGGCGGTTGGCGCCGTGCACCGACACGCAGGCGACCTCGCCGGCCGCGTACAGGCCCGGCACGACGGTGGTGTTGTCCGACAGGACCTCGCCCTGGACGTTCGTCGGGATGCCGCCCATCGCATAGTGCGCGGTGGGCTGGATCGGGATCGGGTCCGTGTACGGCTCGATGCCGAGGTAGGTACGGGCGAACTCGGTGATGTCGGGCAGCTTGGCGTCCAGCTGCTCCGGCGGCAGGTGCGTCAGGTCCAGGTAGACGTGGTCGCCCTCGGGACCGCAGCCGCGGCCCTCGCGGATCTCCGTGTAGATGGAGCGGGAGACGACGTCACGGGAGGCGAGGTCCTTCATGACCGGCGCGTACTTCTCCATGAAGCGCTCGCCGTCCTTGTTGCGCAGGATGCCGCCCTCACCGCGGGCGCCCTCGGTGAGCAGGATGCCCATGCGCCAGATGCCGGTCGGGTGGAACTGGAAGAACTCCATGTCCTCCAGCGGCAGGCCGCGCCGGTAGACGGCGGCCTGGCCGTCGCCGGTCAGGGTGTGCGCGTTGGAGGTCACCTTGAAGAACTTGCCGGAGCCGCCGGAGGCGTAGATCACGGCCTTGGCCTGGAAGACGTGGATCTCGCCGGTCGCCAGCTCGTAGGCGACCACGCCGGCCGAGCGCTTGACGCCGTCGACCTCGGTGATCAGCTGGTCCAGGACGTAGAACTCGTTGAAGAACTCCACGCCCTGCTTGACGCAGTTCTGGTACAGCGTCTGCAGGATCATGTGGCCGGTGCGGTCGGCCGCGTAGCAGGAGCGGCGGACCGGGGCCTCGCCGTGGTTGCGGCTGTGGCCGCCGAAGCGGCGCTGGTCGATGGTGCCGTCCGGGGTGCGGTTGAACGGCAGGCCCATCTTCTCCAGGTCGAGGACCGAGTCGATGGCCTCCTTCGCCAGGATCTCGGCGGCGTCCTGGTCGACCAGGTAGTCACCGCCCTTGATCGTGTCGAAGGTGTGCCACTCCCAGTTGTCCTCCTCCACGTTGGCCAGCGCGGCGGCCATGCCGCCCTGCGCGGCGCCCGTGTGGGAGCGGGTGGGGTAGAGCTTGGTCAGGACCGCGGTGCGGCTGCGCTTCGTCGACTCGATGGCCGCGCGCATGCCCGCGCCGCCGGCGCCGACGATGACGGTGTCGTACTTGTGGATCTTCATGATTCTCGCAGCCCCGTGCCTAGCGGATGTTCGGGTCGAAGGTGAAGATCACCAGCGTGCCCAGCAGGATGGTGAACACCGTGGCGGTGTAGAGCAGGCCCTTCAGCCACAGCCGGGTGTTCGTGCGCTCCGCGTAGTCGTTGATGATCGTGCGCAGGCCGTTGGCACCGTGCAGCATCGCGAGCCAGAGCATGGCGAGGTCCCAGACCTGCCAGAACGGGTTCGCCCAGCGGCCGGCCACGAAGGCGAAGCCGATCTTGGAGACGCCGCCGTCCAGGAACAGCTGGATGAGCAGGTGGCCGAGGACCAGGACGACCAGCACGATGCCGGACAGGCGCATGAACAGCCAGGCGACCAGTTCGAAGTTGCCCCGGGTGGACTTGGGGGTCTTCCTGGTGCGCTGGCGCGGGGCCTCGATGAGCGGCGCGGGGTGGTCGACGCCGTACAGGGACTCGCCCTCGACGGGGCCGATCCCGGATGCGGTGGTTTCAGTGGTGGACATCGGCGTCAGCTCCCGAACAGGACACGAGCGGCGTGGCCGAGCACCGGGTAGACCGAACCGGCCATCAGGACGACCCAGACACCTACGACCGTCCAGAGCATCTGCTTCTGGTAGCGCGGGCCCTTCGACCAGAAGTCGACGGCGATGACGCGCAGGCCGTTGAGCGCGTGGAAGAGGATGGCGGCGACGAGGCCGTACTCCAGCAGCGCGACGATCGGCGTCTTGTACGTGGCTACGACCTTGTCGTAGTCCTCGGGGGAGACACGCACGAGAGCGGTGTCCAGCACGTGAACGAACAGGAAGAAGAAGATGAGGACGCCGGTGACTCGGTGAGCCACCCAGGACCACATTCCTTCCCGGCCGCGGTACAGCGTTCCAGCCGGCACGGAAGAACCCTCCGGGAGCGGGGACTAGGGCCGCGCCGGCTTTTCGGTGTCGGTCGGGCCCGGCCGGGTACGGTCCTCCGGCCCCCAGCATGGTAGCGGTGTGCCTGCTGTGCCCGGCGGGGGGCCTCCCGGTGTGATCAAAACGGTGCGCGAACGTGCATGGACGGGTCATCGGCGGGTTGGGTCGCAGGCGCCTCGGAGTCCTCGGGGGTGTCTCAGGGCGCCCCGGAGGTGCGGCTACCGGGGTGGGGTCCCGGGTGCGCGGCCGGGCGCGGGTGCGTCGTGGCCGGCCGCTCCGCCGCGTTCCCCGCCTCGCTCGAACAGCGGGGACCCCCAGTTCCACGCGGCCCTCAGCCGCTCCACCAGACGTTCCCCCGCGAGGCGCCGCAGGTGTTCCGCCGTGATCACCCGTTCCTCGTCCGGGTCGTTCGTCAGCCGGGACCGGATGCCTTCGAGGGTGCGGTCCAGGGCCTCGTCCGGCGGGATGCCGCCCAGGTGGATGAGGAAGACATGGCCGAAGCGGGCCTCGTAGGCGGCGTGCGCGGCGCTGAGAGCGGTGTGCGCGGCGGAGTAGGTGCCCTCCGGGAGGGGCTGCGGGGTCTCGCCCGCCAGGGCCTGGGCCAGGTCCGCCGGCGACAGGTCGTACGCCGCCTCGTCCGCCGCGGCCATCAGCGCGTCGAGGTCGGGATAGGGGCGGTGGGCGGCGACCCGCTGGGCCCAGCGGGGGCTGCGCAGGCAGGACAGAAGGGCCTCGCGGGCCTCGTCGGCGGTGGCGGCGTTGAATCCGGCCAGCCGACCGGGGTACGACGGGATGCGGGTCTGCTCGGGGAGCGCCGGTATGGCCACTCCGCCGGAGAACCCGGACGGGTACGGGAGACGGTGCGCAGGCAGCGTGGGTCCTCGCGTCACGTGTGGGGCGGCAGCGGATGCTGTGAAGGGTGTGTCGCCACGTTATCGAGAGTGGTCATGCCGTGTCCGACGGATGCCCGAATTTCACCCGGACGGCAGAGTTTGGGAACCGTTCGTAGACGCGTCGCGTCAATATCGGCTTTACGTTGGCGAGGTGAATCAGCACAGGCGTCGCGAGTCGGCGCGGCAGGTCAGACGGCGGCGCGCGGCGGTCGGCGGAGCGTTCGTCTGCACGGTGGCGCTCGGCGCCGGACTGGGCGTCTGGGCCTTCGCGGACGACGGGAAGCCGCCCGCCGGGGCGGCACGGACCACGGGAACGCCGCCCTCGGGCGACCCGGGTTCGGCCACCCCGAGCCCCAGCCGTTCCTATCCGCTGTCCCAGGCGCCCGGCACCATACCGGCCGTGCGCTCGCACACCGCCGAGCACGGCCCCGGCTGGCGCCCGTCCGGCGGCGACCGGGTCGTGGTGACCGACCCCGCCCTGGCCGACGAGGGCAGGCTGATCGCGGGCGAGCTGGGCCTGGACTACGCGGGGCAGCAGAAGGACACCCGGGCCGGGGACGTGAAGCTGGAGCTGAGCGGCGACAAGAAGGCGAACCCCGAGTCGTACACCATGACCGTGCGTGGCGGCGGCGTCACCATCAGCGGCCCCGCCGACACGGGCGTCTTCTACGGCACTCGCACCCTCAAGCAGGAGGTGCACGGCGGCGGCACGGCCCCGGAGGGCGTCGTGCGCGACGAGCCCGCCGAGCAGCGGCGCGGCTTCATGCTGGACATAGCCCGCAAGCCGTTCACCGAGTCCTGGATAGAGGACCGGATACGCGAGCTGGGCGACCTGAAGTTCAACGAGCTGGGGCTGCACTTCTCCGACGACCAGGGCTTCCGGATCGAGTCGAAGACCCACCCCGAGATCGTCTCCGCGGACCATCTCACCCAGGCGCAGGTCAAGAAGATCACCGGCCTCGCGGCCGGCCGGCACATCAACATCGTCCCCGAGATCGACTCGCCCGGACACCTCGGCGCGGTCCTCGCCGCCCACCCCGACCTGAAGCTGCGCAACGCACAGGGCGTCGTCACGCGCGGCGCGATCGACATCTCCAAGCCCGCCGCGGCCGGCCTCGTGGACGACCTCCTCAACGAGTTCGCCGGCGTCTTCCCGGGCCCCTACTGGAACCTCGGCGGCGACGAGTACCAGGCGCTCGCGGTGTCCGATCCCGCTGCCTCCTTTCCGCAGCTGGCCTCCGCCGCCCGCAAGGCGTACGGCTCCGGCGGCACCATCCAGGACCTGGCGACCGGCTGGCTGGGCGGCCGCGCCGACACCGTCCGCGCCCATCAGCGCACGATGCGGGCCTGGAACGACGGCTTCTACCGGGGCACCTCCGTGCAGCCCGCGGGGGATCTGGAGGTCGCCTACTGGACGGGCAAGGAGATCGGCGCCCGCAAGCCGACGGAGTATCTGGACGAGGGACGCAAGGTCATCAACTACAACGACGAGTTCATGTACTACGTCCTCGGCCAGCCGCAGACCTTCGTCTACCCCACCGGGCAGCGCATCTACGAGCAGTGGACGCCGCGGGTGCTGCGCGGCACCACCGCCGTGCCCGCCCGCTTCGACCCGCAGATCCTCGGCGGCTCCTTCGCCGTGTGGTGCGACGACCCGAACGCCCAGACACAGGACCAGGTGGCCGCCGGCATCCGGATGCCGCTGCGGGCCACCGTGCAGAAACTGTGGGACCCGCGCACACCGTCCGCCTCCTGGGCGGACTTCCAGAAACTGGCGAACCGGCTGGGGTGAGCCGGGCCGGGAAGGTACGGGGCAGGCGGTACCGGGCGCGGGCCCGGGGCACGGACACGGGTCACTGGGGGCACCGGCCGGATCTGCTCGGCGTGGCGTCCCCGTGACGCTTTTGGAACGGAGCTGCGGCGCCCCCGTACCGCTGCGTCCTGTGGCCGCTGTGCGGCCGTCGTGCGAGGGAGATGGAGCGGTCCTGCGCCGGTTGCGCGAGGTGGTGCGGATCCGGGTGACGAAAGCCGTGCCCGTCTCGCTTTTCACTGTGTGACAGCGCATCAGGTGACAGCAGAGCAGCAGACCAGGCCGCAGGCGGCGGGCAAGCCCGTGCGTTGGGCGGCGGACGTGGTGGCGACGATGCGCGAGGGCGCGCGGGTCCGGCTCGACTACTCGGCACAGAGCCTGTGGCGGGTCGACCGGATGATCGACGAGATACGGCGCGAGGGAGCGCCGTACGACGCCGTGCGGGACGTACTGCGCGGCTTCGGCGCGTACGCCGGCGAGGTGATCGTCCGGCAGGCCGGCGCCGAGTGGTGGGCGACCGGCGGCGACCACTGGATCCGTACGCTCGACGGCCGGCTGTGGGACCCCGTCGACGAGGCACGGCGCTGCTTCGACGGGCAGGGCTCGCTGCGACTGCTGTGCCGGGACGCGACGGCGTCGGTGGGCAGGCGCTGAACACCGCCGGCCCGCGGGCGGCGGAGTCCGCCGTGCCCAGTGACAAATCTGTCGGCCGTGGCGCTGATCACCATGGAGGACGGGAGTCGCCGTGTCGCACGATGCCGTGCGCTGTGAGGACGAGCGGCGGCACGAGCACGGGCACGGCTGAGGACGGACGAGGACGGTTCTTGGGCCAGGGAGGGGAACGCCGCCGCCCGCAGGCGTACGACGGCGAACTGGGCGCTGCGGTCGCGCGGGCCCAGGACGGCGACGAGACCGCCTTCGCCGTGGCCTACCGGATCGTGCAGCCGGGGCTGCTCGGCTATCTGCGCGGACTGGTCGGCGACGACGCCGAGGACGTGGCCTCCGACGCCTGGCTGGAGATCGCCCGGGACCTCGGCCGGTTCAAGGGCGACGGCGCCGGGTTCCGCGGCTGGACCGCGACCATCGCCCGGCACCGGGCCCTCGACCATCTGCGCAGGCAGCGGGTACGGCCCCGGGCCACCGGGCTGGAACAGGACGTACTGGACCTGCCCGGCCCGCACAGCACGTACGACCAGGCGCTGGAGACCATCTCCACCGAGCATGCCCTCGCCCTGATCCGGGGGCTGCCGCGGGACCAGGCCGAGGCCGTGCTGCTGCGGGTCGTCGTCGGTCTGGACGGCCCCGGCGCCGCACGTGTCCTCGGCAAGCGGCCGGGCGCGGTGCGTACGGCCGCGTACCGCGGGCTGAAACGTCTCGCCCGTGAGCTGGCCGGCCGGCCGGCGGCGGACGGCGGTGTGACGGATGAGGGCACCGGCACGCTGGGGGATGCGATATGAACGGCGCCGGGCGCGGCTCGTACGGAGCCGGGGAGGCCGACGGGGCAGGGTGCCCCGCAGGCCGTGCGGTGCCGTGCCGCGGGGCGCCCACGGCGGCGGGCCCGGGGCTCCGGCGGGCCGCGGCGGACGGCGCTCGGCTCGGGTGCGACGGGTGGGACAGGGAACGGACATGGGTGAACGGCACAGTGACGGCGGGCGGTTCGGCCGTCGGCATGCGCACCCGGCCGGCGCCGCGCCCCGGCCGTGGCAGGCAGGCCCGGACGCGGTGCTGGAGGAGCGGATCGGCACGGTGATCCGGCGGGACGGTGCCGGTGGCGACCGGGCGGAGGCCGAGCGGCGGGCCGTCGCCGCGTTCCGTGCCGCCCGCGGCACGTGGGCGCAGCGGGCGCGGACCCGGCGCCGCGACGACTGGCGGCTCTCCCGGCCGCGCCGCGTCCGCCTCTCGGCCAGGGCGTCGCTGTCCGCGTTGCTCGCGAGCATCGCGCTGGGCGGTCTGGCCGTCGCCGCCATCGCCTCGGCCGGGTCGCCCGCGCACGAGAACCGCGGGCCCGCCGCGCCGTCCGTGCACCCGGCGGACGGCGGCGGCACGACGAGCAGCGGCGACCGGCCGCCCGCGGCGCCGCCCACGAGCCCGGCCGCCCCGCACCCCGCGCCCACGGCCACGGGCTCCGCCGCGGATCACACCCAACCGGACCGCCCGGCCACGGCCGCGGACCTGCTGGCCCGCTGCCGGGCGTACGAGCAGGTCAAGGACCGTGGAAAGGCGCTGGATTCGACGGCATGGCAGCGCCTGGTCACGGCCGCGGGCGGCGCGGAGAAGGTACCGGCCTACTGCGCCCGGCAACTGGCGGCGACGGAGAAGTCGGCAGCAACAGAGAAAGCGGCGGGGACGGAGAAAGCGGCGGCCACGCGGACCGAGGAGCCGCGGGCCGATGCACCGCCGGCCGAGGAGACGCAGGCTCCCGAGCCGAAGCAGACCGGGGGAACACAGGCGGTTGAGGAGAAGCCCAAGGAGAAGGACTGATCTCGCGCGGGACGGTGTGCTCTGCCGTGGCAGCGGCCTGGGCCGCCACTCCTGGCCCGACAGCAGCTTGGACGTAGCCCGACGACGTCGTCGACCGGGAGCCTGGTGATCGACGAGTTGCCGTACCTGCTCCAGCACTCGCCCGAAATCCCCGGGCTGCTGCAACAGCTCTACGACGAGCGGCAGCGGGGTGCCCGGCCCGGTGCCGGGCCGGGTCCCCGGCTGGTCCTGTGCGGCTCCGCGACGAGCGTCATGCACGAATTGCTCTCGGGGGCCAAGCCGCTGCGCGGACGCGCCGTGCTCGATCTACGGCTGGGTCCCTTCGACTACCGTGACAGCCGGGACTTCTGGCAGATCGCCGACCCGCTGACCGCGCTGAAGGTGCATGCGGTCCTGGGCGGGGCCCCCGGCTACCGGCCGGTGGCGGGCCGGCCGCATCCGGACGACGGCTTCGGCACCTGGCTCACCCGCACCCTGCTCGATCCCGGCCGGGCCGTGTACTCCCGTACCGAGACCGAGTACCTGTTGCGCGAGGACCCGGGGATCACGCAGCACACGCTGTACTACGACATCCTCACCGCGATCGCGCGGGGCGCCACCACCCCCAGCAAGATCGGTGCCGCCCTGGAGCGTCCGCCGCAACGCCGTCGCCCATCCGCTCGGAGTGCTGGAATCCACCGGCTACATCCGCCGGGAACAGGACCTCCTCCGCTCCCGGCACCCTGTCATCACCCTCGCTGACCCCGTCATCCGCTTCAACCAGCTCATCACCCTCCCGCAGGCCGCAGCCGTGGAGCAGGGATTCGCCGAGCAGGTGTGGCAGCAGGCCACCCCGACCTTCAACTCCAAGATCCTGGGACCCCACTTCGAGGACCTGGCCCGCGTCTTCACCAGCCGGTACGCCCACACCCTGCTGCCCGGCGGACTGCCCGGCCCGGTCGGTACCACCGAGGTCGCCGACCAGGCCGCCCGGACCAGGCACGAGGTCGACGTCATCGTCCTGGCCGCCGGTGAGCGCCCGCAGGCTCCCCGCGCGAGGATCGCGCTGCTGGGCGAGGCCAAGGCGACCGCCGCCCGCCGGGGAACCGGTGACCTGGCACGCCTGGAACGCATCCGTGCCCTGCTCGCGGACCAGGGGTACGACACCGCTGCCACCACTCTGGCGCTGTACTCCCTGCACGGCTTCTATCCCGACCTGGTCGACCTGGCCGGCCGTCGTGACGACCTCCTCCTGATCGACCTGCCCGCCCTCTACGGCGGCTGACACCAGGACCAGGTGAGAGGCGTCCGGCCCGCTGGTCACGCGCTGGTCGCGGAACTCGCGCGAAACCCAGGGGCGCAGCGGTGCTGCCGAGGCAACGGCCGGGGCCGCCACCCCCCACAGGAGAGGCCCCGGCCGTCGCGCGGCACGGGCCGCGCGGCGGCCCGTACTTCCTTCAGCGCCGCGGGGGCTTTTTCTGTCACACCGATCCGCATCACGAGGTCGTTGCAACCCGTACAGACGTGGACGGGAGCAGTTTCAGGTCGTAACGTGCCTTTCGCGCCGAGGCGCGGCGGGCGCATGACCACCGCATCCAGCTGCGGCCTCGAACACCGCAACCACCGATTGAGGAACCACGACGGTGCGACCCCGTCCGCGTCAGCGGAGCCGGTTCGCGCAAGGAAGGGCACCACGGGTGCTGGGGGACGACGCGGAGTTGACCGCCGCGGTGCGTGCGGCACAGGACGGGGACGAGACCGCGTTCCGGACTGTGTACCGCGCGGTGCAGCCACGGCTGCTCGGGTACGTACGGACGCTGGTCGGTGATGCCGACGCCGAGGACGTCGCGTCCGAGGCGTGGTTGCAGATCGCCCGCGACCTGGAACGCTTCAGCGGGGACGCGGACCGGTTCCGCGGCTGGGCCGCCCGTATCGCCCGCAACCGCGCCCTCGACCACATACGCATGCGCGGCCGCCGCCCCGTGATAGGCGGCGACGAGAGCGAACTCACCGCCCGGGCCGCCGAGTCCGACACGGCCGGCGAGGCCATCGAGGCCCTGGCCACCGGAAGCGCCCTCTCCCTCATCGCGCAGCTCCCGCAGGACCAGGCCGAGGCGGTCGTCCTGCGCGTGGTCGTCGGACTCGATGCCAGGACCGCCGCCGAAACGCTCGGCAAGCGCGCGGGCGCCGTCCGCACCGCCGCACACCGCGGTCTGAAACGGCTCGCGGAGCTGCTCGGCACGGATCCGGAATCCGCCGGGCGGCTCGACGCCCTGCCGGCCCAGCGAGAACCACGCGGTCGTACGGTGACGTCCGCCACTGTGACGCAATCGCGTTCGCGGACGCAGAAGGACATGTGATGGCCGACGAGCAGTACCAGTGGCTGAACCGGGAGACGGCGGAACGCCTGCTGCGCGGAGAGCCGCTCGAAACCGTCGACGCGGCGGCCCGCGGCCAGGCCGAACGACTCGCCGGGACGCTGGCCGAGCTCTCCGCCGATGGCACCCCCGCCAAAGCCGAACTCCCTGGCGAGGAGCGTGCGTTGGCCGCTTTCCGCAAGGCCCGGGAGCAGCCGTCCGAGCCGGCCGCCGTGGGGCACCGGGACGGTTCGCACGCGCGACGCTCCGGTGCGACGCGCCCGCCGTCCGACGCGGGGCTGGTCCGTCTCGGCTCCGGCGCCGGCCGTGCGCCCGCCCGTCGCCGCCGGGCCCGCCCCGTGCGGCTGGCGCTCGCCGCCGCGCTGGTCGTCGGCACGGTCGGCGGGGTCGCGGTGGCGGCCGGAACCGGAGTCCTGCCGACGCCCTTCGGCGACCGCGACCCCGGGCCCGCCGCGTCGGTCTCGGTCGCCGGAACGCCCGAGGGCCTGTTCCCCTCGCCCTCCGTGCCCGCCACCGGGGGCGCCCCGTCGGGTCCGCCGGCGCCGAGCGCCCCGCCGAGCCGCAGCCCCGCCATCGGTTCCGGGACGTCCGGCCCGGATTCCGCCACGCCGGGCGGCAAGGATTCCGCCGGCCCCGGACCCTGGGGCGGTGCGCCCTCCGCCTGCCGTGACCTCCAGGACGGCAGGGAACTGGGTCCCGGCCGCGGGCGCCGGCTGGTGGCGGCGGCGGGCGGCCCCGCGCGGGTGCCGGCGTACTGCAAGAGCCTCCTGAAGACGGAGGACGGCCGCACGGGCGAGGTGCGCACGGAGAGCGCGGACGGCCAGGACGAGCACGGCGGCAAGGACAAGAACGGCACCAAGGACGACCAGGACGACCAGGGAGACCAGGGCGGCTGGGGCAGCCAGGGTGACCGAGGCGGCCGGGACGGCCGGGGCGGGGGAGACGGCGGCCACACGGGCGAGGGCCGTGGCCACAGCCGGGGCAACGGCAGCAGTGACGGCGAGGGCGAGGGCCGTGGGCACCACCGCGGCGACGGCCAGGGCGACGGCGACGGTTGGAGGACCCTGCCGCCCTCCTCCACCCCGGCGCCGACGGACCGTCCCGCACAGTCGCCGGGACCCACGCCGAGCCCGACGTACACCGCGCTCTGAGCCGCTCCGCCGCCGCCCGCCCGGCGCTTCGGCCGCCTCGGTCGGTTCGCCCGCTCGGGCCGGTTCGGCTACCTCGGCTGGTTCGGACCCTTCGGCCGGTTCGGTCGAGTCTCCCGCCTCCGCTCATCCGACCTGCGTCTGCACGGCGCGGGGAAACTTTTTCCGGGGCGGGTGTGACAGTTTCGGCCGCTGCGACGCAGTACAGAACGAGCCGACTGGTCATCGGCTGTCGCACCGAGCCGGGGTTCCCCCCGTACCCACGGCTCGTGCACCTGGCGCGGGCGGGACAGGTTCCCCCGGTCCCGCCCGCGCGCCAGTTCCTCGCTCCGTGCCCGGCGCCCGCGCCTCACCGGGAGACGACGACCTTGTCACCCGTCCGCACCTGCGCGAACAGCGCCGCCACGGCCCTCTCGTCGCGCACGTTGACACAGCCGTGCGAGCCTCCCGCGTAGCCTCGGGCGGCGAAGTCGGCCGAGTAGTGCACCGCCTGGCCGCCGCTGAAGAACATGGCGTACGGCATGGGGGAGTCGTAGAGCGTCGACACATGGTGCCGTGACTTCCAGTAGACCTTGAACACGCCCTCCCGGGTCGGTGTGTACTGCGCGCCGAACCGCACCGCCATCGTCGACACCGTGCGCCCGTCGATCATCCAGCGCAGCGTCCGGCTGGTCTTGTCGATGCACAGCACCCGGCCAGTCAGGCAGCGCGGATCGGGCGCGGCGGCCGGCTGACCGCCCATCAGGTACAGCTCCCACTTGCCCGGCTCGTGCGTCATGCCGAGCAGCCGCTGCCAGGTGACGGTGTCCGTCCGTCCGGTCGGCGGCAGGCCGCGCTTGCCCTGGAAGCCTTTGACGGCCTCCTCCGTCGGACCGTCGTACGTCCCCGTCGGCCCGTCGAACAGCCAGCCGACCTGGCGCAGCCGGGCCTGGAGTTCGCGCACGTCCGGGCCGGTGTTCCCGCGGGACCACAGGACGCGCGGCGGCGCGGCGGGCGGCGGTGGCGCGGGGGCGGACGGTGACGCGGTGGTGCGCGCCGGCGCGGGAGCGGACGGTGCCGCGGGCGCGGGCGTGGCCTTCGCCGGGCCGCCGCCGGACGCGGGCGTGGCGGACGGGCGGGCGCTCGGCAGCCGGATGTGCACCGGCGAGCGGTTCTTCCCGTCGGCCGCCGTGGGCTGCACGGTGCATCCGCACAGCGTGGCGAGCACGGTGAGCGCGGCGGCCGAGGCGAGTGCGGCGGCGGGCCGTCGAGCGATCCGGTCGATCCCCGTGTACCTCATGCCCATGATGCTTCCCAGCGTGACCGCCGCCGAACTACGGGGCATGGTGGGGAGTAGCCGGCCGGCGGGAAGCAGTCGGTGTACATCGGCGTACAGACGTACCGCGGAGGCACCACCATGGCGCGTGAGTCGGAGTCCGGACTGCCCATCGAGCCGGTCTACGGGCCGGACGCACTGCGCGGCTGGGACCCGGCGGAGCAGCTGGGCGAGCCGGGCGGGTACCCCTTCACCCGGGGCGTGTACCCGACGATGTACACCGGCCGCCCCTGGACGATGCGCCAGTACGCCGGCTTCGGCACGGCCGCCGAGTCCAACGCGCGCTACCGGCAGCTGATCGCGCACGGCACCACGGGCCTGTCCGTCGCCTTCGACCTGCCCACCCAGATGGGCCACGACTCCGATGCCCCGATCGCGCACGGCGAGGTCGGCAAGGTGGGGGTCGCCGTCGACTCGATCGAGGACATGCGGGTGCTGTTCGACGGCATCCCGCTCGGCGACGTCTCCACCTCGATGACGATCAACGCCCCGGCGGCGCTGCTGTTGCTGCTGTACCAACTGGTGGCGGAGGAGCAGGGCGTGCCCGCCGACCGGCTGACCGGCACCATCCAGAACGACGTACTCAAGGAGTACATCGCGCGGGGCACCTACATCTTCCCGCCGGGGCCGTCCCTGCGGCTGACCGCGGACATCTTCCGCTACTGCCGCGCCGAGCTGCCGAAGTGGAACACCATCTCGATCTCGGGCTACCACATGGCCGAGGCGGGCGCGTCGCCCGCGCAGGAGATCGCCTTCACCCTGGCGGACGGCATCGAGTACGTGCGGACCGCGGTGGCGGCGGGCATGGACGTCGACGACTTCGCCCCCCGGCTGTCGTTCTTCTTCGTCGCCCGTACGACGCTCCTGGAGGAGGTCGCCAAGTTCCGTGCCGCGCGCCGGATCTGGGCGCGGGTGATGCGCGAGGAGTTCGGCGCGCGGGACCCGAAGTCCCTGATGCTGCGGTTCCACACCCAGACGGCCGGAGTGCAGCTGACGGCGCAGCAGCCGGAGGTGAACCTGGTCCGGGTCGCCGTGCAGGCGCTGGGCGCGGTGCTGGGCGGCACCCAGTCGCTGCACACCAACTCCTTCGACGAGGCCATCGCCCTGCCCACGGACAAGAGCGCCCGCCTCGCCCTGCGCACCCAGCAGGTCCTGGCGCACGAGACGGACGTGACGGCGACGGTCGACCCCTTCGCCGGGTCGTACGCCGTGGAGCGGCTGACGGACGACGTGGAGGCCGCCGCGCTCGACCTGATGCGCCGGGTCGAGGACCTGGGCGGCGCGGTGGGGGCGATCGAGCACGGCTTCCAGAAGGCGGAGATCGAGCGCAACGCCTACCGCATCGCCCAGGAGACCGACGCGGGCGAGCGGGTCGTGGTCGGTGTCAACCGCTTCCGGCTCGACGAGGAGGAACCCTACGAACCGCTGCGCGTCGACCCGGCCATCGAGGCCCGCCAGGCCGAGCGGCTGGCCGCGCTGCGGGCCGGACGGGACCGGGCCGCGGTGGACTCGGCACTGGCCGCGCTGCGCAAGGCGGCCGGCGGCGCCGGGAAGGACGACAACGTCCTCTACCCGATGAAGGAGGCCCTGCGGGCCCGCGCGACGGTGGGCGAGGTGTGCGGCGCACTGCGGGAGGTGTGGGGGGTCCATGTGCCCCAGGACCTATTCTGACCTGCGGTATCGCGCCAGGTACCCGGGGAGTCCCGCGGTCGTGTCCCCTGCCCAGCCGACGTAACCGTCCGGACGGACCAGGAACAGGCCGGGGCCGTACGGTGCGGGGGCCGGGCCGGGGACGGTCCGCAGCCCGGGGAACCCGGGAGAGCGGACCGTCCCGGGTGCGTCGGTGCCCAGCAGTGTCCAGTGCGGGCCCCGGAACGCGTCGAAGAGGCGCACGCCGTCCACCGTCCCGTCCGGCGCACGGTCGCCGGCCCGTACCCCGGTCACGGCCGGCCGGGTCTCCGCGGTCAGTGACGAGTCCCGGTAGCCGAGCCCGAGCTGCTGCGTCGCCGCACCGCGCCGGACCTCGCCGCGGTGCACGGCGGTGGACAGGCCCAGCATGGCCGCGGCGACCGCCCGCCGCTCCTCCTCGTAGGTGGCGAGCAGGGACTCCGGCGCGTCCGCGGTCAGCACCGCACCCAGTTTCCAGCCGAGGTTGTAGGCGTCCTGGACGCTGGTGTTGAGGCCCTGGCCGCCCGCCGGCGAGTGGACGTGCGCCGCGTCGCCCGCGAGGAGGACGCGGCCCGAGCGGAACCGGTCCGCGAGCGCTGCCCGCGGTTGGAAGACCGAGGCCCAGCCCACCTCCGTCACGTCCGCGGCGGCGAGGTGGGAGCGGTCGGCGACCACGGCGCGGATCCCGTCCGGGGTGAGGTCGGGGGCCGCGCCCGCGGGGATCCGGGCGATCAGCTGGAACTCGTCCGTGCCCGCGAGCGGGCAGAGCGCCAGGAAGCCGCCTCCCTCCTCGCCCGGCGGGAAGACGTGCCAGTGGTCGCGGTCGAGGCCGGTGATCCGGAGGTCGGCGACCAGGGCGGGGTCCGGGTCGACGGTCTCGCCGGTCATGCCGGTGCCCAGCGCCCGGCGCACCGCCGAGCGCCCGCCGTCGGCGCCGACCGCGTAGCGCGCGCGGATCGGCGAGCCGTCGGCGAAGTGCACGGTCACCCCGTCCGGGTCCTGCTCAAGGCCCACCGCCCGGCGGCCGAACACCACCCGCCCGCCCAGCTCCGCCAGCCGTGCGGCCAGGATTTCCTGGGTGCGCCACTGGGGCACCATCCACGGCTGTGCGTACGGCGCGTCCGCGGTCGGTTCGGCCGAGTCGAACATCGTTTGTTCGCCGACCCGCATTCCGTAGCCCACGATGCGTCCTTAACGATGTCAAGTTATCGAGCGTGCATGCCGACCGACGAGCCCCGTCCCCTCCCCGGGGGCACCGGCGTCCGGCCCGCCGCCGGGCAGGGCGCCGTGGCCCCACGGTCCGCCGCCCCGTTTCAGCCGCGGGCCGAGCGGTCGCTCCACGAAGCGGTGGATCAGCCAGGCCAGGCCCAGCAGCCCGAGCACGGTGACCGCGAGCGTCGGCCACGGCGGCAGGCCGAGCCCCCGGTGCAGCACCCGGATGACGAACCAGCCCAGGTGCTCGTGGACCAGGTAGAAGGGGTACGTCAGCGCGCCGGCCGCGGCCAGCCAGGGTCGGCAGGCCCACCGCG
This sequence comes from Streptomyces sp. NPDC006012, assembly GCF_042871185.1. Classification (NCBI taxonomy): domain Bacteria; kingdom Bacillati; phylum Actinomycetota; class Actinomycetes; order Kitasatosporales; family Streptomycetaceae; genus Streptomyces; species Streptomyces sp. NPDC006012. The sequence goes on from NZ_JBIAIE010000003.1 coordinate 418,919, forward strand.
TCCAGCCCAGCGCCACGGCCGCCACGGCGCCGAAGGCCAGCGTCACCAGCAGCAGGATGACGTACGGGTCGCGGTGGAAGTCGCCGGTGGCGCCCGGCCGCCACAGCCCGGTCGTGACGGACTCCTGGCCGAGCAGCCAGGAGACGCCGACGAGGCCCCACAGGGTCGGGCTGTGGCCGAAGCGGTGGACCAGATAGAGCGCGAGCCCGCCGACGAAGAACGGTGCGTGCTCGGGCATGACCACCTGCGCGGTCAGCGGGGTGCCGGCGTTCTTGCAGATCACCGCGGCCAGCGTCCACACGTAGCAGAACAGCACCACCCGGCGGTAGGTGACGCCCCGCAGTACTACGCACACCGCGAACAGGGCGTAGAACCGGACCTCGACCCAGAGCGTCCAGCACACCCCCAGCACCCTCGGCACGCCCAACGGCTGCTGGAACATCGTCAGGTTGACCAGGATCTGGTCGAGGCGCAGCGGGTGCAGGACGACCGGCAGGGCGAACGCGGCGGCGGTGACCAGGAGCACGGCCACCCAGTAGGCGGGGTAGAGGCGGGCGACGCGGGACCGGAGGAAGTCGCCGGGGCTGCGGCCCCAACTGCTCATGCAGATCACGAAGCCGCTGATGACGAAGAAGAACTGCACGCCGATACAGCCGTAGACGGCCGCCTGGGACAGGTCCGGGAAGATCCGGGCCGGTGTCTGGCCCCAGGAGCGGGAGATGTCGCCGCCGCGGCCGGCGAAGTGGTAGAGGCAGACCATCAGCGCGGCCAGCAGCCGCAGCCCGTCCAGGGCGAGCAGCCGGCCCCCGCGGCGGCCGGGGCCGGGAGGCGGGGCGCGATGTGCGGCGGGCGGGGGAGGAGAGGGAACGGAGGCACGGGTGGGGGATGTCGTCGCTCGCATGGTCCCGCACGCTTACCCGGATCCGCGGGGTTCATTGCGGTGTTCTGTCCCGATATCCCCGGGATGCCTCAGTTGCCCACCCCGCAGCTGGGGGAATCGCCCGGTCGACCGGTGGGTTCCGCGCCGGGGCCGGCGGCGGCTCGGCCGCCGGCCCCGTGACGCGTTCGGCTCAGTCGGACTTCAGCAGCCGCGCGGAGCGGTTGGCGAGGTCGATCCGGATCGACTCCTTGCGGGCGAGCTGCCGTATCGCCTTCCCGCGGTGGCCGAGCCCGCCCGCCACGCGGGAGATCTCCGACCAGACCCGGGCCCGGTCGCCGCCCGCGATCGCGGCCGCGGACAGCAGCCGGTGCGCCTCGTCGACCTCACCGCGCCCGGCCCGTATCTCGGCCATGCCGATGAGCACGTCCACCGGCTGCCGGCGGCGCAGGATCTCCGTGCCCACGCGGAGCGCGTCGTCGTGCTTGCCCGAGGTGAGGTGCCGGGTGAAGTCCTCGGCGAGGTACTTGCCGTGCCGGGAGAGCACCGCGGCGAACGGCCCCTCGCCGTAGACGGTCTCACCGTCCGGCTCCTGCCCGTCACCGCCGGCGGTGCGGCCGCGCACCGCGTCCTCGGGGCCGGCGAGGCCCAGTGCCGTGGTCATCCGGGCGGTGAAGGCGGAGATGTCGAACAGTTCCTCGACGTCCTGGTACTCCTGCTCCGACACCTCCTCGTCGAGCACCTTGCGCAGCGCGTCCAGCGCGGCTTCGGGCGTGTACTCGGCGAAGGAGTGGTAGCCGGGCACCCCTTCCAGCACCTCGCGGGAGCCCACCCGGTGGTAGGTGACGGCACGCAGCCGCTGCTGCACCGCCTCGACCACCGACAGCGGCATCGGGTCGTCCACGCTGGAGAGGAAGAAGACGTCCGAGGCGGCGAGCTCCTCGCGCACCCGGTCCCGGGAGAGCGCCCCCATCCACTCGACGCGGTCCGACAGCAGGGTGGAGGGGCCGATCCGCCAGGTCTTGTGGCCGATCCAGGCGAAGCGCCACGGCAGGCCCTGCGCGTACGCCAGCTCCGCGACCCGCGAGAACAGGTCGAGGCCCTTGCGGTCCTGCATCGAGCCGACCATCACGATCCGCGGGCGCTCGCCGGGGGTCCGCCGGGCGCGGGCGCGGTGGGTGTCGAGCGGCACCGTGTTGTAGACGACGACCGGGTCGCTCACGCCGAGCTGCCGGAACATGTCGGCCTGGGAGGTGGAGACGCACAGCACCTTGATCTTGGGCAGCACCTTGAGCATCTCGGCGTGCCGCAGCGCGTGCTGTTCGCCCTCGAAGTTCATGACGTACTCGGTCTCGTGGGCGTACAGCACCACGGTGCGGCCCAGGGCGTGCAGCGCCTCCGTCAGCTCGTTGGCCAGCGGCGAACGCCAGAACGGGGCGAGGCTGTTGATCAGGACGACCTCGGCGCCCTCCAGGTCGGCCAGGACGTCCTCGGTCCGTGAGTAGACCCCGAGGTCGAAGTAGCGGATGTCGACCGGGCTCTGGGCCAGCAGCGCCTGGGTGTAGGTGAGCACGGGGATCGCCACGCCGGTGACGTAGGAGAAGCCCAGGCCGAGGATGGCCAGTGAGCGCGGCCGGTTCAGCCGGCCCTCGACGGCGCGCAGGGCGCGTTCGGCGCGCGACAGGTGGGCCTGCGGTCCCTCGCCCGGTGCCGACCACCGGGGCGCGGGCCGCTCGACCGGAACCTCGGCCTCCTCGATGCGGCGCAGGACGCGGGAGGGCACGTCCTCGTGGAAGGTGAGGAAGTGCTCGACCGGCTCGCCGTGCACGTTGGCGGTGAACTTGCCCGAGCGCTGGAGGTCGGCGGCGACGTCGACGAGCTCGCCGACCGTGCCGACGTTGCGCAGCAGCGGGTGGTTGACCGTCGGGAAGACGATGTTCATCGGCGGCGGGCTGAACAGGATCAGCGGCGTGCCCGCCCGCAGGGTCTGCAGGTAGGTGGTGGAGAAGAAGGTGATCGCGAGGTCGTACCCGTCGAGGGTCTCCGCCTCCAGCAGCGCGCTCTCGTCGAGCACGGTGACGTCCGGCAGCTTCTGGAGCCACTCCAGGTGGCCGCGGAGCGTGGAGGGGTGCGGCTTGATCTCCACCTCGCCGAAGGCGGTGAGCGCCTCGCACAGCTCGGTGAGCTGCTGCCGGTGGTCGCCCCGGGAGAGCTTTTTCTGGTCGCTGAGCGGCTGGTCGAGGATGACCATGCGCAGCGGCTCACCGGGGCGCTTGGCGTGCCGGTGGGTGGTGGAGCGGGCCGCCCTGAGCAGTTGGGGGTCGTCGCTGTGGCCGAGCGCCCCGGTGATGTGGACGGGCGCGTCGGCGTCCGCCTGGCGGAACATGATGTGGTGCGCCGTCGCCGGTCCCCATACGCAGACGGCGGCCGGTGAGGACGAACCGTAGTACCAGTTCTGGTCGCGCAGGCCGGCGTCCGTCTTCTTGAAGTGGAAGTCCAGATGCCCGTCCTGGACGAGGATCAGCGGCAGGGAGCGGCCCAGCTCGCCGGCCACCCGGCGGCCCCGCTGCGACTGGTCGTTGAAGAACACCAGCCGGTCGATGCGCTCCCGGTCGGTGAAGGCGTGGATGCGGTGGCCCACCTCCTCCAGGAACTCGGCGCCGCTGAGCGCCTCGTCCACCTGGAACAGGTTGTGCACCTTCAGGTCGTCGAAGCGGGCTGCCGCCTCCTGCTCGATCCAGCCGGCGACGTCCCCGTCCCGGTCGGCGGTGACCAGGTGGAACGAGTGGGCGTGGGCCTCCGGTGCGTTCATGATCTGTGCGGCGAGGCCGACGCCGTTGCGGTTCTCGACGAACACAGCGATGCGCATGGACGTAATCAATCCTTCAATCGGGTCCGCCCCGTGTGTGGCCGTGGGCCGACCGAACCTTCATGTGTCTTAAGGAAATACGACCATCTGCCGTTCCATGTCTAACCAATGGGGAACCCCAGGTGAACTCTGGGCAATGACTCGTTAGGTATACGGGTAGAGAGAAGCCCTTGGGGTAGTGGCGCGGTTCACTCCGTGCTACCCCAAGGGCTTCAGTTGCTTTTGTTAAGTTATATGGATTATGTCCGGTCTTAACGCTTGACGGCCCTCTTCAGCGCCCGCGCCCGCCGGGCCACCCGGCGCACGGTGGCGTTGCGCGGGATGAACGACAGCTGGGCCGGGATCCCGCCGGGCAGGCCGAGCGAGGTCAGCCGCTTGCGCTTGAAGTAGCGCAGCGTGTGCGGGCTCAGGTGCTTGGCGAGATAGCTCTCGGCCTGAGGGCGCAGCCGCGGGTAGATCTTCGGCTGCATGGTGAAGCCCACCGCCCGGACCAGTTCGCCGAGGGCCGCCGCGTCCGTGCCGGGCCGCTGCTCGGTGACCGCGGCCCGGTCCGTCAGCTCGGGCAGCAGCGCGTCGACGACGGTGACCGGGATGCGGTTGCTGTTCTCGAACGGGGACAGCCGGTCCAGCAGGATGTCGGTGCCCACCCGGGCGGTCGGCAGTCCGTACAGCGCGGACGCGGTCAGCAGTGCCGTGGAGAAGCAGCCGACGACCAGGGCCGGGCGCATCCGCTGGTACAGCACCTCCGCCAGGACCGGTGTGTCGACGACGGTGAGGTCGGCGCCGAGCCGTTCGGCCTCCTGCTCCAGGGTGCGGGCGAAGCGGGCCGGGGCGGTGGGGTGCGGCTTGAACACGATCCGCTGGTGGCCGAGGTCGACGGCCCCCTTCAGCATCCGTACGTGGAGGTCCTCCTCCTGCTCGGTGCTGAGGATGCCCAGCGCCGACAGGTACTGGCCGAGCAGCAGGGCGGGCTCGTCGATGTCCGGCAGGCTGTCACCGCTGCCGGACAGTTCCGCCAGCACCTTGGTGAACGCGGTGGTCGGGACGATCTCCGGTGCCACGCCGAACTCGGTGAGCAGCAGCGGCGTCAGGCCCGGCACCAGATCGAGGTGGAGCAGCCGGTCCACCCGGGTGCCGACCAGCGGGTCGATCTTGTTGCGGGTGGGGCCGTAGCTCATCAGGCCGTCCGCGTAGACGGTGACGGCGGCGCCGGTGAAGATCTGCGCGATGCCGAGCGACGGGTTGACCTGGATCGACTCGACGGCCAGCTCGACCTCGTCGTCGCCGAGGTCCCAGGCCAGCCGCAGGAAGCGTTCCCACAGCGGGAGGTCCTCCGGCCGCGGGAGCCAGCCGCCCGGGTGGAAGGGGAAGATCGTCTCGTTGTACGAGATGACGTCGTCGAAGCGCTCCCGCAGCCGCTCGAAGCCCGGCATCTCGTCCGGGCCCGGCGTCGTCTCGGGCGTCGTCGCGTTGTTGCAGACCAGCAGGATGCGCCGGTCGGCGGGGCGGAACGAACCGGAGTCGAGGGCGGCGGCCAGCGTCGCCATGCCGTACAGCGTCGACGCCTGGAAGATCTGCGTGGTCACGCGGCGACCCCCGACGGCGCGGGGCGGCGGCGCAGCCGGCGCAGCTTCGTGGCGCGCTGGAGGTCCATCGAGTCCAGGGCCTCGTCCAGGACGGCCTGCGGCATGCGCCGCAACGCCGCGGCGCTCAGTGATTTCAGCTTCTTCGCCACCGGGGGCTCGAACCTTTCGATGGATCCCAGATGATGGGAAATGATGGCGCAGTAAGTCCGGACGGCCTTCGGCAGCAGTTCGTCCGCCTGGGGGTCCTGGGCGGTTTCTTCGATGACCTGATCGAATGCTCGAATGAAATCGAGCTGCCGGACGTCACCGATCTGGGTGAGCGACGAGGCGACCCCGCGCCGGTAGAAGGTGCCGAGCAGGTTCACCGCGGCGAACGAATCCGCCTCCCGGTGCAGCTTCCAGATCCACGGCCGGTCCTCGGCCGTGCGCAGCCCGTCGGTGAAGTGCAGCAGTCCGCGGTCCACCAGCCGGCGGTGGTAGATCCCCGCCCAGGCGTACGCGTAGTCGACCGAGGTGGTGCGGTCGGCGGGCAGGATCGCGTCGCGCGGCTTCATCACGCGGTTCCGGCGGCCGTGCGGCACCCGGTGCACCACCCGCGCCCGCGCCGTGCACTGTACGTGGTCGGTGCGCAGGAAGTCGCAGGCCAGCTCGTCCATGGCGGCGACCAACTGCGGGTAGTAGCCCGGGGCGAGCCAGTCGTCGCCGTCCAGGAAGGTCAGGTATTCGCCGCGCGCCCGGTCGATTCCGGTGTTGCGCGCGGTCGCCAGTCCCCCGTTCTTCTCGTGTCTGACATGTACAGAGCCTGGCAGTTCGTGCTCCGCGCGCGCGAGGAGCTCCGGAGTCCCGTCGGTGGAGCGGTCGTCGACGAGGATGAACTCGAAGTCTTCACGGGCGTTCGCACGCAGGCTTCTGAGCGTGTCCGGCACGTATTGCTGGACGTTGTAGAACGGCACGATGACGGAGAGCTTGACCACGTCATCGACGTTAGGGGGAGCCCCGTCATTCGTCTTGACGGCTGCCTTGATATCAGGTGAACGACATGTGTCGAAGCCGTGAACCGTGGTTTTTTGCCGTGGGATCCCGGGCTGATTCGCCATTCGGCGACATGCTGTTAACCCTTTGTTGTATTCGGGTTGGGCGGAAGCTAGGAATGGCTTCCTAGCTTCTTCGGTGTGCCAGTAAGTGCAACGAACTCCCTGCGGGTCGCCGTCCTCGCGGATTCCGACACCCGGTGGAAGTGGGGCGCGCTCACCGCGACCCGCATCGCCGGGCATCCCGCCGAACCCGACGGATCGGGCATCCAGCTCGACGGCTACCTCCTGCGCGGCCGTGCCACCCCCACCGCCCGCCAGCTCAGAGAGGTCGGCGTGCACGCCGACTCGCTGCGCGAGGTGACCGCCGTCGAGTTCCTGCGCGCCATGGACCAGGAGTCGTACGACGTCCTCGTGCTCGCCCTCGTCGGCGGCGGCGTACAGGCCATCATGCACGGTCTGAAGAAGGCGTGGGAGGACCGCACCGACCGGCCCGTCGTCGTCACCGGCTACGTCGGCGTCGTCTACGAGAAACTGGCCGACGGTCTGCTGCTGCGGCACGGCGCGGACCTGGTCCTCGCCAACTCCCGCCAGGACGCGGACCGGTTCCGCGCCGTGTACGAGGGCGTGGGCGCCGACTCCTCCAGCGTGACCGAGGTGGCCCTGCCGTTCCTCGGCGGCACCCCCTACGCCGGCGAACCCGCGCCCGCCGGTGAGCCGGGCGGCCGGCCCTACACCGTCGTGTTCGCGGCCCAGCCCTCGGTCCCGGACAGCCGCAAGGACCGTACGTACCTGCTCGACCGGCTGATCCGGCACGCGCAGGCGTTCCCCGACCGCGAGGTGCTGCTGAAGCTGCGCTCCCGGCCCGGCGAGCACACCACGCACATCGAGGAACTGCCCTACCAGAAGCTGGCGCAGAGCCGGGAGCTGCCCGCCAACTTCCAGCTGGTGTACGGGCACATGGGCGAGGTGCTCGACCGCACCGACCTGATGGTCACCATCAGCTCGACGGCCGCGCTGGAGGCCCTGCACCGGCGGATCCCCACGGTCGTCCTGACCGACCTCGGGGTCCGCGAGGTGCTCGGCAACCACCACTTCGTCGGATCGGGATGCCTCGCCTCCTGGGACCAGCTGGACGCCGGGCACCGCCCCGAGCCCGAGCCCGGGTGGCTGGCCCGGCAGGGCGTCGCCGCCGACGGTTCGTACGGCACGGCCTTCGACTCCGCCCGGCAGCGCATCGCCCGGCTGCTGGACCGGCCCGGCGGCCTGCCGCGCCTCAACCCCTACTACACGACCGAGACCGCGCCCGGCTATCTGCCGGGGATCCTCGCCCGCCACCACCTCGGCCCGGACGGCACCCCGCTGCCCGGCGCACCCGCCGCCGACAAGGCACCGGGACCCGTCCGCCAGATCGTCCGCAGGGCGGCACGCGGCGCCTACCGGCACGGCGTCCAGCGGGTGGCACCTGTGATCCGACGAATGGGAGAGCTGTGAGCGACCGGATCCCGCGTCAAGGAGGAGAGCCCATGTCCAACTCCGAAGCGGGCCGAGGTGCTTCCGCACGCCGGGTGCTCGCCGTGATCCCCGCGCGCGGCGGCTCCAAGGGTGTGCCCGCCAAGAACCTCGCGCCCGTCGGCGGCGTGCCCCTGGTGGCCCGCGCGGTGCGCGCGTGCCGGGGCGCCCGGCTGGTCACCGACGTCGTCGTCTCCACCGACGACGAGGCCATCGCCGAGGCCGCGCGGCAGGCCGGCGCGGAGGTCGTGCTGCGGCCCGCCGCCATCGCCGGTGACACCGCGACCTCCGAGGCCGCCGTGCTGCACGCCATGGACGCCCACGAGGCCCGGCACGACGCGAACGTGGACGTCGTCCTGCTCGTGCAGTGCACCAGCCCCTTCCTGACCCGCGAGGACCTGGACGGGGTCGCGGGTGCCGTCGTCGAGAACGGCGCCGACACCGCGCTGACCGTGGCCCACTTCCACGGCTTCGTCTGGCGGGACGCGGGCGACGACCCGGTCGCCGTGGAGTCCGCCCGCGAGCAGGCCGCCGGCGGCGGCACCACCCGCGTCACCCACTCCACCGCCACCCAGGGCGGGTACGGCGTCAACCACGACAAGTCGTTCCGGCCGCGCCGCCAGGACCGTCCCCAGGACCTGCTGGAGACCGGCGCCGCCTACGCCATGGACGCCGCCGGGTTCCGCAAGCACAACCACCGCTTCTTCGGCAACACCGAGCTGGTGCGCACCGACCCGGCCCGGGTCCTGGAGATCGACGACCCGCACGACCTCGCCCGGGCCCGCGCCCTGGCCCCGCTGTTCGACGCGGACGCCGCCCGGGCCGACGACCCGGCCGACGCGGTGGAGTGTGCCGCCGCTCTCCCTGCGGCCGACGACATCGACGCGGTCGTCCTCGACTTCGACGGCACCCAGACCGACGACCGGGTGCTGATCGACGCCGACGGACGGGAATTCGTCACCGTGCACCGCGGCGACGGACTCGGCATCGCCGCGCTGCGCAAGAGCGGCCTGAAGATGCTGATCCTGTCCTCGGAGCAGAACCCGGTCGTCGCCGCCCGGGCCCGCAAGCTCCAGCTCCCGGTGCTGCACGGCATCGACCGCAAGGACCTCGCCCTCAAGCAGTGGTGCGAGGAACAGGGCATCGCGCCACAGCGCGTGCTCTACGTCGGCAACGACGTCAATGATCTCCCCTGCTTCGCCCTCGTGGGCTGGCCCGTGGCGGTCGCGAGCGCCCACGAGGTCGTCCGCGACGCCGCCCGCGCGGTCACCACCGTCCCCGGCGGCGACGGTGCCATCCGAGAGATCGCCAGCTGGATCCTCGGCCCCTCTCTCGATTCCCTCACCAAGTAAGGACCCCTGATGACCACCAACTCCCGCATCCGCGCCTTCGGTTCGCGTGAGGCCGGCCCCGGCCGCCCCGTCTACGTCACCGGCGAGATCGGCATCAACCACAACGGCGACCTGGACAACGCCTTCAAGCTGATCGACGCCGCCGCCGAGGCCGGCTGCGACGCCGTGAAGTTCCAGAAGCGCACCCCGGAGATCTGCACGCCGCGCGACCAGTGGGACATCGAGCGCGACACGCCCTGGGGCCGGATGACCTACATCGACTACCGCCACCGCGTGGAGTTCGGTGAGGACGACTACCGCAAGATCGACGAGTACTGCAAGGAGAAGGGGATCGACTGGTTCGCGTCCCCGTGGGACACCGAGGCCGTCGCCTTCCTGGAGAAGTTCGACGTCCCGGCCCACAAGGTCGCCTCCGCCTCCCTCACGGACGACGAGCTGCTGCGCGCCCTGCGCGCCACCGGCCGCACGGTCATCCTCTCCACCGGCATGTCCACCCCGAAGCAGATCCGCCACGCGGTCGAGGTCCTGGGCTCGGACAACATCCTCCTGTGCCACGCCACCTCCACCTACCCGGCCAAGGCCGAGGAGCTGAACCTGCGCGTGATCAACACGCTGCAGCAGGAGTACCCGAACGTCCCGATCGGCTACTCCGGCCACGAGACCGGCCTGCAGACCACGCTCGCCGCCGTCGCCCTCGGTGCCACCTTCGTCGAGCGCCACATCACCCTCGACCGCGCCATGTGGGGTTCCGACCAGGCCGCCTCCGTCGAGCCCCAGGGCCTGACGCGCCTGGTCCGCGACATCCGGATCATCGAGGCCTCGCTCGGCGACGGCGTCAAGAAGGTCTACGACTCCGAGCTGGGCCCGATGAAGAAGCTGCGCCGGGTCGCCGGTGCCGTCGCCGAGGCGGAGATCGCCGCGGCGGCGGGCGAGCCGGTCCAGGTCTGACACCGATTGCACCCGAGTCCGCCTTGGACGCCTGCCGAACGCCTCACGGGACGGTCGTACGCCGATGAACCGCCGCGCCGGTAACGCCGGCCCCAGCCTGAGCACGCTCGCCTTCGTGGAGAGCCCGGTACAGCTGCTGAACGTACTGGAGTGGGCGCACACCCACGCCCTGGGCACAGTGCCCGGGGCCCAGGCGGCCGGCGCGGCGCCGGCCGCGCCCGGCCCGTCCGTGCCGCCGCAGCTGCGGCGCACGGCGTCCGGCGACGCACCGAGGACCGGCCCGGACCTCACGGTCGTCGTGCTGTCCCCGACCGACCCGATGACCCGCGGTCAGCTGCGGCGCATGGCCGACCTGGCCCGGGACGAGGGGTACGAGGTGCGCTGGGAGGAGGCGCGGGGCGGGACGACCGCGCCCTTCCACACCATCGGCTCACTCGCCGGTCCGCTGCGCCGGGCGGACCGGATCGTCATGGGGGACCCGTTCTCCCGCTACGTACAGCTGCTGCTGACCATCACCCGGGCCCGGGATCTGGTGGTGGTCGACGACGGCACGGCGACGATGGAGTTCGTCGCCCAGCTCGCGCGCGGTGAACGGCTGGTGCGCTGGCACCGCAAGGGCGGCCGGCCGGGCCCGCGCGACCTGCTGTTCGCCCCGGTCTCCTCCTCGGCCCGGCGCCGGCTGACGCCGAGCGCCGGCCGCCGGGTGGAGGTGTTCTCCTCCATGCCGGTCGAGGAGGCCCCCGACGGCGTCACCGTCACCGCCAACGACTTCGGCTGGACCCGCGCCCGCTTCGGCCCGCCGCGCATCACCAAGGGCGCCGACATGGTCGGTACGTCGCTGGTGGAGACCGGCGTCGTGGACGGCGACCGGTACGTGGCGGCCGTACACGCCCTGGCCAGGGCACACGGCGCCGACCGCTACTTCGCGCACCGCCGCGAGAGCACGGAGAAACTCCACCGCCTCGCGACCGAGACCGGCCTGGAGATCGTCCGCCCCGACCTCCCCCTGGAACTGATCGCCCGCCGCGGTCCGATCGGCCGGACCATCCTCAGCTTCCCGTCCACGGTCGTCCACACCCTCCCGCTGGCGCTGGCCGGGACGGGCGTCCGCATCGCGGTGTGCGACATCGACCCGGCCTGGCTGACGGAACACGCGTCACCGCGGGCCCAGGGCTTCCTGTCCGGGGTGACGGGGACGGCGAAGGACGTGCACCGGCTGGCGGCGGTGGCGCCGGCCTGACCGACGGGGCCGTCGGGCTCCGCGGCGACACCCCGCCGCTCAAGGTCGCCGCCGAAACCTCCCATTAACACAAGTTTACTTGTTAGAAATGCCACACGGTCCGGGCTCCCCGGACCGTGAACTTGTCGCATGCATAGGGCACCAGTCTCCTGAGGCAACTTTCCTTAGAGGAATGAGGCGCTTATGTGTGGAATCACCGGCTGGGTCTCTTACCAGCGTGACCTGACGGGGCACAGGCAAGACCTCGACACCATGACCGAGACCATGTCCTGCCGTGGCCCGGACGCCGAGGGCGTCTGGCTCTCACCCCACGCGGCCCTGGGGCACCGGCGGCTCGCGGTCATCGATCTGCCGGGCGGCACCCAGCCCATGACCGTCGAGACCCCCGACGGCCCGGTGAGCATGGTCTACTCCGGCGAGGCGTACAACTTCACCGAACTCCGCACGGAACTGCGCCGGTCCGGGCAGCGCTTCGACACCGACTCCGACACCGAGGTGGTGCTGCGCGGCTACCTGGTGTGGGGCGAAAAGCTCGTCGAGCACCTCAACGGCATGTACGCGTTCGCCATCTGGGACGCCCGCATCGAGCGGCTGGTCATGATCCGCGACCGGATGGGCATCAAGCCGTTCTACTACTACGAGACCGATGACGGCGTGATCTTCGGCTCGGAACCGAAGGCGATCCTCGCCAACCCCCTCGTCGACCCCGTCGTCGGACTCGACGGCCTGCGGGAGCTGTTCACCGGGGCCAAGACCCCCGGCGCCGCGGTGTGGGAGGGCATGCGGGAGGTACGTCCCGGCGAGATCATCCTGCTCGACCGCGGCGGACTGCGCCGCCGCACCTACTGGCGGCTGCGCTCCGAACCGCACACCGACACCCGGCAGGAGACCGTCGCGCACATCCGCGAGCTGCTGGACGACATCGTCCGGCGCCAGCTCGTCGCCGACGTGCCCCGCTGCACCCTGCTCTCCGGGGGCCTGGACTCCTCCGCGCTGACCTCGCTCTCGCAGATCCACCTCGCCCCGCAGGGCGAGACCGTCCGCAGCTTCGCGGTGGACTTCCCCGACCAGGACAAGCACTTCCAGGCCATCGACGTCGCGCCTACCCAGGACACCCCGTACGTCCATGCCCTCGCCGAATACGTCGGCTGCGACCACCAGGACATCGTCCTGGACGGAGCCGCGCTCTCCGCCCCCGAGGTCCGCCGGGCCGCCGTCGCCGCGCGCGATCTGCCGATCGGCATCGGCGACCGCGACAACTCCCTCTACCTGCTGTTCGCCGCGGTCCGCCGGCACTCCACGGTGGCCCTGTCCGGCGAGTCCGCGGACGAGGTGTTCGGCGGCTACCCCTGGTTCCACGACGAGCGCCGGTACACCGAGACCTTCCCTTGGCTCGCGGGCAATCAGTCGATCGTCGAGTCCAGCGGCATGGTCGGCGACGACCTCAAACCGGTGCTCGGCCTGCGGGAACACACCTTGGAGAGCTACCGCTCGGCGGTCGCGGAAACCCCCGTGCTCGACGGTGAGACGGGCCTGGACCAGCGGATGCGGGCGGTCAGCTACCTCCACCTGACCCGCATGGTGCAGACCCTCCTGGACCGCAAGGACCGGATGAGCATGGCCGTGGGCCTGGAGGTCCGCGTCCCGTTCTGCGACCACCGCCTCGTGCAGTACGTCTTCAACACCCCCTGGTCCCTGAAGACCTTCGACGGCCGCGAGAAGAGTCTGCTGCGCGCCGCCACCCGGGACGTCCTGCCGGAATCGATCGCCAACCGCAAGAAGAGCGGCTACCCGGGCACGTTCGACCCCGACTACGTCTCCGCCATCCAGTCCCAGGCGGCCGACCTGCTGCGCTCCGGCCACGCGGCGGTGCACCTGGTCAGCCACGACGGCCTGACCGCGGCCACCAGCGGACCCGCCGCGGACCTCACCCAGCAGCAGCGCATGCTGCTGGAACGCACCCTCGACCTCGGTGCCTGGTTCGACCTCCACCACCCCACGGTCAAGATCTGACCCGACGGGGGCGGGCACCTCGGCCCGCTCCCGCCATCCCGCCCGCCCTTCGCCCCGGCGGCCGGCTGCGGGCGATGAAGCGCCGTCGGACGACGTCCGCCCCCGTCAGGGCACGCCCGGCGGTTTCGGCATGTACGGGGGTGCAGCTGGCTTGAACCGTCGGCGGATCGGTTCCGTTAAGGACCGGAGAAAGCCCGCGGCGGCCGGTGTTTCCGGCTGTAGGCGACCGGAGGCCGCGTGGGGCAGCGATACGCAGATCAACGACGGCAAGGGGAGGCGACGAGTTGCCGCGAGACGAGCAGGCGCAGGGCGAGAATTCCACACGGCATCGTAGTAAGCGCTTGGGCCGGGAGAGAGAGAAAGAGTTCCTGCGAGCCTATTTGGAAGAGCCGGAGGGCACTCCGCTCAATAAATTTGCCGAAAATTGGATATCAAAGGACCGGCAGCGCAAGGTAAACGTCGACGCGGCCTATAAGTTGGCTAGCTCCGCAACGATTGAGGGTGGTCGCGGCGATTTGACGTTCAAGGAACGGGAAGAACTGAGCCGGCGTTTGGGGACCAACCGAGAGAGATTCCTGAAAGGGGGGTCGTCGAAGCGGAAGGGCGTTGGTGTGGCTGCGGCGGAAACGCCACCCGGACACTCGCCCGACCCACGAGATCAACCCGCCGCCCCTGGTTCGAGCACCATGGCGTCTGCCGCCGCGGCCCGCCCCGTTCCCGACCCTCTCGCCCCCTCCGGCTCGTACGACACGACACCTCCCTTTCCCCTCGACCGTGACTCGTACTCCCGCTCGCACGGCGCTCCCACCCCTCTTCCTTCTATTGATTCCTTCGGCCCTGATCCGTCTTCCGGCTCGTACGGCACAGGCACAGCACTTCCTTCTATTGATTCTTTTGGCCCTGACCCGTCTTCCGGCGCGTACGGTACGACGCCTCTCCCTCCTATCACCTCCTTCGACCACAACCCGAACGACGGCTCGTACCGCACCGGCACAACACCTCCTCCGGCGCCGTTCAAAGCCCAGGGCTACCCCGGGTATGGCGGCGGCGCGCACGGCCCGGCGAGAGGCGGACGCTGAGGCCCGTCAGCGGGCCCGTCCTTTCCCTTTAGCCTTCCAACTATGCGTCCAACTCTTCCCGGAAACGCCATCGGAGCGCGGACCAGATGGACGGGAAAGCAACCCGAAGTGCCCGCCCACCGCGCTCCCGCTTCTCGTCTCAGCGGCCCGGGAGTCTACGCTTCGGCGCCGACTGGAGGCGGTCTGACAGCAGCAGCCGTTGCCAGGCCGCAGGTAGAGCGTCGGCGGTGACCAGCAGCACAGTGCCGAGGAGCGCCGCACAACTCCCCGCCACACACACGATGCCGAGCCAGCCGACACGGTGGTCCTCGGCCCAGCCCGCCGCCAACAGGCCGCCCACGGCGAGCGCGAAGAGCATCAGGCCGATGGCGAGCCGCAAGAGCCAGAGTCGCATGTCCCCAGCATCCCACCGCCGCTATCCGGCCCCAGTGGCATTGGGCGTACGCGCCCTGAGCCCGCCCGCGTCAGGCGGTCAGCCCTTCGGTCGCCTGCAGCTTGACGGTGCGGGCGAGCGTCAGTCCCTGCGGTGCCGTGCACTCCACCACGGCGTTCGGGCCGAGCGGGACGATCTGCGGCGGCGTCCAGCCGGCCGGTACCGAACCCCCGGCGGAGCCGAAGGAGTCGAGGACGCGGGATGCGGGTGCCCACCGGGTGACGGTGTTCATGGCCACCGATACGGGACTCGCCGCCGCGGCGGCCGAATGCGGGCGGGTTGAACCGTCGGTAGATCGGTTCCGTAGTGGACGGGAGAAAGTTTGCGGCGGCCGGGGGTCCCGGCCGCAGACGATCGGGAGGTCACGCGATGCCTGGTGTCAGGATGGACGAAGAGCAGAAGCTACGCCTCATCCGCAAATTTTTGGGGACGTCACCGGCGATTTCACTCAGGCAGTTCGTTGAAAGAGTTAAAGCTGATGCCAGCGACGACCATGAGAGGAATCTGGCCCAGAAGAGTTTCAATCGTTGGGCCCAAGAAGCAAGTGAAGAAATCGGGGGGGAGATAAGGCTGCCAGGGTTGGAAGCTCAGGAGCGGAAGCTGCTTGTGGAGCTCAGGAAGGGAAATAATAGAAAGCAGCCTGCCGGAAGGGACCACGAGGTGAAGATTGCTCTCATCCGAGATTTTATGGCGACTGGCTTGTCAATTAGGCAGTTCATTGCAACAAAGAATCCTGTAGACTCCAATGGGAAACCTGTAGGTCACTCGATTTTCGGTCGTTGGGTCAAACAAGCAAGTGAAGAAGTCGGGGGGAAGGTAGGGCTGCCAGGGCTGGAAGCCCAGGAGCGGAAGCTGCTTGCGGAGCGCAGGGAGGAAAAGAACCTGCACACTCGATCCGGCCGCCTTGGTTCAAGCGCCATGGCGTCTGCCGCGGCGGCCGGCCCCGATCCCGCCCGTCTGACAGCCTCCGACTCGTACGGCACGACACCTCTCCCTCCCTTCGGCAGTGACTCGCACTCCCGCTCGCACGGCGCATTCACCTCTCTTCCTCCTATTAGTTCCTTTGGTCCCGATCTGACTCTCGGCCCCGTACTTCCACCTATTGGTTCCTTCGGCCCTGATCCGACTTCCGGTTCGTATCACGCGACACCTCTCCCTCAGGAAGCCGCTCGCACCTTTTTTCCTCCTGTCACGTCCTCCGACAACAACCCGGACTACGGCTCTTACCGCACCGTCACAACACCTCCTCCGGCGTCGTTCAATGCCCAGGGCTACCCCGGGTATGGCGGCGGACAGGGTCGGGCGCGGTGACCATCCAGTTGCCCGGCGGTTCTCGGTTCAGGGACCGCGCACGGGTGAGACCCGGGCAAGCTCCGCCGGCGGACCCTCCGACCTGCCGACTGCGGTTCCGGTCCTTGACGACTCGTACGGCGGAGCCCAGTTCCCCTGTTACCAAGTGCGGACACAACTCGGCGAACAACTGCCACCGGGGTGCCATCTCACGGGGTGTAGCGAACAGAAACCGCGGCCGGTCGCCCTGCGAGAGCAGGCGCAGGTGCCGCGGCCCGAGACCCCTGGGGTGACTTCCATGATGACTACTCGCCGTACTCGCCGCACCGTCCGTTCCGCCGCCCTGGTGGCCGTCGCCGCCGCCGCGGCCTTCTCGCTGACCGCCTGCCAGGGCGGGGGCAACGTCGCCGCCTCCGGCACTGAGAAGAACGTCTCCGCCTCCGTCTCCGTTTCCGGCTCCGGTTCCGGTTCCGCCAGTGACGGTGGTGCGTCCAGCGGTGCCAAGACCGGCACGGGCAAGGACACGACCGGCACGCAGGACACCGCCGCAACGGGCGCCGCGAGCGGCACGAAGTCCTCCCCGATCCGTACCGAGACCCTGGTGGACGGCAGCAAGGCCGAGGTCTACAAGACCGGCGAGGACTACCTTGCCAAGATCGTCAACAACGGTTCGGTCCTGGCCACGCTGCAGACGAAGGGCCACGACGACGGTGTCGACGCCAATGACATGTTCGTCGTGCTCACGATGGGCGGCGAGGTCAAGTCCTGGATGGGCGGCGGCGACCAGGGGCCGGGCACCTTCGTGCTTGAGGGCGGCTGGCAGGCCGAGGTCAGCAAGGTCGGCGACCTCAAGTACCGTGCGGAGATCCTCGGCAGGGAGGGCGACGTGGAAGCCACGCTGGAGACGAACGGGCACGACGTCGGCCTCGACGCCAACGGCTCCTACATCGTGCTCAGCGCCGGCGGTGTGATCAGCTCCCACATGTGATGCCCGCCCGGCAGCACGGTGGAGCCGCCCGCTCAGGAGCGATGCGGCTCCTTCAGTGCCTCGACGAAGGCGGCGAAGGCGGGGGTGGGGAAGGTGAGGGTGGCTCGGGTGGGGGTTTTGGAGTCGCGGACGGCTATGTGGGCGGGGCTGGTGGCGATCTCTACGCACGCATTGCCGTCGCCGCTGCCGCTGTAGGAAGACTTCCGCCAGTTGTCGAAAGTGATCACCGAACGCCTCACAGTTCTTTGGCCAGCTCGTGGAGGAGATCACGCGACCGTTCAGGATCGAGTGATGCCGCCTCCACTCTACGAAAGAGCGTTCGGAAGACCGCCAGCTGTGCCTCGGAGTCGATGAACAGCGATCCGTGCGGACCGTCGCGCACTACGGTGTCCAGCTTGGGTACGCCACCGCCGACGTAGACCATGGCAGCTGTGATGTCGGCGAAGCTGTCCAGGTCGAACGGGATAACGCGTACGGTGACATGCTCCGCCTCCGACACCTCCAGGATGTGGGAGAGCTGTGCCCTGGAGACGGCGCGTCCTCCCACTCTGATGCGCAATGCCGCCTCGTGCACCAGTACGTCGTATGGCACCCACCTTGGTCCCTCGATGATGATGCGCCGCTCAAGGCGGTGACGGACACGCAAACTCAGCTCGTCCTCGGTGAGTTCGGGTACCCGGCGGGAGAAGAGAGCATGAGCGTAATCCTCCGTCTGGAGAAGGCCCGGAACGTGCAAGAAGTCCACGTCCCAGCGATAGGTGGCGTGGTACTCCAGCTCTGCCAGGTCCAGGAAGGACGTGGGCAACGAACCTCGGTACTTCTCCCACCAACCGACTGTCCTGTCAGCGGCCATGGTGGCCAGAGCGTCGACGAAACCCCCGTCCGTGCACGCGTAATGCGAGGCGAGACGACGGAGTCGTTTCTCGCTGACACCTGCGAGTGCGGACTCGATGTGGGTGATCTGTGGGGGGCTCACGCCGAGCAGCCCCGCCGCCTGGCGGGCGCTCAAGCCCGCCGATTCGCGGAGTCTGCGAAGTTCTGTCGCGAGACGTGACTGACGGCCTGTTGATTGGCGCCTCAGAGCTCTCAACTGCTCCTTGTCCAACGCGCTCAAAGAGCGCTACTCGTTCGGTGTCAGTTTACGCGACCAGCTTGCTCGATCTCTAGATTTAGATCCACCGTCGGTGACGTACTCGATGCGCTGCGGAAGCGCACCGCCCCGTCCTGCCGCGACGGCTGCGGCAATGCCACCGCGCGCGAAATCCCCTTCACCGCATTGGAGTTGACGCCGCATGCCCGAAAACGCACACGAGATCTGGGACTACACCCTCTACGTTCCCAACGACCTCAGAGCGGTCACGGTCTGCCGTCGCACCCTCCGTCTGATCCTGACGATCCACGGTCTGATCGGGCTGGTGGACACGGCGGAGCTGCTGGCGGCGGAGCTGGTGTCCAATGCAGTACGGCATACGAAGGGGCCGGCCGCGCTCAGGGTCCGGCGTTCCCCGGAGGGCATGGTGTGGATCGGGGCGTGGGACACCGACCCCGAGCCGCCGGACTCGCCCCAGCCCTTGGGGTTGGCCCTCGATGTGGAGGAGGGGCGGGGGCTGGGGTTGGTGATGGCCTGCGCGGACTACTGGGGCTGGCGGCCCTCGGCCCGTTTCGGCGACCGGGGCAAATACGTGTGGTGCGAACTCGCCGCGGCCTGAACGGGCGAGGCGAAGTGCCGCCCGCCGGACGATGCGCGCACCCGTCACGGGTGCGCCCGTCGTTTCAGGGCGTGAGGGGCGTGAGCTCCTGGTTGTGGCTGTGCTCGCAGCGTAACCGCACGCAGTCCTGAATCCGAGACGAACTCCAGTCGCCGTGGCAGCCCTTTCGGGCATCGTCGGGCACGCACGGTTGGGGCGGGCCGGTGGTGCGGCTCAGCCCCTCCGTCGTGGTTGTCGTCGGTCGCCGCTGTTGCTCCCCAAAGGAGGGCGGCGGCCTTGGCGGCCACGGCGGTGGTCGTGGCCGCCAAGGCCCGGTGAGTAAAGTGAGGCGGCCTGAGACACACTCAGTTCCGGCGTGCTGTAAAGCCCCGTCCGAAGTGCGACTCTCTGCGTCAGCCCGCGGCTTTCGATGTGATGGATGAGATTATTCTCGTAGGTGTTGAGTAGACTGCTCGCAATCTCCTGAGATCGTCGCACGTCTTCTGTCAGCCCCTGTCGAAGCCCCTCCGTTTGTTGATATACAACCTGGGCTTGGTCAGGGGTATACCCCTGGGTGGCAATATTTCGCTCTACATTACTATCAAAAATTTGCAGTTCATTCATCCAGTATTGAAGGAGCTCGTGAGCTCTTTGGATTTCGCTCCACGGGTTCGCCTGGTCGAAAAGCAGTCGCTCGTCTGAGGGCAGGGCGTCTCGGACGGCCTCGGAACCAAGCTGCTCAACCAGTTCACGGGCAGTCTGCGGAGGCGGCGGAGCAGTGTAGATCTCGAAGTCCTGCCCGTCCTGATACCGATAACTCACTGAAGTCCCTCCAACGTTCGGAAACCCCTGTTTTAACGTGCCGCCCACCCGAGTGGTTCCATCTGAGCTTGCGGCAACACCGTCTTGGAGCGGATGCGATCAGCCATCGGGGCACCTGACGCTGCCTCACCGGACCGACGGGCCCCCGCGAACGCGGAACGACGGCTCGCCGAGCAGCGGACGAACCACGGCAGCGAATAGCCGGGCCCGTCCGTCGGGTTCCAGGCTTTCCCGGCTCGGCGGCGTTCTCACCTGAGGCAAGCCGGTGGTGCGGCTCAGCGCCTCTGTCGTGGTTGTCGTCGGTCGCCCCTGTTGTTCCCCAGAGGAGCACGGCCGCCTTGGGGGTCACGGCGGTCATCGTTTCCGCCAAGGTCCGGTGGGTAAAGTGAGGCGGCCTGAGACACACTGAGTTCCGGCGTGCTGTAAAGCCCCGTTTGATGTGCGACTCTCTGCGTCAGCCCGAGGCTTTCAATGTGATTGATGAGATTATTCGCGTAGTTGTTGAATATTGTGCTCGCAATTTCTGTCAGCCCTTGTCGTCGCTCCGCCGCTTGCTGATATAAAACCTGGGCTTCTGCACGGGTGTACCCCTGGTCGGCAATATTTTGCTCAAGAATTTCCAGTTCAGTCATCCAGTGTGCATAGAGCTCTTGAGCGCTTTGGATTTGGCTCCATGGGTTCGCCCGGTCGAAAGACCGTCGCGCGGCTGCGGGCAGGGCGTCTCGGACGGCCTCGGCACCCAGCTGCTCAACCAGTTCACGAGCAGTCGGCGGAGGCAGCGGCTGAGTGTAGATCTCGAAGTCCGCCCCGTCCTGATTCGGATAACTCATTGAAGTCCCTTCAGCGTTCGGAAACCACTGTTCCAACGTGCCGCCCACCTGAACGGTTCAATCTGAGCTTGCGGCACCGACTTGGGCGGATGCGATCACGCCATCAGGGCTCACCGGCCGCCGCCGTCATCAGGCCCGTGAACGCTGGTTCGGCCCGAGCGCGACCAAGCCGTGAACCGTCCCTCGGTTCGGCGAAGGGCCGGATCTCGTTGCCGCGGTCGCTGTCAGCAGGGCCGGTACGGGGCCTACGGGCGGTGCGCGATGTGAGTCGAAGCGCCGGGTCCTGGCCCGGGGTGTCCGAGCAGCCGTCGCGCACGCCGGAACTTGCCCGTCCACCTCTGTGAAGATCTTATAAAGATGCAGTCAAGTTGCCACGCGTACAGAACTTTTTGACGCGGAACGCACTCCGAAGAAGTGGAAGAAGTGATGGTGCCGAATCAAACCCGTCGGCATCCGCCACCGATGAGCCGCACGTTCCACCTACGTTCCGAGAAACCTGACCGGCGGGATCTGCCGGCCGGGGACCGGCCGTTGCGGGTGGAGTGCCCGGTGCGGGACATCGCGGTCAGCCGGTGGCGGGCGTTGGCCGAATCACGGCACGCCTGCGGCCGGGGCGGGCGAACGCGCCCTACCAAGGGCTGTGTTTCACGACGTCAGGAACCGGAATTGAACCATGAGCGAGGCGAAACGTAGTGGTGGTATGGACAACAATGTGAACTACACAGGGTCCGCTGATACGGATGAGGCACTCCGTAATAATCTAGACCTCTGGGCTGTTGGGGCTGCGGGACGCGCTGCGCAAGCGTCCAGGCTTAATAGGGGGCGGACTGAGGCTGACAGGCGAGCAGCGGTGTATTCCGACCGGGCGGCGGAACCGTACCAGCGGCAACCAACGCAGCAAGCAGCGGATTGGTACTCGCAGCAATACCAGGTATCACAGGAACGACCGGTGTCACAGGTATCGGATGGGCCGTTCGACCCGCGGATGGTATCACCAATGACGCCTACCGCCCCCTCCTGGGGATTTGAGACCGCGACGTATGGGCAGTCGTCAGTGGACACCACGAATCAGGTGCATTATGCCCATACCTCCGAAATTCCACATGCAGCCAGCTACTTGAATCAGAATCGGCATAATGTGCAGGGTTCTTCGGGGAGTTACGGAGGTCGCGGAGGCGAGGAGAGGCCAGCATATAAGGCGCCGAAGAAGACCAAGGCGCAGAGTAAGAAAAAGTAGGTCGTCGGAGCTGCGAAAACGCAGGCGGAGCCATGGGCTGATACGCAAGGCGTGCCCGTCGCACCGCTCCCACGTCCTTCTGCCCCAGCTTTCCGGGCTGACCGCCGCCGCCCATGAGCCGAGGGCGAACCCGCCCCTGTCCCGCCGGACTTCCAGGGCACCGGAGCCGCCGAAGTGCGCGGGGACGAGCAGTTCCCGTTCTTCGACGGCCCGGTCGAGGATCCGGCGCGGCCGGCCGCCGCCGGATCCGGGTTCAGGCGTCCGTACGCGCTCTCCCACGCCTTCCAAAGGGAGTTCGGCACCACGCGGGCGGTATCGGGCGCGGGCCGCGGAGTGGTCGTTCCGCTTCGGCCGGGGGCCCGGTGACTCCTCCGGGTCCCCGGCCGTCCGCTCAGGGTGCCAGGGCCGCCCCGTCGGCGCCGGGCGCGGACTCGGTTCCGTCCGCGTACTGAGCGGTCACCCAGTAGAAGTGGGAGGTGCCCTTGGCGGCGTCGATGTCCTTGTAGGAGGTCTCCGCCGTGGCCGCCAGCTTCTCGTACGCCTTGGTGTCCGGGTTCCAGCGGTAGACGTGGTAGCCGGTGGCGTCGGCCACCGTGGACCAGGACAGTGCGACAGCTCCCCCTGCGGATTCCGCCGTCAACCGGACCGGTGAACCCTCCGGCGTCGCCACGGTCGGTGTCATGTCCAGCTCGGTCGCGGTCGCGACCTCCATCTCACGGGTCCACTCGTAGGAAGAGTTCGAGGCGTCGTCGACGGCGTCGACCATGAAACAGGCCTCCTCGCCGTCCGGGAGGGCGGTGTACGTGTACGAGGTGGTGCCGGCCGGCACATGGAAGCCGGCCCCGCTCGCGTAACACACGTACTGTCCCTCGTCGTACTCCATCAGCTCACCCCGATGGACCACGTACCACTCCAGGTCGGGGGTCGGGTTGGCGTCCCAGCTCACCTCGAAGCCGTACTCGGTCGGGGTGGCGGTCACCCCGGTGACGGCGGACGGCGGGGTGAGGTCCTGGCGCGTTCCGCTGACGGCGGCGGACCGTGCGGACTCGTTGCCCGCGGCGTCCAGGGCGGTCACCCGGTAGGAGAAGGGGGTGTCCTCGGCGGCCGAGGCGTCCAGGTACGAGACCTGGCCGGTGCTGCCGACACGGGTGTAGGTCCCGTCGGCACCGGTCGCCCGGTACACCCGGTACGACACCGCTCCCGGGACCGCGCTCCAGCCGACCCGCAGACCGTCCTGCCCCGAGTCGGTGCTCAGGCCGGTCGGCACGGACGGCGCCGTGCGGTCGACGGTGGTGACCAACTGATCGGCGGTGCCCGTCGACTCGTTGCCCGCCTTGTCGTAGGCGCGGATCTCGTAGAAGTACGCGGCGCCGGTCACCGGCAGGGTCGCGTCTGTGTACGACGTGCCGGTGGTGGACGCCATCCTCGTCCACGTGCTGCTGTCCTTCGGGCGCCGGTAGACCCGGTAACCCGCGAGGTCCATCTCCTTGTTCACGGACCAGGTGAGCTTGGCCTTCCCCGTCGCCTTGTCGTACGACGCGGAGGTTCCGGCCGGGGCGAGCGGCCTGACCTTGTCGACACTCGCCGTGGTCCGGGGTGCATAGGTGAACTTGGCGTTCGCGTTCCCGGTCCAGTTGACGTAGTCGACACGGAGGGTGTGCTTGCCCGAGGGGACGGTCAGGTTGACGGTCTTGGAGACCGTCGACGAGACGTTCTTCCAGAGGTCGATCCTGCGGGTGCCGTCGAGGTAGACGCGGATGCCGTCCTGGGCCGACGCGGTGAAGGCGAAGGGCCCGCCGGAACCGAAGTCGCGCGTCAGGGTCCAGCGGACGCCGAAGCTGTTGGACGGCAGACCCGAAGCGGGGGCGCCCGCGCCCCAGCTCTCGCTGATCGCGGAGTCGCAGTCGGTCTTCTTCGGCGCCCCCGAGAAGGCGGTGTTGGCGAAGAACTGCCGCTGGTAGACGGGGGAGGTGCAGCTGACGGCTGCGGAGGCGGGCGTCGCGAGCGCGGTGAGCAGGCCGCCGGTGGTGGCGAGTACGACGGCGGTGGCGGCCGCGGAGGCCGTGCGTCGTCTGGCTGGATTCATTCGGTCCTCTGATCGGATCAGGACGCGGAAAGAGCGTTCGCGATCACGACACGCGAGGGCAGGAAAAGGTTGTGCCGAATCTTTACGGTTCGACGACTGGGACTTTGCGTCGGCTACGCGACGTCGAGTCCGGCCGTGCCGGCCGCGGGGTTCCTCGGGGGTGAGGGGCTCGCCGGCGGAATGCCGGCGACAGCACTGGTGCACGGCGACGACCTGACGGCTGGCCGGAAGCCGGGAGCCGCGGCGGCATGGTTCCCTGACGCGGCAGGGCCCGGGTGATTCCTCCGGGCCTCCGTCCCGTCCGCTGTGTTCGGTGAGGCTTCTGCGCGGCGTCACAACACCAGGAGGCTGAAATTGAACCATGGTCGGGAGCGCGACGTAGTGATGGTATGGACGAAGACGACCGGATTGATCTTGGACCAGACCCTCGTGGAAGGGTTGGTTGGGTAAACGCCGCAACTTATCAACTTAATACATTGAATGACCCATATTTTGCGCAGGGAGCGGGTCAGGAGGCAGCCCAGGGGTACACGGCTCCCGCGCAGCCAGGATCGGGAACGTTCGTGTCTTACGCCGCGGCTCCTGCTTACTCGCAGGTGGCGGAAGAGACGCAGGCATCAGCGGTGTACAGCCCGGTGGGTGACGCGTTTGGGTCGGCGGCGTCGCGGATGCCGGAATCGGAAGCGGATTACAGCCCGGTGGGTGACGCGTTTGCGCAGGCGGCGGTAGGTATACCCCAAACCGACTATGAACCGGAACCGGAAGAGTACAGCCCGGTGGACGGTGCCTCTTTCGCGGCGGCGGTACCGTGGATGGGAGAACCACCAGTTTACTACGCCCCGGATCGCGCCCTTGTGGCGCACCGTGACGACCGGACCGTCGTCCGCCCAAACATAGCCAACAGGTCGCGCGAGCGGGCAATGAGAGACAGGCTCGTGCCCGCGATCAATACGGGCTCCAAGGAGGGCGCGGAGAGGCCCCAGCGGACTCAGCAGTCGAAGCCCCAGCCCAAGCCGCGGTC
Source organism: Streptomyces sp. NPDC006012 (assembly GCF_042871185.1). Taxonomy (NCBI): domain Bacteria; kingdom Bacillati; phylum Actinomycetota; class Actinomycetes; order Kitasatosporales; family Streptomycetaceae; genus Streptomyces; species Streptomyces sp. NPDC006012. The sequence continues at coordinate 443,821 of NZ_JBIAIE010000003.1, forward strand.
TCTGATGTCGGATGTGGCCGGCTACTTGCGCAAGCAGCGGAATCCTGTGCAGGGGGGTTCTTCGCGGCCCCAGGGCGTAGTACCGCCGCAACAGCCGCATAAGAAGCACGAAGAAAAGAAGAATAAGATGAGGACCAAGTAGGTTCTTGAGCTTCGAAAGCGCAGGTCAAGGCGGGGGCTGATAGGCAAGAGGTGCCCGTCGCGCCGCTCCCGTCATCCGCAAGGGTTCTCCCGGCTGACCGCCGCCCATGAGCCGAGGCGGACCTGCCGCTGTCCCACCGGATTTCCACGGCACCCGGGCCGCTGAAGTGCGCGGCCCGGGTGCCGTGGCCGGGAACGCCCCAGGTACACACGCCGCGTTGCCGGGAATACGGCCGATCGACTGCGGAGCGCTCCCGGCAGTCCGGGCGCCGTCCGGGCGAGCCGTCCGTTCGGTCCTCCGGCCCGGCCGCCGGCCGTGTTCGCGACCGACCGTACGACCGGCCGTACGAATTGCCGTACGACCTGCCGTACGACCGGCGGAAACCGGACCTCTCGTGCTCGTTACTGCGCCCTGAGGGACCAAAGACGCGACGGGTCGGTGTCGCAGTTGTAGATGACGGTGGGGGTGTTGTTCAGGACACCCCCGCCTGCCGGGCTGAGGCACTTGCCGCTGTTGTTGTTCACCAAGTGGTAATTGAGATTGCCCTTGTCGACGAAGTACCAGAGTCTCGACGGGTCGTTGTCGCAGTTGTAGATGACGGTCTCGGTGTTGTTGGTGCCGGCACCCCCGGCGGGGCTGAGGCACTTGCCGCTGTTGAGATTCAGGATCTGGTAGATGTTGTTCCCCTTGTTCACCAGATACCAGGCCCGCGACGGGTCGGTGTCGCAGTTGTAGATGACGGTGAAGGCGTTGTTGTCCACACGGCCGCCGGCGGGGCTGAGACATTTGCCGCTGTTGGAATTCACGAGGTAGAGCCCGGCCGCCGCAGCCCTGGCCTCCGCCGACGGCGCCGCGGACGCCGCTTTGGGCGTCACCGACGCGGGACCGGACGCCGAGGCGGTCGGCGCGGACAGGAGTGAACCACCGATCGCCGCCGCGGTTGCCGCGATCAGCCCAGCAGCCTTGAAGTACATGGTCGTCGTCGCCTGCTCTCTTGTGTGAGTGCGGAGGGTCGAAGAGGGTCGAGTGTGGGCGGACGGACGTCTCTGCCGCGCCCGGTCGGACGAGGCGGTGCTCAGCCGCAACTGCGGAACGCGTCCGTCGTCCCGGCCGTGGTGACCAGGCCGGACTTCCGGTCGAGGACCACCACGGTGGCTGGTTGTGTGACACCGCTGCGGCAGCTGATGAAGCCGACGTACTGGTAGCCCGGGATCCGGCCGGTGGCATCGGCGGTCAACTGGCCCAACGAGAACGGGCCGGTCGTGCTGATGCCGACGGCGTAGAAGGACACCGTGCCGCTCGGGGACAGGCCGCTGCCGGTGGCCTTCAGGTAGGCGCCGGTCGAGTAGCCGTATTCGGTGTACACCGACACCCCGCCGAGCGGTGTGGCGCCCGGGTCCACCAGCCTCCAGGGCGCGTTGCCGTTGTCGGCGCGGGCCTGGTCGCGACTGGCCGGCGGCACGCACACGTGGTCCGCGGGGCTCGTCTCCCGCCAGACGTAGCCCGCCTTGCAGGTGTCGGGCCCGTAGGGGCCGCCGTCCGGCTCGCGTCGCGAGTCGGCGAGTGAGTTCTCCGTGACGGTCTGGGAGCGGATCTGCGGGGTGACGCAGACCAGGTCGGACGGGACGGCCTCGCGCCAGACGTAGCCGTTCACGCAGGTGTACGGCCCGTACGGCAGATCGGCCGCGCTCGCCTGTGTGCCCGTCGCCAGCAGACCCGTCACCAGTGCGGCCCCCGCGGCCAGCGCGGCCGTGGCCCGGCGGGCGGAGCGGGCCTGCCGAGTGGATCGGGTCTGCCGAGTGGATCCGGTCTTCTGGGCTGAGGCGTTTCGTGTGTCGCGCATGTGACCCCTCTGGATAGGTCGGATGCAATGCAACGTCGAATTCACGCGCCGGTTTACTGAATTCCCCTGCTGATTTGTTCGGTTGGCCCGAGGAATCGTTCCCTGTGTCACCTTCCGGCAAGGCGAAAACGTACCTGTGAGGCGGCGTCCAGTCGTGAGTAATGTGTTACTCAATGTGCGGACCCTGGCTTGCCCGGCGGTTCGGGCCGACCTGTGCGGAGAGGCTGCTGATGAAGGATCGGGAGAACGCACCGCACCATAGACCCGGCTCCGGCTCCGGCTCCGGCCCCGATTCCGTCCCCGGTCCCGTCCCCGACCGGTCCTGGCCGCTCACCGGCCGGGACGGTTCGCTGGCGGAGCTGAGGTCGCTGCTGGCGGATCCGGCCAGGGCCGGCGTTCTGATCACGGGTCCGATGGGGGTCGGCAAGACGCGGCTGGCCCGTGAACTGCTGGCCGGGTTGTCGGCCGCGGGGCCGGTCCTGGTGGTCGCGGCCACCGAGAGCACCGCGGGAATTCCGTTCGGCGCCTTCGCCCACCTGCTGCCGGTGGCGCTGCCGCCCACCGGCGGGCGGCCCAACCTGCTGCGGATCCTCGCCGACGCGCTCCTCGCCGAGGCGGGCGACGGCCGGACGCTGTTCGTGGACGACGCGCACCTGCTGGACGACGGTTCGGCAGCCCTGCTGCTCCAGCTCGCCGTGCGCGGCGGCACCCGGATCGTCCTCACCGCGCGCTCCGGCGCCCCGATGCCGGACGCCGTGGCGGCGCTGCTGCGCGGCGACTACGCCACGCGTGTCGAGGTGGGGCCACTGGACCAGGACGAGGTCGGCCGCCTGCTGGAGGGGGTGTTGGGCGGACAGGTGGAGACCGCGAGCGCGTACCGGCTCGGGCAGGTCAGCGGCGGCAACGTGCTGTGGCTGCGGCAGCTCGTGGAGGCGGGACTCACCGCGGGGACACTGGCGCTGGTCGCGCGGGTGTGGCGCTGTCGGGGGCCGTTGGGACTGCCGGCGCACCTGACCGACCTGGTACGCCACCGGATGGGACGGCTCGGGCCGGACGAGCAGCGCGCCGCCGAATTACTGGCGTTCGGCGAGCCGCTGGAGACCGCCGTCCTCGACCAGCTCACCGGCCCCGCGGTCCTGGAAGCACTCGACCGGCACGGTCTCGTCCTCGGCGAACAGGACGGCTGCCACACCCTGCTCCGGCTGGCCCACCCCCTCTACGGCGAGGTGCTGCGCGCGGGAACGCCGCCCCACCGCAGGCAGCGGCGCTGCCTCGAACTGGCCACGGCGGCCGAGCGGACCGGCCTGCACCGACGAGGGGACATCGCCCGGGTGGGCGCCTGGCGGCTGGCCGCCGGAGACCACAGCGACCCGCGTTTTCTGCTCGCCGCGGCCGAACACGCCGTCCGCACCCTGGACTTCGCGCTGGCCGCCCGGCTCGCCGAGGCCGCCTGCGCCGCCGGGGGCGGGAGCCCCGCCCGGCGCGCGCTGGCCGCGGCGCTCGGCCATACCGGGGACGGCGTACAGGCCGAGGAGGTGCACAGCGACCTGCCGCAGACCGACGTGTCCGAACGCGACCAGGTGCGCTCGGTGCAGTTGCGGGCGGCCAACATGTACCTGTCGCTGGACCGGCCCACCGATGCGCTCGACCTGCTGCACCGTACCGAGAACCGCCTGCATGATCCGGCGGCCCGGTCCGAACTCGCCGCACTCCAGGCTGTGTTGCGGGCCAGTCAGGCCGACTGGCCGGCCTGCGAACGGGATCTGGCGCGGGCCCGGCAGCACACGTCCCCGGGTTCTGCCACCCTGGTCAGGACCCGCTATGCCGAATGCGTGGCGCACTTCGCCCAGGGCCGGACCGGCGCGGCGGTCGAACTGGCCGAGTCGGGCCTCGCGGCACTGACGGCCGGGGACGCCGAGGAGGACCTGCCCATGCTGGGGGCGGGTCTGGTGGGCTGGCTCGCCACCGCCCAGGCGTTCGCGGGGCGGCTGGATGCGGCCGTGGCGACCGCCGACGCGCAGTACCGGCTGGCACGGGAATCCGGCTGGGTGGGCAGTCAGGGCGCGTGGCAGTTCTTCCTGGGGCGGATCGCCGCCCGCCGGGGGCGGCTCCGGTCGGCGCGGCGGCACATGCGGGAGGCCGTCTCGACGCTGCGCGAGGACACCACCTGGGGGCAGCAGGCACTGGTCTTCGGGGAACTGGCCACCATCGAGGCGCTGCTCGGCGACGTGGCCGAGGCACGGTCCCTGCTCGACCGGGCGCACCTGGCGCGCGTGGAGTCCTATCGCGTCCTCGACGTGCCGGCGTTCCAGCTGGCCCGGCCGTGGATCCTGGTCGCCCAGGGCCGTGGGCACGACGCCGTGCGGCAGGCGATGCGCGTCGCGGCGGACGCCCGTGAGCGACGGGCCCTGCTGTGGGAGGCGGAGCTGCTGCACATCCCGGTGCGGCTCGGCCGGTCCTCGACCGTTGCCCGCCGGCTCGCCGAACTCGTCGCCGTCTGCGACGCGCCGCACATCGCCGTCTACGCCGACCACGCCGCGGCACTGGCGGCCCGCGACCCGGACGCCCTGGAACGGGTCTGCGGCGCGTTCGAGGCGGGCGGCCTGCTCCTGCACGCGGCGGAGGCCGCCGCGCAGGCCGCGCGTCTGTGGCCGGGAACGGGTGGTTCGCTGTCCGCCCAACGGGCCGCCGACCGCTGCCACCGCCTCGTCGGCCGGTGCGAGGGCGTCATGACGCCTGCCGTGCTGGCCTGCCGGTCTCCCGAGCTGACCGACCGGGAACGCGACGTGGCCCGGCTCGCCGCGGCGGGTCTGAGCAGCCGGGACGTCGCGGACCGACTGGGCATCACCGTACGGACCGTCGACAACCACCTCTACCGGGTCTACCGCAAGACCGGTGTGACCAGCCGCGGGGGCCTGCGCGGGCTGCTGACGCCCGGCGGGGCCGGAGAGACCGGGGAAAACTGATCCCCCCGGTCCGCGGTACCTCGAACCCGCGCTCGGTCATCCCGGCAGGCGTTTTCCGGTCGGGAAGCAGTGACTTGCGCAGCCGTCGTGGAACGGCATCCGCACGCAAGGGTGCCCGGTTCGCCCCTCTCGTTCTCCGGTCGGCCGGAGCCGCGTCGGCACGTACGCGGACGCAGGTGGCATGAACCTCCGGCGGATCGCTCGCGTTGTAGGCGTGGGAACGCTCGCGACGGCCGGGGATCTCGGCCACGGACGACCGGAGGACAACGATGCCGAGGCGCGAAGGCCAACAGAGAATCGATTTGTTGAGGGAATTCAGGGCTTCCGATAAGAGTTTGTCGGCCTTCGCGCAGAGTAAAAAGATGGATCCGAGGAGTTTCCATCAATTGGCTTCGAAGCAGCTCGCTTCGGGTGAAGGGTTGACGAATGACGAACGCACGTGGCTGGACACGAAACTGAAATCCAGCAGAAAGTACAAAGCCCGCGTGGCCCCCGCGGACGTCGCGGATTTCTTCGAGAGATTTTTGCGCACTCCCCTCGGAACGTCCCTGGCTTCGTTCGCCAAAGAGGATGGCCAAGATCCGAATACTGTCGACAAATGGCTCCGTCGTGGTCACACTGGAGTGACGTCAGAATTGAAGGAGGGGCTGGCCGAGCGTTTGGGTGAGCAGAGGGGTGCATCCCGCAAGCAGCGGGGTGCGGCGAGTGCCCCCTCTCCGGCCGTTCCGCCGTCACAGACGGGACAGCCGCACGGTCAGTCGTCCTTCTCGCATCCGACCGCCTACCCGCTCGCTCCGCAGGGGCAACCCGGCGTCCCCGGTTCCGGCGTCATGGCGTCTGCCGCCGCGGCCCGCCCCACCCTCGCCGAGCCCTCCTCCTTCGGCAAGGACTTTAGATCAATGCCTGTGCCGCACCGTGCCTCGGGCTACTTCCCCGGGCACGGCGGCATTCAGGGGCAGGCGAGCGGGAGACGGTGAAGGGCCCACCGGCGGAATGCCGACGGCAACACCCCACCACCGGCCTCACCCGAAGGCGTTCGGGTCTGCCTTCAGGGCTCGGACGAAGGTGATGAAGGCGGGGGTGGGGAGGGTGAGGGTGGCTCGGGTGGGGGTTTTGGAGTCGCGGACCGAGGTGTGGGAAAGAGTCTGGGCTATCTCCACGCAGGCGTTGCCGTCGCCGCCGCCTGAGTAGGACGACTTGTGCCAGTGGTCGCGGTTAGTCATGTTTACCTCACAGTTCCTTCGCGAGCCTGTGGATCAAATCACGTGACCGATCGGGGTCGAGTGACACTGTCTCCACTCTACGGAAATGCGTTCGGAAGACTTCCAGTTGTGCTTCAGAGTCGATGAAGACCGTGCCGTGAGGGCCGTCTCGTATGACGGTGTCCAGTTTTGGGACGGCGCCACCCGCGTACACCATGGCCGATCCCAGGTCGGCGAAGTGCTCCAGGTTGAAGGGGATCACGCGCACTGTGATGTGGTCTGCCTCGGAGAGTTCCAAGATGCGCGCAAGCTGAGCCCGTGAGGCGGCGCGGCTGCCCACCATCATGCGGAGTGCCGCTTCGTGGACCACGGCTTGGTACAGGACAGCCGGTTCCCTCTCCAGGATGACGCGCCTCTGCATGCGATGCAGTACGCGCAGTTTCAGCTCGTCTGCGGGGAGTTCGGGAACGCGGGACGAGAAGAGGGCTCGCGCGCAGTCCTCGGTCTGAAGGAGCCCGGGGACGTGCAGGAACTCCACGTCCCAGCGGTAGTAGGCGTAGTACTCCAGCTCCGACAGGTCCAGGAACGATGTGGGCAGCCGGCCCCGGTACTCCTCCCACCAGCCGCGTGTGCGGTCGGCGGTCATTGCCGCGAGGGCATCGATCAGTTCCGGGTTCGTGCAGGCGTAGTGAGCCGCAATTCTGCGCACCCGCGCCTCGCTTACGCCTGCAAGGCCGACCTCGATCTGGCTCACCTGGGCAGAGTCCGTTCCCAGCAGCGCGGCAGCATCACGGCCTTTGAGCCCTGCCGCTTCACGTAGTTTCCGCAGCTCAGCACCCAGTCGTGCCTGGCGTGCGGTGGCCTGCTGCCTGCGTGGCATGCCTTCCTCCTCCGCGCCCAACTGCTTGGGGGCAGCAACTCGTTCGAGCGTCAGGTTATGGCAATGACTTGCTGGGACCAAATTTGGCCCCTACTGTCAGTGGCGTACTGAACACGCAGCGGAAGTGCACCGCCTCGTCCTGCGTGGACGTCAGCGGCAATGCCACCGCGCGCCGAAATCTCCCTCACCGCAACGGAGTTGATCCCACGTGCCTGAAAACGGTCATGAAACCTGGGACTACACGCTCTACATCCCCAACGACCTCAGAGCGGTCACGGTCTGCCGCCGTACCCTGCGTCTCATCCTGACGATCCACGGTCTGATCGGCCTCGTGGACACCGCGGAGCTGCTGGCGGCGGAGCTTGTGTCCAATGCCGTGCGGCATACGAAGGGGCCCGCCGCGCTCAGGGTGCGCCGCAACCCGGAGGGCATGGTGTGGATCGGGGCGTGGGACACCGACCCCGAACCGCCCGACCCGCCGCAACCTCTCCAACAGGCACTCCACTTGGAGGAGGGCCGGGGTCTGGGACTGGTGACGGCCTGCGCCGACTACTGGGGCTGGCGGCCCTCGGCCCGGTTCGGCGACCACGGCAAGTACGTGTGGTGCGAACTCGCCGGGGTCTGAACAGGCGGGCGGTGCCCGAAAGGCGCGGGGGAACGAGGGCCGCTCGTTTTGAGCCCCCTGTCGCGGCAGGCGAAAGACGGCCCCCTGGCGGGCGTGCCGTCGCGCACCTCGGCTCGTTGATCACATCGTACGAAAGGAGAGCAGATGGTCGGCTCATCGCATGAGGCGCTGCACCGGATCTTCCAGAAGGACCCGGCGTTGCTGACGAGGGCATTACAGCAGGTGCTGAACGTGCCCTTCCCGGAACCCCGGGAGATCGCCGCGCTGAACGTGGATCTCACCGAGATCGAACCCGTCGAACGACGCGTGGACACCTTGCTGCGGGCGGAGACCGACGAGGGGACCTATCTCCTCGTCGTCGAATCGCAGGGCAAGGTGGACGACCGGAAACGGGGCAGCTGGCCCTACTACCTCTCGTACTTGTTCGAGAAGTACCGCTGCGAGCCCGTGCTCATCGTCATCACCCAGAACACCGCCACCGCCCAGTGGGCCTCACAGCCCATCAGGCTCGGTTTCCCCGGCTGGGAATCGCTGATCGTCCGGCCGCTGGTGCTGGGTCCGGACAACGTGCCATTGATCGCCGACGAGCGGCAGGCCGAGCAGGACGTACCTCTTGCGGTGCTGTCGGCGATGACACATGGGCGGGGCCCGCAGGCCGCCGCCATACTGGAATCCCTGGCTGCCGCCCTGCGGACCGTCGACACCGACAGCGCCGCGGTCTTCGTGCAGTTCGTCGACTCGTGCCTGGTCGATCCCCAGGCGAAGCAGATGTGGAGGGACCTGATGACGGCGATCCAGTACTTCTGGCGACACCCGCTGGCCGAGGAAGTCCGCGAGGAGGGCCGCGAGGAGGGCCGCGAGGAGGGCCGGACCGAAGCCAAGGCCGAGATGGTCCTGAGCATTCTCGAATGGCGGAGTATCCCCGTACCGGAGGCCGTTCGTGATCGGGTGAGTGCCTGCACCGATCTCGACCAGCTCGAAGTCTGGGCCCAGCGTGCCATGCACACCGCCGACGCGGAGGCTCTCTTCACCGACGGGTGAGTGAGCGGGACCGGAAGTACAGACGGGGTCGGGGCACACCTGGGGCCGACCGGCTGGGGCCGGGAGGCGTCACGTGGGGGTGTGCCCCGCCGAGCAGTCGCATACGGCTGTGGACAGCGCCGCGCCCGCGGTGTTCGTGCGGTTCGTCGGCTCGTGCCTGGCCGACCCCCAGGCGAAGCAGATGTGGAGGGACCTGATGACGGCGATCCAGTATTTCTGGCGACACCCGCTGGCCGAGGAAGTCCGCGAGGAGGGTCGCGAAGAGGGCCGGACCGAAGCCAAGGCCGAGATGGTCCTCCGCATCCTCGAATGGCGGAGCATTCCCGTACCGGAGCCCGTCCGTGACCGCGTGAGTGCCTGCACCGATCTCGACCGGCTTGACGTCTGGGCCCGGCGTGCCCTGCACGCCACCGACGCGGACGCACTCTTCACCGACGAGTGAGCGAGCGGGACCGGCAGGGCAAACGGGGTCGGAGGCGCACCCGGAGCCGACCGGCTGGGGCCGGGAGGCGTCACGTGGGGGTGTGCCCCGCCAAGTAGTTGCATACGGCCGTGGACAGCGCCGCGCCCGCGGTCTCCTCGTACGGAGTCCATCGGATCTGCTCGGGCGGGAGCCGGCCGCCCTCGGACGGGGACTCGCTCAGCAACTGGCACACCACGGCCGGCACCGTGTCCTGCTGAGCCTTGAGCGTCTGGCCGCCGTCGACCAGGTAACCGGTCAGTTCGTAGACGACACGCGCCGCGGTGGCCTCGGCCGTCTCGGCCGGTTGCGGAGTGCCGGAGGGTAGCCCCCAGCCGTCCGCCCGGAGTATGAGCAGCAGCCGCCCGTCGTATCCGACGAGCGACTCCACCGTGCCTGAGTCTGCCTGCTCCACTGTCATGCCTCGATCTCCCCTCCCCGGCGCCGGGCCGGCTGTCCGCCCGGCCGGGGCCATGCCGCCGGGCCCTGATGGTCTACCCCGGCCGAGCGATCGAACGCCTCCCGGTGCGTCACCCCTTCCGGTGCGTCACCCCTTCCGGTGCGTCACCTCAGCGACCGGCGACCGGCGACCGGCGACCGGTGCCCGATGCACGGTGCACGGTGCCGGTGCGGAGAAATAGTCGGCGCAGCGTACCCGTCCAGCGCCGAGGTGCTCTCGGCGACGAAATGAGCCGAGAACGCAGCAGACCTGACGGAAGGGGTACAGGCCCCGAGGCCGCATCCCGATGCGTCAAGCGGCGCAGGACGGGCCGAACCCGCAGGATGCGCCCACCCACGGCGCCCGCGCCCGCGCGGCATCCCCTCCGCGCCCGTACGAGAAGAAGCAAACGATCACCCTCCGTGTCCATGATGGTCGTGTGGTCCCGGGCGTCGGCGTCGTAGGCGGAACGGGTGGCGTCGAGGGAATCCGTGGTGGTGTCGTCGGTCACGTCGGCGCAGGTCACCGGGCCCGCGGTGGCTGAGCGGCCGGGAGGCGGCGCTGCCGCGGACCCCCGCCGGTGGTTCCGTCAGGTGGACGGCCGGGGCCCGGGGCGGGCCGGGCGTGGTAGTCGTGGAGGGAGGAACCGTCGGGTCCATGATCGTCACGGGCGGCAAGCGAGCGAGTTTACCCATCCTTGTCGACAGCTATGCGGCCAGTGGCCAGGTTTTTTCGCCTGACGGGCTGAAGTTTTGTTGATCGAGGGGTAGTTGACCGGCAGGTCGGCATACCCTTCAAAGGGTGAACCAACTGATGTCCCGAGAGTCCGAGGCCGATCTTCCCGAGGATGCCGTGCTCCCCGGCGCGCTCAATGACGCGCTGTACGCCGAGCTGGTGGCATTCCGCCGCGACCTGCACATGCACCCCGAACTAGGCAACCAGGAGTTCCGTACCACCGCGGCGATCAAGGCCAGGCTCGAACAGGCCGGACTCGCACCCCGGGTCCTCGCCCTCGGTACCGGACTCGTCTGTGACATCGGAACAACGGAGGGCGAGAGCGCCGGGCCGCTGTTCGCCCTGCGCGCCGACATCGACGCCCTGCCCATCCCGGACACCAAGAGTGACTGCGCGTACCGGTCGACCGTGCCGGACCGCGCCCACGCGTGCGGGCACGACGTGCACACGACCGTGGTGCTCGGGGCCGGCCTGGTCTTCGCCGAGCTGCACCGGCAGGGGCTGCTGCCACGGCCCGTGCGGCTGCTTTTCCAGCCCGCCGAGGAGGTGCTGCCCGGCGGCGCCGCCGACGCCATCGAGTCCGGGGTGCTCGACGGCGTGGAGAAGATCATCGCCGTGCACTGCGATCCGCGGGTGGACGCCGGGCGGATCGGGCTGCGGCAGGGTGCGATCACCAGCGCCTGCGACCGGCTGGAGGTGTCGCTCGACGGCCCCGGCGGGCACACCGCCCGGCCGCACCTCACCACCGACCTGGTGACCGCCGCTGCCCGCGTCGCCACCGACGTGCCCGCGCTGGTGGCCCGGCGGGTGGACAGCCGCGGCGGGCTCGCCGTGACCTGGGGGCGGATCGAGTCGGGGCACGCGCCGAACGTGATCCCGCAGCACGCCGAGCTGTCCGGCACGGTGCGCTGCCTCGACCTCGGAGCCTGGCGGCTGGCCCCGGACGTGGTGCACGCCGCGGTCGACGAGGTCGCCACCATGCACCGGGCGAAGTCCGAGATCACCTACGTGCGCGGGGTGCCGCCCGTGGTCAACGATCCGGCGGTCACCGAGCTGCTGCGGGACGCCATGGTCACGCGGCGCGGCGCCGAGTCCGTGGAGAGCACCGAGCAGAGCCTCGGCGGCGAGGACTTCTCCTGGTACCTGGAGCACGTGCCCGGCGCCATGGCCCGGCTCGGCGTGCGCCCGCCCGGCGCGCGCCAGTCGCGCGACCTGCACCAGGGCGACTTCGACGTGGACGAGCACGCCATCGCGGTGGGCGTCGAGCTGTTCACCGCCGCCGTGCTGCTCGACGCGGCCCGGTAGGCAGAGCGGCCGGGCGAAGCCCGCTGTGCGGGGCGTGGTCGACGGGGCGCGACGCAGACGCCAGAAGACGACGCAGGACCCAGGGGACGAAGCGGTGCCGGATCGGTGCCGCTTCGTCCCTTTGTGTCACTAGGGGGTAACCCGCGATACGCGGTCGTGACCATGGGGCGGCACGAATCGATAACGTCCGGGTACAACCCCGTTCCCCTCCCCTTCTACGCGCGTTACTGTGCGCCGAAATCGCCGCCAGCTGCGGCACGTTGGGGAAATAGCGGGGCCGGCGACGGTGCCGTGGGGACAAAGGGGTACTTGCTGTGCGTCTGAACTCTCGGAGGACGAGGTTCTCCCAAGCCGCGGTGACCGTCGCGGTCGTCGCCGTCGCGGCTGCCGGGTGCGGCAAGTCCAGCGGTGAGTCCGCGGGCACGACCAAGGACGGCAAGTACGCGGGCAAGGGCATCGGCCTCGCCTACGACGTCGGCGGCAAGGGCGACCAGTCCTTCAACGACGCCGCCTACTCCGGTTTCCAGAAGGCGGAGCAGGAGTTCAAGATCGGCGGGCGGGACATCGAGCCGCAGGACGGCGAGTCCGACGCGGACAAGGTGCAGCGCCTGGAGACGCTCGCCAAGCAGGGCTACAACCCCATTATCGGGGTCGGCTACTCCTACGCCCCGGCGGTCAAGGAGGTGTCCGTCAAGTATCCGAAGGTCAGCTTCGGGATCATCGACGACGAGACCATCAAGGAGAAGAACGTCGCCGACATGGTCTTCCACGAGGAGCAGTCGTCGTACCTGGCGGGCGTGGCCGCGGCCATGACCACCAAGAAGGACCACATCGGTTTCGTCGGTGGCGTGGACAACCCGCTGATCCACAAGTTCGAGGCCGGGTACGTCCAGGGTGCGCAGTCGGTCAACCCGAAGATCAAGATCGAGAAGCAGTACCTGACCGAGACCGCCGCCGAGGGTGGTTTCGCCAGCCCGGACAAGGGCGAGAACGCGGCGGACGGCCAGATCGAGGCCGGAGCCGACGTCGTCTACCAGGCGGCCGGTCTCTCCGGTCAGGGCGTGATCAAGTCCGCCGCCGGTCACAAGGTGTGGGCGATCGGCGTCGACTCCGACCAGTACGCACAGGGCGCGCTCGCCCAGTACAAGGACTACATCCTCGGTTCGGCCCTGAAGAACGTCGGTGGCGCGGTGTACGAGCTCGCCAAGTCCGTCGTCGATGGCAAGCCGCTCAGCGGTGAGGTGCGCGGCGACCTCAAGTCGGGCGGGGTGGGCTTCGCCGACACCAACCCCAAGTACCAGGCGATGAAGGACGTCGTCGCGGCCGTGGACAAGGCCAAGCAGGACATCATCGACGGCAAGATCACCGTCAACACCAAGTGATCCCGCGGACCTGAGCCCACCCGGAACGCCCGGTGGCCCGGTGGACCTGAGTCTTACCGGGCCCTGCGCTCCGGTGCCGAAGGCCGGGCGGTCCCGGCACCGTCGGCACCGCCGCCCGTGCTTCCCCGCTGTGATGTGCCCCCCGCCGCCCGCGAGGGGTACGTCACCGAGTCCCCCTCGCCGCCCCCTTCGGTTCCGGCCAGTGGTCGTCGTAGCACCCCAGCTCAAGGGGCGCATCGCCGTGTGTCCCTTGCCTCCCGCAACGGGTTCATCACTGTGTGTCGGCCGGGCCCGGCTTACGCCACATCTCGATAACGGAGCGGACAGAAGGGGTTTTCCGTCTGGTCTACGCGCGTTACGCTGCGCCGGAATCAGCGCCTGGAATGGGCGCTTGCACGAAGGAGTCTCGTTCCATGCGCCGGGTGTCCCGTATCGCGGTTGCGGGCGTTGCAACCGCAGCCCTCGCTGTCACAGTTTCCGCCTGTGGCAGCTCGTCCACTTCGTCCTCGGGCAGCGGAAAGTCCAAGGGTATCGGCCTGGCGTACGACGTCGGCGGCAAGGGCGACCAGTCTTTCAACGACGCCGCCTACGCCGGCTTCCAGAAGGCCGAGAAAGACTTCGGCGCCGGCGGGCGGGACATCGAGCCGCAGGACGGCGAGTCCGACGCGGACAAGGTGCAGCGCCTGGACACCCTCGCCAAGCAGGGCTACAACCCGATCATCGGGGTCGGCTACGCGTACGCCCCGGCTGTCAAGGAAGTCTCCGCCAAGTACCCGAAGGTCAGCTTCGGGATCATCGACGACGAGACCATCAAGGCGGACAACGTCGCCGACATGGTCTTCCACGAGGAGCAGTCGTCGTACCTGGCGGGCGTGGCCGCGGCCATGACCACCAAGAAGGACCACATCGGTTTCGTCGGCGGCGTGGACAACCCGCTGATCCACAAGTTCGAGGCCGGGTACGTCCAGGGCGCGCAGTCGGTCAACCCGAAGATCAAGATCGAGAAGCAGTACCTGACCGAGACCGCCGCCGAGGGCGGCTTCTCCAGCCCGGACAAGGGCGAGAACGCGGCGGACGGCCAGATCGAGGCCGGAGCCGACGTCGTCTACCAGGCGGCCGGTCTCTCCGGGCAGGGCGTGATCAAGTCCGCCGCCGGTCACAAGGTGTGGGCGATCGGCGTCGACTCCGACCAGTACCTCCAGGGCGCGCTCGGCCAGTACAAGGACCACATCCTGACCTCGGCGACGAAGAACGTCGAGGGCGCGGTGTACGAACTCGCCAAGTCCGTCCTCAAGGACAAGAAGCCGCTGTCGGGCGAGATCCGCGGTGCTCTCGACAACGGCGGCGTGGGCATCGCCGACTCCAACCCGGTCTTCAAGAACAACGCCGCCCTCCAGGCCGCGCTCAAGAAGGCCGAGGACGGCATCAAGAACGGCAGCATCACGGTCAAGACGTCCTGAACCAGAGCGCCGGCCTGTCCGGGGCATGGCCAAAAGAGCGCTGTAATGGCAGCGTTACGGCCGCGGAACGGGGTGCGGGGAGGATGACCTCTTCGTGCCCCGTTCGTGCGGCATACCGCTCGGAACGGATCGAGTGCGACACGAGTCGACCGGACCCGAGCACTATCTAAAGCAGGGGCCGCGATGCGCGTAGAGCGGCCCCTTTTCCGAGGAGAGTGCGCCATCGACCCGTCCAGCAGCCCTCCGCCCACCGCTGAGTCGACAGCCGCGGTCGAGCTCGCGGGCATCACCAAACGATTCCCCGGTGTTGTCGCCAACCACGACATCCACCTGAGCGTCCGCAAGGGCACCGTGCACGCCCTCGTCGGCGAGAACGGTGCCGGCAAGTCGACCCTGATGAAGATCCTCTACGGCATGCAGAAGCCGGACGAGGGCACCATCGCCGTCGACGGCGAACAGGTCGCCTTCGCCAGCCCCGCCGACGCCATCGCCCAGGGCATCGGCATGGTGCACCAGCACTTCATGCTGGCGGACAACCTGACCGTCCTGGAGAACGTGGCCCTCGGCAGCGAGAAGCTGTACGGCATCGGCGGCGCCGCCCGCAAGAAGATCAAGGAGATCTCCGACCGCTACGGCCTCGGTGTCCGCCCCGACGTACTGGTGGAGGACCTCGGCGTCGCCGCCCGGCAGCGCGTGGAAATCCTGAAGGTCCTCTACCGCGGCGCCCGGATCCTGATCCTCGACGAGCCGACCGCCGTCCTCGTGCCGCAGGAGGTCGACGCCCTCTTCGACAACCTGCGCGAACTGAAGTCCGAGGGCCTCTCCGTCATCTTCATCTCGCACAAACTGGGCGAGGTGCTCTCCGTCGCCGACGACATCACCGTCATCCGGCGCGGTACGACGGTCGGCACCGCCGTCCCGGCCGAGACGACCTCGCGCCAGCTCGCCGAGATGATGGTCGGCAGCGAGCTGCCCACCCCTCAGACCGCCGAGTCCACGGTCACCGACCGGGTGGTCCTCCAGGTGGACGACCTCACCGTCTACGCGGGCGGCGGCGCCTCCCTCGGCGCGGAGGCCGAACCGGCCGGCCAGGGCCTCACCGGGTCCGCGGGCGGCGACGGGGCCAAGCGCGTCCTGGACGACGTCTCCTTCACCATCCACGCCGGCGAGGTCATGGGCATCGCCGGCGTCGAGGGCAACGGCCAGACCGAGCTGATCGACGCACTGATCGGCACCCGGCAGGCCGACGCCGGACAGATCGTCTTCCTCGGCGAGGACATCACCCCCTGGCCCACCCGCAGGCGCCGCGAGTCCGGCGTCGGCTACATCCCCGAGGACCGCCACCGCCAGGGCCTCCTGCTGGAATCCCCGCTGTGGGAGAACCGCATCCTCGGCCACGTCACCGAGAAGCCCAACGCCCGGGGCTTCTGGCTCGACCTCGGCAGCGCCCAGGCGGACACCCGGCGGATCGTCGACGAGTACGACGTCCGCACCCCCGGCATCGACGTCACCGCGGCCTCGCTGTCCGGCGGCAACCAGCAGAAGCTGATCGTCGGCCGGGAGATGAGCCACGCACCGAAGTTCCTGATCGCCGCCCACCCCACCCGCGGTGTCGACGTCGGCGCCCAGGCGCAGATCTGGGACCGCATCCGGCAGGCCCGCCGCGAGGGCCTGGCCGTGCTGCTGATCTCCGCCGACCTGGACGAACTGATCGGCCTGTCGGACACCCTGCGGGTGATCTACAACGGCAGGCTGGTCGCGGACGCCGACCCGGCCACCGTCACCCCGGAGGAACTGGGCTCGGCCATGACCGGGGCCGCCTCCGGTCACCTCGAACACGTAAGCGCCGGTCCGGAGGACGAGGCCCGATGAAGAAGTTCGACAAGGAGCGGGTGCTCCTGGCGGTGGCCGGACCGGTCATCGCGCTCGTCCTCGCGATCGCGCTGACCTCGATCGTGCTGCTCGCCTCGGGGAAGAACCCGTTCCAGCCGTACGCGCTGATGCTCCAGCAGCTGCCGTACTCGGACATCCAGGTCCTGATCGTCAACCAGGCGTCGTTGTACTACATCGCCGCCCTGGCGGTCGCCCTCGGCTTCCGGATGAACCTGTTCAACATCGGCGTCGACGGACAGTACCGGCTCGCCGCCGTGATGACCGCCGTGGTCGGCGCGAACATCGGCCTGCCGGCCTTCCTGCAGATACCGCTGCTCCTGCTGGTCGCCATGTTCACCGGCGCCTTCTGGGCCGGCATCGCCGGCGCCCTGAAGATCACCCGCGGGGTCAGCGAGGTCGTCGCCACGATCATGCTGAACTCCATCGCGACCTCCCTCATCGGCTACATCACCCTCGCCAACGTCTGGGGCGTGCAGGTCGGCAACAACATGACCACCGGCGTCATGAAGGAGTCCGGCTGGTTCCCGGGCATCGACCTGGGCTCCGACGTAGGCGAGATCTACGGCCTGGTCTTCCTCGCCGTCCTGCTGGGCGTCCTGTACTGGCTGGTCCTCAACCGCACCCGGTTCGGCTTCGACCTGCGCGCCACCGGCGCCTCCGAGACCGCCGCCGCGGCCTCCGGCGTCAACGCCAAGCGCATGGTGCTGGTCTCCATGCTGATCTCCGGCGCGGTCGCGGGCCTGTCCGGCCTGCCGCTGCTGCTCGGCGACACCCACACCTACAGCCTGAGCTTCCCGGCCGGCCTCGGCTTCACCGCCATCGGCATCGCCCTGCTCGGCCGCAACCACCCCGGCGGCATCGCGCTGGCCGCCCTGCTGTGGGCCTTCCTCGACAAGGCCTCGCCCGCCCTCGACTACGCGACCCCGGTGGCATACGAGAAGGAGATCGCGACGATCATGCAGGGTCTGATCGTCTTCGCGGTCGTCATCTCGTACGAGGCCGTACGCCAGTGGGGTCTGCGCCGCCAGCAGCGCCAGGTCGGTGCCGAGCTGGCCGCCGCCGCCTTGACCATCAAGAAGGAAGAGGTGGCGGCCTGATGAGCACCGCGACCGTCACGAAACCGAAGGCGCCCCAGCCCGTCCGGGGCGGCCGCCGGCTGTCCCTCCCGGTACTCCTGCTGGTCATCGCGGGCGTGCTGCTGCTGACGTCGATCGTCCGCCTCGTCACCGGCGCCGACGGCATCACCTCGACCGGCCAGATGTCCACCGCCCTGCGCCTCGCCGTGCCGATCGGGCTCGCCGGCCTCGGCGGTCTGTGGGCCGAGCGCTCCGGCGTCGTCAACATCGGCCTCGAAGGCATGATGATCCTCGGCACCTGGTTCGGCGCCTGGGCCGGATACCAGTGGGGCCCGTGGGCCGGCGTGATCTTCGGCGTGATCGGCGGTGCGCTCGGCGCCCTACTGCACGCCATCGCCACCGTCACCTTCAACGTCAACCACATCGTCTCCGGTGTCGCCCTGAACATCCTCGCCCTCGGCACCACCCGCTATCTGTCGAAGTTCACCTTCGCCGACGCGCCGCAGGGCTCCGCCAAGCAGTCCCCGCCGATCAGTTCGCTCGGCGACTTCGACATCCCAGGACTGTCCGGCTGGCTGGACACCCTCAACGAGAAACACTGGTTCCTGGTCTCCGACGTCGCCGGACTGCTCGGCGGTCTGGTCACCGACCTGTCGCCGCTCACCGTGATCGCGGTGGCCTTGGTGCCCGTCAGCTGGTGGGTGCTGTGGCGTACGGCCTTCGGGCTGCGGCTGCGCTCCTGCGGCGAGAACCCGGTGGCGGCCGAATCCCTCGGCGTCAACGTCTACAAGTACAAGTACCTCGCGGTGATCATCTCCGGCGGTTTCGCGGGCCTCGGCGGCGCGTTCCTGTCCATCGTCGCCTCGAACGTGTACCTCGACGGGCAGACCGCGGGCCGCGGCTACATCGGCCTCGCGGCGATGATCTTCGGCAACTGGATGCCGGGCGGCCTCGCCGTGGGCGCGGGCCTGTTCGGCTACACCGACAGCCTCAACCTGCGCGGCGGCACGGTGAACGTGCACGCGCTGATCCTGCTCCTCGCCATCCTGCTGGTGTTCGGGGCGGCGTACCTCGCCTGGCGGAAGAAGTACGTCCCCGCCGTCGTGACCGCCGTGATCGCGGCCCTGATGTTCGTCTGGTACGCCACCACGAACGACGTCCCGCGCCAGCTCGTCACCGCCACTCCCTACCTCGTCACCCTGCTCGTCCTGTCGCTGTCCGCGCAGTCCCTGCGGATGCCGAAGGCGGACGGCCTGCCGTACCGGAAGGGACAGGGCACGTGACCCGGGCCGACGACGTCGACTGGGAGGCGCTGCGCGCCGAGGCGCGGGAGGCCATGTCCCACGCGTACGCCCCCTACTCGGGCTATCGGGTCGGGGCGGCGGCCCTGGTCGACGACGGGCGCACGGTCTCCGGCTGCAACGTGGAGAACGCCTCGTACGGACTCGGCCTGTGCGCCGAGTGCGGGCTCGTCTCCGCACTCCAGCGCACCGGAGGTGGCCGGCTCACCTACTTCACCTGCGTGGACGGCCAGGGCGAGCTGCTCGTGCCGTGCGGGCGCTGCCGCCAGCTGCTGTACGAGTTCGGCGGGCCCGATCTGGTGCTCGACACCCCGGCGGGCGTCCTGCCGCTGTCGCGGATGCTGCCGCAGGCCTTCGGCCCGGACCATCTCACCAAGTAACTCCTGTGCGGCCCCTCCGACGTCGTTCAGGGGGGCCGCACCCCTGTGCACCTCCGGAAGGAATGCCATGGCCATGGACGCCATCTCCGTCATCCGCACCAAGCGGGACCGCGGCGAACTGACCGACGAGCAGATCGACTGGGTCATCGACGCATACACCCGCGGGGAGGTCGCCGACGAGCAGATGTCCGCGCTCGCGATGGCCGTCCTGCTCAACGGCATGAACCGGCGCGAGATCGCCCGCTGGACCGCCGCGATGATCGACTCCGGCGAGCGCATGGACTTCTCCGCACTGTCCCGGCCCACCGCCGACAAGCACTCCACCGGCGGGGTCGGCGACAAGATCACCCTGCCGCTGGCGCCCCTCGTGGCGGCCTGCGGAGCCGCCGTGCCGCAGCTGTCCGGACGCGGCCTCGGCCACACCGGCGGCACCCTCGACAAGCTGGAGTCCATCCCGGGCTGGCGCGCGCTGCTGTCCAACGAGGAGATGCTGCACGTCCTCGACACCACCGGCGCGGTGGTCTGCGCCGCGGGCGACGGCCTGGCCCCGGCGGACAAGAAGCTGTACGCGCTGCGCGACGTCACCGGCACGGTCGAGGCGATCCCGCTGATCGCCTCCTCGATCATGTCGAAGAAGATCGCCGAGGGCACCGGTTCGCTCGTCCTGGACGTCAAGGTGGGCTCCGGCGCCTTCATGAAGACGATCGAGGACGCCCGCGAACTGGCCTCGACCATGGTCGGCCTCGGCACCGACCACGGAGTGCGGACCGTGGCGCTCCTCACCGACATGGCGACCCCGCTCGGCCGCACCGCAGGCAACGCCCTGGAGGTCCGCGAGTCCGTCGAGGTGCTGGCGGGCGGCGGCCCCGCGGACGTGGTCGAGCTGACCCTCGCCCTGGCCCGGGAGATGCTGGCCGCGGCGGGCATCACCACCGCCGACCCGGCGAAGGCCCTCGCCGACGGCTCGGCCATGGACGTCTGGCGCCGGATGATCGCGGCCCAGGGCGGCGATCCCGACGCCCCGCTGCCCACCTCCCGCGAACAGCACGTCGTCACGGCCCCGGCCACCGGTGTCCTCACCCGCCTGGACGCCTACGACATCGGGGTCGCCGCCTGGCGCCTGGGCGCCGGCCGCGCCCGCAAGGAGGACCCGGTGCAGGCGGCGGCGGGCGTCGAACTGCACGCCAAGCCGGGCGAGCCGGTGACCGCGGGCGAGCCCCTGCTCACCCTGCACACGGACACCCCGGAACGCTTCGCGTACGCGCTTGAGGCGATCGGGGGCGCCTATGACGTCGCGCCCGCGGGCACCCCGTTCACCGCCTCGCCGGTTGTGCTGGAACGTATCGCCTGACCTGGGGCTTCCTCATATGGGTGAACGGGATCGGTGGACCTGGGCCGGTCCCGTTCGGCATGCTGGGATCGGTGACGCACCGATAGGAGATACCGCCATGAGCGCACTCACTGTGGGCCAGGACCACGACCAGAACTGGGACGACCTCGTTCGGTACTGGGAAGAGATGGAATGGCCCGAGGGCAGCAAGGTGGAGATCATCGAGGGGATCATCACCGTGTCACCACCGCCGTCCAATGACCACAATGACATTGCCGAGCTCGCGCAGCGCGAGCTGTATCAGGTCATCCCGCGTCACTGGGGTATCTACCAGACGTTGGGGACGGCCGTACCGTCCCGCGACGGGCTCTACATGCCCGACCTCGCGGTGGTGCCGAAGGAAGTATTGCGCACGAGAATCGCAATTACGTCCCGGCCGCTGCGGCTGAGCTGATCGTCGAGGTCACCTCCAAGTCCAACGCGAATAACGACCGCATCAAGAAGACCGCTGGATACGCGCAGGGGGGCATCCCCCTCTACCTCCTCATCGACCGCTGGGCCCCCGGCGGCCCCACCATCACGCTCTACGGAGAGCCGAAGGGCGATGTCTACCGGGTCCTCAGCGCCGTGAAGTTCGGTGATCCCATCAAGCTGCCGGAGCCGTTCGGCATCACGATCGACACCGCCGAGTTCCCGGCGGAGTAGTCCGGCCGGGCAGGGACCCGCCTGCCCGCCGATGAGTTGGGCCCGTCCATGCGGTCTATCCGTACGTGGACGCCAAGACACCGGCCGTGCTCGTGCTGACCGGCCCCGTCGCCCGGGACGAGGTGACGGGGCTGTGCGACGACGTGCGAGGGCTGTTGCAGGGCACCGGGCTCGGGCACGTGGTCGTGGACGTGGCCGGGCTCGGGCCGCCGGGACTCGCAGCCGTGGACCTGCTGGCCCGGCTGGAACTGACCGCCCGCCGGGCCGGCGGGCGGATACGGCTGCGGGACAGCGATCCCGCGCTACGCGCCTTCCTCGATCTCGTAGGTCTCCGCTTCCAGATGGAGCGGCAGGCCGAACAGGGGGAACCACCGGGCGGTGTCGAGGAAGCAGTGCATTCCGGTGATCCGGCCGTCTGACATCTCCAGCACCTGCACCGCCCAGGGGCTGAAACCGCCGTTCTCCGGGTCCGGCTTGTAGTGCGCGAAGGCGGGCAGGCCGTTGGCCTGGACCGGCCGCAGCCGGGACCCCGCGCAGCTGGCGCCGATGGTGGTCATGAAGCCGGCCATCTCGGCCGGGCCGCGCAGCCACAGGTCGAACGGCGGCATCGTCATGATGGCGTCCTCGTGCAGCAGGGCCGTGAGCGCCGTCATGTCATACCCCTCGAACGCCTTCACATAGCGCTCCAGGAGTCTTTGCTGCTCCTCGTCCAACGGGTCGGAGACCGCCGCGTCCGCGCCCGCGTCCTCCCGCTCGGCGAGCGTCGCCCGGGCCCGCTGCAGGGCGCTGTTCACGGAGGCCACCGTGGTGCCGAGCAGCTCGGCGACCTCGCTCGCCTTCCACGCCAGCACCTCGCGCAGGATCAGCACCGCACGCTGCTTGGGCGGCAGTTGCTGCAGGGCCGCCATGAAGGCCAGCCGGACCGACTCCTTGGCGACGGCGGCCTCCGCCGGGTCGTCGAGGGCGGGCAGCACACGGGCGTCCGGCATGGGCTCCAGCCAGGTGCTGTCCGGGCGGGGGTTGAGGGCCGCCTGCGCGAGCGGCGTCGCGTCGGTCAGGTCCACCGGCCGGGCCCGCTTGGTGCCGGCCGCCAGCATGTCCAGGCAGACGTTCGTCGCGATCCGGTACAGCCAGGAGCGGAGACTGGAGCGGCCCTCGAACTTCTCGTAGCTCCGCCAGGCGCGCACCAGGGTGTCCTGCACCGCGTCCTCGGCCTCGAAGGAGGACCCGAGCATGCGGTAGCAGTAGCCGGTCAACTCGATCCGGTGCTTCTCCAGTGCGACGTCGAGATCCGTCGTCGCCGTGCTGTTGCTCATCGTCCACCCACCCCCGTGGCCGTTTTGGTTCGCGCGTCGTCGCGCCCAGCACTCCGGAAGCTACCGCAGCCCACTGACAATGGCTGCCCGAGCCAACAAACGCCCAGGCCAGACCGATTGCTTTCGGACTGTTCGCATTTCTGTCCGCTTGTTGCGGTGCGGCCCTGGTACCGGGAGAGCCGGAACTCAGCGGGCCGCGGCCGGCTCCCCGCGGGCCGTGAGCCGGGCCGCCGCCAGCGAACCGAGGGCCGTGATGGCCACGACCCCGACGACCGCGAGCAGACCGACCCCGACCGTTCCGGACCAGCCGCTCGCGTGGAAGGCGAGGGCGCCCACCGTGCTGCCCGCGCTGGACCCGATGTAGTAGGCGGACTGGTACAGCGCCGCGGCCTGGGCCCGGCCGTGTGTCGCCGTCTTGCTGACCGCCGAGGACGCCGCCGCGTGCCCCGCGAAGAAGCCGGCCGTGATCAGCACCAGGCCCAGCAGGACCAGCGGCAGCGAGGACACCAGGGACAGCAGCAGCCCGGCCGCGGTCGTACCGCCCGCCAGGTACAGGGTGCCCCGGCGGCCGAGGCGGAGCACCAGGCGGCCGGCCGCCGCCGACGACACCGTGCCGACCAGGTACACCAGGAAGATCGAGCCGACGATGCCCTGCGACAGCCCGAACGGCGCTTCGCCCAGCCGGTAGCCGATCACCGTGTACACGCCGCCGAACACCGTCATGAACAGCGCGCCGATCGCGTACAGGCGGCGCAGCAGCGGGTCGGCGAGGTGGTCGCGGACCGTACGGAGCAGGACGCGCGGGCGCAGTGAGCCCGGCGTGAAGTGCGTCGGCGCCGGCAGCAGCATCCGGAACGCCACCGCACAGCCCACCGCGAGCACGCCGACCACGCCGACCGCCACCCGCCAGTCCCACTCCTGCGCGACCCATCCGGTGACGATCCGGCCGCTCATGCCGCCGATGCTGTTGCCCGCGACGAACAGGCCGATCGCCGAGACCAGGGCCCGCGGCCGGACCTCCTCGGCCAGGTACGCCGTCGCCGAGGCGGGCAGCCCGGCCAGCGCCGCGCCCTGCATCGCCCGCAGCGCCACCAGCACGCCCAGCGAGGGCGCGAACGGCACCAGCATGCCGAGCGTCACCGCGACGGCCAGCGCGGCCGTCATCACCGTACGGCGGCCGAAACGTTCCGACAGGGAGCTCATCGGCAGCACGAACAGCGCGAGTCCGCCGGTCGCCGCCGACACCGTCCAGCTCGCGTCGCTCGCCGCCACCCCGAACTCCCCGGAGATCAGCGGCAGCAGGGCCTGGGTGGAGTAGAGGAGTGCGAAGGTCGCGACGCCGGCCAGGAACAGGGCGAGGCTGATCCGGCGGTAGCCCGGGTCGCCCGGGGCGAGCCGGGTGTCGGCGGCTTCGGCGCCGGGTGCGGCGGCCGGACCGGGAGCGGGGACTTCGGCAGCGGGGGTCGGGACGGCGCCCACGGTGGTGGGCGCCTCGGTACTGGCGGGAGGCATGCTTCGAAGTTACGGACCCCGCGGTTCATCCGTCCAATGCATGGAATCGGCATAATCGTTCCCATGGTGCATCAGCAGAGGCCACAGGGTCGCCTGTCATCGTCCAGTGACGTAGGAGACAAAGAAGCCGACATGGCGAGGCTGCTCGCCCCACGCCTCGCCCACTTCGCCGCCGTCGCCCGCGCCGAGCATGTGACGCGGGCCGCACTGGAGGCGCAGGTCCCGCAGTCCACGCTGTCCCGGGCGATGGTCCGCCTGGAACAGGACCTCGGCGTCGACCTCTTCATGCGCCGCGGCCGCACCGTCTCCCTCACCCCGGCCGGCCGCACCTTCCTCGCCTCCGTCGAACGCGCCCTCACCGAGATCGGGCGGGCCGCCGACGAGGTGCGCGCGGACGCCGACCCGGCCGCCGGCAAGGTCGCCTTCGGCTTTCTGCACACCATGGGCGCCGAGACGGTCCCCGCCCTCATCCACGAGTTCCGCGCCGACCATCCGCGGGTGCGGTTCAGCCTGGTGCAGAACTACGGCGAGGCCATGATGGAGCGGATGCGGTCGGGCGAACTCGACCTCTGCCTGACCTCCCCGGTCCCGGACGCCCCCGACCTGGTGGCCCGCCGCCTGGACGAGCAGCGGCTGCGCCTGGTCGTCCCCGCCGACCACCACCTGGCCGGGCGCCGCCGGATCCGGCTGGCGGAGACCGCCGACGAGACCTTCGTCACCCTGGAGCCCGGCTACGGCCTGCGCCGTTTGGTCGACGACGCGTGCAGGCAGGCGGGCTTCAAGCCCCGGGTGGCCTTCGAGGGGGAGGAGGTGGAGACCCTGCGCGGGCTGGTCGCGGCCGGTCTCGGCGTGGCCCTCCTGCCGCCGCCGGCCGTACCGCGCCCGGGCGTGGTCGAGGTGACGGTGACGGCGCCGCGGGTGGTGCGGGAGATCGGGGTGGCCTGGCCGGACGGGCGGCCGGACACCCCGCCGGTGGCGGCGTTCAAGAGGTTCCTGCTGTCGAAACGGGGCAGCCTGCTCGCCTGAGCCGGGCCACCGGCCGGCTCCGGAACGACGGCCCGATGCGACGGCCCGGACCGACAGCCCGGTGCGCCGAGTCCGCCCGCCTCGCGCCGCACCCTCGTGCGCCGCACCCTCGTGCGCCGCACCCTCGTGCGCCGCACCCTCGTGCGCCGCACCCTCGTGCGCCGCACCTTCGTGCACCGCACCCCGCGCGCGTCAGTCCCGTACGCCGCACCCTCGTGCACCGCACCCCCGCGCGCCCCAGTCCCGTGCGCCTCAGCCCCGGCGCAGTGACCTGCCGAATCCCGCGGCGAGCGGCATCCTGAGGCCGATGGGCGGTGGCGCGGCCAACGCGTCCTCCACGGGCCGGGAGACCGGGTGCCCGAACAGCCCGCCCATCGCGAAGTCCGCGGTGAGCGCAAGCACCTCGTCCCGGTGCTGGTGCAGCCCGTGCCCGTCGGAGTGCACCTCGAACCGGCACACCTCCCGGTTCGCCTTCTTCGCGCGGGCGGCCAGCCGGAACGACAGCTCCGGGTCGGTCCGCTCGTCGTTCGTGCCGTGCACGATCAGCACCCGCCGCCCCACCAGCTGCCGTACCGGCTCCGGCGGTACCGCCATGTCGTCCTCGGGCAGCCAAGGAGCGATGGCCACCACGGAGTTGACCGTCTCGTGGCCGCTTGCGCGCAGCGCCGCCCGGCCGCCCATGTCGAGCCCGACCAGGCACACCGGCACATCGCCGTAGCGCCGTACGACTTCCTCGACCGCCCAGGAGGCGTCCCGCGCGAGGTGCGCCTCGCTGCCGTTCCAGCCGCGGTAGCGGTAGTGGACGGCGTGCGTCACCAGTCCCTCGCCGCGGCCCGCCCGGGCGAGGGTCCGGCCCAGCGCACGGACGAACGCCGTCGCCCACATGGGGGGCGGTCTGCGGCCGGAGACCTCCTCACCGCCGGGCAGGAGCAGCACCGCCCCGCTCACCGCCGTCGGCTCCTGGCCGACTGACCTCCCCAGCCTGGCCGTTCGTACCGGCGTTGCTTGCTGTGCCATGGCAGAACAGTGTCAGAAGTGCCTCTGTACGCGACCCCTCCGTGCGGTCACCTTTACGTATCGACGCAGTTCGGGAGCAGGCGTTCTACGCGCGTAGGAGTTACAGTGCGGAAATGACGAGCCAGACTGCGCCAACCGGGACCGTCCCGACACCGGACCAGATCCGCCGTGCCCCCAAGGTCCTGCTGCACGACCATCTCGACGGCGGCCTCCGCCCGGGCACCGTCATCGCGCTCGCCCGGGACACCGGCTATTCCCAGCTCCCGGAGAGTGATCCGGACAAGCTCGGTGTCTGGTTCCGCGAGGCCGCCGACTCCGGCTCCCTGGAACGGTATTTGGAGACCTTCTCGCACACCGTCGGGGTGATGCAGACCAAGGACGCGCTGGTCCGGGTCGCCCGCGAGTGCGCGGAGGACCTCGCCGCGGACGGCGTCGTCTACGCCGAGGTGCGCTACGCCCCCGAACAGCACCTGGAGGGCGGGCTCACCCTGGAAGAGGTCGTCGAGGCGGTGAACGAGGGCTTCCGGCAGGGCGAGGCGCTGGCCCGGGAGGACGGCCGCCGCATTCGGGTCGGCGCCCTGCTCACCGCCATGCGGCACGCCGCCCGCGCGCTGGAGATCGCCGAACTGGCCAACCGGTACCGGGATCTGGGCGTCGTCGGCTTCGACATCGCCGGCGCCGAGGCCGGCTACCCGCCCACCCGGCACCTCGACGCGTTCGAGTACCTCAAGCGCGAGAACAACCACTTCACCATCCACGCCGGTGAGGCGTTCGGGCTGCCGTCCATCTGGCAGGCCCTCCAGTGGTGCGGCGCCGACCGGCTCGGGCACGGGGTGCGGATCATTGACGACATCCAGGTCGCCGGGGACGGCTCGGTGAAGCTCGGCCGGCTCGCCTCGTACGTCCGCGACAAGCGCATCCCGCTCGAACTGTGCCCCAGCTCCAACCTGCAGACCGGGGCCGCCGCCTCCTACGCCGAGCACCCGATCGGGCTGCTGCGCCGACTGCACTTCCGGGCCACGGTGAACACGGACAACCGCCTCATGTCGCACACCAGCATGAGCCGGGAATTCGAGCACCTCGTCGACGCATTCGGTTACACGCTCGACGACCTCCAGTGGTTCTCCGTCAATGCGATGAAATCAGCGTTCATTCCTTTCGATGAACGCCTGGCCATGATCAATGACGTTGTCAAGCCCGGATATGCCGAGCTGAAATCCGAATGGCTGTTCCGGCAGACCGCCTCCACCAGCGGTTCTGTCCCGCGAGAGGGCTGAATTCACCCGGTCGGGGCGTACGGAATGCGGACGGGTTTCACGATCCGTCCGCATTTCGATGTTTGCGGCGGGCGGCCCGTGGTGTTTACGGTCGTGGACCGCTCATCCTCGTCAACGCATTCAAGGACGCATTCACCATGAAGCAGTCTGCTGCCAAGACCCTCGGCGTTGCTGCCCTCGGTGCCGCCTTCGCCGCCGTCGGCGCGGGCACCGCCGCCGCGGCCCCGGCTGTCCCGGACGCCACCCAGGTGCTGGACGGCATCACCCGGACGCTGCCGGCCGAGACCGTCACGAAGGCGCTGCCGGGCGCGGGCGCGGCGCTCGCCCAGGGGCAGGCTGCCCTCGGCACCGGGCTGGCCACCGCCAAGCCCGCCGCCGAGAAGGCCCTCGCCGAGCGTCCGACCGCGCCGGCCGCCGGCCTGATCGGCGGACTGCCGGTGCAGGGGCTGCCCACGCACGGCCTGCCGGTGAACGGGATCCCGCTCGGCTGAGCCGGACCCCACGACGCGCCGTTGGGGCACACCTCCTCCTCCCGGGGTGCGCCTCAACGGCGTTCTTGCGTGCGGACGGGGCCGGGGGACCGCGCGGCTACCAGGCCGTCCGGGCCTTCCCCTCCGCGGGCAGCAGGATCCACAGCGCCAGGTAGACCAGGAACTGCGGTCCCGGCAGCAGGCAGGACACCAGGAAGATCACCCGCATCGTCGTCGCGGAGGTGCCGAAGCGCCGCGCGAGCGCTGCGCACACTCCGCCGATCACGCGGCCGTGGGTGGGTCGGGCCAGGGCACTCATGTCGCTCTCCTTCTTGATCTGGCTCGGTCTGGCCAGATCCGGCTCGAACTGGGCGTGCACTTGTGGGCGCCTCAGCCGACACACACCGGGACGGCGGCTGTGCCCGGTCCCGCGGACCTGCACGGCTCCCCCTCCCGCCACCGACGCGCCCCCTTCGGCACACTCCCGGCCGACGCGTGGGGACACGGTCCCCATGGCGGCCCTGGACGCTGTTCGTGTGGGCTCGGCTGCCCATCTGCCTGCAACGTTACGGAGCCGCGGCGCGCGGGGCGTCGCTCTACGGAGCGATGCCGACCCTGGGAATCGTCGGGGTGCGGCCCTTAGTCGCTTCCTCCTGGGGGAGGGGCGCACGCCCGGCCCGCCCGCCCCTGCGGCGGAGCCGGCGACGGCCCGCCGGCACCACGGCGAGGTGCGCGACCGCCACGCCCACCGTGTTCAGCAGCAGCGAGTCCACGTCCACCACCCGGCCCGGCACACCGGTCTGCAGCAGGGCGATGCCGACCGAGAGCAGGGTGCCCGCCGCCGCCGTACGCAGCAGGGAGGCGAGCGGGGAGACGGTGAGCCGGCCGTGGGCCATCGGCAGCAGCACGCCCAGCGGGGCGAGCAGCGCGAGCCCCTCGCCGATCTGCCGGGCGGCCTGAGGCCAGCCCAGCGCCAGATCGGCGCGGATGCCGGCCAGCGGGTGCAGGTTGGCGGGCATCACCCAGGGCACGTGCAACGGGCGCAGCATCAGCCAGGCGACTAGCGCGAGATGCGCGACGAGGAGGACACCCCCTGTCACCCGGATACGGATCGCGGCGCTGCCGCCGATGGAGCCTTGACGCTGCACGCCCCCCTAGACGCGCCCCCGTGCACCATCGGTTCCGCACCGGCCCCGCACCGGGTGAGGCGTGCGACACATCCCGTCACCTCCGTCCGCGGGCGCACCGGCCGCCGCCCCGTGGCCCGGTCTGCACCCACCGCGCGGGCCGGGTCCGCTGCCCCCCCGCGTCACCGCGCGGGCCGGGTCGGATCGTGCGGGCCGGGTTCCACTGGCCCCGCGCGGCTCAGGCGGCCGGCACCTCGCTGGACGGCGGCCGTGTGGTGCCCGGGCGGGAGCGGACGTCGTCGCTGCACTCGTAGCGGCGCAGCGGCCCGCCGTCCGGGCCGCCCAGGATCACCGAGCCGTCGCCCTCGGCCGCCGTGGAGTCGGAGAAGGTGCAGACGACCTGGGCGAGCGCGTACGAGGCCAGCTGCTCGGGTGCCGTGCTCAGCCGCAGCGTGTCCTCGGGGTCCTTGGCCCGCGGCCCGCTCACCGTCATGCCGCCCCGCACATACGTCGCGTAGCCCGCGTTCCGCTCGCCGTCGGACGGGGTCCGCGCGAGCTGGTCCAGCAGCGCCTGCGCCACCAGCACCCGGCGCCGGCTGTCCGCCGTGCCGGCCGGGACGGTCACCGAACGGTCCACGGTCACCAGGGACGAACCGCACAGCAGGAACACCTGCACGGGCACACCCCGCGTGGTCTGCGCCGACGGGTCCGGCTCCGACAGCGAGCACGGCACCCGTGAGGGCGCCCCGCCGAAGTCCGTCGGCACCTGTGTGGCGCGGATCCCGCAGCCGGCCAGCAGCACGGCGAGCACGGGGACGGCCAGCAGCCGCCGTATCCGCATCACGCCTCCCCCGCGTCGTCGCCCCGGCCGCCGCCGGCGTCGGCGGCGGCCGTCTCCTCGGTCCGCCGTGTCAGCTCGGAGGCGTCCCGGGGCAGCCGCAGCGTGAACACCGCACCGCCCTCGGGCGAGTTGGCGGCGCTGATCTCGCCGCCGTGGATGTGGGCGTTCTCCATGGCGATGGACAGGCCGAGCCCGCTGCCGTCGGAGCGCGGGCGGGACGCGCTGGCCTTGTAGAAGCGGTCGAAGACGTGCGGCAGCACGTCCTCGGGGATGCCGGGCCCGTGGTCGCGGACGGCGATGACGATCTGCGAGCCCTCGTGCGCCCCTGCTGCCCCGTCGGCCCCCTCGCCCCGGTCGGCCCCGTCGTCCGGTTGCTCGGCCACCCGCACCGAGACCCGCACCGGCGAACCGCCGTGCTTGAGCGCGTTGCCGATCAGGTTGGCGAGGATGACGTCGAGGCGGCGCGGGTCGAGCCGGGCGTGGATGCCGCGCTCGGCGTCCAGTTCCACCGCGTCCAGCCAGGCCCGGGCGTCGATGCAGGCCGTGATCTGGTCGGCGAGGTCCACGTCGTCCAGGACCAGCCGGGCGGTGCCCGCGTCGAACCGGGTGACCTCCATCAGGTTCTCGACCAGGTTGTTCAGCCGCCGTGTCTCGCTCACCACCAGCCGCACCGCGGGCTCGATCATCGGGTCCACGCTCCCGGACTCCGACTCCAGCTCCTCCTCCAGCACCTCCGTCACGGCGGTGATGGCGGTCAGCGGGGTACGCAGCTCGTGGCTCATGTCGGCGACGAAGCGCCGGGACGCCTCGTCCCGGGCGGCCATGTCGGCGACCCGCTTCTCCAGCGCCTCCGCCGCGTTGTTGAACGTCCGGGAGAGATCGGCCAGTTCGTCCGTGCCGGACACCCGCAGCCGGGTGTCCAGCCGGCCCTCGCCGAGCCGCCGGGCGGCCACGCCCAGCCGGTGCACCGGCTTCAGCACGGTCGTCGCGGCGGCCTGCGCGAGCAGCGCCGCGCCGATCAGCGCGAGCCCGGTGGCGATGCCGAGCGACCAGGCCAGGGAGTTGAGGTCCTTCGCCTCCGCCTCCAGGGACTTGAGCATGTAGCCGGTCGGACCGCCGCCGATCACCTTCGTGCCGGCCACCAGATACGGGGTGCCGTGCTCGTCGATGCGCTGCCAGTACAAGTGGTACGGGGACTTGTTGCCGGTGCCGTTGCCCGGCGCCTGCTGCTTGCCCACGGCGGTGCGCAGCGACTCGGGCACGTCCTCCAGCGCGAATCCGTTCAGCCCGCCGGAGTTCCCGTACACCGTCTTGCCGGTTGCGTCCTGGCCGACCAGCAGCACGCTGAAGCGCTCGCTGCCGCCCGCCATCTGGCTCGCGGTGCGCTGCAGTTCGTCCTGGGTGGGCTGCGCGGGCAGCGTACCCGCGCGGTTGTGCATCTCCTGCCGGAAGTCGCGCAGCGCCGAGTCCTGGGTCCGGGTGAGCACGGCCTCCCGGTTGAGCCAGTAGGCGATGCCGGACGCCGACACCGCGGCCGTCAGCGCGACCAGTGCGAAGACCACGACCAGCCGCAGCCGCAGACTGGTGAAACGCAGCCGTGACAAGGCTCCCCTGCGACCGTCGGCCCAGCCGCGGAGCCCTCGTTGCGCGTTGGTCACTGAGGGTCGTCCAGGCGGTAGCCGACACCACGGACGGTACGGATCAGCGTCGGGGAGGACGGCACGTCCTCGACCTTGGCGCGCAGCCGCTGGACGCACGCGTCGACCAGCCGCGAGTCACCGAGGTAGTCGTGTTCCCACACCAGCCGCAGCAACTGCTGGCGGGACAGCGCCTGGCCGGGCCGCCGGCTCAGCTCCAGCAGCAGCCGCAGCTCGGTCGGGGTGAGCTGGAGGTCCTCGCCGTTCTTGGTCACGGTCATCGCCGAACGGTCGATGACGAGGTTCCCGAACGTCGCCGAGTCGCTGGACTCCCGCTCCCCGCGGCGCAGCACGGCCCGGATCCGGGCGTCCAGCACCCGGCCCTGCACCGGCTTGACGACGTAGTCGTCGGCGCCGGACTCCAGCCCGACCACCACATCGATGTCGTCGTTGCGCGCGGTCAGCAGGATGATCGGCAACTGGTCCGTGCGCCGGATCCGCCGGCACACCTCGAATCCGTCGATGCCGGGCAGCATCACGTCCAGCACGATCAGATCCGGCCGCTGCTCACGCAGCAGTTTCAGACCGTCCTCGCCGGTGGCAGCGGTGGCCACCCGGTGTCCCTGGCGCGTCAGTGAGAGCTCCAGGGCCGTCCGGATGGCGTCGTCGTCCTCGATCAGCAACAGGGAAGGCACGAGGCTCATTCTGGCCCATGGAGGGGGTGTCGTACGACCTGTGGGTCGAGCGGATGCCCGGAAACCCCTATACCGCCACGGCCCGTGCACGCTCTGTGAATCCAGCGTGCCGGGCCCCTGTGACACGTCTGTGACAGTCGGGGGACATGGCCATGAAGTCGCCCCGGCAGGCTTTTCGGCACAGGCAAGGAAGAACCGAACACCGAAGTCCACGACAGGGGGCGTGAGATGAACACGCTGCACGGTATGAGCACCACCGCAGTGGTCACGCGCCTGCACGACGTGAACCGGGGTTCGGAGAAGTCCGGTGCCGGCACCTCGCTGCTCGGGGGAGGGCGGGGGTGCGTCCGCGGTGCCGGGCGCCAGCACACCGCGTACATGGCGGTGGTCGACGCACGTACGGGGGCCGGCAGCACCGAGGCCCACGGGGGAGCCGCGTACGGGGAGGACTCGGGGGAGCGCCGTTCGTCCAGCGAGGCGGAGTTCACCGCCTACGTCGAGGAGCGCCGCGCCTCCCTGTACGCCACTGCCTACCACCTGACCGGTGACCGGTTCGAGGCCGAGGACCTGCTGCAGAGCGCGCTGTTCTCGACGTACCGGGCGTGGGACCGGATCAGCGACAAGGCGGCGGTCGGCGGATACCTCCGCCGGACCATGACCAACCTGCACATCAGCGCCTGGCGGCGCCGCAAGCTCAACGAGTACCCGACCGAGGAACTGCCGGAGACGCCCACCGACACGGACGCGATGCGCGGCACCGAACTGCGTGCGGTCCTGTGGCAGGCGCTGGCCCGGCTGCCCGAACTCCAGCGCACCATGCTGGTCCTGCGCTACTACGAGGGCCGTACAGACCCGGAGATCTCGGACATACTCGGCATAAGTGTCGGCACGGTCAAGTCCAGCATCTGGCGGTCGCTGCGGCGGCTGCGTGAGGACGAGGTCCTCAGCTTCGGCCGTGACGAGGAGAGCGCCTTCGGCGAACTGGTCGCCTGAAGGTAGGGGGGCACGGGGGTCCCGAGGGGGGACACGGGGGCACGGGGGATACGGGGGAGACCTCGGGGGATGAGCGGGACTGGAGGGCCGGGGGGTCCGTCCAGTCCCGCTTTCCGTGTGTCCGGCCGGTCTCGCCCGCCCGTGTGCGCGTGCGGTTCCGCTTCCCGTGGGGCGGGGCGGCCGTGCCGGGGCCGGCCGTCGCGGCGCCTACGCCGGTGTCTGCCTCTGGTCCTCCGGCTGTGTCCGGGGGCGGGCCCCCGTCGCGGGCCGGGGCCGCGGGGCCGTGGCCGCCGAGGCCAGCCGGCCCAGCGCCTCGTCCCGGTCGCAGGCGTGCGCGCCCAGCGACACCTGGCGCGCGACGATCGACCGCTCCGCACGCATCAGCCGGACACCGCGGCGCAGCAGGAAGGGCACCGACTTGCGGCCCTCCCTCAGGTCCCGCAGGAAACGGCCGCTGAACGTGGCGAGCGGACCGCGGCTCAGGCACAGCGCGTCGGCCAGCAGGCCGAGTTCACGGCAGCGTGACACGATCTCGGCCGCGAAGACGCCCTCCGCCACGAACAGCGGGGTGCGCCCGATGTGCAGCGCCGTCTCGGCGGTGCGGGCGCTGCGCGCGATGTCGTAGACCGGGACGGTCGTCGACCCCGTGGCGCACAGCCGGGCGATGGCCTCGACGGCGACGTCGGCGTCCCAGGACAGCGGATGGTCCCAGTCGATGTCCGAACTTCCCGCCACCCGTGGCAGCGTCGGGTCGTCGCCCTCCTTGTAGAAGTCGTCGAGGCGCAGCACGGGCAGCCCGGAACGGGCGGCGACGCGGGACTTTCCCGAGCCCGAGGGGCCGCACAACAGCACCACGCGGGCGGGAGACGGGGGATGAATGCTCACGGAACACCAGTTTGACGTAAGACTCGGCTCTTGCCGACCCCGCGGGTCGGCTTTGGAGCGCACACCACACCTCAACTACCCTATGTGTCGAAATTGTTACTCTTTGCACTCATAAGGTGGCATCAGTGATGGCCGGACGCACCTCCTCCCAGCACCGCACGGCGCAGCGCGCCCTGATCGCCCTCGCGACCGCCTCGGCAGCCCTGGGCGCGGGTACGGCGACGGCGGCCGCGGCCACCGAACCGGCCGTGGACCTGCCGCAGCAGCCGGCCTCGCTCGGCCGCCTCGACGCGCAGGCGGGCCTGGCGGGCGTCACCGGCTCGGTCCCGTACGTCACCGGACCGGTCACCGGGCTCAAGCCCAACCCCCTCGCGGGCACCGGTGTCGATCCCCTCGACAACGGTGTCGGCACCCAGCTCGCCGACTTCAAGCCGCTGAACAGCCAGGCCGTGACCCGGCCGGTGGCCCAGGCCCAGTCGGTCGGCGCGATGCCGGTGGTGGGGCAGGCGGCGGGGCTGGTCGGGGGTGGGCAGGGCTGAGGTCCGTACACGACGGCGTACCGGGCGCCGGTCTCCTCCCGCGCGCCGGGAGGTGATCGGCCGCCCGGAGAGGAGAGCCGCGCCTCCCCCGGACGGAGGGGAGACGCGGCTCTCGGTTCGGGGCGCGGGCGGTGCTCAGTACGACGAGCCCGACGCGCCCAGCGAGCCCGTCGGATGCCAGACCGTCTTCGTCTCCAGGAACGCCGTCATGCGGTCGGTGCCCGGCACCGCCGACCAGTCGTCCACAGGCTGTGGACGCAGGACGCGCTTCAGGTTGTCCGCCGCCGCGATCTCCAGCTCCTTCGCCAGATCGGCGTCCGCGCCGGCCAGGTCGACCGCGTTGACGTCCTGGTGCGCGGCCAGCGGCGCCGCGATCTCCGCCGTACGGCCGGAGAGCACATTGACGACACCGCCGGGCACGTCCGAGGTGGCCAGCACCTCGGCGAGGGAGAGCGCCGGGAGGGGGGCGCGCTCGCTCGCCACGACCACCGCGGTGTTGCCGGTCGCGATCACCGGGGCGAGCACCGAGACCAGGCCCAGGAAGGACGACTCCTGCGGGGCCAGCACGGCGACCACGCCCGTCGGCTCCGGCGAGGAGAGGTTGAAGAACGGGCCCGCGACCGGGTTCCCGCCGCCGACCACCTGGGCGATCTTGTCGGTCC
This sequence comes from Streptomyces sp. NPDC006012, assembly GCF_042871185.1. Lineage (NCBI taxonomy): Bacteria > Bacillati > Actinomycetota > Actinomycetes > Kitasatosporales > Streptomycetaceae > Streptomyces > Streptomyces sp. NPDC006012. The sequence continues at coordinate 478,983 of NZ_JBIAIE010000003.1, forward strand.
AGCCCGCGTACCAGACCCAGCGGTCGATCGCCGCGTCCACCTGCGCGGCGGCCTGCGCCGCCGACAGGCCCTCGGCGTCGGCGACCTCGCGCACGAACTGCTCGCGGCGGCCCTCCAGCATCTCCGCGACGCGGTAGAGGACCTGGCCCCGGTTGTACGCGGTCGCGCCGGACCACCCGCCGAACGCCTTGCGCGCGGCCACCACCGCGTCACGGGCGTCCTTGCGCGAGGCCAGGGGCGCGTTCGCCAGCCACTCGCCCTTCCCCGCCGCGTCCGCGGCTGATGCTCCTGCTGTCACCTCGTACACCCGGCCGCTCTCGGAACGCGGGAACTTGCCTCCCACGTACAGCTTGTAGGTCTTGAAGACGCTGAGACGGTTGCTGGGACTGCTGCTGGGACGCCGTGCGGCGGAGCCGCTCAGGGACACGTGGTCAGACATCGAGGTACGCCTCCAGGCCGTGGCGGCCGCCCTCGCGGCCGAAGCCCGACTCCTTGTAGCCGCCGAACGGCGAGGTCGGATCGAACTTGTTGAACGTGTTGGACCAGATCACCCCGGCCCGCAGCCGGTTGGCCACCGCCAGGATGCGGGAGCCCTTCTCCGTCCAGATGCCCGCCGACAGGCCGTACGGCGTGTTGTTGGCCTTGGCGACGGCCTCCTCCGGTGTGCGGAAGGTGAGCACCGACAGCACCGGGCCGAAGATCTCGTCGCGGGCGACGGTGTGCGCCTGGGTGACGTTCGTGAACAGCGTCGGGGCGAACCAGTAGCCGGCGGACGGGAGGTCGCAGGCCGGGGACCAGCGTTCGGCGCCCTCCGCCTCGCCCTGCTCGGCGAGCGCGGTGATCCGGGCCAGCTGCTCGGCGGAGTTGATCGCACCGATGTCGGTGTTCTTGTCCAGCGGGTCCCCGAGGCGCAGGGTGGCGAGCCTGCGCTTGAGCGAGTCCAGCAGCTCGTCGTGGATCGACTCCTGGACCAGCAGCCGCGAGCCCGCGCAGCAGACCTGGCCCTGGTTGAAGAAGATGCCGTTCACGATGCCCTCGACCGCCTGGTCGACGGGGGCGTCGTCGAAGACGATGTTGGCGCCCTTGCCGCCGAGTTCGAGGGTGAGCTTCTTGCGGGTGCCCGCGACCGTGCGGGCGATCGCCTTGCCGACGGCCGTGGAGCCGGTGAAGGCGACCTTGTCGACGTCCGGGTGCGCGACGAGGGCCGCGCCGGTCCTGCCGTCACCGGTCACGATGTTGACGACACCCCTGGGCAGGCCCGCCTGGCGGCAGATGTCCGCGAAGAAGAGGGCGGACAGCGGCGTCGTCTCGGCGGGCTTGAGGACCACCGTGTTGCCGGTCGCGAGCGCCGGGGCGATCTTCCACGCCAGCATCAGCAGCGGGAAGTTCCACGGGATGACCTGGCCGGCCACGCCCAGCGGCCGCGGCGACGGGCCGAAACCGGCGTGGTCCAGCTTGTCCGCCCAGCCCGCGTAGTAGAAGAAGTGCGCGGCCACCAGCGGCAGGTCGGCGTCCCTCGTCTCCCGGATGGGCTTGCCGTTGTCCAGCGTCTCCAGGACGGCGAGTTCGCGGCTGCGCTCCTGGATGATCCGGGCGATGCGGAAGAGGTACTTGGCGCGCTCGGCGCCGGGCAGCGCCGACCACGTCCCGAACGCCTTCCGGGCGGCGCCGACCGCGCGGTCGACGTCCTGAGCGGTGGCCTGCGTGTACTCCGAGAGCACTTCCTCGGTGGCCGGCGAGACCGTCTTGACCAGGTCTCCGCCCGAACCGTCGACGAACTCCCCGTCGATGAAGAGGCCGTACGACGGGGCGATGTCGACGATCGCGCGCGACTCGGGCGCGGGCGCGTACTCGAATGCCATGGGTCAGTCCACCGTTACGTAGTCGGGGCCGGAGTAGCGGCCGGTGGCCAGCTTCTGGCGCTGCATCAGCAGATCGTTCAGGAGCGAGGAGGCGCCGAAGCGGAACCAGTGGTTGTCCAGCCAGTCCGGGCCGGCCGTCTCGTTGACCAGGACGAGGAACTTGATCGCGTCCTTGCTGGTGCGGATGGAGCCGGCGGGCTTCACGCCGACCTGCACGCCGGTCTGGGCACGGAAGTCGCGCACCGCCTGGAGCATCAGCAGGGTGTTCGCGGGCGTGGCGTTGACGGCGACCTTGCCCGTGGAGGTCTTGATGAAGTCGGCGCCCGCCAGCATGCCGAGCCAGGACGCGCGCCGGATGTTGTCGTACGTGGCCAGCTCACCCGTCTCGAAGATGACCTTCAGGCGGGCCTGCGCGCCGCAGGACTCCTTCACGGCGACGATCTCGTCGTACACCTTCAGATACCGGCCGGCCAGGAACGCGCCGCGGTCGATGACCATGTCGATCTCGTCGGCGCCCGCGGCGACGGCCTCGCGCACGTCGGCCAGCTTGACGTCCAGCGCGGCACGGCCGGCCGGGAAGGCGGTGGCGACCGAGGCGACCTTGACGCCGGAGCCCGCGACGGCCTCCTTGGCGACGGCGGCCATGTCGGGGTAGACGCAGACGGCCGCGACCGTCGGGGTCGCATGGTCCGTCGGGTCCGGGTGGACCGCCTTGGCGCCGAGCGCCCGGACCTTGCCCGGGGTGTCCGCGCCTTCCAGCGTCGTCAGGTCGACCATCGAGATGGCGAGGTCGAGGGCGTACGCTTTCGCGGTGGTCTTGATGGAACGGGTACCGAGCGAGGCGGCGCGCGCCTCCAGGCCGACCGCGTCGACGCCGGGCAGCCCGTGCAGGAAGCGGCGCAGTGTGCTGTCGGACGCCGTGACGTCGGCGAGAGCGTGGGCCGCGAGTGCGGGATCAGTGGTGGGCATGGTCACCAGACGAGCATATCTACGCGCGTAGCGGCTGTACAGCCCCCTGAACAGGGCGGACGCGGGCGGCCGGCCGGTCCCGGCAGCCGCCCCGTTTCGCCCTGCGGACCACCCCTCTTCCGGCGCGCGGGCCGGGGCCCGACCAGGTGCCGCGGGGAGGTCCGCCGACGGCGTCGGGCAGAATCGGGACCATGACGACCCCGGACCACCCGTCTCCCACGCCGCAGTCCCCGCTGCCCACCGCCAAGGACCGGGTGTACCGTTCGCCCGCCGCGCTCGCCGGCGGGGTGCTGCTGCTCGCCCTCATGCTGTGGCTCGGCTTCGACGCGCTGTTCACCGGGCACGGCCGGGCCCCGTGGCTGGCCCTCGCCACGATGATCCTCCTCGCGCCGCTGCTGGCCGCCTTCACCCTGCGTCCGGCCGTGTTCGCGGGCGAGGACCGGCTGCGGGTGCGCAACCCGTTCCGGGTGATCACCCTGCCCTGGGGCGAGATCACCGGACTGCGCTCCGGTTACTCGAACGAGGTCGTCGTCAAGTCCGGCGCCAAGTACCAGCTGTGGGCCATCCCCGTCTCGCTGCGAGCCCGCAAGAAGGCGGTCCGGCGGCAGGCGCGGGCCGAGACGGCGGCGCGTCCCGGCGGCCGGTCCGGCGGGTCGGGCGAGTCCGGCACGTCCGGCCGCAGCCGGGCGGGCGCGGTGGCCGGTGCGGGCAGCGGCGCGGCCTTCGGCTTCGGCGGCGGCCAGGCGGACGGCGCCGAGCCGTCCGCGCCGGTGCGGGCGGAGACCGACCAGATCATGGACTACCTGCGCGAGACGCTGGAGCGCCGGCAGCAGGAGCGGACCGCCCAGGGCGAGATCACGGTGCGCTGGGCGTACGAGGTCGCGGGCCCGATGGTGGCCGGGGCGGTCCTGCTGGCGATCCTGCTCGCGATGGGCTGACCCGGGACGGCCGCCGGGGGACGGGCCGGGGGCCCTCGGCCGTCCGCGCGGCAACGTCGCCCCGACGCCTCGGTGAGCGCTTTCCCCGTGTCTTTCCTAGAGGTTGCCAAGGGGATACATCCGGATGAAGCGTGGCCGCGGCCGTCAGTTTTGTCCGCGCGCCCGTACTCCTGTCTCAGTAGATTGCAGGTGCCGCCCATAACGCCGTACCTGCGGGTTTTACTCTTCTATTGGGCGGCGGGGGTGGGGACATGGAGCGGTCCGGAGAGACGGCGAGACCCGCCGTCGCCGCGGCGGGAATGAGATGTCAGGTCGACATCGACGGCCAGGGCAGATTCGGCTGGCGCCTGGTGGCGCCCAACGGGCGGTCGGTGGCGGTGTCGCTCACCTGGCACGACACCCACGCCCGATGTCGCGCCGCGTTATACCGGCTGTGCACGTGCCACGCCGACATGGGCGGTGGTGTGCAGCACAGCTCCGACGGTGGCGGCTGGGTGTGGGCCGTGTGGGACCGGACGGGCCGGCACCTGGCCGGCTCGGCGCGTACCTACGAACGGCACGCGACGTGCCGAGCCTCCTACGACCGCTTCCGCGCCCTGCTGGCCGAACTGTCCCTGGCGGGGCCCGAATTGTGGGGCGATTGATCTGTGCCTCGGGCTGAGGCCCGAGGATTCCGGCCTTCTCGATCGTGCCGTGCCGCTACGCAGCTCCGGGCTCGGTCGGGAATCCGTGGCTTCCTGTCTTTTTGCGCTGCGCCGGGACCGCTCCTGGTCCTGCCGGTGCTCCGCAGGCCGATACCGCCGGTCCGGCGGCCGTCTTCACGTTGATCGCGGCGTTGGTGTCCCGGGGCATTCCCGTGTGCCGGCATATCGGCATACCGGCAGCCCCCGCGACGGGCCCGGGCCGAGCCGGCGTACTGGCACGGCCCGGTACCGGCCGCCCGGCCGAGGCGTGCCCGGCTGGATTGCCGGACCGCTCGCGCGGGCGGTCCGTGCGGGGCGGCCGGTGGGGGTGGAGCCCGGCCGGAGTCCGGGTACCGGACGGTTCTCGTGCGGCGCCCTAATCCCAACTGGTCTTGTTCGAGGGCTGGTTGAGGGTGGGAGGGGCGCGACGGATGTTGCCCTTAAGGGGGCTGTAGTTAACCTCTCGGGATGCGCATGTCAATGGACCGACCGCAGCGTCGGGGGCGTGCCCATGTTGAAGAGACAGCCCCTGCCCGCGTCCGCGGGGGCCGATGACGTACCGAGACGCCTGTACGCCGACCCTGGCCTGCCCGACCGGATCTTCCGCTTGGTGCTGCGCGGCGGCGGTGGCCTCGTGCTGGCCGTCATGCTGCTCGTGGGCGGTTTCCTGCTCTACCGGGCCTGGCTGGCGCTGGACAAGGCCGGCCTGTCCTTCCTGACCACCGCCCAATGGGCGCCGGACGCCGGACGGTTCGGTATCGCGGCCGTGCTCGTCGGCACCGTGCTGATCGCCGTCGTCGCTGTGGCGGTGGCCGTGCCGCTGGCCACCGGCGCGGCGCTGTACATCGCCGAGTACGCCCCGCCACGGCTGCGCCAGACGCTGATCAGCGTCGTCGACCTGATGGCCGCGGTGCCGTCGGTGGTCTACGGCCTGTGGGGCGTGTTCTTCCTCCAGGACAAGGTCCTGCCCACCGCCCGCTGGATCTCCGCGTACTTCGGCTGGATCCCCGTCTTCGATGTGAAGGGGGCCGAGGCGGACGATCCGCTGGCACCCGAGAGCGTCTACACCTCCTCGACCTTCATCGCGGGTCTGGTGGTCGGCATGATGATCGCGCCGATCATCTGCTCGATCATGCGCGAGGTCTTCTCCCAGGCGCCCGCCGGCGAACGCGAGGGCGCCTACGCGCTCGGTGCGACCCGCTGGGGGATGATCCGCAGCGTGGTGCTGCCCTTCGGGCGCGGCGGAATGATCGGCGGCACGATGCTCGGGCTCGGCCGCGCGCTCGGCGAGACGATCGCCGTGTACATGATCATCTCGCTGACCTTCGACATCCAGTGGCACGTCCTGCAGGCCGGTACCAGCTCGGTCTCCTCACTGATCGCCCTGCGCTACGGCGAGGCGAGCAAGTTCGGCATGTCCGCCCTGATGGCGGCCGGTTTCACCCTGTTCGTCATGACCTTGATCGTCAACTTCGCCGCCTCGACCATCGTCGCCCGCTCCCGTTCGGGCGCGGCGAGCGACGCCTGAGGCCGGCTTCTTCCCCTGCACCGCCAACCCCCCCACGGCGCGCGCCCGCAGTCCCTTACGCCACACAGGAATGAGCGACCATGACCGTTGCCCCTGAAGCGCCCGGTGCGCGTCAGGCGACCGGCCGCCCGCGCACCACACTGCCGGGCCCGTCCCGCAGCGCCGGTCCGGGCGGGGAGCGCCGTCGTGCCCTGACCCAGCTGCGTGCCTCCGACACGTACGCGATGGCCGGCGCCGCCGCCTCCGCGCTGTCCCTGACCTGGCTGCTGTTCGCCTGGCTGCTGCCCTTCGACGGCGCCGTCGGCTTCGTCGTCCTGGCCTACGGCCTCTTCCTCCTGATCTACGCCCTGCTGGTCTCCTTCGACGAGGACGGGCCCGCCATCGTCGACCGGATCGCGGCGGCGATCGTGCGGTCGATGGCCCTGCTGCTCGTGGTGATCCTCGCGTTCGTCGTGTGCTACGCGCTCGTCGAGGGCCGCAGCGCGCTGGTGCACCTGAACTTCTTCACCCAGGACATGAAGCTGGCCGGCCCGCTGGACCCGCTCAGCGTGGGCGGGGCGCTGCACGCGGCGGCCGGCACCCTGATCATGATCGTGATGGCGCTGGTGATCACGGTGCCGGCCGGAGTGGTCTGCGCGGTGTTCCTGAGCGAGGTGCCCGGTCCGTTCGCCCGGTTCGTGCGCACCATCGTCGAGGCGATGACCGCGTTGCCGTCGATCGTCGCCGGCCTGTTCATCTACGCGACCGCGATCCTGGGCCTCGGCCTGGACCAGTCGGGTCTGGCCGCCTCCCTCGCCCTCTCGGTGATGATGCTGCCGATCATCATCCGGGCCGCCGACGTCGTCATCCGGCTGGTGCCCGGCACCCTGCGCGAGGCCGGCTACGCGATGGGCACGAGCCGCTGGCGCACGGTCTGGCACGTGGTGCTGCCGACCTGCCGCTCCGGTCTGACCACCGCCGTGATCCTCGGCACCGCACGCGGCATCGGCGAGACCTCCCCGGTGCTGCTGACCGCGGGCTACACCAACGAACTCAACCTCGATCCGCTGCACGGCCCGATGGTCTCCCTGCCGCTCGCCACCTTCGAGTTCGTCAAGTCGCCCGAGCCGGCGATGGTCTCGCGCGGCTTCGGCACGGCGGCCCTGCTCATGGCGCTGGTGCTGCTGCTGTTCGTCGCCGCCCGCATCATCGGCGGCCGCGGACCGGGCCGGCTGTCCCGCCGCCAGGAACACCGGCGGGTGCTCGCCTCGCGACGTGACGCGCGTCGATTCGCCGAGCGCCCGGCGGCCCCCGCACCCACCCCGCACTCCGTCCTCCGTACCGAACCCGGGAGTTCGTCGTGAAACCCGCCACTCGTTTCCGTCTGGCGGCCACCGTGCTGTCATTGCTGTGCGCCCTGCTGGCCGTCCAGACGCCTGCCCACGCGGCCTCCTACGCGAAGATCACCGGTTCCGGTTCGACCTGGAGCTCCAACGCCCTCCAGCAGTGGATCCGCAACGTCAAGGCCAACTACGGCATGACGGTCAACTTCACGGCCAACGGTTCCTCGCCGGGCCGTGAGCAGTTCAGGAACAACACCGTCGACTTCGCGGTCTCCGAGATCCCCTACGGCCTCAAGGAGCAGGGCGTCACGGACGTGCCGCCGCAGCGCGGCTACGCCTATATGCCGATCGTGGCCGGTGGTACGGCGTTCATGTACAACCTCAAGATCAACGGCAAGATGGTCACCAACCTGCGGCTGTCCGGCGACGTCATCACCAGGATCTTCACGGGAAAGATCACCCGCTGGAACGACAAGGCGATCGTCGCGGACAACCCGGGCCTGAACCTGCCGCCCATCACGGTCGTCCCGGTGGTCCGCTCCGACGGCTCCGGTACCAGCGCCCAGTTCACCATGTGGATGTCCGATCAGTACCCGGACCTGTGGCGCGACTACTGCTCGCGCACCGGCCGCGGCAGCGGCAACTGCGGCATGACCTCCAACTACCCGCTGCTCAGCGGCTCCGCGATGATCTCCAAGGCCACGTCCCTCGGTGTCTCCGGCCACGTCCGCCAGCCCTCCGGCGAGGGGGCGATCACCTACGTCGAGTACTCCTACGCCAAGAACACCGGCTTCCCGGTGGCCAAGGTGCTCAACAGGGCCGACTACTACGTCGAGCCGACCGCCTCCAGTGTCGCCGTGGCCCTGACCAAGGCCCAGATCAACCAGAACAAGCAGTCCGTCAACTATCTGACGCAGCAACTCGGCAATGTCTACACCTACGGCGACGCCCGCACCTACCCGCTGTCCAGCTACAGCTACATGATCCTGCCGACGAAGGAGGAGTCCGGCTTCACCAAGGCCAAGGGCAACTCCCTGGGCACCTTCGGCCGTTACTTCCTGTGCGACGGCCAGCAGCAGGCGGACGACCTGGGCTACTCGCCGCTGCCGAAGAACCTCGTCGAGGCGGGCTTCGACCAGCTCCGCAAGGTGCCGGGCGCACCCACCGCCTCCATCAACATCAACGACTGCCGCAACCCCACCTTCTCGGGCGGCGTCAACACCCTGATCAAGAACGCCCCCTATCCCAAGAGCTGCGACAAGAAGGGGCCCACCCAGTGCACCACCGGTACCGCGGGCGCCGCGGGCACCAACACCCCGGTGAAGCCGGGCGCGCAGGGAGGTAACGGCTCGGGCGGCTCCGGATCGTCGTCCGGCGGCGGGTCCTCGGGCGGCTCCTCCGCCACGGGCGGCGCCACCGGCGGTACGGACACCGACGGCGACGGCAGGCCCGACAGCACCGCGAGCGCCGCGGCCGCCGCCGGTACCTCCGGGGGCGCCGTCGACCCCGACACCGGCCAGGTGGTCAGCGGCGACGGGACCGGCACCGGCGACACGTCCGTCGCCGCCAACCCGGTGAGCCTCGCCTCCGGCAACACCCTCGGGATGCGTGGCGCCCTGATGGCCCTGTCGGCCGTACTGCTCGTCGCGGTGGTCGTCGGACCACCGCTCACCGCGCGGGCACTGGCAGCCCGTGCACGCCGTAAGGGAGAGCTGTGATGAAGGGGTCGACGGCAGGGATGCCACCGGGCGGACGGCGGGTGGGCGCGGGCATCGTCTGCCTGCTGTCCGCGCTGCTGCTCGCGGTGCTGCCGCTGCCCCGGGCGCAGCAGGCGCAGGCGGCCACGACCGACAGCTCGGCGGTGACCAAGAGCGGCGCGAAGGGGAAGTACGACGACTTCTCCGGCCTCAAGGTCACGGTGCATCAGACGAAGGGGCTGAACTGGCAGGGCGTCAAGGTGTCCTGGACCGGCGGGAAGCCCGCGCCGAAGAACGCCAACAAGTACAACTTCCTGCAGCTCATGCAGTGCTGGGGCGACGACCCGGTGAAGGGGCCGGATCGCAGGCAGTGCGAGTTCGGCAACGAGGCCAGGGTCCCGCCGGGCGGCGGGCGGCTGGTCTCGCCCACGACCGACCCGCTGGAGACGGACGACTTCGAGACGGGCGACTTCGGGCAGACCTTCGCCCCCTTCCGCCCGGTGTCGGGGAAGGCGACCAGAACGGCGCTCGACACCACCTACTTCAGCTCGGGGGACACCAACTCCGTGTCGTGGCTGCCCAATGACGGCAGCGGCAGCGGCGAGACGGTCTTCGAGATGAAGTCCGCGCTCGAAGCGGAGTACCTGGGCTGCGGGGCGCGCAGGAGCCCGAGCGGAGCGATCGAGCCCTGCTGGCTCGTCGTGGTGCCCCGGGGCGAGCACGAGCCGGACGGCACCTCGAAGACCGGCACGGGGGTCATCACCTCGGCGCTCAGCCAGTCGAACTGGAACCAGCGGATCGTCTTCCGCCTCGACTTCCAGCCGGTCACGGACACCTGTGACCCGGACAAGCCGGAGCGCGTGATCATGGGCTCCGAGCTGGCCACCGACGCGGTCACCTCGTGGCAGAGCGCGCTGTGCGAGAGCGGCGCCGGCCGGTTCACCTACACCCAGTCCGGCGAGCCGCAGGCCCGCGCCGCCATCACGGCACCCGGTGCCTCCTCGGCGGGACTCGCCATGACGGTGGATCCGGTCGAGTCGGCCGCGGGCACGCCCCCGGTGGTGCACGCCCCCGTCGCGGTCAGCGGCCTGACGATCGGCTTCATCTGGATGTACGACGGGCAGCCCTTCGACTACGGACCGCTGAACGAGGTCAAGCTCAACCAGCGACTGCTGGCCAAGCTGCTCACCCAGTCCTACTCCAGCAGCCTGGTCTCCAACCAGGAACCCCAGCCCGCATACCTCTCGGGCAATCCGAAATACATCGGCGGGGACCCGGAATTCAAGAAACTCAACCCCGCCTTCGCGGGCGCCGATTACCAGTCGCCGATCGGTCTGGTGGTCAGTTCGGAGAACACCGACTCGGCCCGCATGGTCTGGGATTACATCCTGGCGGATCCGGCCGCGAAGAAGTTTATCGAAGGGGCGAAGGACCCCTGGGGTATGAAGGTCAATCCCGAATACCTCAAGGACGGGGTGGTCTCGGGCTCCCTGGACTACTTCCCCAAGGCGGACCTCACGTCCACGACGATCCCGTGCCCCGGCGGGCAGGCCGGACTGACGGCGGCCCGTACCGGGCTGGACGTGGTCCCCTACTCGCAGGACATGCACGACACGGCGGTGCGGGTCCGCCGCGGTGACATCGGCACCGCCTACGAGTGCAGCGCCACCCAGAACATCACCAGACTGACCCCGGTCGAGCGTGCGTATCCGGTGGACCAGCGCCAGATGGGCGTCGTGGACAGCGCGTCCGCCACGCGGTACCAGCTGAAGGCCGCCGCCCTGCCCAACGCCGACGGGGACTACGTCAAGCCGAGCGGCGACTCGCTGCTCAAGGCGGTCGCCAGGATGCCCGACCCGGACGTGGCGGGTGTCAAGACGCCCGATCCCGCCAAGATGACCGGCGGTGCCTATCCGCTGACCGCCGTGGTGTACGCGGCGGCCTCGCTGGACCAGGCGAAGGACGCGCGCCAGGACTACGCCAGGGTGATCCGGTACGCGGCCGGCCAGGGCCAGATCCAGGGCTCGGTGCGGGGCCGGCTGCCCTTCGGGTACGCGCCGCTGCCCACGGCCATGCGCAAGCAGGCGGAGCAGGCGGCCGACCGGCTGGAGAAGGGCCTGCCGGCCTCCGGCGAGTCCGCCTCCGGCGGCTCCTCGGGCGGGAACGGCGTCCATGGCGGCGGCGGTCTGCCGGGCGGCGGCGGTACCTCGGGCGACGGCGCGGACGGCGGCGCCGGCACCGGGACGGCCGGCACCGCGTCCGGCGGCGGCGCGTCCGACGGCGGCCGGCCCTCCGCGGTGCCGAGCGAGACCGACCCGGCCAAGCAGAACGTGGCCCAGTCCGGCGGGCTCACGCCGTCGGAGGTGCTCGGGCTGATCCGCTGGGTGCTGCTCGGCGTGCTGATCGCGGGCGGTGTGGCGGCCCTCGCCGGGCCGGTCATGCTCCGCCTCTCGGCCCGCAGGACGTCCGGCGGCGGCTGACCTTTCGGCAACATCCGGATTCCCCGGGGCTCAATCCGGCCCCGGGGAATCCGTACACCGCTTCGTGAATTCCCTTGGATTCACCTAGGAAATGGTCTCGTAACCTGATGAGCGAGTGGAATTGGTGGATGTCGGTGCGGATCCATGGAAAGTTTTTAGCTGTCGGCCGACGGGCCGGTAAAAGCAATAAAATCCGGATTCCGCTTGAACGTCCCATGCTCGCAATCCGTTTCCACGGAGGAGAACAGAAGTGAACGTCAAGTCCCGCGCTTTCGCCGGTGCCGTGGTCGGTGCCGCCGCTCTGGGTCTCAGTGTCATGGCCCCCGTCGCCTCGGCCGACCCGGCCCCCGGCGTCTACCGTGTGCTCGCCGGTGTCGGCTCCGACACGACCGAGGACGTCGCCAACGGCCTGGGTGACTCGGTCGACGCCGGTGCGACGATCGCGTCGTACGACGCGACCGGCTCGGCGACCGTCAAGACCCGCCTGAACGGCTGTGTGATCAACCGTCCGAACGGCTCGTCGGCCGGCATCACCGCGCTGAACAACGCCATCGACAACAACACCGGCTGCCTGGACTTCGCCCGCTCCTCGCGCGGTGTCGCCACCGCCGGCACGGACCTGACCTGGATCCCGTTCGCTTCGGACAAGCTGACGGTCGCGACCCGCGCCGACGGCCCGCTGGCCGACGTGAACGTCTCCACGACCGACCTGCGTGCCATCTACGCGTGCACCAAGACCACGCTGACCGTGGGCGGCGTCGCCCGCCCCGTGACCCCGCTGATCCCGCAGAGCGGTTCCGGTACGCGCAGCTTCTTCCTCACCCAGATCGGCAACCCGACCCTGGGTTCCTGCGTCCGCGAGATGCAGGAGCACAAGGGCGAGGCGCTGACCCAGGGCTCGGACATCGCCCCGTACTCCGTGGCGAAGTGGACCTCGCAGACCGGCGGCCTGATCGAGGACGTGCACGGTGACACCGTCCTGGGCACGATCGACGGCGCCGCGTACAGCCGTGACGTCTACAACGTGGTCCCGAGCGCCAAGCTGACCGACCCCACCATCGCCGCCACCTTCGTCGGCTCGAACTCCAAGGTCTGCAAGGCCACGGCCAAGATCACGGAGTACGGCTTCGGCGCTGCCGCCAACTGCGGCGACGTCTCCCTCAAGGGCGAGAACTGAGCACCGCGCCGTAACCCCGCACAACGGCCGGGCACCCAGTGGGTGCCCGGCCCGGCGGCGTATCCATCCGCAATCGAGACCCCCTGGGGGGGATCACCACGTGAACCATCGTCCGGCACAACTCAGATCACCGGTGGCGCTGCTGTCCTGCTTCGCGCTGCTGTGCGCCGCCCTGGCCGGGATCGTCGGCTTCGCGGGCAGGGCCAGCGCCGCGGGCACCACCCTCGGTTCGTTCACTCTCGGCCCGGCCACGGGGAAGATCTCCGACACTCTCCTGGCCACGTCCGCGCGATCGAGCACGGGCTGCCCCGATCCGGCCGCCGGGCAGAGCGCGAACTCGCCCTGGCTGTTCGTCATCAACCCCGTCGATCCCACGGGCGGGAAGGCGGTCGCCCAGGCCACGGCAGCGATAACGAACGGCCCGGATGCCTTCACCGTGAACCTCAAGTCGCCTGCCGCACCGGCGAGCCTGGAGACGGCGCTGCGCGGATTCGTCCCCACCGGGTCACTGGACGGCACCTACACGCTGGCCCTGCTGTGCCGGTCCGGACTCTCGACCGCGGCCAACTTCCGCGCCAAGGTCCAGGTCGCGGGCGACACCTGGACCCAGCTCCAGCAGCAGTCCACGGCACTCACCCTGGACGCGCCCGACGGCGTGGCCGTCAACGGGAACCTCAAGCTCACCGCCACGGTGACCCCGTCGGGAGCCCCCGGTTCGGTGGAGTTCAAGGAGGGCGACACCTCGCTCGGCACGGCCCAGGTGACCGACGGCAGGGCCGAACTCCCGATCAAGGCGCCGGCCGTCGGCGGCCCGCACACCTACACGGCCGTCTTCACGTCGTCCGACCCCGACGCCTACAGCAACGCGACGGCCACGGACCAGGCCGGCATCACCTACATCCTCACCGCCGAGGACACCAAGGGCGCCCCCCTCGGGGACAAGCCCACCCTCGCCATCGGCCAGAGCGCGAAGATCACCATTCAGGGCTTCACCCCCGGGTCCACGGTCAAGGTGATCCAGGAGTCGTCCGACGCGAAGCTCCCGGACGCCACCGCCGACGCCGACGGAGCCGTCGTCGACTACACGTTCACGGTTCCCGACCGCAGCATCCCCGGTGAGACGAACGTGTTCTTCGCCGAAGGCGGCTCGGCCAACAACCGGGCGAGCTTCACCTTCGTCAGCACCGACGAACCCTCCTCCCCGCCGCCGACCGACAACCCCGACCTCGACGTCACCGACGCCGACGGCAAGGCCCTGTCGGACAACCCCGACCTCGAACCCGGCCAGACCGTGAAGATCACCGCCCGCGGCTACACCGCGGACGCCGCGGTCAAGGTCACCCTCGCCGACAGCGAGGCGACGTTCGACGACGCCAAGGCGAACGCCACCGGGACCGTCGACAAATACGAGTTCACCGTCCCGAAGGACATCGCCGACGGCGACCACACACTGACGCTCGCCGAGGACAAGGCCGACGGGCACAGCCTCGACTTCGCCTTCACGACCGGCGCCGGCTCCAGCGAGCCGCCCGAGCCCAGCCCGTCCGCCACGGACACCAGCGCTACGGACACCGGCGGGGCGGACACCGGCGGCCTGTCCGGCGGGGGTGGCAGCGGCGGCGGTTCGGGTGGCGGCGGCTCCATGGCGTCCACCGGCGCCCAGGCCGGCACGATCGGCCTGGCCTCGCTCGCGCTGCTCTCCGCCGGTTCGGCCCTCGTGCTCCACATGCGCCGCAAGGGCCTGCTGACCTTCGGTGGCGACACCCCGCAGCACCACTGACCGGCCGGGCGGTCCGGAGGCACGCACCCGACGCGCCCCCGGGCCCGCCCGTCCGGCCGCCGTACGAAACGCCTCGTACGAAACCCCTCGTACGAAACCCTCGTACGAGACCGGTCGTACGAGACCCGCCGTACGCAACACGCAGCACGGAAACCGCCGTAGGCAACACGCCGCACGGAACCCGTCGTACGAGACACCCCGGACGAGTGGCCCCGTACGAAGGAAACCGTCCCGCTTCGAGGAGCGCACCCCGTGACCACGCTCGCCCCGCCGCCAGCCGACGCGTCGGCGCCCACCGACGGCCCGCCCGGACCACCACCGCCCCCGACCACCCGGGAGCCGCGCCGGGAAACCCCGCGGCCCCCCGCCCGCCCCGGGCTCGCACTCGCCGGGGCGGCCCTGTGCGTTCTCGCCGCCGTGCTCCTCGGCTTCGCCGCGAACCTGACGATCGTCGGCCACCTTCAGCACGCCCGTGACCAGCAGACGGCCTACGACGAACTGCGCAGAGAACTCGCCCTGGGCACCGCCCCGGTGGGCCAGCGCGACTACGAGGGCAAGCTCCTTGAGCCGGGTGCGCCCGTGGCACTGCTGAAGATCCCGGCCCTCGGCCTCAAGGAGGTCGTGGCGGAGGGCACCACCTCCGAGGTACTGATGGCGGGACCGGGCCACCGCCGGGACACCCCGTTGCCCGGCCAGGCCGGCACGTCGGTCGTCATGGGCCGCCAGTGGGCGTACGGCAGCCCCTTCCTCGACCTGCCCAAGCTGCCCGTCGGATCCCGCATCGAGACCACCACCGGCCAGAGCAGGTCGGTCTACGAGGTCACGGGCGTCCGCCGGGCCGGTGACGAACTGCCCACCCCGGTCACCGGGGGACAGGGGCGGCTCACCCTCATCACCGCGACCGGAGCGCCGTACACGCCGAGCGGTGTGATCCGCATCGACGCCAAGCTGATCACGCCGGTGCAGCCCAACCCGCCGCGTGACCTCCAGCCGGGCTGGATCGCCGATTCCGAGCAGGCGCTCGGCACCGACTCCGGCGCCTGGCTCGCCGTCTTCCTGTGGTCGCAGGGTCTGCTGATCG
Source organism: Streptomyces sp. NPDC006012 (assembly GCF_042871185.1). Taxonomy (NCBI): domain Bacteria; kingdom Bacillati; phylum Actinomycetota; class Actinomycetes; order Kitasatosporales; family Streptomycetaceae; genus Streptomyces; species Streptomyces sp. NPDC006012. Next base: position 494,500 of record NZ_JBIAIE010000003.1, read on the forward strand.
CCGCGCTGCTCGCGGTGTTCTCCTTCCGCGTCTGGGGCCGCTGGCAGACCTGGATTTGCGCGGGCCCGCTGCTGCTCGCCCTGGGCCTTGCCGACTCCCAGGCCATCACCGCACTTCTGCCGAACCTGCTCTGAACCACCGGACCCCGCACGGAAGTTGACATCAGGACATGTCCACCACCGAGAACCCCGACCTCGTCGACACCGCCGTCCAGCCGCCCGTCGCGGAGGCCGCCGGCGGCCACCGTGCCACCGGCACCCTCGTCGCCGGCGGTCCCGCCACCCTGCGCGCCGACTCCGTCTCCGCCTGGTTCGGCGACCACAAGGTCCTCGACCGGGTATCGCTCACCATGCCCGCCCGTGAGGTCACCGCGCTCATCGGCCCCTCCGGCTGCGGCAAGTCGACCTTCCTGCGCATCCTGAACCGCATGCACGAACTGATCGGCACGGCCTCGCTGGCCGGCCGGGTACTGCTCGACGAGGAGGACATCTACGACCGCGGGCGACGCATCACCCACGCCCGCCGGCAGATCGGCATGGTCTTCCAGAAGCCCAACCCCTTCCCGGCCATGTCGATCTACGACAACGTGCTGGCCGGCCTCAAGCTCAACGCCATCAAGGCCACCCGCGACGGCAAGGACGACCTGGTCGAGGAGTGCCTCACCAAGGCGGGCCTGTGGAAGGAGGTCAGGGACCGGCTCCGGCAGCCGGGCGGGGCCCTCTCCGGCGGTCAGCAGCAGCGTCTGTGCATCGCCCGGTCGCTGGCGGTGCGCCCCCGGGTACTGCTCATGGACGAGCCCTGCTCGGCCCTCGACCCGACCTCCACCCGGCGCATCGAGGAGACCATCGCGGAACTCAAGGCCGAGGTCACCATCGTCATCGTCACCCACAACATGCAGCAGGCCGCCCGCGTCTCGGACAGCTGCGCCTTCTTCCTCGCCTCGCACGGCACGCCCGGCGTGATCGTCGAACACGGGGACACGGACGCGATGTTCAACGCCCCGCGGGACGAGCGGACCTCCGACTACGTGAACGGACGGTTCGGGTGACGGGCCCGCACCGTCGTACCTCCCGCACCCGGCGCCGTCCCGTCCTGCCGGCGCTGGCCGGGCTGCTCGCCGCACTCCCGCTCGCGGCCTGCGGCCAGGGCGGCACGCCGCCCGGGGTCCCGGCCGCGCGGGCGCAGGCCACCGGCGCCGCGCCGGGCCCTGCCGCCGGCGCGCAGAGCGGGTCCGCCGCGCCCGCGCCCGCCACCGGTTCCGCGCCCGCCGCGCGCCCGGCGCGTCCCACCGGCACCGCGCGCCCGCCCGCGCCGGATCCGGCCGGCACCCGTATGCCCCCGGTGCGGGCCCCCGCCGCCACCGGCCGGACCAGTGGCCCCGACCTCTCCCGGCCGCCCACCCGGTCGCCGTCGACGTCCACCGTCCCCGAGCGCGCCGCCGCCGGCCCGGCCCCGAAACCGGGCCGTGCCGTCCTGCGGATCGGCGACTGGTCCGCGTACGTCATGCGCGGCGGCCAGGACGAGGTGGACGCCTGCGGGGACGCCGTGCAGTGGACCGGACCGGAGACCGGCACCGAGGACGGGTACGAGATGAGCACCGTGGTGATCGTCGGCCACGACTACTGCAACGGCTTCGGCCGCTTCGCCACCCTGCCCAAGGGCACCCGGATCACGCTCAGCACCGTCCACGGGACCTGGACCTACGAGGTGTACGCCAGCTACCTCACCCCCGGCCGGGGCGCACCCGCCGCGGGCCTGTACTGGGGCGACCTGACCCTTCAGTCGTGCGTGGGTCCGGACACCGGTTTCAGCTACCTCGTGCGCCTCTGAGCCGGTCTCTGGACCCGCCTCTGACCCCGTCCCCGAGTCCGCCTCCGAGCGCCCGCCTCCGAACCCGTCTCCCGGCCAGGGGGCACCACCGTCCCCTTCCACAGCTTCCGCAGGTGTTCACCTCCGCTCGGCCCCTCGGAGTCGGCCAGGGGCCCTGTCGCCCCCGCCCTGGCTCAGGGCGCGCTCGGCCACACCAGCAGCATGTACGCGCCGCAGTACGCCGAGCCCGCCACGGCCGTCGCCAGCACCAGCGCCCGGTACCGGTCGGAGGCCCGCGCCAGATGCACGGCCAGCGGCAGCAGCAGCGGGAAACCGGGCAGCAGGAAGCGGGCGCGCGGGAAGTACACGCCGCCGCTCAGCAGGACGATCACCAGCAGCACACCGGTGAACACCAGCAGCGGCAGCGGCTGCCGGTCCCACACCGTCAGCGCGAACAGCACCACCGACACCAGCATCGTCAGGGTGACCACGATCAGGAACAGCTCCGGCCGCGACTGCTGGCTGAACAGCTCGCGCAGTCGGCGCAGGGTCTCGTGGCCGCCGTCCAGCTCGTTGTGCCACATCCGCTGCACGGCGAAGTAGCCGTCCCAGCGGCCGAGCCGCAGCCCCACCCAGCACAGGTACGCGCACCAGCCGGCCGGAGCCAGCAGCACGGCGGCCAGGGCCCGGCCCGAGAACCGGCGGCGCAGCGAGAGCAGGGCGGCCACACAGACCGCGGCGGCCAGCGCGATCCCGGTGGGCCGGGTCAGCCCGGCCAGGCACGCGCCCGCCGCGGCCCACAGCCAGCGCTCGTCGAGGACCGCGAGCAGCGTCCACGCCGTGAAGGCCGTGAACAGCGACTCGGTGTAGCCCATCCACTCCACCAGCCCGACCGGCAGCGCCGCCCACAGCGTGGTGAGCAGGAACCCGGCCGTCCGCCCGGCGAGCCGGTCACCGACGGCGAACACGCCCCAGGCCGCGACCAGCGAGGCCAGTACGGCGATCCCCAGCCCGGTGCTGGCCAGGCTGCCCGGCGTGACGACGGCGACCGCCCGCACCAGCAGCGGGTAGAGCGGGAAGAACGCCAGGTTGTTGTGGTCGAACGCGACGCCCAGCTCGTGCGTGTACCCGTGGCCGGCGATCCCGAGATACCAGCGGGAGTCCCACTCCGTCGCCAGCATCGGCCAGACGCCGCGCCCCCGCTCGTGCGCCCAGACGGCCAGGAACAGCAGCCCGGCGACGTGCACGGCGAGGAAGGCGCCCAGCGCGGGCGCCGCGCGCCGCAGCCCGTGCAGCAGCGCCCGGGAGGACGCGCCGGCCGGGACGGGGGGCCGCCGGGTGCCCGGGATGTGTCCGCTGGGGGCGGTTTCGGGGGCGGTCGAAGACACGCGGCGGCTCCAGTACTCGCGGTGGGCGGCGGTACGGTTCACCGTTCCCGCACAGCGCGCCGGAGTGCGGCCGGTGCATCAGCCGTAGCCCCGAAATCACCCTTTGGGGTGCCCCTCGGTCCCCGGCGCACCCCGGAAGGGGCGACCGGTGCCTCAGATACCGGCGGCCGTGGACAGGTCCCGCTTGAGACCGGCCAGCAGCCCGGCCGCGCGGGCGCGGGCGGCCGGCAGCCCGGCGCGGTCGGCGACCGGGACGACGACCTCCAGGTAGCACTTCAGCTTGGGCTCCGTGCCGCTGGGCCGTACGACGATCCGGGCGCCGTCCAGGGTGTAGCGCAGGCCGTCGGTGGGCGGCAGCCGGTCCGTGCCCCGGGACAGATCCTCGGCCCGGGTGACGGCGAGGCCGCCGAGACGGGCCGGCGGGTGCGCGCGCAGCCGCGCCATGGCGTCGGCGATGACCGGCAGGTCGCGCACCCGGACCGAGAGTTGGTCGGTGGCGTGCAGCCCGTGCTCCACGGCCAGGTCGTCGAGCAGGTCCGGCAGGGTCCGCCCCTGCTCCTTGAGTTCGGAGGCCAGTTCCGTGACGAGCAGGGCGGCGGTGATGCCGTCCTTGTCCCGCACGCCCTCCGGGTCGACGCAGTAGCCGAGGGCCTCTTCGTAGCCGTAGCGCAGCCCGGCCACCCGGGCGATCCACTTGAATCCGGTCAGGGTCTCCGCGTAGGGCAGCCCGGCCCGCCCGGCGATCCTGCCGAGCAGCGAGGAGGACACGATGGACTCGGCGAAGGTGCCGGTGGCGCCGTGCCGTACGAGGTGCGCGGCGAGCAGCGCGCCGACCTCGTCACCGCGCAGCATGCGCCACGCGCCGCCGTCCCGGACGGCGACGGCGAGCCGGTCGGCGTCCGGGTCGTTGGCGATGACCAGGTCCGGTTCGCTCACCCGGGCCTGGGCGAAGGCCAGGTCCATCGCGCCGGGCTCCTCCGGGTTGGGGAAGGCGACGGTCGGGAAGTCCGGGTCGGGCTGCGCCTGTTCGGCGACGAGGACGGGGGCCGGGAAGCCGGCGCGGGCGAAGGCGGCGCGCAGCACCTCCGTGCCGACGCCGTGCAGCGCCGTGTGGACGGTGCGCGCGGTGCGCGGCGAGCCGTCGGTGAGCACGGCGGAGGTACGGGCCAGATAGGCGTCCAGGACGGAATCGTCGAGGATCTCCCAGCCCGCCTCGGGGCGCGGGACGTCGGCGAGGGAGGCGATCGCGTCGATCTCGGCGGCGATCCCGCTGTCGGCAGGCGGCACGATCTGCGAGCCGTCCCCCAGGTACACCTTGTAGCCGTTGTCGCGCGGCGGGTTGTGACTGGCAGTGACCTCCACGCCGGCGACGGCCCCCAGATGCCGGATCGCGAAGGCGAGGACGGGCGTGGGCAGGGGCCGCGGCAGCACGGCCGCGCGCAGGCCGGCGCCGGTCACCACGGCCGCGGTGTCGCGGGCGAAGTCGGCGGACTTGTGCCGGGCGTCGTAGCCGATGACGACGAGCCCGCCGGCTTCGCCCTGCTTCTTCAGGTACGCGGCGAGGCCGGCGGCGGCACGGATGACGACCGAGCGGTTCATCCGCTGCGGACCGGCACCCAGCTCGCCGCGCAGGCCCGCGGTGCCGAACTGGAGGGTGCCGCTGAAGCGGTCGGCCAGCTCCGCGTGGTCACCGGCGTCGATGAGCCGGGCGAGTTCCGCGCGGGTGTCCGGGTCGGGATCCTCGGCCAGCCAGGTCCGGGCCCGCGCGAGGAGTTCGTCGTGCACGGTCGGTCAACCTCCGTTGCTCGTGCATGCCGGTCGAACGCGTCCGGCACATCGGGGTATCCCCGCTCGACGAGCCGGGGAGCGTCTTGCCGACGGGGGCGTGCGGGGCATGGCCCGACGGGGGCGTGCGGGCCACGGCGGGCGTCCGGGGCCCACCGCCCCGGACGCCCGCCGCGACCTGCTCCTGCCGCCCTACAGCCGGCCCAGCACCTGGGTGAGCAGCGAACCCATCCGGGCCGCGCTGTCCCGGCCGGCCTGGAGGACCTCCTCGTGGTTGAGGGGTTCGCCGGTCATGCCTGCCGCGAGGTTCGTCACCAGCGAGATGCCCAGCACCTCGGCGCCCGCCTCGCGCGCCGCGATGGCCTCCAGGGCCGTCGACATGCCCACCAGGTCCGCTCCGATCACCCGGGCCATCCGGATCTCGGCCGGCGTCTCGTAGTGCGGGCCGGGGAACTGCGCGTAGACGCCTTCCTCCAGCGTCGGGTCGATCTCCTTGCACAGGGCCCGCAGCCGGGGCGAGTACAGATCGGTCAGGTCGACGAAGTTCGCTCCGACGATCGGGGAGGCCGCCGTCAGATTGATGTGGTCGCTGATCAGCACCGGCTGTCCGGGCCGCATGCCCTCGCGCACTCCGCCGCAGCCGTTGGTGAGCACCACCGTCTTGCAGCCCGCCGCGACGGCCGTGCGCACCCCGTGCGCCACGGCGGCCACGCCCCGGCCCTCGTAGTAGTGGGTGCGGCCCAGGAAGACCAGCGCCCGCCGGTTGCCGATGGTGTACGACAGGACCTTGCCGCTGTGTCCCGCGACCGCCGGCGGCGGGAAGCCGGGCAGTTCGGTGATCGGGAACTCGGCGTCGGGAGCGCCCAGGGCGGCGACGGCGGGACCCCAGCCGGAGCCCATCACGAGGGCGACGTCGTGGGTCTCGGCGCCGGTGAGTCCGCGCAGGCGCGCGGCGGCGGCGTCGGCGGCGGCGTGCGGGTCGCCCTGGATGTCGTCCGTAGGAAGAGATGCGTTCACGCGGATGAGAGTAGCCGGTTCGGGCCTACGCGCGTAGATGAAGGGTGTATGAGAATACGATCGTTGTCTTGTCGTTTCCGGCGAACGCGCTGCTCCGGGCGGCTCGCCGCGCGCCCGGCCGTCGGGCCTGTCGCGAGCCGCGGCGGCCCGCGCCGTGCGGCGGACGTGGTACGGGTCGGCGCGACCCTGTGCCTGGTGGGGGCCGTGCCCCTTCCGCGTGCCGTACGTGCTGGTGGGGGCCGCGCGCCCTGCCGCGTGCCGCAGGTGCCGGCCGGAACCGCGCGCCCTCCCGTGGCGCGGTGGCCCTGGGGGGTTCGGTCTTCAGCGGCGAGTCGGCGGCGGACACCCCTCAGCAGGGGCGTTTGCGCAGCTCCATCACGTAGTCGTGGGGTGCGCCCGCGGACTCGGCCGCGTCGGCGATCTCACCCAGATAGCGGGCCGCGGGCAGCCCGCCCTCGTACCCGTTGAGCACGTATCCCCACGCCATCTCCTCCCCGTCCAGCGTGTGCACCCGGACGCGCAGCCGCCGGTAGATGCCGAGCCCCACGCCCTCCCACCGGTCCATGGGCTGCTCGTCCATGGGCGCGATGTCGTACAGGCCGACGAAGACCTGGCACAGCGGATCCTCGACGATCGTCGCCAGCGCACCTTCCCAGCCGAGTTGCTCGCCGCCGAAGGTCAGCCGCCAGCCGTTCAGCCAGCCGGTGGCACGCAGCGGCGAATGCGGGGCGCGGCGGGACATCAGCCGCGCGTCGAGATTGCCGGCGTATGCGGCATAGAGCGACATGGGTCGAGGGTACGGCAGCGGCAACATCCGTCCCGCGAGCCCCTTGGGTCCCTAGTGCACCTATTTATACCGCTTTCTTCTTTCTCCTCCGCGGCCCATGGCACCCCTGGACCGGTGGGGGACGCCCCCCGGCCGCCGGACCGCAGGGTGCCGTGCACGACGTCGTCGCCCAGTGCCGTCCGCGGCCGGGACGGGCGCGGAGCGGTCGCACCGCACCGGCTGCACCGGCTGTCCCCGCCCCGACGCCCTGGCCCGGCCGGCTTCCTCCCGCCCTTGCCCTCCCCGCCCCAGATAACGGAACGCCTACCACCGGCGCCCCCGGCCCGTGCTGTTTTGAGGGGTGCGGAACAATGGGATACGTGACTCGGATCGTGATCATCGGTGGCGGACCCGGCGGATATGAAGCGGCGCTGGTGGCCGCGCAGCTCGGCGCGGAGGTGACCGTCGTCGACTGCGACGGCCTGGGCGGCGCGTCGGTGCTGACCGACTGCGTGCCGTCCAAGACCCTGATCGCCACGGCCGAGGTGATGACCACCTTCGACTCCTCCTACGAGGAGCTGGGGATCATCGTGGCCGACGACACCCCGCCGCTGGAACAGGCGGCCGGGGTGGTCGGCGTCGACCTCGGCAAGGTCAACCGCAGGGTCAAGCGGCTGGCGCTCGCCCAGTCCCACGACATCACCGCCTCCGTCACCCGGGCCGGCGCCCGGGTCATGCGCGGCCGGGGCCGCCTTGAGGGCATGCAGGCCCTCGACGGCTCCCGCAAGGTCGTCGTCACCGCCGTCGACGGCAGCGAGGAGACGCTCACCGCGGACGCCGTGCTGCTCGCGACCGGCGGTCACCCCCGGGAACTGCCCGACGCCCGGCCCGACGGCGAGCGCATCCTGAACTGGACCCAGGTCTACGACCTCACCGAGCTGCCGAAGGAACTGATCGTGGTCGGTTCCGGCGTCACCGGCGCCGAGTTCGCCGGCGCCTACCAGGCCCTCGGCTCCCGGGTCACCCTCGTCTCCTCCCGCGACCGGGTGCTGCCCGGCGAGGACCCGGACGCCGCCGCCGTCCTGGAGGACGTCTTCCGCCGCCGCGGCATGAACGTCCTGGCCCGCTCCCGCGCCGCCGCCGCCAAGCGGGTCGGCGACGTCGTCGAGGTCACCCTCGCGGACGGGCGGGTCATCACCGGCACCCACTGCCTGATGGCCGTCGGTGCCATCCCGAACAGTGCCGGACTCGGCCTGGAGGGTGCGGGCGTCAAGCTGAGCGAGTCCGGGCACATCTGGACCGACAAGGTGTCCCGCACGACCGCCCCCGGCGTGTACGCGGCCGGTGACGTCACGGGCGTCTTCGCGCTCGCCTCCGTCGCCGCCATGCAGGGGCGGATCGCCATGTACCACTTCCTGGGCGACGCGGTGGCCCCGCTGGACCTGAAGACGGTCTCCTCCAACGTCTTCACCGACCCGGAGATCGCCACCGTCGGCTACACCCAGGCCGACGTGGACGCCGGCCGGATCGACGCCCGGGTCGTGAAGCTCCCGCTGCTGCGCAACCCGCGCGCCAAGATGCAGGGCATCCGGGACGGCTTCGTCAAGATCCTCTGCCGCCCCGGCACCGGGATCGTGGTGGGCGGTGTGGTGGTGGCGCCGCGCGCCTCGGAACTGATCCATCCCATCTCGATCGCCGTCGACAACAATCTGACGGTCGAGCAGATCGCGAAATCCTTTACGGTCTACCCATCACTTTCGGGTTCGATCGCCGAGGTGGCCCGCCAGCTCCACACCCGCAAGGAGACCGGCGAGGGCTGATGCCGGGCGGGTCGACTCCCCGCTGGTCACGGGGAGTTGGCGGGCATGCGTGAGCCATAGTCGGTGCTGACAGTGCTTATACCACCTCGCGACCGGTGCTGCGAACAACTTCTGTTATTCGGCGCAAACTGCTGAAAGCAGACGGTCGTTGGGGTTACTGTCAGTTTCGTGTTCGCTGCAGAACGTCGCCAATTGATCCTTGAAATGGTGCGAGCGAACGGAGCCGTGTCGCTCCGTGAACTCGCCCGCGTCGTCCAGACCTCCGAAGTGACCGTACGACGGGACGTGCGCGCACTGGAGGCAGAAGGACTCCTAGACCGCCGGCACGGCGGTGCGGTATTGCCGGGCGGATTCACGCGGGAGTCCGGCTTTCCGCAGAAATCACATCTCGCGACCGCCGAGAAGACGGCCATCGCCGATCTCGCCGCAGGACTCGTCGAAGAGGGCCAGGCCATCGTGGTCGGCGCCGGGACCACCACGCAGGAGCTGGCCCGTCGGCTCGCGCGGGTGCCCGGACTGACCGTCGTCACCAACTCGCTGCTGGTCGCCCAGGCACTGGCGCACGCCAACCGCGTGGAGGTCGTGATGACCGGCGGCACCCTGCGCGGTTCCAACTACGCCCTCGTCGGCTCCGGTGCCGAACAGTCGCTGCAAGGGCTCAGAGTCTCCAAGGCGTTCCTCTCCGGCAGCGGCCTGACCGCCGAACGGGGACTGTCCACGTCCAACATGCTGTCGGCGTCCGTCGACCGCGCACTGGTGCAGGCCGCGGCGGAGGTCGTGGTGCTGGCCGACCACACCAAGCTGGGCACGGACACGATGTTCCAGACGGTGCCGACCGATGTCATCACCCGCCTGGTCACCGACGAGCCCCCGGCCCACGACGACCGCGCCGGAACCGAACTCCAGGCCCTCGCCGACCAGGGGGTGCAGATCGCCGTGGCCGGGGCGTCGGGAAGCCCGGGGGGTGACCAGGTCCCGGCGCGTCAGCAGCGCCGGGACGTGCCCCTGCCCGGCCAGCGGCGCGGCCAGGTACCGGCTCCCGGGCTGCGTACGGCCGCCGTGCTCGGCGGCGAGGCGCCGACGGCCGCTGACCGTGCCCGCGTCGCGGACCTGCGCCGACGCTGAACCAGGACCGGCCCGGGTGCCGAAGACCAGCACCGGGCCGCCGCCGCTCGCGGCGCGCGGCCGACGTCCTCCTACGGCGTCAGGCCGCGCAGCGTCAGCCGCAGGAGCCGGTCCGCCAGGGCCGGGTCTTCCGGGGACTCCGCCGCCGCGAGCCCGATCGCATGGGTGAGCTGAAGCAGGTCACCGATGGTGACCTCGGCTCGCACGGCGCCCGCATCCCGGGCCCGGGCGAGCAGCGCGCCGCCCGCCTCACGGATCGGTGTGCCGCAACGGGCGAGCGCCGAACCGGAGTCGGCGGAGTCGGACGACACCGACATCAGCGCCAGCGCGAGACCGCGGTACGCCCCGGCGTGCGCGACCACCTCGCGCAACCACGTCACCAGGGCCGAACAGGGCTCGGGGGCGTGCAGCAGCTCACGTGCGCGGGCGACGAGTTCGCCCACCGCGTCCTCGAAGACCGCGCTCAGCAACGCGTGCCGGTTGGGGAAGTGCCGGTACAGCGTGCCGATCCCGACCCCCGCGCGACGGGCGACGTCCTCCAGCGACGCGTCCGTACCGTGCTCGGCGAACGCGGCCCGGGCCTGCGTCAGCAGCCGCTCGTAGTTGCGCCGGGCGTCGGCACGCATGGCCCGCGGGACCCCGCCCGTCTCCTGGGCGATCACACCCGCCATGCCACCCACTCCTTCCCACCCCAAACCTGCCCCCAGCATGCCACCGCCCCCACCAGCGACAAGAAGAACCACACCCCCACCCCCACCCGGCCCCCGTCAGGGGCGCGGGGAACTGCGCGAGAGCCCCCCACGTACCCGCACGTGCTCTGACGACCCTGGCCCCTGTCAGGGGCGCGGGGAACTGCGCAAAAAGCCCCCACGCACCCGCACGTCCTTTGACCACCCAGGCCCCCGCCAGGGGCGCGAGGAACTGCGCGAGAGCCCCTACGCACCCGCACGTACCCACCCGCCCCCACGGAGTGGAATGCCCCCACGGACCGGGCTCACCGGTCCGTGGGGGCATACGCGCAAGCGCGGATGCGCAAACGCGCGGATGCGATCAGTCCTTGATCTCGCAGATCACCGCACCCGAGGTGAGCGACCCACCGACCTCCGCGCTCAGCCCCTTGATGGTCCCCGCCTTGTGCGCATTCAGCGGCTGCTCCATCTTCATCGCCTCAAGCACCACCACCAGGTCGCCTTCCTTGACCTCCTGGCCCTCCTCGACCGCGATCTTGACGATCGTGCCCTGCATCGGGGAGGCGAGCGCGTCACCGGAAGCCACCGGCCCGGACTTCTTCGCCGCCCGGCGCTTGGGCTTGGCACCCGCGGCCAGACCCGTACGGGCCAGGCTCATACCGAGCGAGACGGGCAGCGACACCTCAAGGCGCTTGCCGCCGACCTCGACGACGACGGTCTCGCGGGCGCCGTCCTCCTCCGCCTCCGCGTCGGCGGGCGCCGCGAACGGTTTGATCTCGTTGACGAACTCGGTCTCGATCCACCGGGTGTGGACCGTGAACGGCTCGGCGGAGCCCGTCAGCTCGGGGCCGAACGCCGCGTCCCTGACCACCGCGCGGTGGAACGGGATCGCCGTAGCCATGCCCTCGACCTGGAACTCGTCCAGGGCGCGGGCGGCCCGCTCCAGGGCCTCCTTGCGGGTACGGCCGGTGACGACCAGCTTGGCGAGCAGCGAGTCCCAGGCGGGGCCGATGACCGAGCCCGCCTCGACCCCGGCGTCCAGGCGGACACCCGGACCGGCCGGCGGGTCGAAACGGGTGACGGTGCCCGGCGCGGGCAGGAAGTTGCGGCCCGGGTCCTCGCCGTTGATGCGGAACTCGAAGGAATGGCCGCGCAGCTCCGGGTCGCCGTAGCCCAGTTCCTCGCCGTCGGCGATGCGGAACATCTCCCGGACCAGGTCGATGCCGGCGACCTCCTCGGTGACCGGGTGCTCGACCTGGAGGCGGGTGTTGACCTCCAGGAAGGAGATCGTGCCGTCCGCGCCGACCAGGAACTCCACGGTGCCGGCGCCGACGTAGCCGGCTTCCTTGAGGATGGCCTTGGACGCCGAGTACAGCTGCTTGAGCTGGGCCTTGGAGAGGAACGGCGCGGGGGCCTCCTCGACCAGCTTCTGGTGGCGGCGCTGGAGGGAGCAGTCACGGGTCGACACGACGACCACGTTGCCGTGCTGGTCGGCGAGGCACTGGGTCTCCACGTGCCGCGGCTTGTCCAGGTAGCGCTCCACGAAGCACTCGCCCCGGCCGAAGGCGGCGACCGCCTCGCGCACCGCGCTGTCGTACAGCTCGGGCACCTCTTCGAGGGTCCGGGCGACCTTCAGGCCGCGTCCGCCGCCGCCGAAGGCCGCCTTGATCGCGATGGGCAGCCCGTGCTCCTCGGCGAAGGCGACGACCTCGTCGGCGCCGTTCACCGGGTCGGGCGTGCCGGCGACCAGCGGGGCGCCCGCGCGCTGCGCGATGTGCCGGGCGGCCACCTTGTCGCCCAGGTCGCGGATGGCCTGCGGCGGCGGGCCGATCCAGACCAGGTCCGCGTCCAGGACCGCCTGAGCGAACTCGGCGTTCTCGGAGAGGAAGCCGTAGCCGGGGTGGACGGCGTCCGCGCCCGATTCGCGCGCCGCGTTCAGGACCTTCGCGATGTCCAGGTAGCTGGTGGCCGGGGTGTCACCGCCCAGGGCGAATGCCTCATCCGCGGCGCGGACATGCAGAGCGTCACGGTCCGGGTCCGCGTAGACGGCCACGCTCGCGATCCCGGCATCCCGGCAGGCCCGGGCCACGCGGACAGCGATTTCGCCACGGTTGGCGATGAGCACCTTGCGCACGATTGAGGCTCCCTCCTTGAAACAAGCCGAGTTTAGGGACTGCCGACACGGCACTTCGACCCGTCCCCACTGGTGAGCTTGCCCACACGGAGCGTGATACGTGGCCCGCTCGACCCGCGAAAGCCCTAGTCGCACCGCGGTACGCAGGACTTCACCGGAAAACCCTAGTCCTCTCATGTGGTCGAGGTCTCTGTGAGAGCGTGCTGCGGCACACTTCGTTTCTTTGTGGAGTCCCTACGAATGGCCCAACGGTTTACTGGCGTCGGCACAACTCTTGTGCCCCGGTTTACCGGTTAGTAGCGTTCGCGGCGTCCCGGACGTACTCCAGGTAACAGCGATTCTTGCCCGGTGGGCCGAAAGTGGGTGGGGCCGGTGGTGCGCAGACCGGTGGCGTGGACCGTGGCGGTCGTCCTCCTCGTCGAGGCGTTGTCCGCCGTGGCGCTGAACTGGTTCCTGGCGGTGGTCGTCGACCACCAGCGCATGTCCCTGGCCGGCCTCGATCCGGGCGCGATGGCGATGTCCTCGAAGATCGGCGGAGTGGTCTTCGCCGTCTACCTCGCGCTGTGCGCCCTGGTCTCGCTGCTCGTCGCGCTCCGCGACCGGGCCCCGTCCGGCCTCGGCCGCGCCCTGCTGGTCAGCGTCGCCGTGGTGCACGGGCTGCTGGGCGCGTTCGCCTGGGCGCTGCTGGGCGTGGGGGCGTTCCTGGTCATGGTGGTCGTGCTGGCACTGGTCGTACTGCTGCTGATGACGTACGACGGACTGCCCGGCCCGGCGCAGCCGGCGGGCGGCGGCACGCCCGGCGACGGCGGCGGCGCACCGCGGGCCGCGGACGGCCCGCGGGCGGCAACCGGGGAGCCGGCGACCGGGAGCCCGGACCCGGCGGCCGGGACGGGGGCCGGACGGCCACAGGACGCCGTGGAGCCCGAGCCGCAGGACGACGTGCCCGCGTCCGCCGCCTCCGGCGTCACCGCGTGGGTGCCCACAACTCCGTGATGCCGACGCCCAGTTCGGACAGCAGCCGGCGCACCAGGGGCAGGCTGATGCCGATCACGTTGCCGTGGTCGCCGTCGATCCCGTCGATGAACGGCGCCGAACGGCCGTCCAGGGTGAACGCCCCGGCGACGTGCAGCGGTTCGCCCGACGCGACGTAGGCGGCGACCTCGGCGTCGGTCGGCTCACCGAACCGTACGACCGTGGATGCCGTCGCCGACACGTACCGCTTGCTCGTCGTGTCCCAGACGCAGTGCCCCGTCTGGAGGATCCCGGTCCGCCCGCGCATCGCCTTCCAGCGGGCGGTGGCCTCCTCGGTGTCCGCGGGCTTGCCCAGCGCCTGACCGTCCAGTTCCAGCACCGAATCGCAGCCGATCACCAGCGCGCCCTGGACCTCCGGCCGGGCCGCCACCACGGACGCCTTCGCCTCGGCCAGTGCCAGCGCCAGTTCGGCGGGGGTCGGCGCGCTGACCGCGTCCTCGTCCACGCCGCTGACGATCACCTCGGGGTCGAACCCGGCCTGCCTGAGCAGACCGAGCCGGGCGGGGGACTGGGAGGCGAGCACGAGCCGACGGCGCGGGTGGTCTGTCATGCGGTCAGCGTAACGGCGTGGATCCGGCCCACCCTCCCCGGCCCGGGGACGGGCCCGCACGGACCCGCGCGGGGTCAGCTCAGGCCCGCGACGAGCATCGCGAGCACCATCGCCAGCGCCACGAGGAGACCGAGCCGCCGCAGCATGGCCTGCGTGTGACGCAGTTCCTCCGGCGGTTCGTTCTTCGGGTCGGACCAGAGCATGCCACCAAGCGTGGGGGCGGGGCGGGGCGGGCGCCTGAGTACGGGTACTCAATCGCCGGCCGCTGGGCTGTGGGTGCGTGCGGGGCGGGGTCCCTTTGGCCGGTTGACGGTGTCGGGGATGCCGTGCGCGGTCCCCCGCGCCCCTTCGGAGGCGCGGGGCCCGCGCAACCGGGGCCCCTCGGCCCCTCGTGCCCCCGGGCCCGGGAGTTCTCCTAGGACGGCCAGTACGTCCGGGTCCAGGACGTCGGGCCGGGGTGGGGGACTAGGGCGGTGGTGATGCGGGACGGGTCGGACCACGCGTCTCCGGGGGCTGCCGCGCCCGACGGGGCGGCAGCCGCCGCCGCGGCGCGGGCCCGGACCACCGCCAGCGCGGCGGCCAGCTCCTCCGGGGTCGGATTGCCCCGTACGACCTTGATGTTCATGCCGGCTCCCAACGGGTCCAAGGAAAACTGGAGCGGATGGATCTCTACAGCGGAATGTTGCCGTGCTTCTTGGGGGGCAGGGATTCCCGCTTGGTGCGCAGTTGACGCAGCCCGCGCACGATGTGGCTGCGCGTGTCGGACGGCAGGATCACCGAGTCGACGTAGCCGCGCCCGGCCGCGACGTACGGGTTGAGCAGGGCGTCCTCGTACTCCTGGATGAGCCGCGCCCGGGTCGCCTCGGCGTCGTCCGCCTCGGCGATGGTGCGGCGGTGCAGGATGTTGACGGCGCCCTGCGCGCCCATCACCGCGATCTGGGCGGTCGGCCACGCCAGGTTGAGGTCGGCGCCGAGGTGCTTGGAGCCCATGACGTCGTAGGCCCCGCCGAACGCCTTGCGGGTGATCACCGTGATCAGCGGGACGGTCGCCTCCGCGTAGGCGTAGATCAGCTTGGCGCCGCGCCGGATGATGCCCGTGTGCTCCTGGTCCACGCCCGGCAGGAAGCCCGGCACGTCGACGAAGGTGATGACCGGGACGTTGAAGGCGTCGCAGGTGCGCACGAACCGCGCGGCCTTCTCGCTCGCGTCGATGTCGAGGCAGCCCGCGAACTGCATCGGCTGGTTGGCGACGATGCCGACCGGGCGCCCCTCGACCCGGCCGAACCCGGTGAGGATGTTCGGCGCGAACATCGCCTGCGTCTCGAAGAACTCGGCGTCGTCCAGGACGTGCTCGATCACCGTGTGCATGTCGTACGGCTGGTTCGCGCTGTCCGGCACCAGCGTGTCCAGCTCGCGGTCCTCGTCCGTGACGGCGAGGTCCGCCTCCTCCGGGAAGACCGGGGGCTCGCTGAGGTTGTTGGACGGCAGGTACGACAGCAGCTGCTTGACGTACTCGAAGGCGTCCTTCTCCTCACCGGCCATGTGGTGGGCGACGCCCGAGGCGGTGTTGTGGGTGCGGGCCCCGCCCAGCTCCTCGAAGCCGACGTCCTCGCCGGTGACCGTCTTGATGACGTCCGGGCCGGTGATGAACATGTGCGAGGTCTGGTCCACCATGACCGTGAAGTCGGTGATCGCGGGGGAGTAGACCGCCCCGCCCGCGCACGGGCCGACGACCAGGCTGATCTGCGGGATCACCCCGGAGGCGTGGGTGTTGCGGCGGAAGATCTCGCCGTAGGCGCCGAGGGAGGCGACCCCCTCCTGGATCCGCGCGCCCCCGGAGTCGTTGATCCCGATGACCGGGCACCCGGTCTTCAGGGCGAAGTCCATCACCTTGACGATCTTCTGACCGTAGACCTCGCCCAGTGCCCCGCCGAAGACGGTGAAGTCCTGGGAGAAGACCGCGACGGGACGTCCGTCCACGGTCCCGTAGCCGGTGACGACGCCGTCCCCGTACGGCCGGTTCTGGTCGAGGCCGAAGTCGGTGGACCGGTGCCGGGCGAACTCGTCCAGCTCGACGAACGACCCCTCGTCCAACAGCAGCTCGATCCGCTCACGGGCCGTCAGCTTCCCCTTGGCGTGCTGCTTCTCGACGGCGCGAGCGGAGCCGGCGTGCGTCGCCTCCTTGATACGGCGCCTGAGATCCGAGATCTTCCCGGCGGTCGTATGAATGTCGATCTCGTGACGCGCTTCCGGCTCGGACATCGGGATGCGGCTCCCTGCCTGCTCAAAAGAGTACGGACGGTTACTCATCCGTAGAGTAGTGCTGGGCCCTACCGGTCGGCAGTGCGGTGTTTCCCACACCTAGGCTGGCTTGCATGACGCCGCGAGATCCAGCCGACGCGAACGACACCCCGTGGTCCGACCTCGACCGCCCGCCCCTCAACGGCATGGCACTGCGGCGCGGGCTGCTGCGCGCGGGCGGCCTGTGGACCGGCCTGGAGGTCGTGCAGCGCACCGGCTCCACCAACAGCGACCTGGTGGCCCGGGCCACGGCGGGCGGCCTGGCGGAGGGCGCGGTGCTCGTCGCCGAGGAGCAGACGCAGGGCCGGGGCCGGCTGGACCGCCGGTGGACCGCGCCCGCCCGCTCCGGCCTGTTCTTCTCGGTGCTGCTGCGGCCCGCCGAGGTGCCGGTGGCCCGCTGGGGCTGGCTGCCGCTGCTCACGGGCGTCGCCGTGGCCACCGGACTGAGCCGGGCCGCGGGCGTCGACACGGCGCTGAAGTGGCCCAACGACCTGCTGGTGACAGTGGGCGGCGAGGAGCGCAAGGCCGGCGGCATCCTCGCCGAGCGGGCCGGGGACGACGGCGTGGTCGTCGGCGTCGGCATCAACGTCACCCTGCGGGCCGCGGAGCTTCCGGTGCCGCAGGCCGGGTCGCTGGCGCTGGCCGGGGCGGTGAGCACGGACCGGGACCCGCTGCTGCGGGCCATGCTGCGCTCCCTGGAGGACTGGTACGGCCGCTGGCGCTCGGCCGGCGGCGATCCCTCCGCCAGTGGTCTGCAGGAGACCTACGCGGCGGGCTGCGCCACGCTGGGCCGCACGGTGCGGGCGGAACTGCCCGGCGACCGGGCGATCACGGGCGAGGCCGTGGCGGTGGACGGTGACGGCCGCCTGGTGATCGCGACGGCGGCGGGCGTGCAGGAACCGGTGGGCGCCGGGGACATCGTGCACCTGCGCCCGGCGTGACGCGCTCGAACCCCCACGGCGATCCGCCGGCTCCGGGGCTCGCGTGAGGGGGTGCGGTGAGCTGCGCGGGGCTCCCGCAAGGGGGGCGCGGGCAACTGCGCGGACGGCCGGGACGGGCCTGCGGCTGCGTACGGCGGCCAGTGCCCTCAAACTGATTGCGGGGGGCCTGGGGCCATGAGCCCCGGTAGGCGTCCACCACAGTTTCCGACCCGACTTGCCGGCACCGGGCGGTGTGCCATCCCGGGGAACCTGACGGAGTGAGCTGGCGCACACCTGCCGTAGAGTTGAGGCCGGTCGATACCTGACCGCGGCAGATCAGAAGGGCAGCAGGCGTGACCGTCGACGACACGGGCTCCGGTGCGGACGCGGGCCGCCGGGTGGATCCGCCCGCGGTCTCGGCTGCGCTCGACCGGGAGGATTCCCGCCCGGCCCCGCTCGACCGGGAGGATTCCCCTCCCGCCCCGCTCGACCGGCAGGACGACCAGCGGGCCCCGGCCGCGTTCGACCGGGGGGAACTCCAGCACATCGCCTCCGGCGAGGACCCGCTCACGCTGCGGCTGGAAACACTCATCCTGGGGGCCGAACGGCGTTACACCCCCTTTCAGGCCGCCCGCAGCGCCGGCGTCTCGATGGAACTGGCCTCGCGCTTCTGGCGGGCCATGGGCTTCGCCGACATCGGCCAGGCCAAGGCCCTCACCGAGGCCGACGTCCTCGCGCTGCGCCGGCTCGCCGGCCTCGTCGAGGCGGGCCTGCTCAGCGAGGCCATGGCCGTGCAGGTGGCCCGGTCCACCGGGCAGACCACCGCGCGGCTGGCCGAGTGGCAGATCGACTCCTTCCTGGAGGGGCTGACCGAACCGCCCGAGCCCGGCATGACCCGCACCGAGGTCACGTATCCGCTGATCGAGCTGCTCCTGCCCGAGCTGGAGGAGTTCCTGGTCTACGTCTGGCGGCGGCAGCTCGCCGCCGCCACCGGCCGGGTCGTGCAGGCCGGCGACGACGAGGAGATGGTGGACCGGCGGCTCGCGGTCGCCTTCGCCGACCTCGTCGGGTTCACCCGCCTCACCCGCCGGATGGAGGAGGAGGAACTCGGCGAACTCGTCGAGGCGTTCGAGACCACCGCCGCCGACCTGGTCGCCGCCCGCGGCGGCCGGCTCATCAAGACCCTCGGCGACGAGGTGCTCTACGCCGCCGACGACGCGGGCACCGCCGCCGAGATCGCCCTGCGCCTCATCGAGACGATGGCCAACGACGAGACCATGCCGGAGCTGCGCGTCGGCATGGCGTTCGGCACGGTCACCACCAGGATGGGCGACGTCTTCGGTACGACGGTGAACCTCGCCTCCCGGCTGACCTCGATAGCGCCGCGCGACGCGGTCCTCGTCGACAGCGCGTTCGCCGAGGAACTGATCCGCAGCGGCGAGGCGCCCGCCTCGGAGGCGGAGGCGGCCGAGTTGGCGGCGACCGCCGAGAAGGAGGGCGAGGAACCGCCTGCGTACCGTTTCGCGCTCCGGCCGATGTGGCAGCGCCCGGTCCGCGGTCTCGGAGTGGTCGAGCCCTGGCTGCTCACCCGGCGCGACGGCGAAGGCTGACCGGAGCGCCCGTCACCGCCTTCTGGCCAGCGGTGTGTCGATGCACAGGCCGATGACCGGCACGCACACGCCGCCCGGCCGGCTCGGCCGGGGACTCGGGGGCGGGGCCGGCGCGGTGGATGTCCGGCTCGGTTCCGGTGCGGGCGGGCGCGGGGTGCTCGGAGCGGCCGTCGGCGACTGCGGCCGGGTGGAGTGGGACGCCGAGGGGCCGGACGTGGCCGCGGACGGATCCGTCCGCGGGACCGGGCCGGGGAGCGACCCCGGGACCGCTCCCGGATCCGTCGCAAGGCCCGCCGGGGCGCCGGGGGACGTGGCGGCCGGGACCAGAGCGCCGTCGGCCAGGCCCCGAGTGGGGTCCGTCGCAGTGGTGCCGGCGCCGTCGGCGGACGCGTGCGGCGACCGTCCGGCGGTGGCGGCCGGGCCCGGCCGGGACTCCGCCTGCGCGGTGACCGGATTGCCGGGCGGCTGCTCGGGCGCGACCCGTACGAGGCCCAGCACGCCGATGGCCAGCGCGAGACCTCCGGCGGCGAGCAGGAGCGGGCGGCGGCGGGGCCGCCGGTGGCGCCCGCGCCGGGTCACGAGCAGGGGGCGGACACCGCCGCCCTTGACACCCGGTCCCTCCGAAGCCCCAGCCGCCTCGTCCGGCACGCGCCGCGCCTCGTCCGGTTCATCCAGCGCGCCGGGCTCATCGGGCACATCGGAGGCATCCCGTACGGAAGTGGCGGCCGTCGGTCCAGCCGGACCGGCGTCCGACCCGTCCGACCCGTCCGATCCGTCCGTACGGTCGGTGCCGGTGCCGGTGCCGGCGCCGGTGTCAGCGGCCTTGTCGGCTGCGGTTGCCGGTCCGGCCGGGCCGTCCGATGCCTCGGGTATGGCGGCCGTGCCGGTTGCGTCCGTGTGCGCACCCGTGTGCGTCTGCGTCATCGCGATCCCTCTCCGCTCGCGCCCCCGATGCGCCGTGGCGCAGCGCACGCTATGCGCTCCCCTGGGCGGTCGAAGTGGAGTCGGGCGGATTGTCACTCGAACGGGGAGCCGGGGCCGCCTCTTTCCCCGGCGGGGGCAGACTGCGATGATCGGTCCGTCGAGAAGTTAACCCGCGTTAACCGGAGGGTGTCATGAGCGAGGAGCGGTTCGGGGAGTCCGTACTGGTGCGGCGGCACGAACACGTCGCGGAACTGGTGCTGGACCGGCCCAAGGCCATGAACGCCGTCTCGACGGAGATGGCCCGCTCCCTCGCGGGCGCCTGCGCGGCGCTCGCCGCCGACCGGGACGTACGCGTGGTGGTGCTGACGTCGTCGCACGAGCGCGCGTTCTGCGTAGGGGCCGACCTCAAGGAGCGGAACTCCTTCACCGACGCCGATCTGATGCGGCAGCGGCCGGTCGCGCGGGGCGCCTACACCGGCGTACTGGAACTTCCCGTGCCGACGATCGCCGCCGTGCACGGTTTCGCGCTGGGCGGGGGCTTCGAGCTGGCGCTGTCCTGCGATCTGATCGTGGCCGACACCACCGCCGTGGTCGGGCTGCCCGAGGTGTCCGTGGGGGTGATTCCGGGCGGCGGCGGCACCCAGCTGCTGCCGCGCCGGGTCGGTGCGGCGCGCGCGGCCGAGCTGGTCTTCTCGGCGCGGCGGGTGGCGGCGGCCGAGGCCCGTGAGCTGGGGTTGGTGGATCAGCTGGTGGACGAGGGCCGGGACCGGGAGGAGGCCCTGGCCCTGGCGGCCCGGATCGCGGGCAACTCACCGGTCGGCCTGCGCGCGGCCAAGCGGGCGCTGCGGCTCGGGCACGGTCTTGACCTGCGGGCCGGGCTGGAGGTCGAGGACGCGGCCTGGCGCTCGGTGGCCTTCTCCGGGGACCGGGCGGAGGGGGTCGCGGCGTTCAACGAGAAGCGGACGCCCCAGTGGCCGGGGGAGTGACCTGGGCGATGGGCCGGCGAGGTGCCGCCTGGTAAAAACACCTGTTCGGCACTTCGATGTCCCCATTCATACCAAACGTCCCTAACCTGGAGTGATGGGTGAGGACAAGCGGCTCGCGGCCGTCGTGGCGCTGGCCCAGGGGATGGCGGCGGCGCACACTCCTCAGGAGTCCTGGCGGGCCGCGGCGGTCGGCGCGTGCCGGGCGCTGGACGGGAGCTTCGCCGCGCTGTCGGTGTGGGAGCGCGAACGCGGCCGGCTGCGGGTCCTCGTGAACGTGGGGGAGCGGGCCCCGGACGAGGAGGAGTTCCCGGAGAACGAGACCTACCCGGTCCACCAGTTCCCGGAGATCACCGAGTTCCTGCACGAGCGCTGGGCGCTCGGCGGCGGCCCGCACGCCTGGGTGGAGACCGCCGAGGGGGCCGTGGCCGGCCGCCCCGGCCACCACCACCAGCGGGTCACCGCGCTGCGCCGCCGCGGGCGCGGCTGCTGCGTGGTCGCGCCGGTCGTGCTGCACGGCCGTGCCTGGGGCGAGCTGTACGTGGCCCGCGCCATCGGGGCGCCCGGCTTCGACCGGTCCGACGCCGGTTTCGCCACCGTGCTGGCGGCGGTCGTGGCCGCCGGGATCGCGCAGACCGAGCGGCTGGAGGAGGCCCAGCGGCTGGCGTACACCGACGCGCTCACCGGGCTCGCCAACCGCCGGGCGGTGGACATGCGCATGGACGAGGCCATCGAGCGGCACCGCGCGGAGGGCGTCGTGGTCAGCCTCGTCGTCTGCGACCTCAATGGGCTCAAGCGGGTCAACGACACCCAGGGGCACGCCGTCGGGGACCGCCTCCTCGAACGCTTCGGCTCCGTGCTGTCGCTGTGCGGGGCGATACTGCCGGGCACCCTCGTGGCCCGGCTGGGCGGCGACGAGTTCTGTCTGCTGGCGGTCGGGCCGCCCGCCGGCGACGTGGTGAAGGCCGCCGACGAACTGTGCCGGCGTGCCGCGGAACTGGAGCTGGGGGAGGGAGTCGCGTGCGGGGTCGCCTCGACCGAGCACGCCATCGGCCCGGTGCGTTCCGCGCGCCGGCTGTTCCGGCTCGCCGACGCGGCCCAGTACCAGGCCAAGGCGGTGCGGGCGGACCGGCCGGTCGTCGCCGGCCGGGAGGGTCCGGAGGACCCGGTCATCCGCCTCGCCGACGAGCCGTCGCCCGCGCGGGCCGAGCGGCGCCGCTTCCGCGGCCGTCGGCCATGAGCCCGGAGGGTCCGGATGACCTGCTGCCCGGCCGGCGGTGAGCTGCCGCGGGGCGCTCCACGGTGCGCCGTGCGGGGCGCCTCGCGGTAAGGGGCAAACCTGTCCTCCACTAGTGACACCAAGACATTCAATGCGTACGCTCCTGAATATGGATATGCATACTGTGGTGGTGGGGACGTCCGGCGTGACCGCGTCCGACGTTCTCGCCGTGGCGCGCGGTGACGCCCGGGTGGAGTTGTCGCCGGAGGCAGTGGCGGCCCTCGCGGCGGCTCGCGAGATCGTGGACGCGCTGGCGGCCGAGCCCGATCCGGTCTACGGCGTGAGCACCGGCTTCGGTGCCCTGGCGACCCGGCACATCGGCCCCGAACTGCGTGCCCAGCTACAGCGCAACATCGTCCGCTCGCACGCCGCGGGCATGGGTCCGCGGGTGGAGCGCGAGGTCGTACGGGCCCTGATGTTCCTGCGGCTGCGGACCGTCTGCTCGGGACACACGGGCGTACGGCCCGAGGTCGCCCAGACCATGGCCGACGTGCTGAACGCGCGGATCACCCCGGTCGTCCACGAGTACGGCTCCCTGGGCTGCTCCGGCGACCTGGCCCCGCTGTCGCACTGCGCGCTGACCTTGATGGGCGAGGGCGACGCCGAAGGGCCCGACGGCACCGTCCGGCCCGCGGGCGAACTGCTCGCCGAGCACGGCATTCGGCCGGTCGAACTGCGGGAGAAGGAGGGCCTCGCCCTCCTCAACGGCACCGACGGCATGCTCGGCATGCTGATCATGGCCCTCGCCGACCTCGACACCCTCTACAAGTCCGCCGACGTCACCGCGGCCCTGTCCCTGGAGGCCCTGCTCGGCTCGGACCGGGTGCTCGCGCCCGAACTGCACGCCATCCGCCCGCACCCCGGCCAGGCCGCGAGCGCCGCCAACATGCTCGCCGTGCTCAAGGGCTCCCAGCTCACCGGCCTGCCCCGAAGGGCCGGCGCCGCCCGTACCGGGGGCAGCTCCATCCCGTACGAGGCGCCCCGGGTCCAGGACGCCTACTCCGTGCGCTGCGCCCCGCAGGTCGCGGGCGCCGGGCGGGACACCGTCACGCACGCCCGGCTGGTCGCCGAGCGGGAACTGGCCGCGGCGGTCGACAACCCCGTCGTGCTGCCCGAAGGGCGCGTCGAGTCGAACGGCAACTTCCACGGCGCCCCGATCGGCTACGTCCTCGACTTCCTCGCCATCGCCGCCGCCGACCTCGGTTCCATCGCCGAGCGCCGCACCGACCGGCTGCTCGACAAGAACCGCAGCCACGGCCTGCCGCCGTTCCTCGCGGACGACGCCGGTGTCGACTCCGGGCTGATGATCGCCCAGTACACCCAGGCGGCCCTGGTCAGTGAGATGAAGCGGCTCGCCGTACCGGCCTCCACGGACTCCATCCCGTCCTCCGCCATGCAGGAGGACCACGTGTCCATGGGCTGGTCGGCCGCGCGCAAGCTGCGTACCGCCGTCGACAACCTCTGCCGGATCATCGCCGTCGAGCTGTACGCCGCGACCCGGGCCATAGAACTGCGCGAGGGGGCGACCCCGGCACCCGCCTCGCAGGCGGTGGTCGAAGCGGTGCGGGCGGCGGGGGTGCAGGGGCCCGGTCCGGACCGGTTCCTCGCGCCCGACCTGGCGGCTGCGGACGCGTTCGTGCGCAGCGGAGGGCTGGTCGCCGCGGTGGAGACGGTCACCGGGCCGCTGCAGTAGTCGACTGCCGGGTGCCGGGTGCCGTCCGGGCCCCCGGCGGCCCGCCGTCCGCCTCGCCGGTGCCGGTGAGGCGTCGAGCGGACTTCAGAATTCGAGCCGTTCACGCCGTATCGAGTAGCCCACGAAGCCCGCGCCCACGACGAGGAGCGCGGCGCCGGCAGCCACGTAGGGGGTGGTGTCGAAGCTTCCGGTGTCGGCCAGCCGGACGCCGTCCCCGGTCTGCGCACCGGTCTGCTCCCCGGTCCCGGCCGCGGTCCGGGTGTCCGCCGCGGACACGGCTCTGGCCTGCTGGGTGACCTGCGTCGTCGCGGAGCCGGCGCTCGCCGGGACCTCTGGCGTGGCGGTGGCGGACGGGACGAACCACAGGGCGCCCAGGAGGGTGCCCGCGGCAGTGGCGGTCAGCAGCGAACGGCGAGCGGATGACACGGAATATCGATCCCCTTGTGGCGCTGGCGAATTGGCCGTGCGGAGCGATGTTAGTGAAAATGGCGGGTCACGGGAAAGTCACGGGAGGTTTCGGCCGTACGCTCCCGTCATGAGCACTCCAGAGACATCACGTTTTGTGCGCCTTCGGGTGGAGCTGGTCCTCGAAGTCGCGGACGCGGACGCCGTGACCAAGGCCGCCGTGCGCCGGGTGGTCGAGGACCCGGAGCTGCCGGACGACGAGCGCGCGCAGGCCGAGAGCGCTGTGACGGAAGACACCGCGGAGGCCCTTGCCTATCTCGTGGATCCGTTCGACCTGGTCAATGAGGTGCCGGGGGTCGAACTCCAGCAGGCGTCCTGGTCGAGCGAGCGGATTGAGTACGACCCGGATTCGCCCGAGTGGGACCTCGACGAGGATGATGGTGAGGAGGACGACGAAGAGGACCGTATCGGCTGAGCGTTCGGGGGAATTCGTTGCCCCGGACGGCAACCGCCGTCCGGGGTTTTGTCGTCTCAAGGAGCGCGCGGACCGGTACACGCACCACCACTGCCTTCGGCGAACGTGGTGCGCCCCACATGCCAGAAGGGTGTGGAACGGGACGAAGCGGTCGTAGCGTTAAAAGCTCCCAGTGGAGCTTTCGGGGTTTTCGCGGAATCGGCAATGATGGAGAAGCGTGTGATGACGGACAGTACGCGGCGCAGGGGCCTGATGGCCGCGTCCGCTCTGCTGGGCAGTGTGCTGTTGCTCTCGGGATGCTCCGGCAGCAACGCCAACGCCGACGGCAACCAGGACAGCTCACAGGCCAAGGTCGACGAGGCCGCGGCCCAGAAGACGTCCGAGGCCCAGATCGCGATCACGCCCAAGGACGGCTCCGACAACGCCTCCATCAACAACTCCGGCATCGTCAAGGTCACCAAGGGCACGCTCAGCGGCGTGACGGTGACGACGGCCGACGGCGCGGACGTCAAGGGCGAGCTGTCCGCCGACAAGACGAGCTGGCAGCCCACCGCCCAACTGGAGCGCTCCACCACCTACAAGGTCGCCGCCGAGGCCAAGGACTCCGAGGGCCGGGTCGCCCACGAGAACGCGTCCTTCAGCACGGTCTCCCCGTCCAACAGCTTCATAGGAAGCTTCACGCCGGAGAACGGCTCCACCGTCGGCGTCGGCATGCCCGTGTCGATCAACTTCGACAAGGCGATCAGCAACCAGGCCGCCGTCCAGAAGGGCATCGCGGTCACCACCAGCAGCGGCCAGGAGGTCGCCTGCCACTGGTTCAACGCCAACCGCATGGACTGCCGTCCGCAGAACTACTGGGCCGAGAACTCCACCGTCACCCTGAAGCTCGCCCTCGACGGCGTCGAGGGGGCCAAGGGCGTCTTCGGTGTGCAGCAGAAGACGGTCACCTTCCACATCGGCCGCAACCAGGTCACATACGTCGACGCGCAGACCAAGCAGATGAAGATCACGCAGGACGGCAAGACCATCAGGACCATCCCGATCTCCGCCGGTTCGCCCGACAACAAGACGTACGAAGGCATCATGGTGATGTCGGAGAAGTACAAGGAGACGCGCATGAACGGCGCGACCGTGGGCTTCACCGACGACGACGGCAAGGGCGAGTACGACATCAAGGACGTGCCGCACGCCATCCGGCTCACCAACTCGGGCACCTTCGTGCACGGCAACTACTGGGGCGCGAAGTCGATCTTCGGCTCGGTGAACACCAGCCACGGCTGTGTCGGCCTGTCCGACACCAAGGGCGCCAACGACCCGAACACGCCCGGATCGTGGTTCTTCACCCACTCGATCCTCGGTGACGTCGTGGTCGTCCAGAACACCGGCGACAAGACGGTCGCCCCGGACAACGGCCTCAACGGCTGGAACATGTCCTGGGCGCAGTGGAAGGCGGGCTCGGCCGCCTGAGGCCCGGCTCCGGCCGCCGCGCCGCCCACCCCGTGACCGATGCCACCCCGAGGGGTGGCATCAGTCATGTTCCGGCAAAACCACGCGGAATGAGGGCCGTACGACGGCCTTCTCATCCTTCTATTATTTCGGCCTTATGCTGCCATCAGGGTCCGTCCCTACTTTGCGGGCATGTTCTTCACCTACCTGAGGCGCGAACTGCGCCGCCGCAGAAAGGCGGCCCTCGTCGTCGCCTCCGGGCTCGCGCTGGGCATCGCGCTCGTCATCGTGGTCAACTCCGTGTCCAACGGCATGGGGAAGGCCCAGGACAAGGTCCTCCAGTCGCTCTACGGCCTCGGCACCGACATGACGGTCACCAAGGCCACGGACCCCGGCACCGGCGACGCGCAGCGCCCGCGCTTCCGGTTCGACGCCCGGAACAACGACGACGACGCGACACAGAGCAGTGACCGGGTCCTGGTGCAGGGCTTCACCACCCTGCCCGACTCCACCGTCACCAAGGTCGCCGCCCAGCACGGCGTCTCCAACGCCGTGGGCGGGCTGAACCTCAACGTGATGAAGGTCAGCGGCCAGTTCACCCGCGGCCAGTTCCAGCAGAAGGGCGGCGGCGGTGGCGGTGGCATGCCCGGTGGCATGGGCGGCGGTGGCATGCAGGGCGAGGTCAAGGGCGGCGGAGCAGACTTCGACATCAACTCGTACACGGTCTGCGGCACCGACGTCACCCGCACCGGGCTCGGCCCGCTGACCTCCTCGAAGATCACCAGCGGCCGGACCTTCAGGACCACCGAGACCGACGCCAAGGTGGCCGTGGCCGACTCGGCCTACGCCAAGGAGAAGAACTACAAGGCCGGCAGCACCGTCACCGTCAAGGGCACCAAGTTCACGGTGATCGGCATCGCCACCGCCGACAGCGGTGACCCGGCGGCCGACCTGTACATCCCGCTGCAGCAGGCGCAGACGCTGGCCGGCCAGAAGGACAAGGTCACCACCATCTATGTGAAGGCGGCCGACTCCCAGCAGATCGACGCCGTCAAGAGCGGCATCCAGAAGAAGGTCCCGGGTACGACGGTCACCACCTCCGCCGACTTGGCCAAGACCGTCTCCGGTTCGCTGTCGACCGCCTCCGGCCTCGCCACCAGCGTCGGCAAGTGGCTGTCGATCGCGGTGCTGGTGGCCGCGTTCCTGGTGGCCGGTCTGCTCACCTCGTCGGCCGTGTCGCGGCGGGTGCGCGAGTTCGGCACGCTGAAGGCGCTGGGCTGGACGTCGAGCCGGGTGACCCGGCAGGTGGTCGGCGAGGCCGTCGTCAACGGACTGGTCGGCGGTGTCCTCGGCATCGTGCTCGGGGTGGCGGGTGCCTGGGCGGTCAGCGCGATCAGCCCCACCCTGAAGGCACAGCTCGGCGGCACCGCGGGCGGCGGCCCGGGCGGCGGCCCGGGGGGTGGCGGCGGTGGCTTCGGGCAGGTCCGGCAGGCCGCCTCGAAATCCCTGGAGGTCGCCCTCACCGCGCCGGTCAGCGTCACCACCATCCTCGTCGCGGTCGGCCTCGCCGTGGCCGGCGGACTGATCGCGGGCGGGTTCGGCGGCTGGCGGGCGTCGCGGCTGCGTCCCGCGGACGCCCTGCGCCGGGTCGAGTAGGCGCACCGCCGCCCGCGCCCCGCCACCACCCGACCCCCATCCGCATTCCAGGAGTTGTCCCACCCATGTACGAACTCAAGGACGTCACCAAGCGCTACGCGCGCGGCAAGGACACCGTGCACGCCCTCCAGGGCGTCGACCTGACCATCGGGGACGGAGACCGGCTGGTCATCCAGGGTCCCACCGGCGGCGGCAAGTCGACGCT
The DNA here is from genome assembly GCF_042871185.1 of Streptomyces sp. NPDC006012. Taxonomy (NCBI): domain Bacteria; kingdom Bacillati; phylum Actinomycetota; class Actinomycetes; order Kitasatosporales; family Streptomycetaceae; genus Streptomyces; species Streptomyces sp. NPDC006012. Next base: position 522,512 of record NZ_JBIAIE010000003.1, read on the forward strand.
GCTGCAGATGCTCGGCGGCCTCGACCGGCCCACCTCCGGCGAGGTGATCCTGGACGGCGTCGACCTCGGCAGGCTGTCCGAGGCCAGGCTGACGAAGGTGCGCAGCGAGAACATCGGCTTCGTCTTCCAGGCGTTCAACCTGATCCCGACGCTGACCGCCCAGGAGAACGTCGAGACCGCCCTCGTCCCGCTCGGCGTGCGCCCGAAGGACCGGCGGGAACGGGCCGCCGAGGCGCTGACGTCGGTCGGCCTCGGTGAACGGCTCGGCCATCTGCCCGCCGAGCTGTCCGGCGGCCAGCAGCAGCGCGTCGCCATCGCCCGGGCGCTCGTCAAGCAGCCGAAGGTACTGCTCGCCGACGAACCCACCGGCAACCTCGACGAGAGCATGCGCGACGAGATCATGGACGTGCTCGAACGCATGTGGAAGGAGCACGGGCTGACCTTCGTCATGGTCACCCACGACTCGTCGATCGCGCAGAAGGCCCCGCGGCTCGCGACCATCCGCAAAGGGCAGATCACCGTCAAGGAGAACGCGGGCACCTGAGCGCAATCCGGTGGCACAACATCGCTGACTGACCGTCAACCATGCGATCACGTAACGGTGTTCCGGCTGCCGCGTAACAGTCTCCGCGCGGTTTTCTCACCCTTCTCTCAACTCTTGAGCACGTTGATCAGCCCCCGCCATACTCCGTATGCCGGGGGCTGACGCACATGCGTACGGAATTGCCCCCGGACGGGTGAACGGGGAATTCGCCCGATACTCCATCTCCCAGGGGGAGTCTTGCGCAGACACCTGAACAGGGCGGCGGTGGCCACCGTGGCCACTGCCGCCGCCGTCGCCCTCGCCGCGGGAATGACCACCCCGGCGTCGGCGAAGCCAGGGCAGCAGCGGGCCGCCGCGGGCTCGTTCACACCCGGGCACCACGTCACCCTGATCACCGGCGACCGGGTCACCCTCGACGCCAAGGGCCGGGTCACCGGCCTGGACCGGGCCAAGGGACGCGAGCACATACCGTTCGAGTTCCGCAAGGCCGCCGGGCACACCCTCGTCGTGCCCGCCGACGCGGCCCGCCTGGTCGCCTCCGGCACGCTGGACCAGCGGCTGTTCGACGTGACCGAACTCGACCGGGCCGCCACCCGCAAGTCGCAGCGCAAGGGCCTGAAGGTCATCGTCGGCTACCGCGGCACGGCAACCGCCGCCAAGACCGACGTCCGTGACGCGGGCACCCTGCGCCGGAGCCTCACCGCCCTCAACGCGGACGCCGTACAGACCCCGCTCGCGGCCGCCTCGCGGCTGTGGAACGCGGTCACCGACGGCGACCGGTCCGCCGCCGGCATCTCCCACGTCTGGCTCGACGGCGTGCGCGAGGCCAGCCTCGACAAGTCCGTGCCGCAGATCGGCGCCCCCACCGCGTGGGCGGCCGGCTACACCGGCAAGGGCGTCAAGGTCGCGGTCCTGGACACCGGCGTCGACGCCACCCACCCGGACCTGAAGAACCAGGTCACCGCGTCCGCCAACTTCACCCAGGCCGCTGACGCCACCGACCACTACGGCCACGGCACGCACGTCGCGTCCATCGTGGCCGGGACCGGCACCAAGTCCGGCGGCACGTACAAGGGCGTCGCCCCCGACGCCCGGATCCTCAACGGCAAGGTGCTGGACGACAGCGGCTCCGGCGACGACTCCGGCATCCTGGCCGGCATGGAATGGGCGGCCCAGCAGGGCGCCGACGTCGTCAACCTGAGCCTCGGCGGCTACGACAGCCCCGGGATCGACCCGCTCGAAGCCGAGGTGAACAAGCTCTCCGAGCAGAAGGGCATCCTGTTCGCCATCGCCGCGGGCAACGACGGCCCCGAGTCGATCGGTTCGCCGGGCAGCGCGGACGCCGCGCTCACCGTCGGCGCCGTCGACGACAAGGACGCCCTGGCCGAGTTCTCCTCCACCGGCCCGCGGATCGGCGACGGCGCCATCAAGCCCGACGTCACCGCGCCCGGCGTCGACATCACCGCCGCCGCGGCCCCGGGCAGCGTCATCGACAAGGAGGTCGGCCAGAACCCGCCGGGCTACCTGACCATCTCCGGTACGTCGATGGCCACCCCGCACGTCGCGGGCGCCGCCGCGCTCCTCAAGCAGCAGCACCCCGACTGGAACTACGCCGAGCTGAAGGGCGCGCTGACCGGCTCCACGAAGGGCGGTAATTACACGCCGTTCGAGCAGGGTTCGGGCCGTATCCAGGTCGACAAGGCCATCGGGCAGTCGGTGATCGCCGACCCGGTGTCGGTGAGCATGGGCACCCAGCAGTGGCCGCACACCGACGACCAGCCGGTCACCAAGCAGGTGAGCTACCGCAACCTCAGCGACAAGGACGTCACGCTCGACCTGTCCGTCACCGCCACCGACCCCAAGGGCCGGCCGGCCCCGGCGGGCTTCTTCACCCTCGGCGCGGACAAGGTGACCGTCCCCGCGGGCGGCAGGGCCGCCGTCGATCTCACCGCCGACACCGAACGGGGCGGCACCGTCGACGGCGCCTACTTCGCCTATGTGACGGCGACCAGCGGCGACCAGCACGTGCGCACGGCCGCCACGGTGGAGCGTGAGGTGGAGTCGTACGACGTCACGCTGAAGGCCGTCGGACGGGACGGCAAGCCGGCCCCGAACTACGAGGCGCTCCTGGACGGGCTCGCCGGCCTGGGCGCGGACAAGTCGTTCCGCCCGTACGACGCCTCCGGCACGGTGACGGTGCACGTGCCCAAGGGCACGTACGCCCTCAACACCGAGGTCTACGTGGACCCGGACGACGTCGACAAGGGCGTCGACTGGATCGCCCAGCCGAAGCTGAACGTCACCAAGGACCAGACGGTCACCCTGGACGCGCGCAGGGCCAAGCCGGTGGACGTCACCGTACCCGCCGCCGCCAAGCCGGAACTCTTCGTGACCTCGTTCGGCGTCACGGCGGCCGGCGGCGGCCACTCCTACGGCTGGATCCTGAACTCGTACGACAACTTCCGCACCGCCGGCCTGGGCCCGCAGATCACCGACGGCTCGCTCCACCAGAGCTGGGAAGGGCACTGGAGCAAGGGCGGCACGGAGCAGTACGACGTCACCGGCGGCGGCACCGTCAAGCAGCTCGCCACCGGTTACACCAAGCACTACAAGGCCGCCGACCTGGCCACGGTGAAGATCGCCATGGGCGCGGCGGCGAGCGGCAAGAAGGGCGTCGTCACCGCGTTCGGCTGGCTGCCCGGCCCCACCGACGCCTTCTCCCTCAACATCCTGCAGCGCACTCCGGGCACCCGCACCCTGCACCTGTCCACCGCGGGCGGCGCGAAGTGGGAACTGGGCTTCAGTCAGATCGGCGGCCTCGACCCGGACGGCTTCCCGGTCGAGGACGCCGTGGTCACGCTGGGCGAGCCGCAGGCGTTCAAGGCCGGCCAGACCTACTCGAAGACCGTCAACACCGCGGTCTTCGGGCCGCACCTCAACGCCGACTACGGCGTGTTCCGCGACGGCAACGAGATGTACGGGCTGGTGCCGCTGTTCTCGGACGGATCCGGGAACGCCGGTTCCTCGGCGGTCACCTCGGTGAACACGACCCTGTACCGGGGCAGCACCAAGGTGGGCTCCAACGACGACCCGCTGTCCGGCCTGGAGGCGTTCAAGGTGCCTGCCGGTGAGGCCGCGTACAAGCTGACCACCTCGGTGCAGCGCAGCGCCAAGGTGGCGAACGCCTCCACCCGGATCACGGCGAGCTGGACCTTCCGTTCGAAGAAGCCGGCCGGCAACGAGGCGGCCAAGCTCCCGGTCTCCACCCTCCGCTTCAAGGCCAGGACCGGTCTGGACAGCCGGGTCCCGGCGGGCCGGACGGTCACCTTCCCGGTCACCGTCGAGGGCGCCGCCGCGGGCAGCAACCTCAAGTCGCTGACGGTGTACGTGTCGTACGACTCCGGCCGGACCTGGAAGAAGACGAACGTCCGGCAGGGCAAGATCACCGTGAAGAACCCGGCGAGGGGGAAGGCGATCTCCTTCCGCGCCGCCATCGCCGACAAGAAGGGCAACAAGTCGGCGCTGTCGATCTACAACGCGTACTTCGGCAAGTAGCCGAGCGCTGCCGGCAGGTACCAAGCGGCTGAGCGCTGCCGGCAGGTACCAACTGCTGGCCGAACACTGCCGGCAGGTACTCAGTACGCCTGAGGGGCGTGGCGGATCCGTTCCGCCACGCCCCTCTCCGCGTTCACGGCGTCACGCCGTCACGCCGTCACAGCGCCACTGCGTCATTGCGTCATTGCGTCGATCCTTATGGCGAGGAGGACGACGTCACCCGGGTCGCGTCCGTGCCCCAGCCGGCCGGCAGCCGCAGGGCCTCCGCCGACGCGGAGTCCGGCTCCGCTCCGTGGTACCGCTCCACCTGATCTGGGCGGAAGGTGCACACGATGTCGATCGCCTTCTGCTCCCAGTCGACGAACAGGCTGCGGTAGTCGGGCCGCAGGAACACCAGCCGGGCCCAGTTGCGCTCGCCGGGCGGCAGTTCCGCCCAGTCCCCGAAGACCGCCGCCGCCATCCGGTTCCGCGGTGGCATGCCCCGGAGGCTGACCCGGTCAGTAGTAGGAACAGCGGACGTAGGCGAAACGGTGGTCTGGGTGGAATGCCCGGCCCGCAGCACGCTGGAACGCGTCCCCGGCCGGAAAGCAGCCGGGCACTCCCCCCGCAAGGAGATAGTCGGCATGACCACTGTTGCCGCATACGCCGTACCCGCACCGAAGGCCCCCCTCGAACAAACCCTGATCGAGCGCCGCGAGGTCGGCGAGTACGACGTGCTGATCGACATCAAGTACGCGGGCATCTGCCACTCGGACATCCACACGGGCCGCGAGGAGTGGGGCACGGCCCTCTTCCCGCTGGTCCCCGGCCACGAGATCACCGGCGTGGTCGCCGAGGCGGGCCCGGGCGTGACGAAGTTCGCGGTCGGCGACCGCGTCGGCGTCGGCTGCATGGTCGACTCCTGCCGCACGTGCGACAACTGCAGGGCGGGCCAGGAGCAGCACTGCACCGGGTCGCTCGGCATGGTCGGCACGTACAACGCGCACGGCCGGGACGGCGAGCCCACCTACGGCGGCTACTCGCGGAAGATCGTCGTCGACGAGCACTACGTCCTGCGCATCCCCGACGGACTGTCGCTGGACGTGGCCGCCCCGCTGTTGTGCGCAGGCATCACCACCTACTCCCCGCTGCGCAGTGCGGGCGTCGGCCCCGGCAAGAAGGTCGCGGTGCTCGGCATGGGCGGCCTCGGCCACCTGGCCGTCAGGGTCGCCCACGCCATGGGCGCCGAGGTGACCGTCCTGTCGCAGTCCCTGCGCAAGAAGGACGACGGCCTCAAGCTGGGCGCCGACCACTACTACGCCACCAGCGAGCCGAGCACCTTCGAGCGGCTGGCGGGCAGTTTCGACGTGATCCTTTCGACGGTCTCGGTGGCGCTGGACTTCGACGACTACCTGCCGCTGCTGAAGACCGGCGGAGCGCTCATGAACGTGGGCGCACCCGAGTACCCCGTCTCCGTCAACCTCTTCTCGCTGATCATGGGCAACAAGAAGCTGGTCGGTTCGCTGATCGGCGGTATCGCCGAGACGCAGGAGATGCTCGACTTCTGCGCCGAGCACGCGGTCGGCGCCGAGATCGAACTGATCCGCGCCGAGCAGGTCAACGAGGCATGGGACCGGGTCGTCGCGAGCGATGTCCGCTACCGCTTCGTGATCGACGCTTCCACGATCTGATCGATCACCATCTGTTCACACGGCCAGGACGGCCTTCGATCTCAACATACGCACGACCAGCGCTCCGTTCACTCAATAAAGTAAGCCTTGCCTTAGTTGCCGTCGGAGTATGTTGGATGACAAGGAGGTCTCAACGATGACCGTGAACCTGAACCACACCATCGTCTCCGCGCGGGACAAGCAGGCATCGGCCAAGTTCCTCGCTGACATCCTGGGGCTCCAAGTGAGCCCGCAATTCGGTCCGTTCACGCCGGTCGAGATTCCCAACGGCGTGACGCTGGACTACATGGAGACGGCCGACGCCATCACCAGCCAGCACTACGCCTTCCTCGTCTCCGAGGAGGACTTCGACGTGATATTCGCCCGCATCAAGGACGCCGGACTCACCTACTGGGCGGACCCGGCGCACAACCGCCCCGGCGAGATCAACACCAACGACGGTGGCCGCGGAACCTACTTCGAGGATCCCAACGGCCACAACCTGGAGATCCTCACCCGGCCGTACGGCAGCGGCAGCTGAACCGGGCGGAAGCGGAAACGTAGACCGTCGCAGGTAGGCGCAGAGCGACACGGAGAGAAGCGCGAAAAGCAGGCGCGGAGAGACGCGCGAAGAGAAACAGGAAGGGACGCGCGAAGAGAATCAGGAAGGGACGCGCGAAGAGGACTTCCTGGCGGAGCGGCTGGGGTGACGGCGGGGGCGGCGGCCGGGGCAGCAAAGTTCCCGGTGGCCTTCAGCGGGGCGGGGGTGGTCCGAGTCGGGACCGGCCCGCAGGAACGGACCGTGTCTCCTGTCCCGTACCCCGGCCCGTCCAGCGGAGTGTTCAGTTCTGCGCGGTGGGCCGGACGACGATCTCGTTCACGTCGACATCGTCTGCCACACACGTCATGCCGAACCCGACGGAGCAACGCCGCGAACTCGCCGTCTTCCTGCGCAGCCGCCGCGAACGCATCACCCCCGGCCAGGTCGGCCTGCCGCCGACCGGCCGCCGCCGCACCCCGGGCCTGCGCCGGGAGGAACTCGCCCTGCTCGCCGGGATCAGCGCGACCTGGTACACGTACCTGGAACAGGGCCGGCCCATCCGGGCCTCCGAGCAGGTGCTCGACGCCCTGGCCGACGCGCTGCGGCTCGACCGGCACGAGCGCGCTCATCTGCGCAGGCTCGCCGGGCACGCGCCGCCCGCCGAGGAAGAGTCGCCCGCCCCGCTGCCCGCCGAGGTGGCGGCCGTACCGCGGCTGATCGACCCGCACCCGGCGTACCTCATCGACGGCGTGTACGACGTGCTCAGCCACAACCGGGCCGCCGAGCTGGTGTTCCCGCACCTCACCGGGGCGGCCGGCCGCCCCGCGAACTTCGTCCGCTGGGTCTTCCTGGAACCGGCGGCCCGGGAGGTCGTGGTCGACTGGGAGCCCGAGGCCCGCGGCCTCCTCGCCCGCCTGCGCACCCTGGCCGGCCGCCGTCCCGCAGACCCGCGCTTCGCCCGGCTGGTCGACGAACTCCACGAAGGCAGCCCGCAGGCCCGCGCCTGGTGGCCGCAGTACGAGGTCCAGCCCCGGCACGGCGGCCGCAAACGGCTGCGGCTGCCGGGACGCGGCGCGGTCGAGTACGCCTACACCGCCTTCCACCTGGCCGAGCAGCCGGACCACACGCTGGTGGTCTACGTCCAATCCGGCAGCCCCGAACTCCCGCCGACGGCCGCCCCGCACGGATGACGCAGCTTGTGCGTCGGGCGGCCGTCGAAGGGCACCGGCCGGGTCCGTCCACGGAGCCGCCGGCGCACGCGAAGGCGCCGAAGTGACGCGGCGGGCGCCGCCCGCTACGCTGACGCAGCTCTATCCCAGGGAGGGGACCATGAACGCCGTCGCAATACAGACCCAGAGACAGTTCCACATCCACCAGCGGGTGACCATGATGATCAACCGCTACGAGGTGTTCGCCGACGACGGCGCCGGCGCACCCGGCACGCAGGTCGCCTTCATCGAGCAGAAGCGGATGAAGCTCAAGGAAGAAGTCACCCTCTACACCGACGAGTCGAAGCAGTCCGTCGTCGCCGCCTTCAAGGCCCGCAAGGTCGTCGACCTCGCCAGCGCCTACGACGTCACCGGCGACGCCGGGCCCATCGGCGTGTTCGGCAAGAAGTTCGGCAAGTCGCTGCTGCGCTCCACCTGGCAGCTCGACCAGCCGGGGCTCCCCACCGTCACCGTCCAGGAACGCAGCGCCGCGCTCGCCATCTTCCGGCGGGTATGGGGGATGCTGCCGTACATCGGCGACCTGCCGTTCATCTGGAAGTACCACTTCGACTTCATCGACGCGGACGGCCACAAGGTGGGCTCCTTCGAGAAGAAGACCCGCATCCGCGACCACTACGTCGTGCGGATGGACGACGAACGGTACGACCGGCGGCTGGTGCTCGCGCAGGCGGTGGCGCTGGACGCGCTCCAGTCGCGCTGACCCCGACCGGGCCGCCGCAGGCCCTGCGGCGGCCGGCGACCTCCTACCCGTCGATCGGGAAGCGGTAGACCGTCGAGTTCCGGGGCTGGAAGCCGAGGCGTTCGTAGAGGCGGTTCGCCGCCGCGCGGTCCGGCCGGGAGGTGAGATCGACCGTCCGGGCACCCGCCTCCGTGGCGATGCGCACCGCCTCCCGCAGGAGCAGGCCCGCGATGCCCCGGCCGCGCGCGCCCTCGTCGACGACGACGTCCTCGATACGGCCCCGCAGCCCCGCCGGCAGGGGCAGCAGCACCAGGGTCAGCGTGCCGACGATCGCGTCGGGCGTCCGCGCGAGGAGCACCGTGTTCGCGTCCGACGTCACCATGCGGTGGATCGCCTCGTGGTCGAGGGGCTCGGCCGTCGAGGACAACTGGGGCAGCAACCGGCCGAACGCGTCGACGAGTTCCTGACTCGCTTCCCGGGCGATGTCCACACGGATGTCCATACCTGTCCGGAGGTCCATGCGGCGAGCCTATCCGTCGCCCGGGTCCGTGCCCGGCACGGACCCGGGCGGATCACCCCGGCAGACGGCGGAGCCCCCGGCACCGCTGCCGACCGACCGGCAACTCCCCGTCCGGAGACGTCAGTTGAGCAGTGATGCCGGGCTGCCGCCGTTCGCCTCGAAGCCCGCGACCGCCAGGGCGCGGTAGACGGCGAACTCCGCGGCCGGCTCGGCGGACAGCGTCCAGGGGAGCGCGCCGACATGGCCGTCCACATGCACCAGCTGGCTCATCGCCTCCGCCCAGCGCTCGGCGCGGACCAGGAAGAAGACCAGCAGATGGCGGACGTGGGCCGGCATCGGGTCGTCGGAGCGGGCCGCGTGCACCGCGTACAGCGCGCCGTGCATCGCCTTCGTGACGACCTCGCTCTGGTAGAAGCTGCTGACCAGGTTCACCTCGGGCAGGTGCTCGAAGACCGCGAACAGGGGCATGGCGGCCAGCAGGGAGCCCTGCGGGGCGCGGGCCGCGGCGGCCTCGGCGAACGAGTACGCCAGCTCGCGCGAGCCGTGCCACTTCTCGCACCAGTAGTGCAGCGCCGCGAGGTGGGCGCCCATGTGGGCCGGGGCGCGGTCCAGGATCTTCAGCCAGAGCTGCTCGAAATCCTCGCGCGGATAAGCCAGTCCGCGGGCCACCGACAGCTCGACGATGTACGGGACCGGGTCGCCGGGAGCCAGCAGCGCCGCCTGCCCGCAGGCGTTTCTGGCCTCCTCCATGATGATCCGGAATTCGTCCGTCCCCGGTGTGGACGTGCGCCACGCCTGCTGCACCAGGAACTCCGCGTGCACCGCGGCGCCGCCCGCGTCCTTGGGCTGCTCGGCCCGCCACACCCGTAGCCACTGGCCGCCCGGTGTCTCGTGCACCCCGCCCGGCCGCTGCTGCAACTCCAGGGCCGCGGCGCCCGCGAATGCCTGGACGCGCTGCCAGCGCAGCTCGCCCGCCGCCTCGGTGCCGGCCAGCAACTGCGCCGCCGACCGGTAGTCCTGGGTGCGCTGCACCAGGTCCAGGACGTCCAGGAGGTCCTGGTCGGGGCCGGGCATCCGGATGTCCAGGTCCTCCTGGCGCACGAAGCCGTACGCCGCCGGGTCGGCCGCGTCCGGGTGGTCCGGGGAGACGCGCTCGATCCCGGCACGCCTGCGCCGCAGGAACGGAATCGCCACGAAGCTCAGCAGGAGCAGCGCCAACAGGACCCAGAGAATCGACATGCCTCAAGCGAACCAGACGCCGCCGACAAATGGCGAACCCGTCCGGTCCCCTGTGGAAAACCTCCCGCGACCCGGCCCCGAGACCACCGCGGGCCTCGCACGACGGGGCACCCCGCGAACCGCAGGCGGGGGCCTGGCCGACCGTAGGACGGCTCCTCTGCGAACCGCCCGACGGCCCACCGCCGACCCGGGAGAACCCTTCCTTCAGGAACGGGAGAACCTTTCCACCAGGACCGGGCGAGTCCTTCCCGCAGAACCGGCGGAGCCATGATCCGGCGGCGGACCCCTCGGCGCACTACGCTCGGGGCCCATGAGCGACAGGCACATCAGTCAGCATTTCGAGACACGCGCGATCCACGCGGGCAACACCGCCGATCCCCGCACCGGCGCGGTCGTACCGCCGATCTACCAGGTCTCGACGTACAAACAGGACGGCGTGGGCGGCCTGCGCGAGGGCTACGAGTACAGCCGCAGCGCCAACCCCACCAGGACCGCGCTGGAGGAGAACCTCGCCGCGCTGGAGGGCGGTAGCCGCGGTCTCGCCTTCGCGTCCGGCCTGGCCGCCGAGGACGCCCTGCTGCGTACGCTGCTCAGCCCCGGCGACCACGTGGTCATCCCGAACGACGCGTACGGCGGTACGTTCCGTCTCTTCGCCAAGGTCGTCACCCGGTGGGGGGTGGAATGGTCCGTCGCCGACACCAGTGACCCGGCAGCGGTACGGGCCGCCCTCACCCCGAGGACCAAGGCCGTATGGGTGGAGACCCCCTCCAACCCGCTGCTCGGCATCACCGACATCGCCGCCGTCGCCCAGGTCGCGCACGACGCGGGTGCGCGGCTCGTCGTCGACAACACCTTCGCCACCCCCTACCTCCAGCAGCCGCTGGGGCTCGGCGCCGACGTGGTCGTGCACTCGCTCACCAAGTACATGGGCGGGCACTCCGATGTCGTCGGCGGCGCGCTGATCGTGGCTGATCAGGCGCTGGGCGAGGAACTGGCCTTCCACCAGAACGCCATGGGCGCGGTCGCCGGACCCTTCGACTCCTGGCTGGTGCTGCGCGGCACCAAGACGCTCGCCGTGCGCATGGACCGGCACACCGAGAACGCCACCAAGATCGCCGACATGCTGGGCCGGCACGCGCGCGTGACGCGCGTTCTGTACCCGGGCCTGCCGGACCACCCCGGTCACGAGGTCGCCGCGAAGCAGATGAAGGCGTTCGGCGGCATGGTCTCCTTCCTGGTCGAGGGCGGCGAGGAGGCGGCCGTCGAGGTCTGCAACCGCACCAAGGTGTTCACCCTCGGCGAGTCGCTGGGCGGGGTCGAATCACTGATCGAGCACCCCGGCCGGATGACGCACGCCTCGGTGGTCGGCTCGGCCCTGGAGGTCCCGGGCGACCTGGTCCGGCTCTCCGTGGGCATCGAGAACGTCGACGACCTCCTGGAGGACCTGAAGCAGGCGCTGGGCTGAGCGGACCGGGCGGGGTCCGCCGCGGGTTCGGCGGCGCCTCTGAAGCGGCGCGCTCCGTGACGGCGCCTCTAGGGGCGCGGGCCGTATCGATGTGCGGCTTCGCCCGCGGTGGGGCCCGGTTCTGGCGGAGCCGGGAACTCCGGGGGAGACCGACGGCGGGAAGGCCGGCGCCCAGCGCCGCACCCCCAACTGCCGCGGCACACCCGGCGAAGCGCTCGCTCGGCCCCGCTCACCAGCCGGTCAGCGGTGGAGTCGTCTGGGACGGCGGCTCCACCCAGGGACGTGCCGTCACCGCCCAGACCGCGAACGCCACGGCCGCGGCGCACAGGACCAGCCACAGCAGGCGCCGGGCGGCGGTCCTGCGCCGCAGCAGGCGGTTCCCGCGCCGTACGGCCTGCGTGTACAGGTCCGGCGGCACCGGGGGCGGCACCCGCTCCATGATCCGTCGCGCGGCGGCCTCCCGCTCCGGCCGGTTCACCCGTCTCTCCCCCCGCTCGTGGCTCCCACCACCGCGCCGTACCCCCGCCTCATGACGGTGCCGGCTCCGCCACGGCACCCGCCGCGGCCTCGCGCGGCGGGTGCAGCAGCGTGGCCGTCGCCCGCTCGCAGATCGCGTGGACCCGCTCAACCGGAAGCCCGAGCAGGGCCGCCGCCTGCTCCTCGGCGACGCCCTCGTACAGCCTGAGGACGAGGATCAGACGCTCCTGGGGGGCGAGCACGGCCGTCGGGCCCGCGGGATGCGTGCGGCCACGCCCCAGGCCGGCGTACTGGTGCCAGGCTGTGCGCGCGAAGCGCAGGGCGAGGTACTGGCGGGCCCGGTCGTAGGGGTCCTCGCCGTGCAGCCGGTCCCAGCACGCGTACGTGTGCGCGAGCGCCAGCGTCAGCAGCCGCCGCGCGCGCGGGTTGTCACCGGGGGCCTCGGCGGTGAGCAGGGTCGCGGCATGCAGCAGCCGCCCTGCCGCGCCCGCGACGAACGCCTCGAACTCCCGGGCCCGGCGGGCGCCCTGCGGCGCCTGCCGTTCGCGCACCGTGCCTCCCCAGTGCGGGGCCCCGCCCGGTACGGCGGGATGCGACGCCGGGTACGCCGCGGGACCCCGGTCTCATATGAGGACAGCGGCGGCCCGGGGTCAAGACTCCGGTCGTCAGGAGACCGGGGGAGTCTCCTGCGCCGTGCCGCCCGGTACCGCCGTCCGGGCGGACAGCGCGCTGTTGAAGCGCGTCAGGAGCGCACAGAACGTGTCGCGCTCCTCCGCCGCCCAGTCGTGTGTCAGCTCGGCCATCAACTGGCGCCGGGACGAGCGCACCTCGTCCAGCCGGGCCGCCCCGCGCGGGGAGAGCTGGAGCACCACCGCCCGTCCGTCCTCGGGGTGCGAGGTCCGCTTGACGAGCCCGGTGTCGACCAGCGGAGCCACCTGCCGGGTCACCGTCGACGAGTCGATCCCCATGCTCGCGGCGAGCGCCTTGACCCCCATCGGGCCTTCCTGGTCGAGGCGGTTGAGCAGCAGGTACGCGGCACGGTCCATGGAATTGCGCACCTGCCCGACGCCACCGAGCCGGGTCTGCTCGGCCCGGCGGGCGAACAGCGCGACCTGGTGCTGGAGGGTGTCGAGGAGACCGGTGTCACCTACGGTCGTCATGTCCATCGACATTTCAGGTGTTGTGGGCATGGCGGTTGCTCACTTCATGAGGGCTGCTGGGTTGGGGGACAGGGTACGCGGCCGGGGCGTAGGCCGTACCGGCGCTGCACGAACCGGTCTCGGCGCTTGGTCACACCCGCTGCTCGCGACTGTGAACTGCGAGACTTGAGCCATGAGCTACAGCACGGCCGGTGTGCTGCGTCCCGTCACCCTCGACGACGTACGCGGTGCCCAGAAGATGCTCTCCGGGGTCGCCCGGGTGACCGCGCTGGAGAGCAGCAGGCATCTGTCCCAGCTGGTGGGCACGCCGGTGCTCCTCAAGTGCGAGAACCTCCAGCGGACCGGATCGTTCAAGCTGCGCGGCGCCTATGTGCGGATCGCCGGGCTGCTGCCGGAGGAGCGTGCCGCCGGCGTGGTGGCCGCGAGCGCCGGCAACCATGCGCAGGGCGTCGCCCTCGCGTCGTCGCTGCTCGGCGTGCACGCCACGGTGTTCATGCCGAAGGCCGCCCCGCTGCCGAAGATCAGCGCCACCCGGGAGTACGGCGCGGAGGTGCGCCTGCACGGCCAGGTGGTCGACGAGACGCTGGCCGCCGCGCAGGAGTACGCGGAGCGGACCGGTGCCGTGTTCATCCACCCCTTCGACCACCCCGACGTCATCGCGGGCCAGGGCACGGTCGGCCTGGAGATCCTGGAGCAGTGCCCGGAGGTCGGCACCATCGTCGTCGGCATCGGCGGCGGCGGACTCGCGGCCGGTATCGCGGTCGCGGTGAAGGCGCTGCGGCCCGAGGTGCGGATCATCGGGGTGCAGGCGGCGGGTTCGGCGGCGTATCCGCCCTCGCTCGCGGCCGGGCGGCCGGTGTCCATCGAGGGCCCGGCGACGATGGCGGACGGCATCAAGGTGGGGCGGCCCGGCGACGTGCCGTTCCGGATCATCGCGGAATCGGTCGACGAGATCCGTACGGTCACGGAGGACCAGTTGTCGGCGGCGCTGCTGCTGTGCCTGGAACGGGCCAAGCTGGTTGTCGAGCCGGCCGGGGCGAGCCCGGTCGCGGCGCTGCTCGGCTGCGAGCCCGGCGCCGTCGCCGGACCGGTCGTCGCCGTGCTGTCCGGCGGCAACGTCGATCCGGTGCTGCTCCAGCGGGTGCTGCGCCACGGCATGACCGCGCAGGGCCGCTACCTGGCCGTACGGCTGCGGCTGACGGACCGGCCGGGCGCCCTCGCGACGATGCTCGGGGTGTTGTCAGTGGTCGACGCTAACGTGCTCGACGTGAGTCATGTACGGACCGATCCGCGGCTCGGGCTCACGGAGGCGGAGGTGGAGCTGCATCTGGAGACGAAGGGGCCGACGCACTGCGCCGAGGTCGGCCAGGCCCTGCGCGAGGCGGGTTACACCGTCATCGACTGACCCGGCGCCGACCGTCGGCCGGTCGTCTCTCCTGGTCAGGAGGTCTGCATCACTCGTTCGGGAAAACCCGTTGAGAAACGCGATACATCGCGTTACGGTGTGTCGTGTTCGGTCGGAGCCTGTTCCGGTTCCTTCGGGCGTCCCCACCCGACCAACCGTCCCGAACCCAGCACACCTCTCATAACCCTCATAACATCTGCAACCCTTTAAAGCAATCCTTCAGGCAATTCCGACGACGTGGAGACATACATGCCAGGCGCCATCTATGCCGAAGGTCTGGTCAAGACCTTCGGCGACGTACGGGCACTGGACGGCGTCGACCTCGATGTCCCCGAGGGCACGGTCCTCGGCCTGCTCGGGCCGAACGGCGCGGGCAAGACGACGAGCGTCCGCTGTCTGACCACCCTGCTGCGGCCCGACAGCGGCAAGGCGGTCGTCGCGGGCGTGGACGTGCTCAAGCACCCCGACACCGTGCGCCGCTCCATCGGCCTGTCCGGGCAGTTCGCGGCGGTCGACGAATACCTCACCGGCCGCGAGAACCTCCAGATGGTGGGCCAGCTCTACCAGATGCGGGCGAAGGCGGCCAAGGCCCGGGCCGCGGAGCTGCTGGAGCAGTTCCACCTCACCGAGGCCGCCGACCGGCCCACGAAGACCTACTCCGGAGGCATGCGCCGCCGGCTCGACCTCGCGGCGGCCCTCGTGGTCTCGCCGCCCGTGATGTTCATGGACGAGCCGACGACCGGCCTCGACCCGCGCAACCGCCAGGAGCTGTGGGAGGTCATCAAGCAACTGGTCTCCGGTGGTACGACGCTGCTGCTCACCACCCAGTACCTCGAAGAGGCCGACCACCTCGCCCACGAGATCGCGGTCGTCGACCACGGCCGGGTCATCGCCAAGGGCACCTCCGACCAGCTGAAGTCCCGCACCGGCGGTGAGCGCGTCGAGGTCGTGGTGCACGAGCGCGAGCACATCGCCACCGCCGTCGAGCTGCTGCGCGGCTTCGGCAAGGGCGACACCACGGTCGAGGAGCACACTCGCAAGCTCACCGTGCCCGTCACCGGCGGTGCCAAGCTGCTCGCCGAGGTGATCCGTGAACTGGACAGCCGCGGCATCGAGATAGACGACATCGGACTGCGCCGCCCCACCCTCGACGACGTCTTCCTCTCCCTGACGGGCCACCGGGCCGAGGTCGGCGAGGGCGAGGCGGACAGCGCGGACGACGACGGCGCAGACCCCAAGAACACCGGCAAGAACAGCCGCAAGGAGGCCGTGAAGTGAGCGCCGTCACCGACACCGTGCAGGTCACGGCGTCCGGCAACCCCCTCAGTCGATCGATCAGGGACTCGCTGATCGTCGCCAGACGGAACCTGATCCGCATGACCAGGATTCCCGAGATGTTGCTGTTCGGGCTGATTCAGCCGGTGATGTTCGTGATCCTCTTCACGTACGTCTTCGGCGGCTCGATGAAGATCGGCAACACCACCGACCCGTCGGTCTACAAGAACTTCCTGATGGCCGGCATCTTCGCGCAGACCGTCACCTTCGCCACCGCGGGAGCGGGCGCCGGCATAGCCGACGACATGCACAAGGGGCTCATCGACCGGTTCCGCTCCCTGCCCATGGCGCGCGGCGCCGTGCTGACCGGCCGCACCCTCGCGGACCTCGTGCAGACCGCGCTGACGTTGCTGGTCCTCGCGATCGTCGCGCTGCTCGTGGGCTGGCGCCCCGGCTCCGCGGAGCCGACCAACATCGGGAAGGTCCTGGGCGGCTTCGCCCTGCTGCTTCTTCTGGGATACGCCTTCACCTGGATCGGCGCGCTGATCGGCCTGTCCGTGCGCACTCCGGAAGCGGCGACCTCCGGCGGTCTGATCTGGCTCTTTCCCGTGACCTTCATCTCGAACGCGTTCGTCGACTCGCAGCAGATGACGCCCTGGCTGCGGCACATCGCCGACTGGAACCCGTTCAGCGCCATCGTCCAGGCGTGCCGTGAACTCTTCGGGGCTCCCGGTCTGTCCCAGTCCAGCGCCTTGCCCATGCAGCACCCGGTGTGGGCGTCGCTGATCTACGCGGTCCTGATCATCGTCATCTTCCGCACGCTCGCGGTCCGCAAGTACCGCTCGGCCGCCGCCTGACGCAGGCGCGACTCCCGGTCCGGACATAAAGCCGGACATGGCGAGGCCCCCGGCGTCGATAGACGCCGGGGGCCTCGTACGAAAGCGATCGGTCCCGGTCAGCCCGAGTACGGCTCGGCCTTGAGGATCTTCACCGTGGCCTTCTTGCCGTTGGGCAGCTCGTACTCCGCGTTCTCGCCGACCTTGTGACCGGTCACACCGGCGCCCAGCGGGGACTGCGGGGAGTACGTCTCGATGTCGGCGCTCGCGTACTCCCGGGAGGCGAGCAGGAACGTCAGGGTGTCGTCCTCGTCACCGTCGAAGGCGATCGTCACCACCATGCCGGGGGCGACCGCACCGTCCGCCGAGGCGGGGGCCTCGCCGACCTTGGCGTTCTCCAGGAGCTGGGTCAGCTGGCGTACCCGGAGTTCCTGCTTGCCCTGCTCCTCCTTGGCCGCGTGATACCCGCCGTTCTCGCGCAGGTCGCCCTCCTCGCGCGCGGCCGCGATCTTGGCGGCGATCTCCGTGCGCGCAGGACCAGACAGGTGCTCCAGCTCGGCCCTGAGCTGGTTGTACGCCTCCTGGGTCAGCCAGGTGACGTTCTCGCTGGTCTGGGTCACAGGTGCTCCTCGTCGGTACTGGGAATACAAAGCATCGCCCTACCCAGAAGAATGTTCCTTCATGGATGGGCGAAACCACGAGCCTAACAATTCAATGGCGGAAGGGGGAGGACATAAGCCATCAGAATCGTGTCAGTGCAGGTCAGAGGTGATGTTTCCGGACCGCATCAGTCGGCGTGGCAGCCGAGCAGTTCGGCCGTGGTGCCCTGAGCGGTCGTACGCAGCGTGACGATCCGGTCGAAGCGGGTGGCCGACCCGGTGAAGCGGAAGTCGGCCCGGCCCACCTCCGCGCCGTCGGCGGACTGCGAGCGCAGGGTGCAGTAGCCGTCGGTCCCGGCGGCCTTGTGGACCTCCAGATGCACGGAGACCGAGCTGTCCGAGGCCTGGAACGAGATCACTTGCGCGCTGATCTCGCTCCGTACGACGTAGTGGTAGGCGAAGTAGCCGACCAGCGCGAGCAGGGCCGCGCCGAGCACCGCGCCGATGATCTTGAGCTTGTGGTCGGCACGCTGGTCCGAGGAACGCCCGTAGCGGCCTTCGGGCAGCCGCGTGCTCACCGTGCTCATGATCGTCCTCTCGGCAGGACCGGGGGACGGGAGCCTCGGCGGGAAGCCCGGACCGGCCCGTGGAATTATTCGCCCCCCGATTCGGTCACTATAGAAGCCGCCCGTCGGCCATCTGACCGCCACCCCGCAAGGAGGTGCTTGCGGCACGGCCCCCATTGGATTGCGCCCGAAGATCCGGGCGCCGACCTACCGAGGATTGAGTCTTGACTGACCAGCTGCGACTGATGGCCGTGCACGCGCACCCCGACGACGAGTCGAGCAAGGGTGCGGCCACCATGGCGAAGTACGTGTCGGAGGGGGTGGACGTGCTGGTCGTGACCTGCACGGGCGGGGAGCGCGGCTCCATCCTCAATCCGAAACTGAAGGGTGACACGTACATCGAGGAACACATCCACGAGGTACGCAAGAAGGAGATGGACGAGGCCCGCGAGATCCTGGGCGTCAAGCAGGAGTGGCTCGGCTTCGTCGACTCCGGCCTGCCGGAGGGCGACCCGCTGCCGCCGCTGCCCGAGGGCTGCTTCGCCCTGGAGGACGTCGACAAGGCGGCCGGGGAACTCGTCAAGCAGATCCGTTCCTTCCGTCCCCAGGTGATCACCACCTACGACGAGAACGGCGGCTACCCGCACCCCGACCACATCATGACCTACAAGATCACGATGGTGGCCTTCGAGGGCGCCGCGGACGCGGAGAAGTACCCGGAGTCCGAGTACGGCCCGGTCTACCAGCCGCTCAAGGTCTACTACAACCAGGGCTTCAACCGTCCCCGCACCGAGGCGCTGCACAAAGCGCTGCTGGCCCGCGGCCTGGAGTCGCCCTATGGGGACTGGCTGGCGCGCTGGAAGGAGATCGAGCGCGTCGAGCGCGTCCTGACCACGCACATCCCCTGCGCCGACTTCTTCGAGATCCGCGACAAGGCACTGCTGGCGCACGCCACGCAGATCGACCCCGACGGCGGCTGGTTCCGGGTGCCGATGGACCTCCAGAAGGAGGTCTGGCCGACGGAGGAGTACGAGCTGGCGAAGTCGCTCGTCGACACCTCCCTACCCGAGGACGACCTCTTTGCGGGCATCCGCGACAATGCCTGACATGAGCTTCAGCCTGGCACTGACAGACGTCGTCCCCCTCGCGGAGATCGACGACAACAAGGTCACCCCCGGCGTCCTCGGCTTCATCGTCTTCGCGGTGATGGCCCTGGCCGTGTGGGGTCTGATGAAGTCGATGAGCAAGCACATGCAGAAGGTCGACTTCAAGGAGTCCCCGGACTCCCGCGCGGAGTCCGGGACGGCGTCCTCCGCCGGCCCGGACGCCCGGCGGGGCTGACCGGCGTCACGACGCGGCCGGTACCGGCACCCCCATCACCTCACGGGCGTGCCGGTTCGGCACCATGCCCAGACGCCAGGCCTGCCACCCGGCCTCCAACTGCACACCGCGCTCCAGCAGCAGCGCGTACGCCGCCAGGTACTCGGCCAGCTTCTGGTCCCGGGTGCCGTGCGCGGCCCGGGCCAGCTGGGCCAGTTCCTCCTGCGCCACCGCCGTGCCGATCTCCACGCCGCCGGGGGCGGCGTAGGGGAGCAGGGTGCAGCGCAGGAAGCGGGCCCAGTCCTCGCCCCGCTGGTCGCCGTACGAGGTGAACAGGCCGATCGCCTCGTCGCACAGGGCCAGCGCCTGCTGGGTGCGCGTGTTGCCCGCGTCGACGACCGCAAGCTCCAGGCAGGTCCAGGCCTCGCCGTGGGTGACGCCGATGCGCTGGAAGTCGGCGCGGGCGTCCATCAGGAGCTGACGGGCGAAGCCGGAGTTGCGCAGCGAGCCCGTCTGGGTGGCGCGCTGGTCGCGGGTGACCCGGGCCGAGTGGTGGCGGGCGCAGGCCAGGCCGTACACGTCACGCATCCGGGAGAACATCGTGCGGGACCGCTCCAGCTCGCGCACGGCCCGGTCCAGGTCGCCGGTCTCCTCCAGGGCCTGGCCGAGGTAGTAGCCCGTCCACGCCTCACCGCGCGCGTCCTCGTTGTCGTGGTGCCGGACGGCCGCCTGCCGCAGCGCCTCGGCCGCCTCGGAGGCGTCCCCGTCGACCAGCCGGGCCCGGGCCAGCTGGGTCAGGGCCCACGCCTCGCCGCGGGCGTCACGGGTGCGGCGGTAGCGGTCGAGGGCGGACTGGAGTTCCCGCTCCGCGCGCGGCACGTCGCCCATCCGCAGCGCCAGCTGGCCCAGCTGGAAGTGGGCCCACGCCTCGCCGTGCACCGAACCGCCCTCGCGGTGCAGGACCAGGGACCTGGTGAGCAGGTCCAGGGCCTCCGCCAGCCGGGCGCGGTCCCGCTGCACGGCGGCCAGCGCGTGCATTGTCCAGGCCCGGTCGGTCGCCAGCTCGGGCGCCGCCTGGAGGTCCAGCGCCTCCTGGAGCTTGGCCCCGGCCTCGGTGAGCTGGCCCTGATGGTGCAGGGTGATGCCCAGGGAGCACAGCGCCCGGGCCGCGCCCGCGTCGTGGCGGGCCTCCAGGTAGAGGTCGACGACCGAGCTGAGCGTCGTGCGGGCCTTGTCCAGTTCGCCCAGCTGGCGGGCGGCGATGCCGGTGCGCCACTGCACCGAGCGGATCAGCAGGCCCTGGTCGACGGCCTGAGCCAGCTCGCTGATCTCGCCGAGGCGGTACAGGTCGCCGCGGAGCAGGCAGTAGTCGCACAGGGCGCCGAGCAGGTTCAGTACGGCGGTCTGGTTCACGCCCTCAGCGTGGCGCAGCGCCGCCGTGATGAAGCTGGACTCGTCGTCCAGCCAGCGCAGGGCCTCTTCGAGCGAGGTGAAGCCGTGCGGTCCGAAGCGGTCCGAGCGGGTCGACATGTTGCCGTCGACCAGGCGCAGCACGGAGTCGGCCAGCTCGCCGTAGTTCACGATCAGGCGCTCCTGCGCCGCCGTGCGCTCGGCCTGCTCCTCCTCGTCGCCCAGCCGGGCCAGGGCGAACGCGCGCACCAGGTCGTGCAGCCGGTACCGGCGGCCCCGTACATGGTCGATCAGGCCCGCCTGCGCGAGCTTGGCCAGGTGCCGGGCCGCCTCCGCCTCGTCCGTGCCGAGCAGGGCGGCGGCCGCGGCGGCGCCCAGGGAGGAGCGGCCGGCCAGGGCCAGCCTGCGCAGCAGCGTGCGGGCCGGTTCCGCCTGGTCGGTGTAGCGCAGCCACAGGACGCGTTCGACCGGATCGACCGGGCCGTACGCGTCGAGGTCGGCGGCCAGCCGGCGCGGTGAGCGCGGTCCGAGCGACGAGCCGGCGATGCGCAGGGCGAGGGGCAGGCCGCCGCACAACTGCCGGATCCGGTCGCTGGATTCGGCGTCGTAGGGGCCCGAGGAGTCCTGCGCCGCGGCGCCGAGCAGCTCCTCCGCGCCGGCCTCGTCGAGGGCCTCCACCGGGAGGTGGTGCACCCAGGCGGGCAGGCCGGCGGGCAGTTCGAGCGGTTCCGCGGCGGTGACCAGGATCAGGCTGTCGGAGCGCTCGGGGAGCAGGGCGCGGATCTGCTCGGCGTTCGAGGCGTCGTCCAGCACGATCGTCACCGCAAGGCCCGTCAGATGCTGGTGGTACAGCTCGCTGAGCCGTTTGACCTGCTGGTCGAGGGAGGAACGCTCGCGGAACAGCAACTGCTCGCGGGGTGCCCCGAGCCGGTTCAGCAGATGCAGCAGGGCGTCGCGGGCGGGCAGCGGCGGCTCGTCGCGGCTGCCGCCGCGCAGATCGACGACGACCGCGCCGCGGAAGTGGTCCCGCAGTTCGTGCGTGGCCCGGACGGCGAGCGTGGTGCGGCCCGAGCCCGGACGGCCGTGCAGCACGACCACCGTCGGCCGGCTCTCGGTACTCGCCCGGGCCTCCCGCACCCACTGCCGCAGTCGTGCCATCTCCGCCCGGCGTCCCGCGAACGGTCCCTCGGGCTGAGGGAGTTGGCCGAAGGACTCCTGGAGCACCGTGCGCCTGCGGGCCGCCGCGCTCTTGTCCGCGCCGCGCAGCCTGGGGCCCTGCCGCTTGGGGCCGGTCGAGGCGCTGAGCACCCGCTGCTGGTCGAGGAACGGCCGGATGCCGCGCACCTCAAGCGCCGTCAGCCACTGCAGCCGCAGCTGCTCGGGTCCGCCCGGCTGGCCCACCGCGCCCGCCCGGTGGTGGGCGGCCGGCAGATGGACGCCGGCCACCTTCACCACGGTGGCGGCGGCGCCCACCACGCCCACGGCCGCGCCCGCGCCCAGTGCCGTGCCCGTCCCGGTGCCCAGCGACAGGTCGGCGACCAGGGCGGCGACCGCGGCGACGCCCGCCACCAGCAGGGGAGTTCCGGCGCCGTCCTTGGCGTAGCGCTGGGCGAAGGTGAGCCGGCCGTCCTCCGTCTCGTCGAGGGCGTGCGTGTACGCGGCGTACTCCTCGGCGGCGGTCTGCGCCATGGCGTCCAGTGAGCCGCGCGCCCGGGTCAGCAGCACCTGCCCGTCGACGCGCCCGCCCGAGCGCCGCACCTCCTCCTCGACCGCCCGCACCACCAGCCGCTCGGCTTCGGTGCGATGGCTGTCCCGCATGTCCCGTCCCCCTCCAGCCACAATTCTCAGGACTACGAGTGTCCTTCGGACCCGGCACGAACGCGAGGGGGCCGCGATCAACGGGGACGGTTTCGTGACGTCCAGGGCGTTCGATCATTTTCACGGGGGTCGGAATCGATGCCGCGCCCGCACCGGGTCCGAGGGCGCGTTGCAGATGGCCCGCGACACCTGCGAGCGGATGGCGCGCGGCGGGATCTACGAGGGATCTTGCTTCGACAACGCCGCCGCGGAGAGTTTCCGGGCCCTGCTCAAAGAAGAGATCGGCACTCGCATCCGGCCCGACCGGGCCACCGTCCGCGCCGAGATCTTCGACTTCGTCGAGACGTTCTACGACCGCCGCCTACGCAAACACAGGACCTTTGGCCACCTCACCCCAGCCGGGACCCGGCAACGGCACCAACACGACCTCACGACATAAAGATCGAAGGTCGCAAGTCGGCTGGAGGCGACGCCGATGTCGGTCGCGCTCGCCCGGCTGATGCAGCGCTCGCCGAACATCCTGCTCATTCCCGGTAGTCCCCGACCACGACCAAGCAGTTGCACCCGTACTATCGGGCGGACCGGGCGAAACCGCTTAGCACGCTGGTTTGCCCGGGACGAGTTGCCGGACGCTCTCGGCGATCCGGTCGAGGTCGACGTCGGCGGCGAGGGTGGTCTCGTCGGGGTGCCGGGTGATCGGCTCCCGCACGCCGAGGAGGCCCTGCATCAGCCCGGGGTAGACCGTCCGGCCGATGAGGATCTCGGCTGATTCCCGTGCCGCCTCATGCGTCAGGCCCCAGGTCTGGGAGACATACGCGGCGATGCGCGTCGTGGGGGCCTCGAAGACTGCCTCGTAGTAGCCGGACGCGATCTCGGGTGCCCGCTCGGCCTCCGTGATTCCCATCCGCAGCGTGCGCAGGGACGAGGACCACAGCAGCAGCTGCAGCAGCCGCCCGCAGTAGCGCACGAGGGCGTCGGCCGGATCGGCCCGCTCCGGGGTGACGTAGTGCTCCGGTGAGCCCAGGCGGTCGAGGTAGAGCTCGCGGACCAGGGCGACCACGCCGGAGAAGAGGGCGTCCTTGCTGGGGAAGTGGGCGTAGAGCGAGCGCTTGGAGGTCTCGGCCCGCTGGGCGACGACGTCCATCGAGGTGCGCTCGAAGCCGGCTTCGAGGAACACGTCCTTCGCGGTCCACAGGATGTGCTCTCGGAGTTCCTTGCCCCGTCGAGCCGCCATGGTTGCCCCTTCCTGAAGTAAACGGTACGGTCTAGTTTACATGCTGGCTGCACAAAGGACTGCTCATGATCGTCGTCACTGCCCCCACAGCCAAGATCGGCCGCCGTGTCGTCGAGCAGTTGCTCGACGCCGGCGAGTCCGTCCGGGTCGTCGTCCGTGACCCGAAGCGGCTCTCTCCCGCCGTCCGTGAACGTGTCGAGATCGTTCATGGCTCCCACCGCGACGCCGCAGTGGTCGACAAGGCGTTCGCGGATGCCGACGCGGTGTTCTGGCTGATGCCCAGTGACCTCCGTGCCCCCGACGTGATGACCGCCTATGTCGAGGCCAGCAGGCCGGGCGTCGAGGCCGTCGCCACGCATGGCGTCCGTCACGTCGTCGGGGTCTCGGCGCTGGGCCGGGGGACCGCCGTCGCCGGCCGGGCCGGCAACGTCACCGCCTCGCTGGCCATGGACGACCTGTTCGCCGAGGTCACGAACTACCGCTCGCTGGCCAACCCGACCTTCATGGACAACACACTGCGTGACATCACCGCCATCCTGGGCGAGGGTGTGATCTCAGGGCCCCTCGCGCCCGACCACAAGCTGCCGCTGGTGGCCACCCGGGACATCGGCACTGTCGCCGCCGGCCTGCTCCTCGACCGCACCTGGGCCGGGTTCGCCGACGTCCCGGTGCTCGGCCCCGAGGACCTGTCGGGCAACGACATGGCCGCCGTCATCACCGACGCGCTCGGCATTCCGGTGCGCTACGTGCAGGTCGAGGCGGCGTCGCTGGAGACCGCCATGCTCTCCTTCGGCGCCTCGCCCGGCATGGCTCAGGCGATGGCCGACATGGCGACGGCCAAGATCGACGGCCTCGACGAGGGCGTCGTCCGCATCGCCGAGAACAGCACGCCGACCACCTTCCGCCAGTGGTGCACGGAGGTCCTCCGACCCGCCGTCGACGCGGCCCGTTCCTGACCGCACCACAGGAGGACGAGATGACTCTCATCTGTGTCGAGGAACACGCGATCGACCCGGCGATCATGGACGCCGCCGCCCCGGTGCTTGCCCGCGAGGCGCCCTATCTGCGCTTCCAGAGCGCAAGCTCGGCGCCTGTGCGGCCAGGTCCCGGACGGTCCCCCGCGGTCGACCAGACGACGGCTTACCGGCTCGGCGCCGATCTCGGCGAAGACCGGATCCGGCGGATGGACGAGCATGGCATCGACGTGCAGATCGTGTCCTGGACGAGTCCGGTCCAGATGGTGCCCGCCGATCCGGGCATCGCGCTGTGCCGTGCCGCCAACGACCGCCTCGCGGCCGCGGTGGCCGCCCACCCCGACCGGCTGTACGGGTTCGCGGCCCTGCCATGGCAGGAGCCGGCCGCCGCGGTCGCCGAGCTGGACCGGGCCGTGTCCGGGCTCGGCATGCGCGGAGTGCTGATCCTTGGCCGGCCGGGCGAGCGATTCCTCGACGACCCGGTGTACCGGCCGGTCCTGGCCCGGATCGCCGAGCTGCGGGTTCCGCTCTACGTGCACCCGTTCGTCCCGGTTCCCCAGGTCCAGCAGGCGTACTACGCAGGGTTCCGTGACAAGGTCACGGCGGAGCTGTCGCTGGGCGGCTGGGGCTGGCACCATGAGGCAGGAATCCAGGTGCTGCGGATGATCCTCGGCGGGGTCTTCGACAGCCTCCCGGACCTGCAGGTCCTCAGCGGTCACTGGGGCGAGATGGTGCCGTTCTTCCTGAACCGCCTCGACGACGTGCTGTCACCGGGTGACACAGGGCTGTCGCGGACCATCACCGAGACCTACCGCTCGAACGTCTGGGTCACCCCGAGCGGCATGGAGCACCGCGCCGAATTCGAGTTCGTACGCTCCACCATCGGACTCGGCCGGGTGATCTGGTCGACCGACTATCCCTTCCTGCGGCTCGGCAGGGTGCCGGACTTCATCGACGGGCTCGACCTGACCGCCGAGGAACGGGCGGCGGTCACCCACCACAACGCGGAGCGGCTGTTCAGACTCTGACCGGTAGCTTCGGCGGGCCGACCGCCGCGGCCCGGGGCAGCTCGGCCCAGCTCGACGCCGTGGCGGGATGCCGGTTCTTCGATACCGGCGGCTTGCCGGCACCGGGCCGGGACGGTCTCGATGCACCGGCTGGGGAACCGGGCTTCGCCCGCCGTACCTCAACGCTCTGCGGACGCGGGCAGGTGTCGGTCTGCGCGGCTCGGCCGGCTTCTCCCAGAGGCGCCGGAGACCGGTCGAGAGGGGGCGGGCCCGGCGAAGCCGAGTGCGGCTACTGCTGCCGGTGCACGCTCCTTGGCCTGCCGTCGGCGACCTGACCGACCATCTGCGCGAGGTCGCACCCCGCGACGCCTACGCCGTGCATGGCGGCGCCCTCAACGACCTCGGCACCGCCATGGTTGAGGGCTTCCTCGGCGAGCGTGGTCCCGGAGTCCCGGCCCGCTACCACCGGTTGGCCCCGGGCACGAGCGTCCGGATCGACTGAGGCCCGGTGGCAGCACCTTCCTCGCCGGTTCGGGTCTGCCGAACGGACCGGTGTGGCCAGGATGGTCGGCTTACTGGCGGCCCGCCGTCAGGCGGCCATCGAAGGTGATGTCGCGATCGGGAAACAGCCGCTGGGCGGCCGGCCGAGAGAGCCTGACACTGCCGCGCCGGCCGGCTTCGTGAGGTGGACGCGTCGCGGATGGCCACGCCTCAGGTTGGATCGTGTAACGATGGCGGTATGAACCGACTTGCCAACGAGCAGTCGCCCTACCTACTCCAGCACGCCTCCAATCCAGTGGACTGGTGGCCATGGGGAGAGGAGGCGATGGAAGAAGCTAAGCGGCGGGACGTACCCATCCTCTTGAGTGTGGGCTATGCGTCCTGCCACTTATAGCTTCTGCTGATTCACTGGTGCCATGTCATGGCGCACGAGTCCTTCGAGGACGACGACACCGCCGCGTACATGAACGAGCATTTCGTGTCCGTCAAGGTGGACCGTGAAGAGCGCCCCGACGTCGATGCCGTCTACATGGAGGCGGTGCAGGCGGCCACCGGGCAGGGCGGCTGGCCCATGACAGTGTTCCTCACGCCGGACGCCGAGCCCTTCTACTTCGGTACGTACTTCCCGCCCGAGCCGCGGCCCGGCATGCCGTCGTTCCGGCAGGTGCTCGAAGGGGTCCGGCAGGCATGGGCGGACCGGCGGGACGAGGTGGCCGAGGTCGCCGGAAAGATCGTGCGCGACCTCGCCGGACGGGAGATCGAATACCAGGGCGCGCGGCCGCCCGGCGACGAGGACCAGGCGCAGGCCCTCCTCGGGCTCACCCGGGACTACGACCCCGAGCGCGGCGGCTTCGGCGGGGCGCCGAAGTTCCCGCCGTCCATGGTCATCGAGTTCCTGCTGAGGCACCACGCCCGCACCGGGTCCGAGGGCGCGCTGCAGATGGCCCGCGACACCTGCGAGCGGATGGCGCGCGGCGGGATCTACGACCAGCTCGGCGGCGGTTTCGCCCGCTACTCGGTGGACCGGGACTGGATCGTGCCGCACTTCGAGAAGATGCTGTACGACAACGCCCTGCTGTGCCGCGTCTACGCCCACCTGTGGCGCTCCACCGGCTCCGAGCAGGCCCGCAGGGTCGCCGTGGAGACCGCGGACTTCATGGTGCGCGAACTGGGCACCGCCGAGGGCGGGTTCGCCTCCGCGCTCGACGCCGACAGCGACGACGGCAGCGGACGGCACGTCGAGGGCGCGTACTACGTGTGGACGCCCGAGGAGCTGCGCGAGGTCCTGGGGGACGACGACGCGCAGGTCGCCGCCCAGCACTTCGGGGTGACCGAGGACGGCACCTTCGAGCACGGCCGGTCCGTCCTCCGGCTGCCGCAGGAGGAGGGCGTGTTCGACGCGGAGCGGATCGCGTCGATCCGCGAGCGGCTGCTGCGGGCGCGGCAGCAGCGCCCGGGGCCCGGCCGCGACGACAAGATCGTCGCGGCGTGGAACGGCCTGGCGATCGCCGCGCTGGCCGAGACCGGCGCCTACTTCGACCGGCCCGACCTGGTCGACGCCGCGGTCGCCGCCGCCGACCTCCTGGTCCGGCTGCACCTGGACGACCAGGGCCGGCTGCTCCGCACCAGCCGGGACGGCCGGGCCGGCGCCAACGCGGGTGTGCTGGAGGACTACGCCGACGTCGCCGAGGGCTTCCTCGCGCTCGCCTCCGTCACCGGCGACGGGGCCTGGCTCGACTTCGCCGGGCTGCTCCTCGGCCAGGTCCTCACCCGCTTCACCGACGTGGACAGCGGTGCCTTCCACGACACCGCGGCCGACGCCGAACAGCTCATCCGCCGCCCGCAGGACCCCACCGACAACGCCACGCCGGCCGGCTGGACCGCCGCGGCGGGCGCCCTGCTCGGCTATGCCGCGCACACCGGTTCCGAACCGCTGCGCGCCGCCGCGGAGCGGGCGCTCGGGGTGGTGACGGCGCTCGGACCGCGGGTCCCGCGGTTCATCGGCTGGGGGCTGGCGGTCGCCGAGGCGCTGCTCGACGGCCCGCGGGAGATCGCGGTGGTCGGCCCGGACCTGGCCGACGGGGCGACCGAGGCCCTGCACCGTACGGCCCTGCGGGGCACCGCCCCGGGCGCCGTGGTCGCCGCCGGCACCCCGGACGGCACCGAGTTCCCGCTCCTCGCCGGCCGGTCCCTGGTCGAGGGTGCGCCCGCCGCGTACGTCTGCCGCAACTTCACCTGTGACGCCCCGACGACCGATCCGGAGCGGTTGCGCACCGTGCTGAGCAGCTGAAAGGACATGTCCCGCAGTGCCCCGAACGGGCTTGCTCAGCACATTCGTTCACCAGCGACCCGATTGTGTGGAAACAAGTTCTTCACCCAAAGTGCCTGCGCGCTTCACAGATCACGCATAATCTCTGCAGGGTGACGCGGCGGCTCTGACCCGCCGTCGCGTCAGGGGGCATTGGGATCTGGGGGGATCTGTTGCTGACGTCTGTCTTCATCGCTGCCGTTTCGCTTGCGCTGTTCTGGATGGCCGCGTTCACCTTGTGGTGGCAGATGCACGCGTGGCGTACGCCCGAAGTGCTCGCGTCCACCCGCTTTCGCAGACCGGACGGCGAGCGGCACGTGTCGTTCTCGCTGCTGCTGCCCGCGCGGCACGAACAGGCCGTGCTCGACCACACCATCCAGCGGCTGCTGGAGTCCACGCACACCGACTTCGAGATCATCGTCATCGTGGGGCACGACGACCCCGGGACCACGGCGGTGGCCGAACTGGCCGCCGCCCGCGACCCGCGCGTCCGCGTCGTCGTCGACACCCACGAGAGGAAGAACAAGCCGAAGGCCATGAACACGGCGCTGCCGCACTGCCGCGGGGCCGTCGTCGGGGTCTTCGACGCCGAGGACCAGGTCCACCCGGAACTCCTCGCCCACGTCGACCACGCGTTCCGGACCACCGGCGCGGACGTCGTCCAGGGCGGCGTCCAGCTGATCAACTTCCACTCCAGCTGGTACAGCCTGCGCAACTGCCTGGAGTACTTCTTCTGGTTCCGGTCCCGGCTGCACCTGCACGCCCAGAAGGGGTTCATCCCGCTCGGCGGGAACACCGTCTTCGTCCGGACCGACGTGCTGCGCGAGGCCGGCGGCTGGGACCCGAACTGCCTGGCCGAGGACTGCGACCTGGGCGTCCGGCTGTCCAGCGTCGGCAAGAAGGTGGTCGTCGCCTACGACTCCGACATGGTCACCCGGGAAGAGACCCCCGGCTCGCTGATGTCGCTGTTCAAGCAGCGCACCCGCTGGAACCAGGGCTTCCTCCAGGTCTACCGCAAGAAGGACTGGCGCCAGCTGCCCGGCTTCGGACAGCGGCTGCTCGCCCGGTACACGCTGATGACGCCGTTCCTGCAAGCCTTCTCCGGCCTGGTCATCCCGGTCAACGCGGCCGTCGCCATCTTCCTCGACGTGCCCGTCGGGATCGCCTTCCTCACCTTCCTGCCGCTGGTCACGGCCGCCGTCACCTTCGTCTTCGAAGTGGTCGGACTGCACGACTTCGGCCGGCAGTACGGGCTGCGCGTCCGCCTCGTCCACTACGTGAAGCTCATCGTGGGCGGCCCCTTCTACCAGGTGCTCCTCGCGGGGGCCGCCGTCCGCGCCGTCTGGCGTGAGCAACGCGGCCGCAACGACTGGGAGTTGACCACCCACGTCGGCGCGCACCTCACCGCGGCCGAGCCGATCCGAGAGGACGTTCCCGCGTGACCTCCACCCTTCCCGCGGTGACCCCTCAGGCGGTCCCCGCGCCGCCCCGCCATGCCCTGACGGATCCTTCGCCCGGCCGGGCCCGGCCACCGGCCCGGCTCCGCTCCTCCCGATCCGACCTGCTGCTGTGCGGGCTGCTGCTGGCGGCGATCCTCGTCGTCCAGGGCTGGAACATCTCCGCCTACCCGACCCTCAGCGACGACGAGGGCACCTACCTCGCCCAGGCATGGGCCGTGCAGCAGGGCAAGGGCCTGGCCCACTACACCTACTGGTACGACCACCCGCCGCTCGGCTGGGTCCAGATAGCCCTGCTCACCTGGATCCCCTCCGCGCTCGACCCCGGCGCGATGACCGTCGGCACCATGCGCCTGGCGATGCTCCTGGTCAGCGGCGTCAGCGCGGTCCTCGTGTACGTCCTCGGCCGGCGCCTCGCGCTGCCCCGCTGGGCCGCCGGACTCGGCATGGCCCTGATCGGCCTGTCACCGCTGGCCGTCGTCCTCCAGCGGGAGATCTTCCTCGACAACATCGCGGTGATGTGGCTGCTGCTGGCCTTCTGCCTCGCCGCCTCGCCCAGCAGGCACCTGTGGCACCACTTCGGCGCGGGCCTCGCCGCCGCCGCGGGCGTGCTCACCAAGGAGACGATGCTCATCGTCCTGCCCGCCCTGCTGGTCACCATGTGGCGCCACAGCCACCGCGACACCCGGAAGTTCGCGCTCACCGGCGCGGTCACCGCCTGCGCCCTGGCCGGCTTCTCCTACCCGCTGTTCGCCCTGCTCAAGGGGGAGTTGCTGCCGGGCAGCGGACACGTCTCGCTGTGGGACGGCATCACCTACCAGCTGTCCCGGCCCGGTTCGGGGTTCCTCCTGGACCCCTCCTCCGGCTCGTACGCGGTCTTCCACTCCTGGCTGTACTACGACCGGGTGCTGCCCCTCGGCGGTCTCGCGGGGGCGCTGCTGCTGCTCGCCACCTGGCGCTGGTCGGTCACCGCCCGCGCGCTCGCCGGACCGGCCCTGACCGTGGCGATCCTGGCGGCGATGGCCCTGCGCCCGAACGGCTATCTGCCCGCCATGTACATCATCGGCGCGCTGCCCTTCCTCGCCCTCGTCCTCGCCGGCGGCGCCGCCTCCGTCACCCACGCGGTGCTGCGCAGACGGCGGGCCGAGCACGAGAAGCGGTACGTGACCGGCGGCCGGTACGCGCTCGCCGCCGTCCTCGCCGTCGCCGCCGGCGCCTATGTCGTACCGCGGTGGTACGACGGCGACCGCACCGCCGTCACCGCCGATGCCAACGCCCCCTACCGGCAGGCGTCGGCGTGGCTGGGCACCGAGGTCGACGACCCGGCGGACACCCGCGTCCTCGTCGACGACGCCCTCTGGCTCGACCTGGTGCACGCCGGGTACGAGCCCGGGCTCGGCGCCATCTGGTTCTACAAGGCCGACCTCGACCCGGCCGTGACGAAGACCATGCCGCACGGCTGGCGGGACGTCGACTACGTCGTCGCCTCGCCGACGGTCCGGCGTGACGCACGCGACCTGCCCACCGTACGGGCGGCCATCCAGCACTCCACGCCGGTCGCCACCTTCGGGACCGGAGCCGACCGCATCGAGATCCGGCAGATCCCGCCGTCCCAGCAGTCCCGGCAGCCCTGGCAGTCCCCTCAGTCCCAGCAGTCCCGGCAGTCGGCCGTGGGAGGCGAGCGATGAGCAGCCACGAGTACACCGCGCCCCGCGGCCTCAGCGACCTGCCGGCCGGGATACCCGAGCCGGGCGCCGTCACCATCGTCGTACCGACGTTCAACGAGTCCGCCAACATCCGCCCGCTGCTGCGGCAGATCACCGACGCGGTGCCCGCCCGGCTGCCCTGCGAGGTCGTCTTCGTCGACGACTCCACCGACGACACCCCCGACGCCATCCGCCGGGCCGCGCAGGACTGCCCGTTCGCGGTGTCCGTGCTGCACCGCGAGGAGCCGGTGGGCGGGCTCGGCGGGGCGGTCGTCGAGGGGCTGCGGACGGCCGCCTCCGACTGGATCGTCGTCATGGACGGTGACTGCCAGCACCCGGCGTCGCTGGTGCCGGAACTGGTCGCCACCGGCGAGCGGACCGGCGCCGATCTCGTCGTCGCCTCCCGCTACCTCAAGGGCGGCAGCCGGGCCGGACTCGCGGGCGG
Organism: Streptomyces sp. NPDC006012; assembly: GCF_042871185.1. Taxonomy (NCBI): domain Bacteria; kingdom Bacillati; phylum Actinomycetota; class Actinomycetes; order Kitasatosporales; family Streptomycetaceae; genus Streptomyces; species Streptomyces sp. NPDC006012. The sequence continues at coordinate 554,431 of NZ_JBIAIE010000003.1, forward strand.
CTACCGGGTGGCCGTCTCCCGCGCCGCGACCTGGCTGGCCAAGTCCCTCTTCCCGCGCCGGCTGCACGGCATCAGCGACCCGATGAGCGGCTTCTTCGCGATCCGGCGCAGCGCGGTCACCGCGGACGCGCTGCGGCCCCTCGGCTACAAGATCCTGCTCGAACTGGCCGTGCGCACCAGGCCCCGCCGGGTCGCCGAGGTGCCGTTCGTCTTCCAGGACCGGTTCGCGGGCGAGTCCAAGTCGAGTCCGCGGGAAGGCTTCCGCTTCCTGCGGCACCTGGTCGGCCTGCGCACCTCCTCGCCCGTCGCGCGCATGATCGCCTTCGGTCTGATCGGCGCCACCGGGTTCGTGCCGAACCTGGCCGGCCTCGCGGCGCTGACCGGGCTCGGCGTGCACTACGTCCCCGCCGAGATCCTCGCCAACCAGGTGGGCGTCGCCTGGAACTTCCTGCTCATCGAGCACCTGCTGTTCCGCGACCGGCGCCGGCACCGCCGCTGGTGGGACCGCCTCGGCCGGTTCGCGGTGCTCGCCAACGCCGACCTCGTGCTGCGCATCCCGCTGATCGCGCTGTTCGTCGACCGGTTCGGGATGGGTGCGCTGCCCGCCACCGCGCTCGCCCTGGCGACGACGTTCGTCCTGCGCTTCCTCGGCACGGAAGCGCTGGTCTACCTGCCACGCCGACGCGTGCCGAAGGGCGCCGGGCGGCCCGGCCGTACGTCCGCCGCAAGGAGAGCCCTGTGAAACTCCACCGCAGAAGAACCGCGCTGCTCGGGGTGGGGGCCCTGACCGCCGGTCTGCTCCTGACCGCTCCGCAGCCCGCCGCGGCCGCCAACCTGGTGAAGAACCCCGGCTTCGAGACCGCGGCCTCCGGGGCGGGCGACGACCTGCCGTACTGCTGGGAGAAGTCCGGCTGGGGTGACAACGACTTCACCTTCGAGACGACGGCCGACGCGCACAGCGGCGCCGAGGCCATGAAGGTCACGCTGTCCCGCCGGGTCGACGGCGACCGCAAGGCGCTGATCACCGAGTCCACCGAGTGCGCGCCGGTGGTGTCCGCGGGCAGACAGTACGACCTGTCGCTCTGGTACAAGTCGACGACGCCCGACACCTCCCTCACCCTGTTCCGGCACGATGCGAAGACCGGCTGGCAGTACTGGGCCGACCTCAAGACCCTTGACCTGACGGCGAGTTGGACCCAGGCCACGGTCCGCACGCCCGAGGTGCCGGCCGGCACCGACCGGATCACCTGGGGCGTGTCGGTGTACGGCACCGGTTCGGCGACCACCGACGACTACGCCATGGAACAGGTCCAGGACACGCTGCCGCCCGCCGGGTGCACCGGCACGCAGGCGCAGTGCGCGGACGGGAGCTGGGAGGTCCTGCCGACGCAGAACCCGGTCCGCTCCATGCACTCCGTCGTCCTCAACAACGGCAAGGTGCTGCTGATCGCGGGATCCGGCAACAGCGAGGAGAACTTCGCCGCGGGCACCTTCACCTCGGCGGTGTACGACCCGGTGAAGGGCACCTACAAGGTCATCCCCACCCCGAAGGACATGTTCTGCGCGGGGCACGTCCAGCTCCAGGACGGCCGGGTGCTGGTGATGAGCGGCAACCTGGCCTATCCGGCGGCGGACGGCTCGCACGGCTACGAGGGCTACAAGGACTCGTACGTCTTCGACCCGGCGACCGAGACCTACAGCAGGACCAACGACCTCAACGACGGCCACTGGTATCCGTCCGCGACCGAGCTGGGCAACGGCGACGTCATCTCCTTCGGCGGGCTGCGCGAGGACTCCACCGGCTCGGTGACCACCGAGTACTGGTCCCAGGCCGAGCAGCAGTGGCTGCCGCTGTGGAAGGTCAACCAGACCTGGTCGTACTGGGGTCTGTACCCCTCGATGGTCCTGATGCAGGACGGCCGCCTCTTCTACACGGGCAGCCATGTCTTCGGCAACAACATCCCGGGCACCGGCGCGGCGATCTACGACTACGCGGCCAACACCGTCACCCAGGTCCCCGGCCTGCAGAACAAGGACGAGCGGGACCAGTCGGCGAGCGTGCTGCTGCCCCCGGCGCAGGACCAGCGGGTGCTGACCATCGGCGGCGGCAACATCGACGCCAACCCGGACGCGAACCGGCTGACCGACGTGATCGACCTGAAGGAGGCGAATCCGTCGTACGTCGCCGGGCCGCCGCTGCCGCAGGGCACGGTCGACCTGGGCGACGGGCCCCGGCCGCAGACCGGCGGCCAGGGCAAGATGTACGTCTCCGCCGTGCTGCTGCCCGACGGTTCGGTGCTGGAGACCGGCGGCGCGCTGCACAACCGCGCCGACCCGGTCCACGAGTCCTCGGTCTACGACCCGCAGCAGGGCACCTTCGACCCGGTGGCGGCCGACCCCGAGGCCCGCGGCTACCACTCCTCGTCGTTCCTGCTCCCGGACGGCCGGGTGATGTCGACCGGCGACAACCCGGGCAACGGCTCCTGGAACCACAACGTGTCGATCTACACCCCGCCCTACCTCTACCAGGGCACCCGTCCGACGATCACCTCCGTCATCGACACCGAGTGGACCTACGGCGACACCCAGCGGATCACCGTCGACCGGCCGATCGCCAAGGCCGAGCTGATCCGCCCGGCCGCCGTCACCCACTCCTCCGACCCCAACCAGCGCTTCGTCGACCTGCCGTTGTCCGTCGACGGCGGCAACGTCGACCTGAACGTGACGAGCAACCCGAACCTGGCACCGCCCGGCTGGTACATGCTGTTCGCGGTGGACGCGAACGGGGTGCCGTCCGTGGCGAAGTGGGTGCACCTCCAGGGCCCGGCGGCACTCAGCGCCTCCGACGCCTCGGCGCACGTGCACTCCTTCGCCGACGCGCCTGCGGGCAAGGTCTCCGGGCCCGGCAAGAAGCGCGCCGGCCGGCCGGTGAGCACCACCGTGTCCGGCTGCGACCGGCACTACGGCTCGGCCAACGTGTGCGTGCCGACCGTCTTCCCGCCCCAGGTGAAGAAGACGACCGCCGCCCGCTGCGGCTGGCTGGCGCGGAACCACTACGGCCGGCTGGAGGTCAACGGCGCGGACGATCCGCTGCGCCTGGACCCCGACCGGGACGGCCGCGCCTGCGGCAAGGGGGATGTGAGGAGGCGTTAGGCAGGCCGGGCCGGCAACGGTCCCGGAACGGGTCGGCCGCCGTTTCGGGACTGTTGGACGGTTGCTCAAGTTCGCCGGGAACGCCCTTTGGTGCCCGGGGCGGCGACCTGCGCGGCGTTGCTCCCCTGCGTGTACGGCGCACCCTGGCTGTATTCCACCGGGCTGTAAGCGGGGTTGCTCCCCTGCGCGTACGGTGCACCCTGGCTGTACCCCACTGGGCCGTAAGCGGGGTTGCGCCACTGTGTGTAGGCCACATCCGGGTACCCCGCCGGAGGGTACGCGGAAGCCGTGATCGTCAGCCCGTCCATCCCCTGCGACAGTCCGCCCACCCCGGAATGCCCGGCATCCCATCCGCCTGCGGGATAGGAGTTTCCGTGGATGTAGGGCTCGATGGGATTGACCGGAGGAGGAAAGGAACTGGGCCCTTCGACCGCCGGGTGAAGGCTGGCATCGGGGTAGGTCTCAAACGCGGCATTCAACATTGCGTGCGTGTCCACGGTGCGCATCAATGCGTCCGTGTCCACGTCGCCGAATATCGGCTCCGGTGACCAGGGCAACTCGGCCTGCGTAGACTGGTCAGCTGCACCCTGGCCCGCATACAGCGACGAGGGCCCGGCGTCCGCCCCGGAACTCCCGGCATGGGACACATCCTGCCAATGCCCCTGCCCCACCGCATTGCCGTGGCCGTGGCCAGTGAACGATCTCCCCTGCTGATCGACCAGCCTCCACAGTCCCTCCCCGTCTCTCTCCATTTTCAGACTGTGCCGCGCCAGCGCATCAACCAGCACCTTCTCGGGGGCATGGATACGCCCCCTGTACGACAGGTCATACAGGAACTTGCCGGTGGGTACAGCGACGGACACCCCGTTCCGCACCACACGATCCTTTTCCCTCTGATGCCGGGGCAGGTCGCCTTTCCCTCGGGTGTTCAGTCCGGCCGCGTAGTCGGCATCCGTCCAGTTCAACTTCTCACCGGTGGGCTCCAGCCGCCATTTCCCCTTGTCATCCCGGTACAAGGGCTCGTGGTGTCGTGTCAGCGCATCAACCAATACCTGCTCGAGGGCAGCGATGCGCCCCCTTTTCCGCATGTCAGCCAGGAATTGGCCGGTGGGGACATCGATGGACACCCCGTTCCGCATCACAGGATCCTTGTCCTTTTTTGTGGGCAGATCACCTTCTTCTCGGGTGTTCAGTCCGGCCGCGTAGTCGGCATCAGTCCAGTGCACCTTCGCACAGGTGCACTCCAGCCACCACCTCCCGTTTTCGTCCTGGAAGAAGGACTGGCCATGTCGCGTCAGTGCATCAACCAGTACCTGCTCGGGGGCAGAGAGACGCCCATGCGATCGGAGGTTGTGCAGGAACCTGCCGGTTTTTTCCGTATGTTTGGGCAGGTGGCCTCTTTTCCGGGCGTTCAGTACGGCTGCATGAGCAGCATCCTTGCTTTCCCGCATGGAGGACCTCTCCTGGAACTGGTGAACAGGTATGTCAGAAACGTTTCTCAGCGACCTCTGGTTCACTCCGCACGTCCCGCGTCACGTCATGCGGATCTGTCTTCGTGTTCACCCCATTCCCTTACTGCGGAGTTCTGGGCCGTGCTTGCTGCCCGGTACTTTTTGCCGCATACCACCTGTCGACTGTGCGGGTGCCCCGGCCGCCGCGTGCACGCTCTGGATGTATCAAACTCGCCTACCGCCCTCTCAGGGCTTTTCGGTCGGCAGGCCGTGCTCCAGGACGTCGAGGGCGCGGTCGATGAGGCCGATCAGCTCCTCCTCGTGGCGGTTCTCGGCCCAGTACAGGGAGACCTCCAGGAGCCCGCCGACCAGGGACATCGCCTGGACCCGCACCTCCAGTGAGCCGGGGTCCCGGCCGGTCCGCTCGCCGATGGCCTGGCAGAGCAGGCGGCCGGTGACCGACATGCTCTCCATGGTCCGCGAGCGCACCGCGGGCACCTCGACGATCAGCCGTGACCGCAGCCGCGCCACCTCGGAATCGTCCTCGCCGCCCTGCCGCGCGGCCCGGCGCATCACCTGCCGCAGGGACTGCTGCCAGGGCTCGTCGGCGGGCCGGGCGCGCAGCCCCTCCAGGATGAGCGGGTCCCACTCGTCGATGAGGACGATGTCCTCCTTGGTGGGGAAGTAGCGGAAGACCGTGGACGGCGACACCTCCGCGCGCTCCGCGATCTGCTCGATCGTGGTGGCGTCGTAGCCCTGCTCCTCGACCAGCCGGTAGGTCGCGGTCCTGATCGCCTCACGCGTCTTGATCTTCTTCCGTTCCCGCAGGCTGAGCCGGGGACGGTCGGCGGGGGAGCAGGCGGCACCGTCCGGGTCGGGCGGCGGGGAGAGCTTGGGGGAGCGTGCGGCCGTCATGGTGGTCATTGTCGGACATCCGCCGGGGTGTGGCCATGGCCTGCGAAAAAGCGGCCACGGCTCGCAAGCCGTGGCCGCCGGGACCGGAGGGCGGGGGTCAGTGTCGGGCGGCGGATATCACGTGTGCTGGTACGCCACCAGCGAGATGCCGACGTAGTGGACGGCGAACGCGGCCAGCGTGAAGGAGTGGAACACCTCGTGGAAGCCGAACCAGCGCGGTGAGGGGTTCGGCCGCTTGATGCCGTAGACCACGCCGCCCGCGCTGTACAGCAGCCCGCCGGCGATCACCAGCACCAGGACCGCGATGCCCCCGGTGCGCAGGAAGTCCGGCAGGAAGAAGACGGCGGCCCAGCCCATGGCGATGTAGCAGGGCGTGTAGAGCCAGCGCGGGGCGCCGACCCAGAAGACCCGGAAGACGATGCCCGCCGCCGCGGCGGCCCAGATGGCCCACAGCAGCCAGCGCCCCTTGCTGCTCGGCAGGAGCAGCAGGGTCAGCGGGGTGTACGTGCCCGCGATGATCAGGAAGATGTTGGCGTGGTCCAGGCGGCGCAGGAGGCCGCCCACCCGCGGACTCCAGTTGCCCCGGTGGTAGAGGGCGCTCACGCCGAACAGCAGGCAAGCGGTCAGGACGTAGATCCCGCAGGCGATCCGGCCCCGCGGGGAGTCGGCGAGCGCGGTCAGGACGAGGCCCGCGACGAGGACGGCGGGGAACATGCCGAGATGCAGCCAGCCGCGGAGCTTGGGCTTGACCGGGTGCGGCAGGGAGAGCGCGGCGGAGCGTCGGCCGGTGGCCGACGGGTCCATGGGCGCGTCGGGGACGGACGCTGTCATGACCGGCATCGTACCTACGGAACCGTAAGTTGCGGATCAACGAACTCTCTTGTCCACGCGACAGTGGCCATCCTCTCACGGGATCAAGGGTCCGGGGACGCAAAGAGACAGCCAGGCGAACGCTACGTGCCTGTAAAGAAACGCGCCGGGATCCGCTGATCGTGGCGTTCCTCACGCTGCTCACCTGTGCGGCCCTATGGACAGATGCGCAGGAGCGGCGGATGATCAAATGAGTGCGGTCGGCACCGGATGAGCGGCTACGAGGCGTCCGGGCCGCAGCCCCCATGGGGCCCTAACAAAAAAACCCCTCATTTAGGAGCAATCGTGGCGCGCGACATCGCTGCTCCCCCCGTCGTCCCCACCGAACATCAGGAACTGATCTCGTGGGTGAACGAGATCGCCGAACTGACCCAGCCGGACAGGGTGGTCTGGTGTGACGGATCCGAGGCCGAGTACGAGCGCCTGTGCGGGGAGCTCGTCGGCAAGGGCACGTTCAGGAAACTCGATCCGATCAAGCGCCCCCACTCCTACTACGCGGCCTCCGACCCCACCGACGTCGCGCGGGTCGAGGACCGGACGTTCATCTGCTCCGAGAAGGAGGAGGACGCCGGTCCCACCAACCACTGGATGGCGCCCGCCGAGATGCGGGACGTCTTCACCGGTGAGAAGGGCCTGTTCCGCGGCTCGATGCGGGGCCGCACCATGTACGTGGTGCCCTTCTGCATGGGACCGCTCGGCTCGAAGCTGTCCGCGCTCGGCGTGGAGATCACCGACTCCGGGTACGTGGCCGCCTCGATGCGCACGATGACGCGCATGGGCCAGGCCGTCCTGGACGAACTGGGCTCCGACGGATTCTTCGTCAAGGCCGTGCACTCCGTGGGCGCCCCGCTGGAGCAGGGCCAGGAGGACGTCCCCTGGCCCTGCAACGAGACCAAGTACATCTCGCACTTCCCCGAGGCCCGCGAGATCTGGTCCTACGGCTCCGGCTACGGCGGCAACGCGCTGCTCGGCAAGAAGTGCTACGCGCTGCGTATCGCCTCGGTCATGGCCCGTGACGAGGGCTGGCTGGCCGAGCACATGCTGATCCTGAAGCTGACCCCGCCCACCGGCGAGGCGAAGTACGTCGCCGCGGCCTTCCCGAGCGCCTGCGGCAAGACGAACCTCGCCATGCTGGAGCCCACCGTCTCCGGCTGGACGGTGGAGACCATCGGCGACGACATCGCGTGGATGCGGTTCGGCGAGGACGGGCGGCTGTACGCGATCAACCCCGAGGCCGGTTTCTTCGGGGTGGCGCCGGGCACCGGCGAGCACACCAACGCCAACGCGATGAAGACGCTGTGGGGCAACGCGGTCTTCACCAACGTCGCGCTCACCGACGACGGCGACATCTGGTGGGAGGGCATGACGGAGGAGGCCCCGGCCCATCTGACCGACTGGAAGGGCAACGACTGGACTCCCGAGTCCGACACCCCGGCGGCCCACCCCAACGCCCGCTTCACCGTCCCCGCCGCGCAGTGCCCGATCATCGCCCCGGAGTGGGAGAACCCGAAGGGCGTGCCGATCTCGGCGATCCTGTTCGGCGGACGCCGGGCCACCGCGGTGCCGCTGGTCACGGAGTCCCTCGGCTGGAACCACGGCGTGTTCCTCGGCGCCAACGTGGCGTCCGAGAAGACGGCCGCCGCGGAGGGCAAGGTCGGCGAGCTGCGCCGCGACCCCTTCGCCATGCTGCCCTTCTGCGGCTACAACATGGGCGACTACATGGCCCACTGGATCGACGTGGCCAAGGACAAGGACCAGTCGAAGCTGCCGAAGATCTACTACGTCAACTGGTTCCGCAAGGACAGCGACGGCCGGTTCGTCTGGCCGGGCTTCGGCGAGAACAGCCGCGTCCTGAAATGGATCGTGGAGCGCCTGAACGGCACGGCGGAGGGCGTCGAGACCCCTATCGGCATCCTGCCGGCGAAGGCCGCCCTGGACACCGACGGCCTCGAACTGACCGACGCCCAACTGGACTTCCTGCTCACGGTCGACCCGGAGGTCTGGCGCGAGGAGGCCGCGCTGATCCCCGAGCACCTCAACACCTTCGGTGACCACACCCCGAAGGAACTCTGGAACGAGTACCGGGCGCTGGTGCAGCGCCTGGGCTGAACCAGCGCGGTTCCGGTTCTCACCCCGACTCCGCGGCCGGCCGGCGAGCCCTGGACAGCGAACGTCCCGGCCGGCCGCGGTACACGGACCGGCGAGGTCCCGTACAACGGCGTACGGGGCTGCGGCCCGCCGCCGCCCTTCCGCCCGCCCCGGCGGAAGGACGGCGGCAGGCCTTCGCCACCGTCCACTGCCCGGTGACCGGCCGCCCGGCCGCCCGGTCCGGGGTATGCCATGGTGCGACCCTGACCCTGCGGTCGCCGTGGGGGTGCGTCAGCCGGAGGTCCGCGCCAGCACCAGGACGAGGACGGGTGCGAGCACCGGGGCGGACACGGCGGCCACACACACCAGCAGCCCGGCGGCTGCTTTTACGGTGCCTGACGTCACGGGGTCTGCCGGGATGCGGTCTCGTAGTGCCCGCAGAGCGCGCGCAGCACGCGCGCCAGGCGGCGGGCGTGGCCCACGTCCCCGCCGTAGCGGTGGCTGGGCCCGGCGTCGAGCCTGCGGTACGCCTCACCGATGCAGGCGAGCGCGCAGTACCGGGGGACGCTGTCGTCCGGCAGCCGTCCGGCCTGGTTCCGCACCGCGGGGATCAGCAGTTCCAGGTGCCCGCGCAGGGCAGCGGTGAGGACGTCCAGGTCCTCCGGGACCGGGGGCGGTCCTTCGGTCCCGTTGCCGTCCGCCCCGAGCAGCAGGGCCGCGGTCGCGCGCATGGCGGCGATGTCGGGCGGGCACGCGGCACCGCTGCCTGCGGCGGTGGCGCGCACCGGGCCCATGTTCACCGGGTCGGCGTCCACCGGGTCGGCGTCCACCGGGTTCGCGTCCACCGCCCGGGTCTGCCGGCATCCCGGACAGCGGCAGGGCGGAAAGTCCGAACGGAACGGCGGGGGTTCGCTGCCGGGCAGGACGTTCACGGTGCCGCGATCCCGGACGACCGTGCCGTGGTGGTTCACGGTGTAGACCCGGATCGTCATCCCGCCGGTCTGTGTATCGGCCGGGGGCCGGGCGATATCGTTCGTCAACGTTGACGCTCCCTCTTGGGGTTGGGCGTTGGCCACGCCCCCGGGCCGTGGACGCGGTCGCGGGGGTCTGCTTTGTCGCAGCATCGTGGTGTCGGTGCTTTCCCACGGTTTCAAGAAGGACCGTTGTCGTCACGGGCGGCCGTGACCAACTTTTCTGGACATCTCGCAGAGCTGTGACCAGCAGCAATCCACAACTTTGGACAGTCGGCTGGCCGATGACGTGCATCATTTCCGGTTGGTGGTCACTCCATCACTCCATGGGGCTACTGCCCCCGCTACCGTGAGTCGACGAACGCGTGCAGGGAGTTTCGATGAACGCCCCCATCAAGCCCGGTTCCAAAGCCGACCGGGATGCCCTCAGGCAAGAGATGACAGCCGCGGGCTGCGCTACCGCGGACATCGCGATCGAGATGCGCACTCGTTACCGGATGCGTCCGCGCGAAGCCTGGCGCCACGCCCACGGCTGGACTCTTCAGGAGACAGCGGACCGCATCAGCCAGGCCGGCGACCGCGGGCCCGGCGAGAGCGTTGCCGCGGACGCCTCGCTGGTGGGCAAGTGGGAGAAATGGCCGGCGCCTTCTTCCCGACGGCCGAGCCTGCCAGTCCTATTCGCCGCGGCGAAGGCATTCGGATGCCGCGTCGTGGACCTACTGGATCTCGCGGACCGCCGGTCCCTGCCCGAAACCGACCTACGTGTGATCAGCAGCCAGCCCGGAGGCGCCGAGGAGAGCCAGGCCCTGGCCGCACCGAAACCACAGCCGCCCGCACCCGAACCAGCTGGCTCCGCTCTCGTCCACCTTTCCGCCGACGAGTCCGCAACATGGGCGCAATGGGCCGAAGGTTCCAACGTCGGTGACATCGCCATCGAGCAACTGATGGCCGGGACGCGGGCCTTGGCGGCCGACTACCTCGTGTCCGATCCAGTCACCCTCTTCGTGCGGACCCGCACGCTACGCGACCGAGTCTTCTCCCTGTTGGAGGGACACCAATACCCACGCCAGACAGCCGACCTGTACGTTGCCGCCGGGTACCTGTGCGGACTGCTGGCGTGGATGTCTTCGGACCTCGGGCACCTGCGGGACGCAGACACACAGGGCCGCACTGCATGGCTGTGTGCAGAACTGTCCGGACACAACGACCTGCGCGCCTGGGCGCTGTCGACGCGTTCGAAGGTGGCATTCTGGGACGGTCGCCTGCGGGATGCGATCAACTACGCCCGACGTGGCTCGACGTACCGCTCGACGGGATCGGCCCATGTCCTGCTGGCCTGTCAGGAGGCGGACGCCTGGTCGAAACTGGGTGCCGCCAGCGAGGCCATGGCCGCGGTGACGCGTGCTGCTGATGCCCGTCACACGCTGGCCGGGGAAGACGATGTCGGCGGCATCTTTTCTTGCCCGCCTGCTCGCCAGGGGAACTATGCCGCAGCGGTGCAACTGCGCGTGGGGCAGGCTGCCGAAGCCTTGCGCTCCGCCGACAATGCCCTGGCTCTGCTGATCGTTCAGCCGGTACGGGCATACGGCACCGAAGCGCAGATTCACATCAGCCAGGCCGCTGCTCACCTGGCCACTGGTGAAGCCGAAGGCGCCCTTGAAGCCCTGACCCCTGTGCTCTCTCTACCGCCGGATCACCGCTTGGCCCCTGTCACTCAACGGCTCAACGAACTGTCCGCCGTTATGGGTCGGCCGAACACCGCTGGTACCGCGGCGATCGGGTTGCGTGCGGCGATCGACGAGTTCTGCGTGGACTCAGCGGCGCGCCATCTGGCCCTCTCGCCACGGGAAGGCTCTGCCTGATTTGATCCCCAACATGACCACTCATCCTGCGAACATGCGTGATCACTGGTGGTGGCGGCCTGGCTGGAGCGTCGGTCGCCGTTTCTACACCTGGCATCTGACATTCGAAGGCCAAGACGACGTTCAGCAGCTCGCCTCCGAGTACCGGAATGCTCTCGCCCCCCTCGGAGACGTCCTCACATTGATCCCGGACCGGTGGCTCCACCTGACGATGCAGGGCATCGGCTTTGTGGGTGAGGTCAAGGAGCAGGACGTACGGGCAATCGTCGATGCGGCTCGTCCCCGGCTGGGCGCTGTCCCAGCCTTCGATGCTCGCATCGGACCGGTGGTCGTCGATCCGGAAGCGGTTCTGCTGCCTGTACACCCGGACGACGCTGTGTGCGCGGTCCGTGACGCGGTCCGCGGGGCAATCGGGGAAGTGCGCGGTGACATCCCGGAGGAGGCTGGCGGGTTCAGGCCTCATGTCTCGGTGGCGTACAGCGCTGACTACGGACCAGCTCAACCGATCATCCAGGCTCTGGACGGCGTGGGCGTGGTACTGGCGCAGGCGCGTGTCTCCAAGGCGGATCTCATCGTCATCCACCGGGACAACCACATGTATGAGTGGGAGCCGTTTGCAACGGTCCATCTCGGCTGACTTCTTGGGTTGGGCGTTGGCCGTGCCCCCGGGCCGTGAACGCGGTCGCGGGGGGTCCTTGCGGCAAGACCCTTTCGCCGAAGGCCCCTTGCTACCATCCCAAGCCCCTATGGCGTCGTCCTATATTGGAGTTATGGGGGATTCCCGTATCGATCTCTGGTCCCATCCGGCGCTCGCCGCGGCTGTCGCGAGCGAAGAGTGGGGCGACGTCTTCCGCACCTACCGGCAGCTCACCGGTCTGAGTCAGACGAAGCTCGGTGAGCGCGTCGGTCTGGTCCAGCCGGACGTGTCCGACATCGAGCGCGGTCGACGCCGCGTGACCTCCGTAGAGGTGCGCCAGCGCATCGTGTCCGGACTCGGGATTCCCCAGCACGGGAAGGAGCACTCGAACCCGGCTCCGGTATCGGCTCTGGCGTCAGCCGGACCCGGGCCCGACGCGGACCTGTTGACCCGCGTGACGAGCGTGGTCGACAACACCCACCGGGTGGACGCTCCGACCCTGGACTGGCTTGACCGCCTGCTCGCCGAGCACCGCCGGGCCGAGGACCAGATCGGCGCACGGCCGCTCGTCGGCGTGATGCGCCAGCAACTCCGGACAGTGGTGGACCTCTACGCGGGCGCTCGTGGGCCCCTGGCCGGCCGCGTAGTGCGGCTTGCTTCCGAACACGCCCAGTTTCTCGCCTGGATGGCTCAGGACCAGGCGCAGACAGCCGCCGCGCTGGCCTGGTACGACCGCAGTCACGAATGGGCCCTGGAAGCCGGCGAGGCCGACATGGCTGCCACCTCGCTCAGCATGAAGGCCCACATGGCATGGTCCGGTGGGCGCGGTACCCGGTGCGTGCGGCTCGCCGAAGCGGCCCGCTGGTCCGCGCCCGGCACATCGCTGGGAGTGCAGGGCATGGCGGCGCAGATGGCCGCCCGCGGACACGCGCTCAACGGCGACGCAGACGAAACCCACCGGCACCTCGACGAGGCTCAGGACCTCATCAGCCGCGCCGCCGAACGCCCGGAGGACGAGCCGCCGTGGATGTACTTCTACGGCGAGACCTGGTTCACGTTGCAGCGCGGCATGGCCGCGCTGCACCTGCGCGACTGGCGGGCAGCCGTGCATCAGCTCACGGTCGGTCTGGACGCACTGGCCGACGATTACCGGCGTGACAGGACGTGGTATCGGGCATGCCTCGCGCATGCGCTCGCCCGGGCTGGGGAAGCGGCCCAGGCTCTGTCGGTGGCCGTGCCGAGCGTCCCGGACGCCTCCGCCGTGGGACGTCCGCACTCCTGGAACGAATTGCACTCCACGGCCGCGCTCCTCCTACGCCGTAGCGCGCCGGAGGGACGTCTGCTGGTCGCCGCCCTTCGCGAGTACGACTGACCACCGGGCCGAATGGTGTCCATCGGCTGTGGGACGAACAGGGCGTCATCGAGTACGGCGAGTGGTGCCTGCCCTACCGGGGCCGTGTCGCGGCCAGTGACCGAAGCCCGGACAGTGAGCCGCGTGACTACTGCTGTGCTCCGGTCACCCGAAGGCCGATGACAATTGGCAGGCGAGGAGATTCAAGGGCGGCATGAGACGGCCTTGCCGCAGGGCTCCTGGATTACTACCGTTTGCGGGCTGCGCGCCTGGAATCCGGGCTGACGGACCGGCGCGGACTGGCCGACCGATCACGACTTTCAGGCGGTTGTGCAGAACTGGAAGCAGCGGGCGCTGGGTTCATCCAGGCGTACTTGTTCCCACCCAGCTGGGGCCTCACGGTTGTATTCACAGTACTGGTGTCCACCTCCCGTCTCCCTCTCATGTTTTCTTCCCTCCGCTCCGCTGCCGTCTTCCCCTCAAACCGGCTACTGCTCGCCTTGGACTTTGCCTCCCTTTCGGAATTCTCCTTCTCCGCCGGCGTCATCGCCTCCCGCCAAGCTTTGTGCCCCTCAGTCAGTCTCTCCTGGCGCGCCGCCTTCTCCGCTGGTGTGAGCCCTGCTTGCCAAGCTTCGTGCCCGTCGGCCAGTTGCTCGACTTGCTTCGCCTGCTGCGATTTCGACTTCGCCGCCCACTGATCACGGGCCGCCTCAGACCTCCGATTAGGGGCCGCCTCGGGCCCTCGATCACGGGGCCGCCTCAGGTCTCCGATCACGGCGTCCGGCAGGCAGACGGTGCCGCGCCTCCTTCCCCTGCCCGGCCGAGTCTGAAGGTTCGGGCGATGGTGAATCCATAAAAACCACCTCATTCAAGGACTGGGCGGGGCGTAGGAACCCCAGACCGGTAACCGCTACTACGACTCTCCTGCCTTCGCGGTTCAAGCCAGTTCGACCCACTCCTCCGTTCCTCAAGCAAGCGACACTTGTGAAGTTTCCCCGTGATCTTGGACACTGTTCTTCTACGCTGTGAGTGTTTGGTCGTTACGAATCCGCTGGCGTGTCTCGTGGGGTGTGAGGTACCCGAAGACGGCGTGCTTGCGTAGGCGGCGTCGGTTGTAGAAGGTCTCGATGAACGAGAAGACCTCGGCGCGGGCGGTTGCCCGGTCGGTCCAGATCCGGGTGCCTATCTCCTCTTTGAGTACGGCCCAGAAGCTCTCCGCTGCCGCGTTGTCGAAGCAGGACCCGGTCCTGCCGGTGCTC
>NZ_JBIAIE010000004.1:0-452165 GCF_042871185.1 Streptomyces sp. NPDC006012
CTCCCCTCCACCAACCCCGCAGTCCTCGCCTTCCTGCGCGAACACGAGGACGACCTCGTCCTGTGCGTCCACAACTTCTCCCGCTTCGCCCAGCCCACGGAGCTGGATCTGGGCCGGTTCGGCGGGCGGCACCCGGTCGAGTTGTTCGGCGGGGTGCGCTTCCCGGCGATCGGCCGGCTGCCATATCTGCTGACGCTCGCGGGCCACGGCTTCTACTGGTTCCGGCTGCGCGCGGACGGTCCGCCGGGCGGAGCGTGAGGTGGCGTCGCGGCGCCCGGCGCCGAGCGGGCACCGCGCCCCTTCGAGGCGGTTTCCGCCGCCTCGCCCGGGGCACGCATCATTAACACCCCACCGGTTCGGGCGCCCCCGAGGCGACCACTCACTGGGGAAAGGACGTCACGTCATGGCGGAAACGGTCAGCACGTCCGGCCCGACAAGTCCCGCTCAGCTGCTCGCGTCCCTCGATCCGCTGCTGCGCGAGTGGCTGCCCGGACAGCGCTGGTTCGCGGGGAAGGGACGTCCGGTCACCGGGTTCTCGCCGGTGGCGGTCACCGAACTGCTGCCGCTCGCCCAGCTCCCGGCCCCGCCCGGCCAAGGCGACGCCCCCGCCGCCCGGCTCGGCCTGTACCACCTGCTGCTCCACGTCCACCAGCCGCCGGTACCGGGCGCCGCACCGCATCCCGGCGACTGCTACCAACTCCTCGTCGGCGCGCGCGAGGCACTGCCGCCCCGGCTGGCGCCCGCGCTGATCGGACACGTGGAACACGGCCCGCTCACCGGGCACACGGTGTACGACGCCCTGTACGACCCCCGGCCCGCCGAGCTGCTGCTCAAGGCGCTGCGCACCCGGGCCCGGGTCGGCGGCCTGCGCTTCGAGCGGGATCCGGACCAGGAGATACGCGACGGGCTGGCGGCCCGACTCCTGACCGTCGAGCAGTCCAACTCGTCGGTCGTCTACGGAGACACGTTCATCCTGAAGCTGTTGCGCCGGGTCGTGCCCGGCGTCAACCCCGATCTGGAGATACCGCTGGCCCTGGCCGGTGAGGGCTGCGCCCGGGTGCCCGCGCCGACCGCCTGGCTGCGGGCAAAGGCCGCGGGAGGGGCCGGCGAGTCCTACGTCCTGGCCGTGCTCCAGCCCTTCCTGCGGGGTGCCGCGGACGGCTGGGAGCTGGCGCTGCGCGCACTGGCCAAGGGCGAGGGCTTCGGGGCGCAGGCCCGGGAGCTGGGCCGGGCCACCGCCGACGTGCACCTCGCCCTCGCGCACGCGCTGCCCACGGCCACCCTGGGGCACAGCGGGCTGGAACCGCTGGTCGGCGGCATGGTCCGGCGGCTCGCGGCGGCGGTCCACGCGGTGCCCGCCCTGCGCCCCCACGAACCCGGGCTGCGGTCCGCCTACACCGCGCTGGCCGATCTGGCCGCCGAGGGACGTACCTGGACCGCCCAGCGCGTCCACGGCGATCTGCACCTCGGGCAGTGCCTGCGCGCACCGGACGGGCAGTGGTCGCTGATCGACTTCGAGGGCGAGCCCGCCCGGCCGCTGGCCGAGCGGCGCATGCCGCAGCCCGCGCTGCAGGACGTCGCGGGGATGCTGCGGTCCTTCGACTACGCGGCGCACTCGGCGGGCCCGCCGCACCCGGGCTGGGCCGCGACCTGCCGGGCGGCGTACTGCACCGGGTACGCCGAGGTCGCCGGGCGGGACCCGCGGGCCGACCCCGTACTGCTGCGGGCGTTCGAGACCGACAAGGCGGTCTACGAGGTCCTCTACGAGGCCCGCCACCGGCCCGACTGGCTGCCGGTTCCGCTGTCGGCGGTCCACCGCCTCGCCTCACCCGACCAGCCCTGACCCGCCCCGCGCCGAGGAGGCACCACCCGTGACCGACCGCCCCCCGTCCAGCGCTCCGGGCTCGCCGCCCCCGGAAGACCGGCGGCCCACGGCCGAACGGCCCGCCACGGTCGGCACGGCGACCGTCAGACCGGCGGTGAAGCAGCCCACCGCCGCAAGGGCCGCCGGACGGCCGGGCACCGCCGGCGCCGGGAGCGCCGTGTCCTGCGCCGTCGGCGGCGGCGACCGCGAGCGGCTGCTGAGCGGGACCCATCACGATCCGCACTCCGTGCTCGGGGCGCACCCGCTGGCCGGTGGGGTGGCCGTGCGGGTCCTCAGGCCGTACGCCCGGTCGGTCACCGTCGTCACCGACGGTCTGCGGGCCGGCCTGCACGACGACGGCGAAGGCTTCTTCTCGCTCCTGCTGCCCCTGCGTGAGGTCCCGGCGTACCACCTGGAGGTGAGGTACGAGGACGCCGCCGCCGTCCACCGGACCGAGGACGCCTACCGTTTCCTGCCCGTGCTCGGCGCCCTGGACCTGCATCTGATCCAGGAGGGCCGGCACGAGCAGCTGTGGCGGGCGCTGGGCGCCGAGCCGATGACGCACCAGGGCGTGCGCGGCACCCGCTTCGCGGTGTGGGCGCCGAACGCCCGGGGGGTACGGGTGGCCGGCGGATTCAATTTCTGGGACGGCACCGGGTACCCGATGCGCTCGCTCGGCTCCTCGGGCGTCTGGGAACTGTTCGTGCCCGGCGTCGGCGCGGGCGAACTGTACAAGTTCGAGATCACCCGCCCGGACGGCTCCCGGACCCTGCGCGCCGACCCGCTGGCCCGGCGTACCGAGGTCCCGCCCGCCACCGCCTCGATCGTGGACGCGTCGCACCATGTGTGGGGCGACGACGACTGGCTGGCGCACCGTACGGACGTCCCGGTGCACGAGGCGCCCCTGTCCGTGTACGAGGTCCACCTGCCTTCTTGGCGCCCGGGACTGACGTACCGTCAACTCGCCGACCAGTTACCCGCGTACTGCACCGACCTGGGCTTCACCCATGTGGAGCTGATGCCGGTCGCCGAGCATCCCTTCGGCGGTTCCTGGGGCTACCAGGTCACCGGCTTCTACGCGCCCACGTCCCGGCTGGGGACCCCGGACGACTTCAAGTACCTGGTGGACGCGCTGCACCGGGCAGGCATCGGCGTGATCATGGACTGGGTGCCCGCCCACTTCCCGCGCGACGACTGGGCGCTGGCCGAGTTCGACGGCCGCCCGCTGTACGAGCACGCGGATCCGCGGCGGGCCGCGCACCCCGACTGGGGCACCCTGGAGTTCGACTTCGGCCGCCGCGAGGTGCGCAACTTCCTCGTCGCCAACGCGGTGTTCTGGTGCGAGGAGTTCCACATCGACGGCCTGCGCGTCGACGCCGTGGCCTCCATGCTCTACCTCGACTACTCGCGCGGGCCGGGCCAGTGGGTGCCCAACGAGCACGGCGGCCGGGAGGACCTGGACGCGGTGGCGTTCCTCCAGGAGATGAACGCGACCGTCTACCGGCGCTGTCCCGGCGTCATGACCATCGCCGAGGAGTCGACGGCCTGGGACGGCGTGACCCGGCCCACCCATCACAGGGGGCCGAGCGGGTTCGGCGGTCTCGGGTTCGGGCTGAAGTGGAACATGGGCTGGATGCACGACTCGCTGGAGTACATCCGGCACGAGCCGGTGCACCGCACGTACCACCACCACGAGCTGACGTTCTCGATGGTGTACGCCCACAGCGAGAACTACGTCCTGCCCATCTCCCACGACGAGGTCGTGCACGGCAAGCGCTCACTGGTGTCGAAGATGCCCGGCGACTGGTGGCAGCGGCGCGCGGGCCACCGCGCCTACCTGGCCTACATGTGGGCCCACCCGGGCAAGCAACTCCTTTTCATGGGCCAGGAGTTCGCCCAGGGCGCCGAATGGTCCGAGGCCCACGGCCCCGACTGGTGGCTGCTCGACCCGGCCTACGGCGCCGAGCCCGACCACCGCGGCGTCCGCGACCTGGTCCGCGCCCTCAACACCGGCTACCGCGCCACCCCCGCCCTGTGGCAGCGCGACACCGACCCGGCCGGCTTCCAGTGGATCATCGGCGACACCCCGCAGGGCGCCGCCGACAACGTCCTCGCGTTCCTGCGGCTCGACGCGGAGGGGACGCCCCTGCTCGCGGTGTCCCACTTCTCCCCGGCCGTCCGCCACGACTACCGGCTCGGCGTGCCCGACGACGTCCCCGCCTGGCGGGAGATCCTCAACACGGACGCGGCCCGCTACGGCGGCAGCGGCGTCGGCCACCCGCAACCGCTCACACCCGAGCCACCCGGCCGGCACGGGCGCCCCGCGAGCATCCGGCTGACCCTGCCGCCGCTGGCTACGGTGTGGCTGGGGCCTGTCTGAGCCCCTCCGGCAGCGCCCCCGTGTACAGCACCCCCAGCCGCTGGGTGGCCCGGGTCAGGGCGACGTACAGGTCGCTGGTGCCGTACCGGGCCGGCTCCACCACCAGTACCGAGTCGAACTCCAGGCCCTTGGCCTGGCGCGGGTCCAGCAGGACGACCGTCCGGGTCAGGTCGGGTTCGGCCCCGGCCGTGACCCCGTCGAGCCGGGCGGCGAGCGTCCGGTGCAGGTCGCGGGGTGCGATCACCGCGAGCCGGCCCTCGGCGGGGGTCAGTTCGGCGACCGCCTTCCCGACGGCGCCCGGCAGGTCGTCGGGGACCTGCCGTACCCAGGGCCGTACGCCGGTCGAGCGGACCGAGCGGGGCGGTTCGAAGCCGGGGTGCTCGGCGCGGACCACGGCCGCGGCCAGGTCCATGATCTCGGTCGGGGTGCGGTAGTTGACGCCCAGGCGGGTGTGCGTCCAGCGGTCCGCGACGTACGGCGTAAGGATGTCGGACCAGGAGCCCACGCCCGCCGCCTCCGCCGTCTGGACCGGGTCGCCGACCAGGGTCATCGAACGGGTCGGGCTGCGCCGCATCAGCAGCCGCCAGGCCATCGGCGACAACTCCTGCGCCTCGTCGACGATGATGTGGCCGAACGCCCAGGTCCGGTCGGCCGCGGCCCGCTCGGCGGCGCTGCGGTGGTCGGCCTCCTCCTGCCGTTCGGCGAACCGCTCGGCGTCGATGATGTCGTGCGCGGACAGCACCTCGGAGCCCTCCGGATCGCCGTCCTCCTTGTCGTCGAACTCGAAGGTGCGGGAGGCGTAGGAGACGTCGAGGACGCCCTGTGCGTAGGCGACCTGCTCCTCCCGCTCCTGCTCGGCCCGGGCCCGCAGTTCGCGGTCGTCCACGCCGAGCAGTTCGGCCGCCTCGTCCAGCAGCGGTACGTCCGCCACGGTCCACGCCCGGGTCACCGGACGGCGGATCGCGGCGGCGTCCTCGTCGCTCAGGTACCCCTCGGGGTGGGCGAGGAAGCCGGCGAGCAGCCGCCGCGGGGCCAGCCGGGGCCACAACTGGTCGATGGCCGACCAGACCTCGGGGTTCTCGGCCAGCTCGTCACGGATCTGGGTGATGTCGCCGGGGTCGAGCAGGTTCGTACCGTCGAACGGGTCCGTGCCGATGCGTTCGGCGACCATGTCGGTGAGCGCGTTGAGGATGTGGCCCTCGAAGTGCTCGCGGGCCACGTTGTGCGGCAGCCCGGCGGCCCGGGTGCGTTCGCGGGCGACGTTCACCAGGCCGTCGTCGAGCATCAGGATCTCGCGGTCGTGCTCGATCGCGATCACCGGGTCGGGCAGCGCCTGCCGGTCGCGTACCGCGGCGGCGAGCGCGTCGGCCATCTCGGCGCGGCCCTTGACCGCCGCCGCCTGCGGGGTGTCCTGCGCGGTCGCCCGCACCCCGGGGAACAGTTCGCCGACCGTGGCCAGCAGCACCCCGGTCTCGCCGAGGGAGGGCAGCACCTCGCCGATGTAGCCGAGGAAGGCGGGGTTCGGGCCGACGATCAGGACCGCCCGGCGGGCCAGCAGTTCGCGGTACTCGTACAGCAGGTACGCCGCCCGGTGCAGCGCGACCGCGGTCTTGCCGGTGCCTGGGCCGCCCTCGACCACCAGCACCCCGCGGTACGGCGCCCGGATGATCTCGTCCTGCTCGGCCTGGATGGTCTGCACGATGTCGCCCATGCGGCCGGTGCGCGCGGAGTTGAGCGCCGCCAGCAGCACGGTGTCCCCGGCCGGGTCCTCGTGGCCGGTGCGGGTGGCGTCGCCGAGGTCGAGGATCTCGTCGTGCAGGGAGGTGACCCGGCGGCCGTCGGTGGTGATGTGCCGGCGCCGGCCGAGGCCCATCGGGGTGTGGCCGGTGGCCAGGTAGAAGGGGCGGGCGACGTCGGCACGCCAGTCGATGAGGACCGGCGTGCGCTCGGCGTCGTCGGTGCGCAGTCCGATGCGGCCGATGTGGTGGCTGGTGCCCGAGGCGAGGTCGATGCGGCCGAAGCAGAGCGAGCCGTCCACGGCGTTCAGCGCGGCGAGCAGCCCGGACCGCTCGGCGACCAGGATGTCCCGCTCCAGGCGGGCCTGCATGGGCTTGTCGCCCTGCGCGAGGGCGTCCACGACGGAGGTCTCGGTGTCGCCGCGCAGTGCGTCCACGCGCGCGTACAGTTCGTCGATGAATTCCTGCTCGCGACGCAATTCGTCGTCCGGAAATTCGCTGTTTGACAATTCCACTCCCGGCCGGATATACTGTGCTCAGTGAACTTCTCCGCGACCAAATTTCATGAAGTCGCGAACCACTGAATATACGCAAAGAAATCCCCCGAGCGCAATTGCTCGGGGGATTTCTTTCGTCGGGCCGCGCCGGTCTACAGCACCTCGGACAGCTCCTCCAGGAGCCTGCGCCGGGGGCGTGCCCCGACCATCGCCCGCACCGGCTCACCCGCCCGGAACACCATGAACGTCGGCATCGCCTGCACCTGGTGGGCGAGGGTGGTCGCCGGATTGGCGTCCACGTTCAGCTGCACCACCTTCAGCCGGCCGCTCGTCTCGGCGGCGAGCGCGGCAAGCACCGGCGCCATCTGCCGGCACGGCGGACACCAGTCGGCGGTGAACTCCACCAATACCGGCAGTTCGGATTCGAGCACCTCCGCCGTGAAATCAGCGTCCGTCACCTCGGCCACGCCGGCCGCCCTGCTCATCGTTCCCATCGTCGGTGCACTCCCAGTTCGCACTCGGGTTCCGGGCCACCCGGAACCAGCGCCCCGGCGGCCAGCGCCTCCGCGGACCGCTCCGCCTGCCGCAGTTGCCCGGCGACTTGCTCCCGCACCGTGTGCAACTGGCCGATGAGCGCGTCCAGCTCGTCCAGCTTGCGCCGGTAGACGGCGAGTGAGGCGGGGCACGAGTCGCCCGCCGGGTGCCCGGCCCGCAGGCACTCCACGAACGGCCGGGTCTCCTCCAGGTCGAACCCGAAGTCCTGCAACGTCCGGATCTGCCGGAGCAGCCGGAGGTCCCGCTCGTCGTAGGTGCGGTGCCCGTTGCCGTCGCGGCGCGCGGGCAGCAGCCCCCGTGCCTCGTAGTACCGCAGCGTCCGCGTGGTGGTGTCGGCCCGTGCGGCCAGCTCGCCGATGCGCATGTCCTCGACGGTAGGTCTTGACGTCGGGGTCAAGGCAACTGGCCGGCCCGCCGGAATTCCGGCGGGCCGGGGAGACAGGGGGACCCGTCGGCGGGGAACAGCGGACCGGACGGCCGGAACGGGGGAGGTCCGGCCGCCCGGGGACGGTGGCCGGACGCCCGGCCCGGGTTCAGGCCGGGCCGGGCGTCCGGAGCGGAGGGCACGGGCGGGGCCCGGTACGGAAGGTGGCGGGGCGCAGGTCGGCTACGGAAGGCGGCGGGGCGCAGGGCCCGTGGGCCAAGCGGAGGCCGGGGGCGAAGGACCGGGCACGAGCCCCGCGGACCAGGTGCGGCCCCCGCCCGGCAGACCGGACGCGGCCCCCGTGCGCGGGGCGCGGCGCCCGGCCCGCCGCGGCTGCTACGCCTTGACCAGCTCCTTGTCGCCGCCGCCGTTGCCCGGCTGTTCCGGGAGCTCGCCGAGCGCCGCCGCCTCGGCCTCGTTCAGCAGGGTCTTCTCGTCGAACGGCAGCTCGCCGGCGAGCACCCGGCGGACGCGGTCCTGGTCGATCTCCTTCGTCCAGGTGCCGATCAGAACCGTGGCGACGGCGTTGCCCGCGAAGTTCGTCAGGGCGCGGGCCTCGCTCATGAACCGGTCGATGCCGACGATCAGGCCAACGCCGTCGACCAGCGCGGGCTTGTGCGACTGCAGACCGCCGGCCAGCGTGGCGAGACCGGCACCGGTGACGCCCGCGGCGCCCTTGGAGGCGACCAGCAGGAACAGCAGCAGCGGGATCTGCTCGCCCACCGACATCGGGGTGCCCAGGGCGTCGGCGATGTACAGCGACGCCATGGTCATGTAGATCATCGTGCCGTCGAGGTTGAATGAGTAACCGGTCGGGACGGTGATGCCGACCACCGGCTTGCTGATGCCCAGGTGCTCCATCTTCGCGATGAGGCGCGGCAGCGCGGACTCGGAGGAGGAGGTGGACAGGATCAGCAGGAACTCCCGGGCCAGGTACTTCAGCAGCGTGAAGACGTTCAGCCCGGCGACCACCCGCAGCAGCGCGCCGAGCACCACGAAGACGAACAGGACGCAGGTGACGTAGAAGCCGAGCATCAGCACCGCGAGACTCTTCAGCGCGTCCACGCCGGACGAGCCGACCACCGCGGCGATGGCGCCGAAGGCGCCGATGGGCGCCGCCCACATCACCATGGCGAGGATGCGGAAGACGAGCCGCTGGATGTGTTCGACGCCGCGCAGCACCGGCTGGCCGAGCGGGCCCATCGCCTGCAGCGCGAACCCGGTGAGCAGCGCGATCAGCAGCGTCTGGAGCACCTGGCCCTCGGTGAAGGCGGAGACGAACGTGGTCGGAATGATCGACAGCACGAACTCCACCGGCGGCAGCGCTTCGCTGGACACCTGGTCGTGCCCGGTCGCCCTGACCGCTTCGGTCAGGTGCATCCCGTCGCCCGGGTGCAGCACGTTGCCGACGACGAGGCCGATGCCGAGCGCGACCAGCGACATCACGAGGAAGTAGCCGATCGCGATACCGCCGACCGCGCCGACCTTGGCGGCCTTGCGGACCGAGCCGATGCCCAGCACGATCGTGCAGAAGATGACCGGCGAGATCATCATCTTGATCAGGTTCACGAAGCCCGTGCCGACCGGCTTCAGTTCGACCCCGAAGTCGGGCCAGATGAGCCCCACCGCGATGCCGAGCGCCACCGCGATGATCACGGCGATGTACAGATAATGGGTGCGGTCCCGCTTCACGGCGGGTGCGGCAGGTGCCGTTTCGGGTGCGCTGGCGGCCACGGCTGCCCTCCTTGACGTCTTCGTCGGCATCACCGGCGTGCGGCTCACGTCCGGGGGATACGGGGGATACGAGGAATGCGGTGACTATCTCCCGGCCTGTGAGGCCGGTCACCCTTGCGTTCATTTAGTTCGCGCCGGCCGGGGAGGCACACTGACGCCATGCGTGTCCCCGCTCTGCCCCGTCCCCGCAGCCTGGCCGGCCAGCTGTTCGCCATGCAGGCCGTGCTGATCGCGGTCGTGGTCGCCGGGTACGCGCTGTTCACCTACCTCAACGACCGGGACCAGGCCGAGGACGCGGCGGTCCGGCAGGCCACAGCGGTGGCCCGCTCGATCGCGGACGCGCCCTCGGTACGGGAGGCGATGGGCACGGCGGATCCCACGGCCCTGCTCCAGCCGTACGCGCTCCAGGTCCAGCGGGACACCGGGGTCGACTTCGTGACGATCATGAATCCGAAGGGCATCCGCTGGACCCACCCGGACACCTCGCAGATCGGCGGGAAGTTCCTCGGACACATCGGCCCCGCCCTGGCGGGCCGCTCCTTCACCGAGACGTACACGGGCACGCTCGGCCCGTCCGTGCGGGCCGTCACGCCCGTCCGGGACGGCGAGCGGGTCGTCGGCCTGGTGAGCGCCGGAATCCGGGTCGAGGCGATCAGCCGGCGGGTGCAGGACCAGCTCACGGCCATGGCCGGCGTGGCGGGCTGTGCCCTGGCGCTCGGCGGCGCGGGCACGTACGTGATCAACGCCCGGCTGCGCCGGCACACCCACGGCATGAACGCGACCGAACTGAGCCACATGCACGACTACCACCAGGCCGCGCTGCACGCGGTGCGCGAGGGGCTGCTGATGCTGGACGGCCAGTTCCGGGTGGCCCTCATCAACGACGGCGGGCGGGAGTTGCTGGGCGTCGGCCCCGAGGAAGGGGTGGTGGGCCGGTCGGTGGCCGGTCTCAGGCTGCCCGCGCCGCTCACCGGGGCGCTGCTCGCCTCCGAGCCGCGCGTCGACGAGGTGCATCTGACCGCGGACCGGGTGCTGGTCGTCAACACCTCGCCGGTGTCCTCGGGCGAGCGCCGCGGCACCGTCGTCACCCTCCGGGACGTCACCCAGCTCCAGTCGCTCATGGGCGAGCTGGATTCCGAGCGGGGCTTCACCCAGGCGCTGCGCTCGCAGGCGCACGAGGCGGCGAACCGGCTGCACACGGTGGTCTCCCTGATCGAGCTGGGCCGCGCCGACGAGGCGGTGGAGTTCGCGACGGCCGAGCTGGAACTGGCCCAGGCGCTCACCGACCAGGTGGTGGCCGCGGTCGGCGAACCGGTGCTGGCGGCCCTGCTGCTGGGCAAGACGGCGCAGGCCAACGAGCGGGGCGTGGAACTGGTGGTGGCCCCGGAGAGCCGGCTGGACGACGGCCTGCTCCCGGAGCGTCTGCCGGCCCGCGACCTGGTGACCATCCTCGGCAATCTGATCGACAACGCGGTGGACGCGGCCCAGGGCAGCGTGGGTGCCCGGGTGACGGTCACGGCGTACACGGCGTGCGCGCGGGAGGCGGGCGGCGCCGAACTGGTGCTGCGGGTCTCCGACTCGGGCAGCGGGGTGGATCCCGACCACGCCGAGCTGGTATTCCAACGGGGATTCAGCACCAAGCCGGCCGGGCCGCAGGGCCGCGGGCTCGGCCTGGCCCTGGTGCGGCAGGCGGTCACCCGGCAGGAGGGCACGTTGACGGTGACGGAGAACGTCGAGGGCGGTGCGGACGGTGAGGGCGGTGCGGTGTTCGAGGTACGGCTGCCGCTCGGGACAGCGACGGCGACGGCGACGAGCGGGAACCCCCCGGTAAGCGCCCCAGGGAGAGGTCACGCATGACGGCGCACCAGCCCATCCGGGTCCTCGTGGTGGAGGACGACCCGGTCGCCGCGGACGCGCATGTGCTGTACGTGGGCCGGGTGCCGGGGTTCACCGCCGTCGGCAAGGCGCACACCGGGGCGGAGGCCCGGCGGGTGCTGGAGCGCACCCCGGTGGATCTGCTGCTGCTCGATCTGCACCTGCCGGACGTGCACGGCCTGCAGTTCGCCCGTGCGCTGCGCGCGGCCGGACACCACGCCGACGTGATAGCGGTGACCTCGGCCCGGGATCTGACCGTGGTGCGCGAGGGGGTGTCGCTGGGGGTGGTGCAGTACGTGCTGAAGCCGTTCACCTTCGCGACCCTGCGCGACCGGCTGCTGCGCTACGCCGAGTTCCAGGCGGCGGCCGGCGAGGCCAGCGGGCAGGACGAGGTGGACCGGGCGCTGGCGGTCCTGCGGGCACCGGGGCCGACCGCGCTGCCCAAGGGGCTGAGCGCACCCACCCTTCAGCGGGTCACGGCGGCCCTGCGGGAGCACGCCGACGGTCTGACCGCGACCGGTGTCGCCGAGGCGGCCGGCATCTCCCGCATCACCGCCCGCCGCTACCTGGAGCACCTGGTCGACACCGGCCGGGCCGCCCGCAGCCCGCAGTACGGCACGGTGGGCCGCCCGGAGTTGCAGTACCGGTGGGTCACGGGGCAGTGAGGCGGGCCGCCCGGCGGGCGAGGGCGGCGTGCCCGGTGGAGCCCGCCCGCTCGTAGTCCTCGGCGGCGCGCAGCCAGTGCGCCCGCGCCCGCACCGGGTCGCCCGCGGTCTCGTGGACGAGGGCGAGGGCGTAGCGGGTCTGGCCCGCCTCGTGCCAGTCCTGGAACCGCTCGCAGATCTCCAGGCCGCTCAGGCAGGCGGCGACGGCCTCCTCGGTCCTGCCCGCCGCGTTGAGCGCGACGGCGTAGTTGTGCCAGGCCCGGCCCTCGCGCGGGCAGTCGCCCAACTCCTGGTAGAGGTCCAGCGCACGGCGGAGCGCGTCGAGGGCCTCCGGTGTCCGGGCGGCCTTGCGGAGCGCCGGCGCCAGGTTGTTCCAGGCACCGGCCTCGCTGTACCGGTCGCCCGCCTGCCGCAACAGCTTCAGAGCGCACTGAAAGGCGGCTACGGCCTCATCGGGCCGGCCGGTGGCTTCGAGCACGGCGGCCGGGTTGGAGACGGCCATGCCCTTGCCGCCCGCGTGCCGCAGCTCGTGGTACAGGGCGACGGCCCGCCGGGCCGCCTCGAACGCCTCCCGCAGCCGGCCGCTCCCCCGCAGCATGACGCCCAACTGGTTCCAGGCGTCCGCCTCCCGGCGCCGGTCACCCGCGCGGTGCGCGGCGGCCCGGGCTGCCCGGAACACGCTTGCCCCGTCGTCGAAGTACCGCCTGAACCCGAGGTAGGCGCCGAGCACGGCGGCCAGTTCCACGGCGTCGGACGCGAGGTGCGGTTCGGCGGCCCACCCGGTCGCGGCCACCAGAGCGGTGCGTTCCTCGTCCAGCCAGGCCAATGCCTCGGTACGGTCCCGGAAGGGCGTGGCCGCCGGTTCCCCGGCCCCGTACCGCACGTGCGAGTCCGCCGCCCGGGCCCGCCGGAGGCAGAAGGCCAGCACCCTCGCCCGGCCGTCGGCACGTTCCGCGGCGGTGGCTTCCCCGGACGCGTACTCCCGGACCAGGTCGTGCAGCCGATGGCGTCCGCGGCGGCTCCCCCGTTCCACCAGGTGGGCGCGTTCCACGGCGGACAGCAGGCCCGGCGTGCCATCACCGGCACCGAGGGCGGCGGTGACGGCGTCGAGGTCCGACTCCTCGCCGGGCATGAGGGCGAGCAGGCGCAGCAGCCGTGCCTGCGCCGCGGGCAACCGCCGGTAGGAGAGGCCGAACGCGGCCCGCACGCTGCGCTCCCCGTCGTCCAGCAGGTCGATCCGGCTGCGGCAGTCGGCCAGTTCGGCGGCGAGTTCGTGAACGGGGCGCCCCGGCTCCCCGGACAGCAGGGCCAGGTCCGCCGTGGTCGGCGTGTGGTCGTAGCCGTGCAGGTCGACGAAGAGGGTGCCGCCGGGAAACCCGCCCCGCTCGCACGCCTGGTGCGCCGCCCGCAGCGCCAGCGCGGTCTTGCCGATGCCGCCGAGACCGGAGAGGACGATGACGGGCCCGGAGGCCGCATCGGGCCCCGGGGCCGCATCGGGCCCGGAGGCCGCATCGCCGGTGGCGGCGCGGGGCGAGGGGCCGAGGGCCGCCAGCAGGGCGCGCAGTTCGGGCTCACGGCCGGTGAAGCCGGGCGGCCCGGCGGGCAGGGAGTCGAGTGCGGTGGGGGCGGGTCCGTGCTGGTGCACCGTCTCGACCTTGCCGATGACCGGGCCGTGGAAGTCCGAACGGCCGAGGTCGATGTGGTCCCCGTACTCACCGCGCATCGTGCCCCCGCCCCTCGTCGGTCAGCGGACCACACCGTACGCCCCGCGTCACCCGGATCCGAGGTATCCCGCGTACGACAGGACCTGCCAGCCGAGTCCGAGCACCGCCAGGGCCTCCACGACCGACATCGCGAGCAGGCCGCCGCCAGTGGCTGCGGCGGCCCAGTAGACCGTGAGCCCGGCCAGCGGTACGAGGCAGAAGGCGAGCAGGTCGACGAGGCACTGGAGGGCCTTGCGGGTGCCGCGGCGGGCGTCGGTGCGGTGGGCCGACTCCCAGGCGAACGCCTCGTCGGTGTCCGCGAGCCGGGCGAGCCTGGGGCCGAGGTCCTCGCGGACGTAGGCGCCGATCGCGGAGATCTTCTGGTCGTTGACCAGGTAGGTCCAGCCGAGGACCACGCACACCGGCGGCAGCGCGAGCAGCATGGCGGGCCGCCCGGCCTGGGCCGCCGCGGCGACGACGGCGGCCACCACGGTGAGGGTGACGTACAGCAGGTTGTCCCGGAAGCCGATCCGGGTCTTCTGCTCGTCCTTGACGGTCTGGTACTCGGCGAGCAGCAACTGGCCCACGCTGACGTCTCGTTCCGGCACCGGCGCCCCTTCCCCCGGCAGTACCTTGACAGTGTGCCGCAGACCCCGCCCACCGCTCTCGTCCTGACCGCGCTCGCGCTGGAGTACGCGGCGGTGCGCGTCCATGTGGCCGGGCGCCGGGAACGGGTCCACGCGGGCGGCACCCGGGTCGAGGTGGGGCAGCTGCCCGGGAGTTCCTGGCAGGTGGCCGTGGCCGAGCTGGGCGAGGGCGCCAGGACGGCCGCCGCGCTCACCGCCCCGCTCATCGACTGGCTGCGCCCGCGGGCCGTCCTGTTCGTCGGCGTGGCGGGCGCCCTGAAGGACGACATCGCCCTCGGTGACGTGGTGGTGGGCACCAAGGTGTACGCCGTCCACGGCGGCAAGCAGACGCCCGAGGGCCTGCTGGTCCGGCCGGAGTCCTGGTTCGGCTCCAACGCGCTGGTGCAGGCGGCCCGTTCGGCGGTGCGGGACATGCCCGGCGTCCGCGCCCACTTCAAGCCGGTCGCCACCGGTGACGTGGTCCTGGGCGACGCCGCGTCCGGCCTCACCCGGCGGCTGCACGCGCACTACAACGACGCGGCGGCGATCGAGACGGAGGGGGCGGGGGCGGTCCACGCGGCCCATCTGAGCGGGCAGGTCGACGCGTTGGTCATCCGCGGCATCAGCGACCGCGCCGACGGGGACAAGCAGCGGGCCGACGCCGCGGGCTCCCAGCAGCGGGCGGCCGGGCAGGCGGCGGCCGTCGCGGTGGCGGTGCTGCGCCGGCACGCGCCGGACGACGGCGGCGGCACCGCTCACCCCTCGGATGACTCGGGGGGATCCTACGGCGGCGACCACATCGACTTCCGGGGCGCGACCTTCCACGGACCCGTCATCGGCAAAACGGTCGGCCCCGGCCACCGGGACGACAGACACCGTCGCTGACCGCACAGCGCACGGCGCCGCGACGATCTCGGTGAGCAATCCACCGCACATGCATTGACCTGGCTGGACCATTCCTCCTACCTTCACGGAACCACCAGGCCACAACGCCGTGCGCCCGTAGGAGGTCCTGCCCGTGCGTCCCACCGCTGCCCTCACCGCCCTCCTCTCCGCCGCCCTCGCCGCCACCGCGCTCACCGCGTGCGGCGGCGGATCCGGCAGCAGTCCGGACACCGTGAAGATCAGCTTCAAGCAGTCGACGGACAACTCCGTCAAGGTGATGGACACCTACCTCACCGGCATCAAGAAGCAGTTCGAGAAGCAGTATCCGGGCAAGAAGGTCGAGTTCGTGCCGATCAAGGCCGCGGACTCGGAGTACTACACCAAGCTCCAGCAGATGCTCCGCTCCCCCAAGACCGCGCCCGACCTGGTCTACGAGGACACCTTCCTCATCAACTCCGACATCACCAGCGGGTACTTGAAGCCCCTCGACCCCTACCTCGCCAAGTGGCCGGACTGGAACCAGTTCATCGACACCGCCAAGTCCGCGGCCCGGGGCGAGGACGGCAAGACGTACGGCGTCCCGGACGGCACCGACACCCGGGGACTCTGGTACGACAAGCAGGTGTTCGCGAAGGCCGGACTCCCGGCCGACTGGCAGCCGAAGACCTGGGACGACGTGCTGGCCGCCGCCCGCGCCGTCAAGGCGAAGGTGCCGGGCGTCATCCCGCTCAACGTGTACACGGGCAAGCCGGTCGGCGAGGCCGCCACGATGCAGGGCTTCGAGATGCTGCTGTACGGCACCGGCGACGGCTCCACGGATCCGCTGTACGACACCGCGTCCAAGAAGTGGATCACCGCGGGGCAGGGCTTCAAGGACGCGCTGTCGTTCGTCGAGACCGTCTACAAGGAGAAGCTCGGCCCGGACGTGCCGGATGCCCTCGACCCCAACATCATGACCCGGGTCCGCGGTGAACTCCTGCCCAAGGGCAAGCTCGGCATCGCCCTCGACGGCTCGTGGCTGCCGCAGGACTGGCTGCCGGGCAGCGGCCACGAGTGGCCCGAGTGGTCGAAGCGGCTCGGTCTGGCCGCCATGCCCACGCAAGCCGGCCAGGCCCCGGGCAAGGTGAGCATGTCGGGCGGCTGGACCTGGGCGATCCCCGCCAAGTCGGGCAACCCCGACCTGGCCTTCGACTTCGTCAAGGTGATGCAGACGAAGGCGAACGCGCAGAAGTGGTACATCGCCAACTCCGGCATCGCCGTCCGCAAGGACGTGGCGGCCGACCCCGCGTACGTGTCGGCGCAGCCCGGCATCAAGTTCTTCACCGACCTCGTGTCCAGCACGCACTACCGGCCCGCCTATCCGGCGTACCCGAAGGTCTCCACCGCCGTCCAGGAGGCGATGGAGAGCGTGACGACGGGCGACGCGTCGGTCGACGAGGCGGCGAGCGCGTACGACGACGCGCTGAAGGCCGCGACCGACAACCAGGTCACCGAGAAGTGACCGGCGGCTAACGGCCATGACCACCGCACCGCACCCGGGCCCGGGCCGGGCACCGGCCGCACCGGGCCCCGCGCCCGCCCGACCCGTGGCGCAGTCCCGTCCGCGCGGGCTGCTGCGCCCGCTCGGCCGGGCGCTGCCCGTGGCCCCCGCCCTGGTGGTCCTGCTGCTGTTCCTGGCGGGACCCATCGCCTACTGCGTCTACATCGCCTTCACCGACCTCCAGCTGACCGGCCAGGCGCACTCGTCGTTCGTCGGGTTCGCCAACTTCCGCCAGGCGTTCGGGGACGAGCAGTTCCTGAACGCCGTATGGCTGACGCTGGTGTTCACCGTGCTGTCGTCGCTGGTCGGCCAGAACACCCTGGGGCTTGCGCTGGCCGCGCTGATGCGGCGGGCCTCGAAGCCGGTGCGCACCCTGACCGGGGGCGTGGTGGTCACGGCCTGGGTGCTGCCGGAGGTCGTGGCGGGCTTCCTGCTGTACGCGTTCTTCCGCCGCGAGGGCACCTTGAACGCCCTCCTGGACTGGCTGCACCTGCCGTCCCAGAACTGGCTGTTCACGCTGCCGATCCTGGCCGTGTCGTTCGCGAACGTGTGGCGCGGCACGGCCTTCTCGATGCTGGTCTACTCGGCGGCGCTCGGTGAGATCCCGAAGGAGATCACGGAGGCGGCGGAGGTGGACGGCGCGGGCGGCTGGCGCCGCATGTGGCACATCACGCTCCCGATGATCCGCCGCTCCATCGGCACCAACCTGATGCTCAACACCCTGCAGACGCTGTCGGTGTTCGGGCTGATCTGGGTGATGACGCGGGGCGGTCCGGGCGACCGGAGCCAGACCCTGCCCCTGTTCATGTACGAGCAGGCGTTCCAGAACAGCATGATCGGCTACGGCACCGCGGTGGCCCTGCTGCTGCTCCTGGTCGGTTCTCTGTTCTCCGTGGTCTATCTGCGCCTGCTGCGGACGGAGGTCTGACGCCCCGTGCCCCGCCCCCTCGCCACCCGCCGCACCCGTCACCGGCTGGCCGCCGACGCCGGCCTGCTGGTCGTGGCCGCCGCGTTCGCGCTGCCGCTCCTGTGGGTGGTGCTGTCCGCCCTGGATCCTGACGCCGACCTCAGGGTGAAGGCCCCCGACGGGCTCACCCTGGACAACTTCGACGCCGTCCTGAACGCGGACGTCACCTTCACGCCGCTGCTCAACAGCTTCGTCCTGTGCGGCGGCGCGACGCTGCTGACGGTGGTGTGCGCGGTGCTGGCGGCCTATCCGCTGTCCCGGTTCCGCTCCCGCCTGAACCGCCCGTTCCTGCTGGCGATCCTGTTCGCCACGAGCCTGCCCATCACCGCGATCATGGTCCCGGTCTACGCGCTGTTCGTCCAGGTGAACCTGATCGACACCAGGCAGGGCACGATCCTGTTCTTCGCCGCCTCCCAGCTCCCGTTCGCCATCTGGCTGATGAAGAACTTCATGGACGGCGTGCCGAAAGAACTGGAGGAGGCGGCGTGGACGGACGGCGCGTCCTCGCTCCAGTCGCTCGTGCGGATCGTGCTGCCGCTGATGGGCCCGGGGGTCGCCGTCGTCACCGTGTTCTCGTTCGTGGCGATGTGGGGCAACTTCTTCGTCCCGTTCATGCTGCTGCTCAGCCCGGACCAGTTGCCCGCCTCGGTCAGCATCAACGAGTTCTTCGGCAACCGGGGGATGGTGGCGTACGGGCAGCTGGCCGCGTTCTCGGTGGTCTACTCGACGCCGGTGATCCTGCTGTACGTGCTGGTCGCCCGGCGGCTGGGGGGAGGGTTCGCGCTGGGCGGCGCGGTCAAGGGCTGACACCACACTCATGCACGGCGGCTGGGGCGGCGAAGCTGTGACCGCGGTCTTCCGTCCAGACGCCACGCCAGGACGGAAGACTGACGCGCCCACTCGTTGCACGACTGGGTGGCACGCCGGGATGAACAACGCCCAGCGGTGGGTGAGCGACGACCTGACCCGGGTAGCAACGCAGCTCCTGGAATTCGCCTTCGGGCAGTGGGGGCCGTTTCGTCATGCCCGGGTACGCTCCCGACCATGATTCGCGCTGTGATCTTCGACGTCGGCGAGACGATCACCCGAGATGACCGGTACTGGGCGGCCTGGGCCGACTGGCTCGACGTCCCCCGTCACACTCTCTCAGCCCTCGTCGGCGCCGTAGTCGCGCGCGGAGACGACAACGCCGAAGCACTGCGCCTGCTACGCCCCGGCATCGACATCCCCGCCGAGTACGCCGCCAGGGAAGCTGCCGACCGCGGCGAGTACCTCGACGAGAGCGACCTGTACGACGACGTCCGCCCCGCCTTCTCCGCACTCCGCGAACTCGGCGTTCGCGTCGTCGTCGCAGGCAACCAGACCGCCCGCGCCGGGGAGTTGCTACGCGGACTGGACTTGCCCGCGGACCTCATCACCACGTCCGGCGAACTGGGCGCGGCGAAACCGGCATCGGAGTTCTTCGAACGGGTACTGACGGCGGCCGGCCTGGACGCGGCGACTTCCTTGTACGTCGGCGACCACCCAGCAAACGACGTCGGCCCCGCACATGCCGCCGGGCTGCCCTCCGCGCATCTGCGGCGCGGCCCTTGGGGCAACCTCTGGGCTGGAACCTCGGAGGCGGCCTCGGCGGACTACCGGATCGACAGCCTGCTTGACCTCGTGGGGATCGTCTCTGCCTGACCTCCCTTACGAACCACCTGGGCAGCGATACGGTGGCAGATCCAGGACAGTTCGGGGGCCTACATGTCCGTACGTTCCGTCGGCGAGCGCATCGCCTACTACCGGAGCGTGGCACGCCCGCGAATGACACAGCAGCAGCTCGCCGATGCCGCATGCGTAGCACTGGGCACCATCCGCAAAATTGAACGCGGGGAGCGCGGTGTCAGCACCGACACCCTGGAAGCCATCGCGGACGCGCTCGGCGTCGACCCGGGGCGCCTGCTAGGTGACCGCGAGGTGACCCAGTCGCGAGTCCACGCCGCGCTGCCCGCTCTGTCCGGCGCGATCGCCGCCTACGACCTCCCCGACGACGCCCCTGTCCGCACACTGCCGCAACTGCGCGTGGCTGTCGAGGAGGCGGCCGGGTGGCGCCTGGCCGCGCAGTACACCCGGATCGCCCGGGCGCTCCCCGGCCTGCTACCGGAGCTGCTGCGCGGCTACCACGCAGCAACAGACGGCGAACGTCGTCAGTGGGCGGACCTGTTGGTGCGGGCGGCCCGTTCGGCAGACGCAGTCGCGTACAAGGCCGGCGCCAGGGACCTGTCCGCCCGGATGATCGAGCTGATGCGGTGGGCTGTCCCCGTCGCCGAGGACCCGGTGCTCACGTCGTCCGTCGCCTATGTGCGCACCGAGACGTTCTTCGTCGCCCGTGCGCATGCCACTGGGTTGCGTGCGCTTGAGGAAGCCATCGACGCCGCCCCCGCGCCGGACGGCACTCCGGCGACGGCCGCACGTGGCGCGCTGCACATGCGGGCCGCGGTCATCGCCGGCCGGGCGGGCGACGGGTCTGCGGCTGGCACGCACTTGTCGGAGGCCCGCGCCTTGGGCGACCGGGTCCGTGAGGACGTCTACTGCGGGACCGCGTTCGGCCCGGACTCCGTGCGCGTCCATGAGGTCTCGGTGGCGGTGAGCCTCGGCGACGAGCACGCGGGACGTGCCTTGGACGTCGCCCGCGAGTGGGCGCCTCCACACAGTCTCCCTGCGGAGCGACGGTCGGGGTTCTACATCGAGATGGGCCGCGCACAGCTGTGGGCCGGCCGTCCGGACGATGCGTTCGAGGCGCTGAAGGTCGCGCGGCGGATCGCGCCGCAGCACACCCGGGAGCATCCGTGGGTTCGGCAGGACGCGGCGACGCTGCGTCGGCTGAAGCGTGCGGACGCCGAAGACCTCAGCAACTTCGCGGAGTGGTGCGCGGCCACCTGACTACCCCTCACCGGGGTACTTGTGCCGTGCTGGTAGGGCCACCATCTGTCGCACGCGAATGCCGAGCAGCTGGGACCTGGGATGCCTGACGCACCCCTACCCCCGCCGATGGTCATAGACCGCGAAGTGAATATCGCCCGTCTTCACGGCCTGGCCTGCTTTCACTGCGGATCTGCCGCTGGGCTTTTGCGTAGGCAGGGAGAGTCGTCGTGCGTGGTGCGACTCGTATGTGGCCGGTCGTCACGTGCGAGTGCCGACGTGAGCAGCCCGAAATCCCGGCCGAAGGAAGTCCCGGCGACCGTGCGACTGGTCCCGGGGCGTGGCCGACTGGTGAAGGAGTGACATGCCGTACAGGATCGTCCGGCCGGTATACGGGGTGATCAGATGAGCAGCGCGCTTCAGGAAGTCCCCACCGAGGTTCTTGAGGTCCTGGCACTGCCCGCCCTGGACGGCCTCGCCGACGACAAGGTGCGCGGTGCCGAGTGCCTGTGGTGCGACAAACGGCTGACCGCCGACGCCGCCGTCGACTTCGGCCGGCAGCGCTCCCCCGTGGACGGCTCGTCGGCGGTTTCCGGGATGACCTGGTTCCCCCGGGCCTGCCGCGCCTGCGTCGCCGAACGCGCCCACCACGGCCTGTTCGCACACGCGCCGGCGTGCAGCCTGTGCCGGGCACAGGAAACGGCCGCCGGCTGCATCGTCGGCCGCAGCCTGTACCGACTGGTGAGGGACTGCCGACGATGACCCCGGACAAAAACCCCGCCCGCGTAAGGCCCCGACTCGACGGCTGCATGACCATCCGGGTCTACCAGGTCGACCGTCGCGGGAAGATCACCCGCGACGGCGGAAAGGTTGTCGTCACACCCGCCGCAGAACTGCCACCGCTCACGGACGGCTACCCGCCGTGCCAGTGCCCCCGACACCGAGGAGGCACCCGGTGAGGATCTGCCGCCGCTGCGACCAGCCCATCACCGGCCCGGCCGACGAGGTGTCCCCACTGCGCCCGACCGGCGCCTGCCCGACCGTTTACACCCACCCCGGTGGCCGTTGCCCAATGGTGCCCCAGCAGACCGCACCAACCGCCCCGCGCCCGGTGAGATGCCCCGTCAGAAGACCGACTCCGCCTCGTCCATCCGGTCCTTGGGCACCGTCTTCAGCTCGGTGACCGCCTCGGCGAGCGGCGCCATCACGATGTCGGTGCCGCGCAGCGCGGTCATCCGCCCGAACCGGCCCTGGTGCGCGGCCTCCACCGCGTGCCAGCCGAAGCGGGTGGCGAGCACCCGGTCGTACGCGGTCGGGGTGCCGCCGCGCTGGACGTGCCCGAGGATGACCGGCTTGGCCTCCTTGCCGAGCCGCCGCTCCAGCTCGTACGCCAGGGCCGTGCCGATGCCCTGGAAGCGCTCGTGGCCGTACTGGTCGATCTCGCCCTTGCCGTAGTCCATGGAGCCCTCGACGGGGTGGGCGCCCTCGGCGACGCAGATGACCGCGAACTTCTTGCCGCGGTCGAACCGTTCCTCGACCATCGCGACCAGGTCGCTCGGGTGGAACGGCCGCTCGGGCAGGCAGATGCCGTGGGCGCCGCCGGCCATGCCCGACTCCAGGGCGATCCAGCCCGCGTGCCGGCCCATGACCTCGACGACCATCACCCGCTGGTGGGACTCGGCGGTGGTCTTGAGGCGGTCCATCGCCTCGGTGGCGACGCCGACGGCGGTGTCGAAGCCGAAGGTGCGGTCGGTGGCGGAGATGTCGTTGTCGATCGTCTTCGGGACGCCCACGACCGGCAGGCCGGCGTCGGAAAGCATCCGGGCCGCGGTCAGGGTGCCTTCGCCGCCGATCGGGATCAGCGCGTCGATCCCGAACTCGCCGACCATGTCGGTGGCCCGCTCGCACGCCTCGCGCAGCCGGTCGCGCTCCAGCCGCGAGGAGCCGAGGATGGTGCCGCCGCGGGAGAGGATGCCGCTGACCGCGTCCAGGTCGAGGGTGCGGTAGTGGCCGTCGAGGAGCCCGCGGTAACCGTCCTCGAAGCCGATCACCTCGTCGCCGTAGTGCGTGACCGCGCGGTGCACGACCGACCGGATCACGGCGTTCAGGCCGGGGCAGTCGCCGCCTGCGGTGAGAACTCCGATGCGCATCCTGCTGTGTCTCCTGCTCGCTGTTGACGCCGGTGAGCAAGTCCGATTGTTTCATGGTCCGCAAGGGGGCAGAGCGGTGGCCCTGACAAGCGCATTATCCGCGGCCGAAGGTATTGTCAAGTGGGCGCCGCCCACCCGGACGGGCGGTTTTCTGCGCACCGGCCATATCGGGAGAATCTGCCTATCCGCGCATTTCCGGAATTATCGGAAATGCGCGAAATAAGGGACGGAGGGTACGTGTGACCCGCAGTGTGTACGTGACCGGGATCGACCGCGGCGACGGCCGCCAGGTCGTCGAGCTGGGCGTCATGGAGCTCCTGACCCGGCAGGTCGACCGGGTCGGCGTGTTCCGTCCGCTGGTGCACCACAGGCCCGACCGCCTCTTCGAGTTGCTGCGGGCGCGCTACCGGCTCGCCCAGGACCCGGCGACCGGATACGGCATGGATTACCACGACGCCTCCGCCCTCCAGGCCGAGCACGGCACCGACGACCTGGTGTCCGCCCTCGTCGACCGCTTCCACCTGGTCGCCCGCGACTACGACGTCGTCCTGGTCCTCGGCACCGACTTCGCCGACACCCAGCTGCCGGACGAGCTGTCCCTCAACGCCCGGCTCGCCAACGAGTTCGGCGCCTCGGTGATCCCGGTGGTGGGCGGCCGGGGGCAGAGCACCGAATCCGTCCTGGCCGAGACCCGCAACGCCTTCCGGGCGTACGCCGGGCTGGGCTGCGACGTGCAGGCGATGGTCGCCAACCGGGTGGCCGGCGAGGACCGCGACGAGATCGCCGAGCGGCTCACCGGCCGGCTGCCGGTGCCCTGCTTCGTCCTGCCCGACGATCCCGCCCTGGCGGCGCCGACCGTCGCGCAGATCGGTCGGGTCCTCGACGCCGAGGTGCTGCTCGGCGACGAGACGGGGCTGGCCCGGGACGCGCTCGGCTTCGTCTTCGGCGGTGCCATGCTGCCCAACCTGCTGGCGGCCCTGACCCCGGGCTGTCTCGTGGTGACCCCGGGCGACCGGGCCGACCTGGTCGTCGGCTCGCTCGCCGCGCACAGCGCCGGGACCCCGCCGATAGCCGGTGTGCTGCTCACCCTGGACGAGCGTCCCCCGGACGGGGTCCTCACCCTGGCCGCCCGCCTCGCCCCGGGCACCCCGGTGCTGTCCGTGGCCGGCAACAGCTTCCCCACCGCCGAGCGGCTGTTCTCGCTGGAGGGCAAGCTGAGCGCGGACACCCCGCGCAAGGCGGAGACCGCGCTCGGTCTGTTCGAGCGGTATGCCGACACCGGTGCCCTGCTGGAGCGGGTCTCCGCGCCGAGCAGCGGCCGGGTCACCCCGATGATGTTCGAGCACAAGCTCCTGGAGCAGGCCCGCGCGGACCGGCGCCGGGTGGTCCTGCCGGAGGGCACCGAGGAGCGGGTGCTGCGCGCCGCCGAGGTGCTGCTGCGCCGCGGTGTGTGCGACCTCACCCTGCTCGGGCCCGTCGACCGGATCCGCAGGCAGGCCGCCGACCTCGGCATCGACCTGCGCGAGGCCCAGCTGATCGACCCGGCCGCGTCCGAGCTGCGCGAGGTGTTCGCCGAGCGCTACGCCCGGCTGCGCGCCCACCGGGGCGTCACCGCCGAGCTGGCCTACGACGTCGTCGCCGACGTGAACTACTTCGGCACCCTGATGGTCCAGGAGGGCCTGGCGGACGGCATGGTCTCCGGCTCCGCGCACTCCACGGCGGCCACCATCCGGCCCGCGTTCGAGATCATCAGGACCCGCCCGCAGGCGTCGATCGTCTCGTCGGTCTTCTTCATGTGCCTCGCCGACAAGGTGCTGGTCTACGGCGACTGCGCGGTCAACCCGGATCCGGACGCCGAGCAGCTCGCCGACATCGCGGTCCAGTCGGCGGCCACCGCCCGGCAGTTCGGCGTCCAGCCACGGATCGCGATGCTGTCGTACTCCACCGGTACGTCCGGTGCCGGCGCCGACGTCGACAAGGTGCGCGAGGCCACCCGGCTGGTCCGGGCCCGGCGGCCCGACCTGAAGATCGAGGGGCCGATCCAGTACGACGCGGCCGTGGAACCCACGGTCGCCGCGGCCAAGCTGCCGGACTCCGAGGTGGCCGGGCAGGCGAGCGTGCTGATCTTCCCGGACCTCAACACCGGCAACAACACCTACAAGGCCGTGCAGCGCTCGGCCGGCGCGATCGCCGTCGGACCGGTGCTCCAGGGCCTGCGCAAGCCGGTCAACGACCTGTCCCGGGGCGCGCTCGTCCAGGACATCGTCAACACCGTCGCCATCACGGCGATCCAGGCCCAGCAGACCGTCCCGCCCCCGCACGAGGAGGCAGCCGCCCCGTGACCGCCCATCCCTCGCCCGCCGCCGCCCGGTCCGACGGGCCGCGCCCGGCCGGCCCCGCCTCCCGGGTCCTCGTCCTCAACTCCGGTTCGTCGTCGCTGAAGTACCAGTTGCTGGACATGGCCGACGGCGGCGGCCGGCTCGCCGTCGGCCTGGTGGAGCGCATCGGCGAGCGGACCTCCCGGCTGCGGCACACCTGCCTGGCCACCGGCAGGACGCGGCGGCACGACGGTCCGGTCGCGGACCACGACACCGCTCTCAAGGCCGTAGCCGGGGAACTGTCCCGGGACGGCATGGGCCTGGACTCGCCGGAGCTGGCCGCGATCGGGCACCGCGTGGTGCACGGCGGCCTGTTCTTCACCGAACCCACCGTCATCGACGACTCGGTGGTCACCGAGATCGAGCGGCTGATCCCGCTCGCGCCGCTGCACAACCCCGCGAACCTCACCGGCATCCGCACGGCCCGGGCGCTGCGCCCGGACCTGCCCCAGGTCGCGGTCTTCGACACGGCGTTCCACGCCACGATGCCGGAGTACGCGGCCCGCTACGCGATCGACACGAGGCTCGCGGACCGGTACCGGGTACGGCGCTACGGCTTCCACGGCACCTCGCACGCATACGTCTCCCGGGCCACCGCACGGCTGCTGGGCAGGGCACCGGAGGAGGTCAACGTCATCGTGCTGCACCTGGGCAACGGGGCGTCGGCCTCGGCCGTGCGCGGCGGGCGCTGCGTGGACACCTCGATGGGCCTGACGCCCCTGGAGGGACTGGTGATGGGGACCCGGTCGGGCGACCTGGATCCGGCCGTCATCTTCCATTTGCGACGCGTTGGCGGAATGTCCATGGACGAGATCGACACTCTTCTCAACAAGAGGAGCGGTCTGTTCGGCCTGTGCGGCGACAACGACATGCGGGAGATCCAACGGCGGATCGACGCGGGCGACGCCGGGGCACGGCTCGCCTTCGACATTTACGTGCACCGGCTGAGGAAATACCTCGGCGCCTACTACGCGGTGCTCGGCACGGTGGACGCGGTCGCCTTCACCGCCGGGGTCGGGGAGAACGCGGCACCGGTGCGGGCGGCGGCCGTCGAGGGCCTGGCGGGGCTGGGCCTGGCGGTCGACCCAGAGTCGAACACCGCGCCGGGCGACGGGGCCAGGCTCATCTCACCGGCCGGTGCGCGGGTGGCGGTGGCCGTGGTTCCGACGGACGAGGAATGGGAGATTGCCGCACAGACCTACGCTGTGGTGAGAAAGGGCGACTGAGGAATTCGACCGGCACTCGCCTGAGCGCGAACCCGCCCATTTGTTCCTTCCACCAGACGGAATATTCCGTAGCGAAACAAACCGATAGGATCGCCCCATGCGCCGTTCGAAAATCGTTTGTACTCTCGGCCCTGCGGTCGACTCCCACGAGATGCTCGTCTCCATGATCGAGGCGGGCATGAACGTGGCACGGTTCAACTTCAGCCACGGATCGCACGCCGAGCACCAGGCGCGGTACGACCGCGTCCGCGCCGCGGCCAAGGAGACCAACCGTGCCGTCGGCGTCCTCGCCGACCTCCAGGGCCCCAAGATCCGGCTGGAGACCTTCGCCGAGGGCCCGGTGGAGCTGGAGCGCGGCGACGAGTTCATCATCACGGCCGAGGACGTCCCCGGCGACAAGAACATCTGCGGCACGACGTACAAGGGCCTGCCGGGTGACGTGTCGCGCGGCGACCAGGTGCTGATCAACGACGGCAACGTCGAACTGAAGGTCCTGGACGTCGAGGGCCCCCGGGTGCGCACGATCGTCATCGAGGGCGGCGTGGTCTCCGACCACAAGGGCATCAACCTGCCCGGCGCGGCCGTGAACGTGCCGGCGCTCAGCGACAAGGACATCGACGACCTGCGGTTCGCACTGCGCATGGGCTGCGACATGGTCGCGCTGTCCTTCGTCCGGGACGCCCGGGACGTGGCCGACGTCCACAAGGTGATGGACGAGGAGGGCCGCCGCGTCCCGGTCATCGCCAAGGTGGAGAAGCCGCAGGCGGTCGAGAACATGGAGGACGTCGTGATGGCGTTCGACGGCGTGATGGTCGCCCGTGGCGACCTCGCCGTCGAATACCCGCTGGAGAAGGTCCCCATGGTGCAGAAGCGCCTGATCGAGCTGTGCCGGCGCAACGCCAAGCCGGTGATCGTGGCGACCCAGATGATGGAGTCGATGATCACCAACTCCCGCCCGACCCGCGCCGAGGCGTCCGACGTGGCCAACGCGATCCTGGACGGCGCCGACGCGGTGATGCTGTCCGCCGAGTCGAGCGTGGGCGCGTACCCGGTCGAGACCGTCCGGACGATGTCGCGGATCGTCGCCGCGGCCGACGAGGAACTGCTCTCCAAGGGCCTCCAGCCGCTGGTCCAGGGCAAGAAGCCGCGCACGCAGGGCGGTTCGGTCGCCCGCGCGGCCTGTGAGATCGCGGACTTCCTCGGCGGCAAGGGCCTGATCGCCTTCACCCAGTCCGGCGACACCGCCCGCCGCCTGTGCCGCTACCGCGCGGTCCAGCCGATCATCGCCTTCACCCCGGACGAGTCCACCCGCAACCAGCTGACGCTCAGCTGGGGTGTCGACTCCCACGTCGTCCCGATCGTGGACAGCACCGACGAGATGGTCGACCTGGTCGACCAGGAGGTCGCCAAGCTGGGCCGGTTCGACACGGGTGACACGTTCATCATCACCGCCGGCTCGCCCCCCGGGGTCCCCGGCACCACGAACATGGTCCGCGTCCACCACCTGGGCGGCGAGACCAAGTAACGAGCCCCACAAGGGCTTGGTACGACAGCGAGGGCGTCCCCTGTGACAGAGGGCACCCTCGCTGTTTCTCCGGGGTGCCGGTGGCCGGCTTCCCCGTGGGCCCATGCCGTGCCGTGTCACCGGCCGCGCACAGCACTGTGGCCCGGCCCCGCCTGGGCGGGCGGCCGGGCCACAGCTCGTGCGGCTCCCGAACGGGCTTGCGGAGGCGCTCAGTCGGTGGTGTACACGTGCATG
Organism: Streptomyces sp. NPDC006012; assembly: GCF_042871185.1. Taxonomy (NCBI): domain Bacteria; kingdom Bacillati; phylum Actinomycetota; class Actinomycetes; order Kitasatosporales; family Streptomycetaceae; genus Streptomyces; species Streptomyces sp. NPDC006012. The sequence continues at coordinate 27,869 of NZ_JBIAIE010000004.1, forward strand.
CCGGGCACGTGCAGGCTGCCCCCGAACTGGGCGGCCTGGATCACCTTCACGTTGGTGAAATAGATCAGCGGGATGTTCAGCGGCGGCGGACTGTCCGGGCTGAACGTCACGGGGATCAGACCGAACAGGTTCCCGGAGATGCTCTCCGTGTACATCACCGTGTCACCGTCGCGGATCGTGGACGTCGAACCGGCCGCGGCCTGCACGTGGTAGGTCTTGCCCGCGTCCTTGTCCATAACCGTCTGGTGCAGGTCACCGATGTCGGTACCGCCGGAGATGACGTACTTCAGCACCTTCTTGGTGGTCCCGTTGGCGCACTTCACCTCGACGATGCCCTGGTAGTCGGCGTCTTTCAGGAGCAGCGAACTGGCGTCCAGGTGCCAGGGGTCGTCGGCCACCGGCAGTTTGTTGTCGACCCCGCCCGTGTCGTCACTGGCGAGAGGGCAGTCGTCGGAAGCGCTCGCCGACGGGCTGGGCGAGGCGAGGGAGCCGGCCGCCTCGTCCACCGTGTCCGTGGTGTCCTTCACCGTCTTGGACACCTTGCCGGTGGTGTCCTTGACGGTGTCCCCGACCGACTTGGTGACCTTGTCGACTGTGTCCTTGACGGTGTCGCCGGGCGTCTTGCCTCCCCCGGCGTCCTTGCCGTCGGCGGAATCCGTCGCGGAATCCGTCGCGGACGCCGACGGGGAGGGTGTGGGGCTCGCGCTCGCGCTCGGCGAGGAGTTCGTGCCCTTGGCGCCTCCGGTGAAGATGCCGGTGAGCGTGTCCCCGAGCGAGCCGAGCAGCCCGCCGCCCGCGGACGCCGACGGGCTGGGCGTGGCGGCGCCCGAGCCCGCGGCGCCCGAACCGCTCGCCGACGAGGCCGGCTTGGACGCGGACGGACGAGGGGTGGCCTTGTCGTCGGAACCTGAATCCGACGAAGAAGCCTTGCGCGACCCGTCCTTGGCGCCGCTGGCGGAGGCCGAGGGGCTGGGCGTGGCCTGGTCCGGGGACTTGCTCGCGCTGGGCGAACCGGACGGTGACGGCGAGGCCGAGGCCGAGGCCTCCGGCGACGCCTTCAGGGCCGTGACGCAGTCCTTGTACTCGTCGGCCGTCAGACTCTTCGACGACTTGGCCGACGCGTCGTTGTTGTCGGCGAGGGCGAGCGTGGACGTGAACCCCATGCCCATGATGACCGCCGTCGGCATCGCCACGGACGCTATCGCCTTGCCGGCGGGCATGTGGAACCTGGTGAACAGCGGCTTTCTCGGTGCCGCGTGGCGTGGCCCGGTTCTCGCACGGGACTCGTCCACATCGGTCCCGTGGGTCACCTCGTCAGCCGGCACTGTGCCTCCCGTTCGCGCCGTTGCGCGGGTTCGTTCCTGACAGGTCGTTCACCTCGTGGACCGGGCTCGCCGGACCGGTCGGCACCGCGTCGGCGGCGCCGCCCTCGCCCGTGATCCCCGCCGCGGCCGGCTGCGCTGCCACCGGTGCTCCCGGTCCCCACGACACGGCCATCGCCCCGCCGATCAGCGCGAGCAGGAAGCCGACGACGAAGCCGCCGAAGTTGGAGACGGGGATGGACACCAGTGCCAGCAGGATCGCGGCGACTCCCGCGAAAGTCCGTACGTGCTGCTGGAACCAGAGACTGATGCCCAGCACGACGAGGAGCACGCCGATGATCAGGGATCCGGCTCCCGCGGTGGTGGACATCGCAAGGGTCAGATGCCCGAGCTGGAGATGCGCGTACGGGAAGTACATGATCGGAAAGCCGGCGAGCAGGACGAACAGGCCGCCCCAGAACGGACGGGTCCCCCGCCAGGCGCGGAACTGCAGCCTCCGGCGAGTGAACTGGCCCGGCACGGCAGGAGTCTCGGCGCTCATGGAATACAGCTCCCTGGTACGGCATTGCTGTGGTGGTGATGTGCTCCGCGTGTGAAGACGCGGCCCGAGTGCGGACGGGCGGGGGCGCCTTCGGCTCCCCCGCCCGTCAGTGAGTGCTCAATAGCACTCGATTCCCTCGCCCTTGTCCCTGTGCAGCGACATGTGCAGACCGCTGAGCTTGAAGGTTCCGGCGGTGGTCGCCCACGCCGTCTGCTTCACGCCGACCAGGTCCGCGGACTCGGCCTGCTGGGCGAATCCGTTCGGATTCGCCTGCTCCTTGCCGCCCTTCATGCCCGGGCCCTTGCCTCCCTTGCCCGGGCCCGTGTCGCCGGCCGCCACGCCGATGTCGATGTTGTGGAACGTGGCGTCGGCCTGAAGGTCTTCAATGTCGATGTACAGGTTCTTGGCCTGGACCTGCTTGGACTCTTGCGGGCTGTCCCCCGCCTCCAGCCGCAGGGTGAAGTCGCCGAGCACCGGAATCGGGGTGACGACCGACTGGCACATCTTCTGGATCGTCGCGCTCTTGAACGACGAGACCGCGACGGGGTGACTCACCTTCTCACCAGAGAGGGTGTACCCCGAGTCGACCGCTCCGTACTGCGCGAAGCCCACGCCGTGGAGCGAATCCGCCGTCACCTTGAACGACTGCCCGGACACACTGAACGACGCCGCGAGAGCGCCCTGCCCGAGGGCCACACCTATGCATGCCGTGGCGGCGACGCTGGGCACCATCACCACAGCGAACCGCTTCCATCTGGTCCCGCCACGCACCTGGGACTCCATGTTTCCTCCTTCTCGGACGTACATCTCCTGGCCCGGACTCGCCCCCAGTCGGCGGGTTGGCCGGGCAGGGATGGGAGAAGTGCTACGTCCTCGGGAAGGAGAGCGCCTGCGCTCAGGGACACGTACCGCGCCCGAAATCACCGGCGTTCACCCCCGAGCGACAACCACTGGTCGCGCCTGACACGCATCACGCACAACCTTGCCGGGCAGGCTTCGCCGTGGTGACGAAGACCCCCCTGCCCTGGAGCCGGCGCCACTGCCGCCGACTCTGCTCGGTGGGGACCCAGTTGGTCCCGCGCCGCCGGCCGGCTGCCGGGGTACGGGAATGGACCGAGCGTCGCCGATCGTGGTGCATTCTGGCCGCGTGCACAAGGGGGTTCGTTACTGGCTAGTAACGACCGGATAACCGAAGCACGACTCAGTGATCCCAGAACGCGACACTCAGTCGTACTCAAGGGCAGAACAAAACCATTGACATCCGGGCCAAACCAGACAGACCAACTGCCCTGATTTACTCCGAGTAACAGCGGCCGCGATTGCCAAGATTTGGCAAAACGCGGCCGCCCTGACGTCCCGTCAGCGAATCCTTCACGCGGGCATCACATGCCCTTGCGTTTAGCAACTGGTCAGAGCACGACCCTCGCCCCGTCCGGGGCGCCGGTTCAGAACAGCGCCCGCGCGAGCGCCCTGCGCGCCCCGATGACCCGCGGGTCGTCCGCCCCGACCACCTCGAACAGCTCCAGCAGCCGGCGCCGCACGGCGTCCCGGTCCTCGCCCGCCGTGCGCCGCACGGTCTCGATGAGCCGCCCGAAGGCGTCCTCGACATGGCCGCCGACCAGGTCGAGGTCGGCCGCGGCGATCTGCGCCTGCACATCGGCCGGCTTCTCGGCGGCCTCCTTGCGCACCTGCTGGGGATCGGCGCCCTGCACCCGCTGGAGCAACTCGGCCTGGGCCAGGCCCAGTTTCGCCTCGGTGTTGCCCGGGTCGTCGCTCAGCACGTTCTGGTACGCCCGGACCGCACCGCCGAGGTCCCCCGCGTCCAGCGCCTGGACGGCGGCCTCCAGGAGGGCGTCGTAAGGACCGGCCGGCACCTCGGCCGGCTCGGCCTCGCCCTGCTCGGCGTCCGGGTCGACGCTCAGACCGGTCAGCCCGAAGCGCTCCTCGGCGACCTGCACCAACTGGTCGAGGGTCTGCCGGATCTGCTGCTCCGCGGCGGCCCCCTGGAAGAGGGGCAGCGCCTGTCCCGCCACGACGGCGAAGACGGCAGGGATCCCCTGGATCCCGAACTGCTGCATCAGCATCTGGTTGGCGTCGACGTCGATCTTGGCGAGCAGGAAGCGCCCGTTGTACTCGACGGCGAGCCGCTCCAGGACCGGGCTCAGCTGCTTGCAGGGCTGACACCACTCGGCCCAGAAGTCGATGACGACCGGCACTTCGGCGGAGCGCTGCAGGACATCGCGCTCGAAGCCCGCCTCATCGACGTCGATGACGAGATCGGCCGGGGAGACGGCCCGCGTTCCGCCCTGCCGGGCGGCTTCGGCGCGCGTCTGCTCGGCCTTGGCCTTGGCCTCCTGGGCCGCCTTGACCGCGGCGAGGTCGACGACGCCGCTCATGGACATGTTCCGTGGCTGCATGCGCCTATCCTCCCCCGTTCCCGTGCGTGTGTGAAAAGCGATGTGAAATGCGCCCTGTCCCGGCCCCACGCATCCGCTCGCCGTTCGCGTACGCGTTCGCCCGTGCACGTCCCGCGCCGGCTTTCGCTACGACCCGTAGCGTAATGCCTACCGGGGCCGCGGCGGCACCGCGGCCCGGTGATCTCCCTCACGGCCACACAGAACCCGCCCGTTATGGTCGGGGGATGCAGAGCCGCACCCCCGCCCCCCGCTCGGGCCGCCCGCGCAGCGCTGCCGCGGACGCCGCGATCCTGGCCGCGACCCGGCAGGCGCTGGTCGAGCTGGGCTGGTCGAGGCTCACCCTGGGGGACGTGGCGACGCGGGCCGGGGTTGCGAAGACGACGCTGTACCGGCGCTGGGCGGGCAAGAACGAACTCGTCGTGGACGCGGTGGCCGAACTCTTCGACGAACTCGAAGTGCCCGACCGCGGCAGCCTCGCCGCCGACGTCGAGGGCGTGGTCCGCCAGTTCGCCGCCCTGCTGGAGCTGCCGGCGGCGAAGACCGCTCTGATGGCGGTGGTGTCCGAGGCCACCCAGGACGCGGCGCTGCGCGTCCGGATCCGGGAGGCGATCGTGGACCGGCAGAAACGCCTGGTCGTCGAGGGACGCAGACGCGCCCAGGAGCGCGGCGAGCTGCCGCCCGACGACGGGGAGCCCGGGCCCCAGGTCGACCTGGTCTTCGACATGGTCGCCGGGGCGGTGGTGCACCGGACGCTCGTCTCCTGTGAGCCGGTCGACACCGACTGGGCGTCCCGTTTCACCGCGGTGCTCCTGCGCGGCCTCACGGCAGCGGCGGTCTGAGCAGGCCCGCACGGTCCGACACGGTCCCCGCGCCGGCGGTCTCCGCACCGTGCAGGCGGACGGCGCCGGACCCGGCACACCGCTCGGCGGTTCCACCGCGCGAGCCCGACGGCACCCGGCCGCGTCTCCCTTCCGCACGCCGCCCCCTCGCGAGAAGTTCACCCGCCGCGCGAGGACCACCCCCTTGCCTTCAATGACATGTCTCCGTCACTCTGAGCCTGGCCGTCTACTCGCATAGACAGCGTTCGGCCGGCCCCATCCCGCTCGCGCGTCACCCACCCTTCGCCACAGGAGGACCGAGTCACGTGAGACCCAGACCCCGTCGCGGCGCCGCCGCCGTCTCGATCGCCGCATCCCTCGTCGCCCTCACCGCCGGCCTGGCCGCCCCGTCGGCCGCCGCGGCGGACGGCGGCACCCGCACGCCCGCCTCCGCGGTCACCGCGGCCGAGGACGACGCCGCGCGTGCCGTCGCCGGCTCGCTGTCGCAGCGCGGGTGGAGTGCCCGCGTACGCGAGGCGGCGCTCGGCTCGCAGGAGGTGCCCGTCACCGGCCTCGCCGCCCGGGCCGGCAGCGGCCTGCAAGCCGTCCTGAAGGACGCGGACCGCCGGATCGTCGCCGCCAAGGGCCTCGCCCCCGACACCGGTTCCCTGCTGCGGCTGCGGCTCGGCGCCGACTCCATGCGCGCCGCCCTGTCCGCCGGGCGCACCCCGTGGGTGGCGGCTGCCGGACCGGACGAGGACGCGGCCACCGTCACCGCGTACGACAGCCACGGCCGCGCCCACACGCTCGACGCACGCACGGCGCCCCGGCAGCCGGTGTACGTCATCGACATCGACGGCTCCAAGGCCCTGTCGGCGGGCCTCGACGTGCTCGACCGGGAACTGGCCCGGCAGGGGCTGGCCTCCGGCGCCCCGCGCCCCTCGGCGCGCGCGGCCGGCGCCGGGTTCTGGACCACCAGGATCAATCAGGTGCGGCTCTCCGACGACGAGGAGCCCTGGATCAAGGGCGACGCGGAGATCTACACCCTCGTCACCGGCTTCGGCCAGGACGGCAAGGTGCGCGTCGATCCCGTCGACATGCCGTACCTCGACAACGACGGCGTCACGTACAGCCCGAACCAGATCCTGGTCAACTGGTCGCTGTACAAGTACAACCTGGCCGACGCCGTGATGATGGAGGACGACGGCAGCACCAACTACCAGGAGCTGGCCAAGGCCATCGCCTCGGTCCTGCTCACCATCGCCGACCAGGGCGTGTACATCCCGCTCGTGAACGCCGTGCTGGACGCCCTCCCCGACAACTGGTGGACGGACGACCCGGACTACGTCGACTCCTGGTACACCCTGGCGCGGGGCGACACCGGCACCCGCTACGGCGCCCGCGGCAACGGCTGGATGACCCTGGAACCGTACTTCGTGGAGCAGCTCTGAGCCGAACGGCGGCGCGGCCGGCGGGAAGGTGTCCCGCCGGCCGGGCGGCTGCCCAGGCGAGCAGCATGGGCGACCAGCCGTGGGCAGGCAGCGTGGGTGGGCCGCTCAGAACCCCGCGGGTTCCGTGTACACCCCCCACTCGTCCCGCAGCACGCCGCAGATCTCTCCGAGGGTCGCCTCGGCCCGTACCGCCTCCAGCATCGGCTCGATCATGTTGGCCCCGGAGCGCGCGGCGTCGAGCATCGCGGCCAGCGCGGAGCGCACCGCGGCGTCGTCCCGGGCCGCCTTGCGGGCGCCGAGCACCCGGACCTGTTCCCGCTCCACCTCGTGGCTGACCCGCAGGATCTCCAGGTCGCCGGTGACCGAGCCGGTGTGGACGTTGACGCCCACGACGTTCTTGTCACCCTTCTCCAGGGACTGCTGGTAGCGGAACGCGGACTCCGCGATCTCCCCGGTGAACCAGCCGTCCTCGATCCCGCGCAGGATCCCGGAGGTGACCGGACCGATCGGGTGGCGGCCGTCGGGGTGTGCCCGCAGACCCCGCTCCTTGATCTGCGCGAAGATCTTCTCCGCGTCGGCCTCGATCCGGTCCGTCAGCTGCTCCACGTACCAGGAACCGCCCAGCGGGTCGGCCACGCCCGCGACGCCGGTCTCCTCCATGAGCACCTGCTGGGTGCGCAGCGCGATCTCGGCGGCCTGCTCGCTCGGCAGCGCGAGGGTCTCGTCCAGCGCGTTGGTGTGCAGCGAGTTGGTCCCGCCGAGCACGGCGGCCAGCGCCTCCACGGCCGTACGCACCACGTTGTTGTAGGGCTGCTGGGCGGTCAGCGACACCCCGGCGGTCTGCGTGTGGAAGCGCAGCCACTGGGCCTTGTAGGTCTTCGCGCCGTACACGTCCCGCAGCCACCGGGCCCAGATCCGGCGGGCCGCGCGGAACTTGGCGATCTCCTCGAAGAAATCGACGTGCGCGTCGAAGAAGAAGGACAGGCCCGGCGCGAAGACGTCGACGTCGAGACCGCGCGAGAGCCCCAGCTCCACGTACCCGAACCCGTCCGCCAGCGTGTACGCCAGCTCCTGGGCGGCCGTCGACCCGGCCTCGCGGATGTGATAGCCGGAGACGGACAGCGGCTTGTAGGCGGGGATGCCGGCCGCGCAGTGCTCCATCAGGTCGCCGATCAGCCGCAGGTGCGGCTCCGGCTGGAACAGCCATTCCTTCTGGGCGATGTACTCCTTGAAGATGTCGGTCTGGAGCGTGCCGTTGAGGACGCCCGGATCGACCCCCTGCCGCTCGGCCGCGACCAGGTACATGCAGAAGACGGGTACGGCGGGTCCGCTGATCGTCATCGAGGTCGTGACGTCGCCCAGCGGGATGTCCTTGAACAGGACCTCCATGTCCGCCGCCGAGTCGACGGCCACTCCGCAGTGGCCGACCTCGCCGAGCGAGCGCGGGTCGTCGGAGTCGCGGCCCATCAGCGTGGGCATGTCGAAGGCGACGGAGAGCCCGCCGCCGCCCGCGGCCAAAATCATCTTGTAGCGCTCGTTGGTCTGCTCCGCGTTGCCGAACCCGGCGAACTGGCGGATCGTCCAGGTACGCCCCCGGTAACCGGTGGGATACAGGCCACGGGTGAAGGGGTACTCCCCCGGCCAGCCGATCCGCTCGAACCCGTCGTACGTGTCACCGGGCCGCGGCCCGTACACCGGCTCCACGGGATCGCCGGAGAGCGTGGTGAAATCGGCGTCGCGCTTGCGCGCGGCGTCGTACCGGGCCTGCCAGCGGCTGCGGCCCTCCTCAATGCCGTGAGCGTCCATACCGACAAATTTACTAGGACGTCCTAGTAACTGTCGACGGCTGAGCCGAATGCCACAGGGAACGGCACCCGGGGCCCGCGGGCAACGGCGCAGCCGTGCCGCGGGCCGGCCGGGTCAGGCCTTGGACGCGACCGCCGGCGCGGCAACGGCGCCCCTGGCCTCCAGCTCGCGGCTGATCCTGCGCTCCACGAAGAAGGCCGCCGTGGGCACGGTCCCGGCCAGCAGCACCCACAGCTGCTTGGCGACCGGCCACTTCGCCTTGGAGCCGAGGTCGAAGGCGCAGACCAGGTAGACCACGTACAGCCAGCCGTGTGCGATGGCGACCGTCGTGGTGAACTGTGCGGCGCCGTCGACGTGCAGCAGGTACTTCCCGATCATGCCGAGACACAGCAGGACCAGCAGCACACCCGTGACGTAGGCCAGGACGCGGTAGCGGGTCAGCACGCTCTTTTTCATGGGGCCGAGCGTATCGACCCGATCCGGGAGATCTTGCCCCGGGTCACTCCTCGAAATCGTGCGCGGCCACCCGCAACGGTCTGAGCATGGCGAAGATCTCCGCGCACTCCTCCGCGTCGTACGCGCCGAGCCCGAAGTCCATGGCCATGAGCGCCTCGGTGGCGGCCTCGACGACCTCGCGCCCCTTCTCGGTGATCACGGCGAGCGTGCCGCGCCCGTCGTTCGGGTTGGGCCGCTTGTCCACCAGGCCCGAGCCCACCAGCCGGTCGACGGTGTTCGTCACCGACGTCGGGTGCACCATGAGCCGCTCGCCGATCTTCGACATCGGCAGTTCGCCCGCCTTGGAGAAGGTGAGCAGCACCAGTGCCTCGTAGCGTGCGAACGTCAGCCCGTACGGCTTCACCACCGCGTCGACCTCGGCGAGCAGGATCTGGTGGGCCCGCATGATCGAGGTGATCGCGGACATCGACGGGACGTTGCCCCACCGCTGCTGCCAGAGTTCGTCGGCACGGGCGATGGGGTCGAAGGGGAGGCTGAGAGGCTTGGGCACGCTCTCGACCCTACCGGCCGGTCATATGCCGGTCAGCTCTGTCCCGGCTTTCGGTCGCCCGGTCCGCGGGAGCCGGTGCGCAGCCGTTCAGCGCCTTGGGGCACCGGCCCCGGGGTGGTCCGCCCGCACCCCGCCGCCTCGGCCGCCGGGCCCGCCGGCGCGGTGACCTCGCCCGGCGGGCAGGGGCGAGCCGGGTGCGGCGCGGATGGCACCGGTTCGGCGGCCCGTGCGGCGCAGGTGGTGGCGGTTCAGCGGCCCGCGCGGCGCAGGTGGTGGCGGACGGCGCGCTGGGCGACCGGGCCGAGTTCGTCCAGTGCGGCCATCAGGGCGCCGAGCTGTTCCAGGGCGTCCAGGGCCGCCTGGGCGCCCCGGTCGTCCACCCCTTCGTACAGTTCGATGCCGACGAAGGATGCGGCGACCGCCCGGGCGAGGCCCGCCGGGTCGGTCAGACCGGCGAGCGGGGTGGCCGCCAGGACCCGGGTGAGGACCGCCTCGATCTCGGTGATCCACAGGTCGAGGCCGGCCGCCGTGGCCGGGCCGAGGACCGCGTGGGTCTGGGCGCCGGCCAGCAGCTGTCCGAGCAGCGCGACCTGGCCGCCGGCCCGCTCCTGCTCGTGGATGGCGCGGCCGGTGGCCAGCAGGTCGGTGAGGGAGGTGACGGCGGCGAGGCGGCTGCGGTACCGGGCGACCGCCTGCTCCGCGCCGTAGCGGCAGGCGGCGGCGAGGAGTTCGTCCACCGAGCCGAAGTGGTAGAAGACGAGCGCCTGGTTGACCCCGGCCGCCGCCGCGACCGTACGGGCCGACGTCCCGGCGATGCCCTGTTCGGTGAGGGTCCGCAGCGCGCCCTGGAGGAGCTTGGTCTTCGTCTCCAGGGACTTCGCGGTCTGTGGGCTCATACGCGCGCCGCCCGGCGTACCGGGCGCGGGCCGGGGCGTTGCCGGACCGCCGCGGGGGCCGCCGCGGTCATGACGGGTTCTCCAGGGAGCACAGCAGGCGCGGGGCACGCGCGCGTGCGGGCGGGGTGCGCAGGCAGCGACGGGCGGCGGGGGTGCCGGACAGGGGCGCCTTGAACAGTGCGAGGGACATGGCGACGAGCAGCAGCAGCGGGCACAGGTACGCCACGGCGGGGCCCAGGGCACCGAACGGGCCGCCCGGGGAGCCCGGGGAGCCGAGCGCGAGGCAGGCGGCGCCCACGGTGAGCACGAGGGCCCGGACCAGCAGTTCGGCCAGCCAGTTCCGCAGGGCGCGCTCGGGGGTGATCCCGCGTTCCAGCCACAGCCGCAGCCGGTCGAAGGACCAGGCCGTCGCCCAGGCCAGCAGCGGGCGCAGCAGCAGCCGGTCGGCCCCCGCGCCGAGGGCGCCCCCGCGCGGGCGGTAGTCGAAGCCGGTGAGGAAGCGGACGCCGTCGCCGTCGGGGACGTAGCGGAGGTAGCCGCCGCCCTCGGTGATCGGGGAGAGGGGGTGCGCGGCGGCGAAGCGCAGGGCGGAGGCGCGGGTGCCGTCGGGCCGCTCCTTCTGCCCGGCGGTGACGCTGATGCCGCAGAGCGTGAGGAAGGGCAGCACGCGCGTGGCGTACCGGAACCGCCGGGGTCCGTCCGCGGGGCCCGGAAGAGGGGTGATCCGGGTGATCCGCAGGTCCCAGCGGCGGCGCTGGGCGGGATCCTGCGTACGGTCCCAGAGCGTGTCGAGACCGGCACGTACACGTGTCTCCGCGTAGAGCCCCACCTGAATTCCCCCAAGCCGGACCGCAGTTGACTGACCGCTCGACCACCGGACTGCAACGTACACCCGTTTGAGCGACCGCTCAAACTCCCGGACAGGCGGGCGTACGAGGGGAGATGAAGAACCCCGGCCCTGGAGGAGGCCGGGGTTCTCGTCGGGCCGGGATGCCCTTGGGGGTCGGGGTTCTCGTCGGGCCGGGGTTCTCGTGAAACCGGAATCCGCTGGGCCGGGGGCTGCCGGGCTCAGCCGGCCAGATGGCGTTCCACGGTCTCGACCTTGGAGGTGAGGCCGTCGGTGACGCCGGGCCGGATGTCCGCCTTGAGCACCAGGGAGACGCGCGGCGCACGCTTCTCCACGACCGCGACGGCGCGCTTCACGACGTCCATGACCTCGTCCCACTCCCCTTCGACGGAGGTGAACATGGCGTCGGTGCGGTGGGGCAGCCCGGACGCGCGCACGACGCGGACGGCGTCGGCGACGTACTCCCCGACGTCCTCGCCGACGCCCAGCGGTGTCACGGAGAAGGCGACGATCATGCGTTGACGACCCCTTCCTTGCGGGCGCGGGCGGCGATGACCGCATCCTCGGCCGCCCGGCGCAGCTTGCGCTCGGCGAAGAAGCCGCCGGTGGGCAGGACGGAGAGGACGAAGTAGAGGGCGGCGGTGCCCGGACTCCACTTGGCGCGGTTCCAGGCGTCGGCCCAGAAGATCACGTACAGGATGAACAGGACGCCGTGGATCGCGCCCAGCACGGGCACCGCGTTGAAGTCCGTGGTCCGCTTCAGCACGGAGCAGATGAGCAGGAGGAGGAAGGACACCGCCTCGGGGGCGGAGACCAGGCGGAGGCGGCGGAGGGCGGTGGCGGTCTTGATGTCCACGGGTCACCTTCGGTGGGAGTGGGGTCGGGCGGTTCGTGCGGTGCCGGTTTGTGAACGCAAGCACAAACGTTCACCCATTGTGGCAAACGGTGGAAACACCCTCGGGAGGGGGGCCGCCCGCGGGCACCGGTTCCACCCCGGCGGCGCACCCGCCCGCGGCCCGAACCCCTCCCCCGCCCGGCGCGCGCCCGCTACGGTCGCCGGGTGGCGATGTTTCGACTTGAAGGCAGCAGGGTGCTCGTCGTCGACATGACCGGTGACGCCGTGAAGGCGAAGAACGGGGCGATGGTCGCGTACGACGGGCGGATGAGTTTCAAGAAGCTGACCGGTGGCGGTGAGGGGCTGCGCGGCATGGTGACCCGACGGCTCACCGGTGAGCAGATGACCGTGATGGAGGTGAAGGGGCACGGTACGTGCTGGTTCGCGGACCGGGCCTCGGAGATCAACCTCGTCGATCTCCAGGGGGACAAGCTGTACGTGGAGTCGAGCAATCTGCTCGCGACCGATGCCGGGCTGCGCACGGGGACGACGTTCACCGGCCTGCGGGGCGCCTCGCAGGGCAACGGGCTGTTCACGACCACCGTCGAGGGCCACGGGCAGGCCGCGATCGTCTCGGACGGTCCCGCGGTGGTGCTGCGTGTGAGCCCGCAGTACCCGCTGACCGTCGACCCGGGTGCCTACATCGCCCACCAGGGCGACGTGCGGCAGTCCTTCCAGTCGGGGGTGACCTTCCGCACCTTCCTCGGCGAGGGCGGCGGCGAGGCGTTCCAGATCAAGTTCGAGGGGGACGGCCTGGTGTACGTGCAGCCGAGTGAGCGCAACACCGTCGCAGGGGATGTGTGAGATGGGGCTGCGCGAGGTCAATTCGAAGATGGTGGAGGCCACCGTGGTGCCCGGTCAGCGGCTGTACAGCCAGCGCGGCGCCATGCTCGCCTACCGGGGCGACGTCTCCTTCACGCCCAACATCCAGGGCGGCCAGGGCGGCCTGGTGTCGATGCTCGGCCGCCGGGTGGCGGGCGAGGCCACCCCGCTGATGACCGTGGAGGGCAGCGGCACCGTGTTCTTCGGGCACGGCGGCCACCATGTGCAGGTGATCAACCTCTCCGGCGACACCCTGTACGTGGAGGCGGACCGGCTGCTCGCCTTCGAGGGCACACTCCAGCAGGGGACGATGTTCATGGGCTCCCAGGGCGGGGTCATGGGGATGGTGCGCGGGCAGGTCACCGGGCAGGGGCTGTTCACCACCACGCTCAAGGGGCACGGGGCGGTCGCCGTGATGGCGCACGGCGGGGTGTTCGAGCTGGCGATCACGCCGCAGCGTCCGGTCCACGTGGACCCGCAGGCGTACGTCGCCCACCACGGCGACGTGCGCAACAAGCTGTCCGCCGCGCTGGGCTGGCGCGACATGGTGGGCCGCGGCAGCGGCGAGGCGTTCCAGCTGGAGCTGAGCGGGAACGGCACGGTGTACGTCCAGGCCTCGGAGGAGAAGCTGTGAGCAGGTACGGAGGTCCGGGCTCCGGGCCGGTGGTGTACGACCCGATGACGCTGCCCGCCGACGACAACGTCAACAGCTACACCTTCTGCGTGGAGCTGAAGAACGGGCAGTGGTTCCTGCAGAAGGGGAAGATGATCGCCTACTACGGGGCGATCGAGTTCAACGGCATCGGGCACGGGCGGCTGGACCGGCTGGTGCGCACGTCGTTCCATTCGCCGCTGCACGCGAGCGACTGGGTGGTGGCGGAGGGCTCGGGCAAGATGCTGCTCGCCGACCGGGCCTTCGATGTCAATTCGTTCGACCTGGACGACGGCAATCTGACCATTCGCGCGGGCAACCTGCTTGCGTTTCAGCCAAGTCTTGCGCTCAAACAGTCGATCGTGCCGGGTTTTCTTACTCTCATCGGAACCGGAAAGTTCGTGGCGGCGTCCAACGGTCCGGTGGTGTTCCTGGAGCCCCCGCTCCGGGTGGACCCGCAGGCACTGGTCGGATGGGCCGACTGCCCGTCCCCGTGCCACCACTACGACCACGGGTACCTGACCGGTGTCATGGGCGGCCTGCGGGCGATGACGGGCCTCGGCGGGGCCTCCGGCGAGGAGCACCAGTACGAGTTCGTGGGCGCCGGCACGGTGCTGCTCCAGTCGACCGAGAAACTGATGGCGGAGCAGTTCACGGGGGCCGTTCCGGACGAGCCCGGCGTGCCCGGCGGCGGGACCTCGGGCGGGCACGGACCGGGCCAGGGCGCACCGCGGCTTCCCGGACAGCTGGGGGACCTCCAGCGCCGCTTCGGGTTGTGAGGGATAGTCTGCGGAGTGTGACGTCGAACGCGCGCCCACGGTCACACCATCCCCATTAGTTCGCCTTTCAACCTCTTAGGTAGACTTCATTCATGGAGACCGAGACGGCCACGCGCTGGCTGACCGATGCGGAGCAGTGCGCCTGGCGCACCCACCTGGAGGTCAACAAGCTGTTGACGTACCAGCTCGAAAAGGATCTGCAGCCGTTCGGACTGACGATGAACGACTACGAGATCCTGGTGAATCTGTCCGAGTCCGAGGACGTACGGATGCGGATGAGCGACCTCGCGTCCGCCACCCTCCAGTCCAAGAGCCGGCTCTCGCACCAGATCACCCGCCTGGAGAACGCCGGCCTGGTGCGGCGCGAGAACTGCGAGTCCGACCGGCGGGGGCTGTTCGCCGTGCTGACCGAGCACGGCATGGAGACGATGCAGAAGGTCGCGCCGCACCACGTGGCATCGGTGCGCAGGCACTTCATCGACCTGCTGGCACCGGAGTCCCTGGTGGAGCTGGAGAAGGGGCTGAAGCCGATCGCCGAGCACCTGAGGGGCCAGCGGGGCCGCCCCTGAGCCCGCGGCGGCCGGACGGCGGGCCGGGCCGGTTCAGGTCCTGTCCGCCGCGGTACGCCGGATCGCGCCCAGGGCGGCCACGGCGGTCACCGCGCCCGTCAGCAGGAAGCACATCCCGATCGGCAGCCGCCCGGCGAGCAGCCCGGCGAGCGGCGCACCGCTCGAACTCCCGGCGTTGACAGCCGTGTTCACCCAGGCCCCCGCCTGGGTGCGGCGCCCCGCGGCCGCCGTCTCGTCGGCCAGCAGGTACGCGGTCGTCAGAGCGGGGGCGATGAAGACACCCGCGCAGGCCATGGCCACGGCGAGCGCGCCCAGGCCCGGTGCGAGGCCCGCCGCGGCCACGACCGCGCCGAGGCCCGCCGCGCACCACGGCAGGCGCACCCGGGCGGGGGCCCGCCAGTCGACGGCGCCGTTCAGCAGCCCGCCCAGCGCGCTGCCCGCCGAGAGCGCGGCCAGCATCCAGGGCACCACGGCGTCGTCGTACGCGTGGCGGGTCACGAAGGCCATCACCAGCAGCTCCACCGCGCTCAGCACGAGCCCGACCGCGGCGGCCACCACGACCGGGGCCGGCAGTCCCCGGCGGCCCGCGAACCGGCGGCGCGGCCGGTCCGTGCGGGCGGCGGGCCGGGCCCGCGGGCCGGCCACCGCCGGGGACGCCATGAACACGAGCGTGCCCGCCACGTTCAGCACGGCGCTCAGCAGCACACCACTGGCCGGCGGCGCGTACGGCACCAGCGCCCCGACCAGCACGGGACCGGTCACGAACACCAGTTCCTCGGCGACCCCGTCCAGGCTGTACGCCCGTTGCAGCAGCCGCCGGTCGGCGACGAGTTCGGACCACAGGGCGCGCATCGTGGGCCCGAGCGGCGGCGCGCAGGCGCCCGCGAGCGCGGCAGCCGCACCGATCGCCACCGCCGGCACCCCGGGGCGCCAGGTCAGCACCGCCAGGACGCACAGCAGGACGCCGTACACCGACGCCATGGGGACGAGGGCCCGGCGGGGACCGTGCCGGTCCACCAGGGCGGCCCGCAGCGGCAGCAGAAAGACGGTCGCGGCACCGAACAGGCCCATCACGGCACCCGCGACGACGTACGACCCGGTGGCCCGGGTGACGGAGAGCAGCACCGACAGCGACACCGTGCCGTACGACAGGCGGGCGACGAGGGCGGCGGCAAAGGTACGGCGCGCGTGCGGGACGCGCAGGACGGCGGCGTACGACGGCCGCGGGAGGGAGACGGGGCGCGACGGGGCGGGCGCGGACATGGGTGGGTTCCTCGGAACGAGCATGTGGGGCGGGGGCAACCGGAGCGCCGCGCAGGCCGACGGCCCGAAGGGCCGGGCACGGTACGCGCCGCCGTGGTGCGCGCTACGCCAAGGAGAGGAACATGCGGCTCAACGTACCAGCAGCCCAGGCACCCCGACCACGCGCCCGTGCGGCAACCGGTGGGCACCGAAGCGGCCGGTGCCCGGCCTCGGCCGTCGCGGACATCCCGGTCGGCGGCCCGCGCGGATCGAGCGGATCCGCCCTCGCCGGGCCGCCCGGGGCTCCGCTCCGGGTGAGGCCCGTCACTCGTCCGTGTCCGGCGCCCTGAGCACCGTACGGCCCAGCGCACCGGCATCCACCCGCCCGGAGCCCGCGTCCGCCGCCGCGGCGGCGCTCTCCCCCCGCTCTGCCCCGCACCCTGCGCGGGCAGGACGGCGCGTCAGCTGTCCGTGAGGCCCGCCACCAGTTGGTCCGCGGCGCCGTAGGGGTCCAGCTCGCCCGCGACGATGCGTTCCGCGAGGGCGGTCAGGTGGCGGTCGCCGGAGAGGTCGCCGATGCGTTCGCGCAGGGCCGTGACGGCGATCGTCTCGACCTCGTGGGCGGCGCGGGCCAGCCGGCGTTCGGCCAGCACGCCCCGCTCCTCCGTCCAGGCCCGGTGCTTCTCCAGCGCCTCGACGACCTCGTCGATGCCCTCCGCGCGGGAGGCGACCGTCTTCACGATGGGCGGGCGCCAGTCGCCGGGGCCGCGGGACTCGCCGAGGCCGAGCATGTGGTTCAGCTCCCGGGCCGTGGCGTCGGCGCCGTCCCGGTCGGCCTTGTTGACGACGTACACGTCACCGATCTCCAGGATCCCCGCCTTGGCCGCCTGGATGCCGTCGCCCATCCCGGGGGCGAGCAGGACGACGGACGTGTCGGCCTGGGAGGCGATCTCCACCTCCGACTGGCCGACGCCGACCGTCTCGACGAGGATCACGTCGCAGCCCGCCGCGTCCAGGACCCGGATCGCCTGCGGGGCGGCCCAGGCGAGTCCGCCGAGGTGGCCGCGGGTGGCCATGGAGCGGATGTAGACGCCCGGATCGGAGGCGTGCTCCGACATGCGCACCCGGTCGCCGAGCAGGGCCCCGCCGGAGAACGGGGAGGAGGGGTCGACGGCCAGCACGCCGACCCGCCGGCCCTCCTTGCGGTAGGCCGTCACCAGCGCCGACGTCGTCGTCGACTTGCCGACGCCCGGGGAACCGGTGAGGCCGATCACGTAGGCGCCGCCGGTCAGCGGCGCGAGCGCCGCCATGACCTCCCTGAGCTGCGGGGACGCCCCCTCCACCAGGGAGATCAGCCGGGCCACGGCCCGCGGCCGGCCGTCCCTGGCCTGGGCCACCAGAGAGGAGACGTCCTGCATCACTGCTCCGTTCGCTAGCTCGACGCGCCGGCTGCCTGCTGCCGTACGGGCGGACTTCAGGTCCTCGGTACCCGCACGATCAGCGCGTCACCCTGACCGCCGCCCCCGCACAGGGCGGCGGCGCCGACCCCGCCGCCACGGCGCTTCAGCTCCAGCGCCAGGTGCAGTACGAGCCGGGCACCGGACATGCCGATCGGGTGGCCGAGGGCGATGGCACCCCCGTTGACGTTCACCTTTTCGGTGGATACGCCGAGGTCCTTCATGGACTGGACGGCGACGGCGGCGAACGCCTCGTTGATCTCGATCAGATCGAGGTCCAAGACGTCCAGGCCGTCCTTCTTCAGGGCCTGCCGGATCGCGTTCGACGGCTGCGACTGAAGGCTGTTGTCCGGGCCCGCCACGTTGCCGTGCGCGCCGATCTCCGCGAGCCAGTCGAGGCCCAGTTCCTCGGCCTTGGCCTTGCTCATCACGACGACGGCCGCGGCGCCGTCCGAGATCTGCGAGGAACTGCCGGCGGTGATGGTGCCGTCCGCCGCGAAGGCCGGGCGCAGCCGGCCGAGCGTCTGAACGGTGGTGTCGCCGCGGATGCCCTCGTCCTGGCTGAACAGGACCGGGTCGCCCTTGCGCTGCGGGATCTCCACCGGGGTGATCTCGGCCTCGAAGACGCCGTTCTTCTGGGCGGTGGCGGCCCGCTGGTGGGAGAGGGCGGCGATCTCGTCCTGCGCCGGGCGGCCGATGCCGAGGCGCGTGTTGTGCTTCTCGGTTGACGCGCCCATGGGGATGGCCTCCCACGGGTCGGTCAGGCCGTCGTACGCCATGGCGTCGAGCATTTCGACCGCGCCGTACTTGTAGCCCTCGCGGGACTTCGGGAGCAGGTGGGGGGCGTTGGTCATGGACTCCTGGCCGCCGGCCACCACGATGTCGAACTCACCCGCGCGGATCAGCTGGTCGGCGAGGGCGATGGCGTCGAGTCCGGACAGGCAGACCTTGTTGACGGTGAGCGCCGGCACGCTCATGGGGATGCCGGCCTTGACCGCCGCCTGCCGGGCCGGGATCTGCCCGGCCCCGGCCTGGAGCACCTGCCCCATGATCACGTACTGGACCTGGTCGCCGCCGATCCCCGCACGGTCGAGGGCGGCCTTGATCGCGAAGCCGCCGAGGTCGGCTCCCGAGAAGGACTTGAGCGAGCCGAGCAGCCGTCCCATCGGAGTACGGGCACCTGCGACGATGACGGAGGTCGTGCTGTTCGTTGCGGACATGAGGTGCGATCCCCTTTCAGCTGCACAGAAGCTGAGGAGTGAACGAGGGTTTACATCGAATGTACTGAGGGCCGGTCGCGGCCGTCATCGGCCTTTCGGTGTGATCGCGCGCACGTTGCGTAACCACCTCCGGAGCGCTCCACTGATTCCATGCTGACGCGAATCGACCACATCGGGATTGCCTGTCATGACCTCGACGCAACGGTCGAGTTCTACCGGGCCACGTACGGCTTCGAGGTCTTCCACACCGAGGTCAACGAGGAACAGGGCGTACGCGAGGCCATGCTCAAGATCAACGATACGTCCGACGGCGGCGCTTCGTACCTCCAGCTGCTGGAGCCGGTCCGGGAGGACTCCCCGGTCGGGAAGTGGCTGGCGAAGAACGGCGAGGGCGTGCACCACATCGCCTTCGGCACCGCGGACGTGGACGCGGACGCGGCCGACATCCGGGACAAGGGCGTACGCGTCCTGTACCCGGAGCCACGGCGCGGCTCCATGGGGTCGCGGATCACCTTCCTGCACCCGAAGGACTGCCACGGCGTACTGACGGAACTGGTCACTTCGGCGCCTGTTGAGTCACCTGGGCACTGACCCGCGTACATAAGGGCCGGTAGGGTTGGGACCGGTCGCCCTGGAAGGCGGGGCGGCCCGGTCCTGCCGTCAAAGGTGGCATCTGCCGCGCGACGTCTGGCACGCACGCTCGCCGCGTTGCCAAAGGCCCTGGTAGCTCCGCTACGAGGACCTTCCGGCACCTTGCGGTCGGCTGCACCGGACACCGGGCGGTACGCCCTGTGGGCGTACGATTCCTCCTTTGCCGAAAGGACCACCGGGGTCCGGGTTTCGGGGGGCGAGCGCCGGGGCAGCAGAGCGCGCTCCGCCGTTGATCTGACACCATTCCCCGGGGGCCCCGTCCGGCGGACGGACGGAGCCCGTTCGGAGAAACTTGCGACCAGGGGACGGATGGGACCGCGCAGTGCGGGGCTACGAGAGCCAGGAGCGAGAGCCGGCGGCTGACGTCGACCACCTCTCTCGGTTCGAGGCCGAGATGAAGCGGCTGACGACCGAGCGGGAAAAGGCGATCCAGCACGCCGAGGACCTCGGCTACCAGGTCGAGGTGCTGCGCGCCAAGCTGCACGAGGCGCGGCGCACCATCATGTCCCGGCCGGCCTACGACGGCGGTGACCTCGGCTACCAGGCCGAGCAGCTGCTGCGCAATGCCCAGGTGCAGGCCGACCAGCTGCGCCAGGACGCCGAGCGCGAGCTGAGCCAGGTCCGCGCGCAGACCCAGCGCATCCTCCAGGAGCACGCCGAGCAGGCCGCCCGGCTCCAGGCAGAGCTGCACCAGGAGGCGGTCACCCGCCGCCAGCAGCTGGACCAGGAGCTGGCCGAGCGCCGCCAGACCGTCGAATCGCACGTCAACGAGAACGTGGCGTGGGCGGAGCAGCTGCGCGCCCGTTCCGAGTCGCAGGCCCGCCGGCTGCTCGACGAGTCCCGTGCCGAGTCGGAGCAGGCCATGGCCGCCGCCCGCGCCGAGGCCGAGCGGCTGACCGCCGCGGCCCGGCAGCGGCTCCAGGCCGACACCGAGAGCGCCCGTGCCGAGGCCGAGCAGTTGCTGCGCCGGGCCCGCACCGACGCCGAACGGCTGCTGAACGCCGCGTCCACGCAGGCCCAGGAGGCCACCGACCACGCCGAGCAGCTGCGCACCTCCACCGCGTCCGAGTCGGACACGGCCCGTCGGCAGGCCGGTGAGCTGAGCCGGGCCGCCGAGCAGCGGATGGCCGAGGCCGACACGGCGCTGCGCGAGGCGCGCAGCGAGGCGGAGAAGCTGGTCACCGAGGCGAAGGAGACCGCCGCCAAGGCACTGGCCGGCGCGGAGGCGACCAACGAGCAGCGCACGCGCACCGCCAAGGAGCAGGTCGCGCGGCTGGTCAGCGAGGCCACGAAGGACGCCGAGAACACCAAGGCGGAGGCCGAGCAGGTCGTCGCGGACGCCCGCACCGAGGCCGAGAAGATCGTCGCCGAGGCCGGCGAGAAGGCCCGTACGGCCACCGCCGAGGAGGCGGCCTCCCAGCTGTCCAAGGCGGCGAAGACCGCCGAGGACGTTCTGAACAAGGCGGCCGAGGAGGCCAAGCGGACCACCAAGGCGGCGGCCGAGGAGGCCGAGCGGATCCGCACCGAGGCGGAGACCGAGGCGGACCGGCTGCGCGCCGAGGCGCACGACATCGCCGAGCAGCTCAAGGGCGCGGCGAAGGACGACACCAAGGAGTACCGGGCCAAGACGGTCGAGCTGCAGGAGGAGGCCCGCCGGCTGCGCGGCGAGGCCGAGCAGCTGCGGGCCGACGCGGTCGCCGAGGGCGAGAGCATCCGGGCCGAGGCCCGGCGCGAGGCGGTCCAGCAGATCGAGGAGGCCGCCAGGTCCGCCGAGGAACTGCTGGCCAAGGCCAAGGCGGACGCCGACGAGCTGCGCCAGGCGGCCACGACGGACAGCGAGAAGGTCCGTACGGAGGCCATCGAGCGGGCGACGACGCTGCGCCGGCAGGCCGAGGAGACCCTGGAGCGCACCCGCACCGAGGCCGAGCGGCACCGCGCGGAGGCCGCCGAGCAGGCCGAGAAGGTCACGGCGGAGGCCGAGCGGGCCGCGCGCGAGCTGCGCGAGGAGACCGAGCAGGCGGTCGAGGCCCGGCGCACCGAGGCGGCCCAGGAGCTGACCCGGCTGCACACCGAGGCCGAGGACCGGCTTGCCGCCGCCGAGGAGGCACTGTCCGAGGCCCGCGAGGAGGCCGCCGGCATCCGCCGCGAGGCCGCCGAGGAGGCCGAGCGGCTGCGCACCGAGGCCGCCGAGCGGATCCGTACGCTCCAGCAGCAGGCGGAGGCCGAGGCGGAGCGGCTGCGCACCGAGGCCGCCGCCGACGCCTCGGCGTCCCGCGCGGAGGGCGAGGCCGTCGCCGTACGCCTGCGCTCGGAGGCCGCGGCCGAGGCGGAGCGGCTGAAGACGGAGGCGCAGGACACCGCCGACCGGGTGCGGGCGGAGGCGCAGGCCGCCGCGGAGCGGCTGGCCACGGAGGCGTCCGAGACGCTGGCCGCCGCCCAGGAGGAGGCCGTCCGGCGCCGCCGCGAGGCCGAGGAACTCCTCGGTTCCGCCCGCCAGGAGGCCGACCAGGAACGCGAGCGGGCCCGCGAGCAGAGCGAGGAGCTTTTGGCCTCGGCGCGCAAGCGGGTCGAGGACGCGCAGGCCGAGGCGGTCCGCCTGGTCGAGGAGGCCGACCGGCGTGCCACCGAGATGGTGGCGGCGGCCGAGCAGCACGCCCAGCAGGTCCGGGACTCCGTGGCCGGGCTGCACGAGCAGGCGCAGGAGGAGATCACCGGGCTGCGCTCGGCGGCCGAGCACGCCGCGGAGCGGACCCGGCGGGAGGCCGAGGAGGAGGCGGACCGGGTCCGCGCCGACGCCTACGCCGAGCGGGAGCGGGCCGGGGACGACGCGAGCCGGATGCGCCGCGAGGCCCAGGAGGAGTCCGAGGCGGCCCGCGCGCTCGCCGAGCGGACCACGGCGGAGGCGATCGCCGAGGCGGAGCGGCTGCGTTCGGACGCGTCCGCACACGCCCAGCGGGTGCGCACCGATGCCTCGGAGACCATCGCCGAGGCCGAGCAGGCCGCCGCGCGCACGCGTGCGGAGGCCCGCGAGGACGCCAACCGCATCCGCTCGGACGCGGCGACGCAGGCGGACACGCTGATCACCGAGGCGCGCAGCGAGGCCGAGCGGCTGCAGTCGGAGACCGTCGCCGAGGCGGAGCGGGTGCGGGCCGAGTCGGTCGCCCAGGCCGAGCAGCTGATCTCGGACGCGACCGGGGACGCGGAGCGGCTGCGGGCCGAGGCCGCCGAGACCGTCGGGTCGGCGCAGCAGCACGCCGAGCGGATCCGCAGCGACTCCGAACGGGTCAGGACCGAGGCGGAGGCGGAGGCGGAGCGGCTGGTGTCCAGCGCGCGCGACGAGTCCGACCGGTTGCTGGACGAGGCCCGCAAGGACGCCAACAAGCGGCGCTCCGAGGCGGCCGAGCAGGTCGACACCCTCATCACGGAGACCACGGCGGAGGCCGACAAGCTGCTCACGGAGGCGCAGCAGCAGGCCCACAAGACCACCGCGGACGCGGAGGCGCAGGCCGACACGATGGTGGGCGCGGCCCGCAGCGAGGCCGATCGGCTGGTGTCCGAGGCGACGGTCGAGGGCAACACACTGGTGGAGAAGTCCCGTACGGACGCCGACGAACTGCTGGTCGGTGCCCGCCGGGACGCCACCGCGATCCGGGAGCGCGCGGAGGAGCTGCGCGAGCGGCTCACGGGCGAGATCGAGGAACTGCACGAGCGGGCCCGCCGCGAGGCCGCCGAGACGATGAAATCGACCGGCGACCGCTGCGACGCGCTCATCAAGGCCGCCGAGGAACAGCTCGCCAAGGCGCAGGCGAAGGCCAAGGAGATCGTCTCGGAGGCCAACTCCGAGGCGGGCAAGGTCCGTATCGCCGCCGTCAAGAAGGCAGAGGGTCTGCTCAAGGAGGCCGAGCAGAAGAAGGCCACGCTCGTGAAGGAGGCCGAGGCGCTGAAGGCCGAGGCGATCCGCGAGGCCAGGCGCACGGTCGAGGAGGGCAAGCGCGAGCTGGAGATCCTGGTGCGCCGCCGCGAGGACATCAATGCGGAGATCTCCCGTGTCCAGGACGTCCTGGAGGCGTTGGAGTCCTTCGAGACCCCGTCGGCCGGCAAGGACTCGGGGGTCAAGGCGAGCGCGACGGTGGGTGCTCCCCGATCGGGTGGCAAGTCGTCAGAAGGCTAGCGGACAGGGCCCGTTCCGGTATGTTCTGGGGCCTTTGAGCAAGTCCTTGGCAAGCCGTCCACAGGTTAGCCACTCAAAAGGGGTGTCATTCTCCAGATCAAACACGCATCCGCTCGATGACACACCGCTTGGGCGCCTAGGATTCCACCTATCACCTCACCGGTCTCTTTCGACAGGAACCCCATGAGCGACACTTCCCCCTACGGCTTCGAGCTTGTGCGGCGTGGGTACGACCGCGCTCAGGTGGACGAACGGATCTCCAAACTCGTCTCCGACCGTGACAGCGCGCTCACCCGCATCACCGCTCTGGAAAAGCGCATCGAGGAACTGCACCTCGAAACGCAGAACGCCCAGGCTCAGGTAAGCGACGCCGAGCCGTCGTACGCAGGTCTCGGCGCACGGGTCGAGAAGATCCTCCGTCTCGCCGAGGAGGAGGCCAAGGACCTGCGCGACGAGGCCCGCCGGGCGTCCGAGCAGCACCGCGAGCTGGCCGAGTCCGCGGCCCAGCAGGTGCGCAACGACGCGGAGTCGTTCGCGGCCGAGCGCAAGGCCAAGGCCGAGGACGAGGGCGTCCGGATCGTCGACAAGGCCAAGAGTGACGCCTCGCAGCTGCGCTCCGACGCGCAGAAGGACGCGCAGTCCAAGCGCGAGGAGGCGGACGCCCTCTTCGAGGAGACCCGTGCCAAGGCCGCCCAGGCCGCCGCCGACTTCGAGACGAACCTCGCCAAGCGCCGCGAGCAGTCCGAGCGCGACCTGGCCTCGCGTCAGCAGAAGGCCGAGAAGCGCCTGGCGGAGATCGAGCACCGCGCGGAGCAGCTGCGTCTGGAGGCCGAGAAGCTGCGTACCGACGCGGAGCGCCGCGCCCGCCAGACGGTGGAGACGGCCCAGCGCCAGGCCGAGGACATCGTGGCCGACGCCAACGCCAAGGCCGACCGGATCCGCTCGGAATCCGAGCGCGAGCTGGCGGCGCTCACCAACCGCCGCGACAGCATCAACGCCCAGCTGACGAACGTGCGCGAGATGCTCGCCACGCTCACCGGCGCCGCGGTGGCCGCGGCCGGTTCCCCGACCGACGACGAGCCGATCTCCCGGGGTGTGCCGGCGCAGCAGTCGCGCTGACGCCCGTCTGTACACCGGCTGAACGGTGACGAAGCCCTCTGCCATTCCGGTGGCAGGGGGCTTCGTCGCGTCTTAGCGTGTCCGCATGATTGAGCTGGCGGGGCTGACCAAGCGGTACGGGGACAAGGTCGCGGTGGACGGCCTCACGTTCGCCGTGCGGCCGGGTATCGTCACGGGCTTCCTGGGGCCCAACGGCGCAGGCAAGTCCACGACCATGCGGATGATCCTCGGGCTCGACCACCCCACCGCGGGCGACGTCCGCATCGACGGCAGGCACTACGACCAGCTGACGGACCCCCTCACCTATATCGGGGCGCTGCTGGACGCGAAGGCCACGCACGGCGGACGGAGCGCCTACCACCATCTGCTGTGTCTGGCGCAGAGCAACGGGATCCCGGCCGGCCGGGTGAACGAGGTGCTGGACACCGTGGGGCTGACGGCGGTGGCCCGCAAGAAGGCCAAGGGGTTCTCGCTCGGGATGGGGCAGCGGCTCGGGATCGCGGGCGCCCTGCTCGGCGATCCGCGGATCCTGATGTTCGACGAGCCGGTCAACGGGCTCGACCCCGAGGGCATCCACTGGATCCGGAACCTGATGAAGGCGCTCGCGGCCGAGGGGCGGACGGTGTTCGTCTCCAGCCACCTGATGAGCGAGATGGCGCTGACCGCCGACCACCTCGTGGTCATCGGGCAGGGGCGGCTGCTCGCCGACACCTCCATGGCCGGTTTCATCCAGGAGAACTCGCGGTCGTACGTCCGTATCCGCACCCCGCAGCGCGAGCGGCTGCTCGACGTGCTGCACCAGGCCGGGATCACGGTCGTCCAGGCGGGTGGCGGCGCGCTGGAGGCGGAGGGCGGCAAGGCCGAGCAGATCGGCGAGCTGGCCGCCCGGCACGGGGTCGTGCTGCACGAGCTGAGCCCGCAGCAGGCCTCTCTTGAAGAAGCGTTCATGCAGCTGACGGCGGAGTCGGTGGAGTACCACGCGCACTCCGAGACCACTCCGGTCCCGCGGGACTGGGGTGCCGACTGGAAGGGAGTTTGAGCCATGGCGGCCGCGCAGGTCATCCGGTCCGAGTGGACGAAGATCCGGTCCGTGGCGTCGACGGTGTGGACGCTGTCCCTCGCCGTGGTCGTCACGATCGCCCTCGGCATGCTGATCTCCGCCCTGTCGCGGAGCCAGTTCGACGACATGCCCGCCCGGGAGCGGGTGTCCTTCGACCCCACGTACGTGAGTTTCGCGGGCATGACCCTGGGCCAGCTGGCGCTGATCGTGTTCGGGGTGCTGGTGGTGTCGAACGAGTACAGCACCGGCATGATCCGCACCTCGCTGGCCGCGGTCCCGCGCCGCGGTACGTTCCTGTTCAGCAAGATCGCGGTGGCCGCCGCGCTGGCCCTGGTGGTCGGCATGGCGACGAGCTTCGCCGCGTTCTTCCTCGGGCAGGCGATGCTCGGCTCCCACCGGACGCAGCTCGCCGACCCCGGGGTGCTGCGGGCGGTCGTCGGCGGCGGGCTCTACATGACCCTGATCGCCGTGTTCTCGATGGGCGTCGCCTCGATGCTGCGCTCACCGCTGCTGTCGCTCGGCATCCTGATGCCGTTCTTCTTCCTGATCTCGAACATCCTCGGCAACGTCGACGCCACGAAGAAGATCGGCCGGTTCCTGCCCGACCAGGCCGGCAGCCGGATCATGCAGGTGGTGCCCCGGGTGGACGACAGCCCCCCGTACGGGCCCTGGGGCGGCCTCGGCATCATGGTGCTGTGGGTGCTCGCGGCCCTGATCGGC
Source organism: Streptomyces sp. NPDC006012 (assembly GCF_042871185.1). Lineage (NCBI taxonomy): Bacteria > Bacillati > Actinomycetota > Actinomycetes > Kitasatosporales > Streptomycetaceae > Streptomyces > Streptomyces sp. NPDC006012. The sequence goes on from NZ_JBIAIE010000004.1 coordinate 54,330, forward strand.
GGTTACGCCCTGCTGAAGAAACGGGACGCATAGTGCTCGTGGGCCTTTGCAGTCCCTTGAGCGGAACCGTCAGCGCCCGGCTAAGCTCCTAACCCTTACGGGGGCGTTGCCCCGTCGTCCTGAACTGTTCGAGGCAAACCTTCCGATGGGGACCGGAGCATGATCGAGGCTGTCGGCCTGACCAAGCGCTACGGCGACAAGACCGCCGTCCACAACCTTTCCTTCCAGGTGCGGCCCGGGGCCGTCACCGGCTTCCTCGGGCCGAACGGCTCGGGCAAGTCGACGACCATGCGGATGATCCTCGGCCTGGACAATCCCACCGCGGGCTCGGTGACGATCGGCGGCTACCCCTACCGGAAGCTGCCGAACGCTCCCCGCCAGGTGGGCGCGCTGCTCGACGCGAAGGCGGTGCACGGCGGCCGGGCCGCCCGCAGCCACCTGCTCTGCCTGGCCCAGCTGTCCGGCATCCCGGCCCGCCGGGTGGACGAGGTCCTCGGCGTCGTCGGTCTCCAGGACGTGGCCGGCAGGCGGTCCAAGGGCTTCTCGCTGGGCATGGGCCAGCGGCTGGGCATCGCGGCGGCGCTGCTCGGCGACCCGCAGGTGCTGCTGTTCGACGAGCCGGTCAACGGGCTCGACCCCGAGGGCATCCTGTGGGTGCGGAACCTGATGAAGGCGCTCGCCGCGGAGGGGCGGACGGTGTTCGTCTCCAGCCACCTGATGAGCGAGATGGCGCTGACGGCCGACCACCTGATCGTCATCGGGCGCGGACAGCTGCTCGCCGACATGAGCGTGTCGGACTTCATCTCCGCCAACTCCGCCGACTTCGCGCGCGTACGGACGCCGGACACCGAGCCCAAACTGCGCGAGAAGCTGACCTCCGCGCTCACCGAGGCGGGCGGGCAGGTGCTGCCGGAGCAGGACGGCGCGCTGCGCGTCACGGGGCTGCCGCTCCCCCGCATCAGCGAGCTGGCGCACGAGTCCGACGTACGGCTGTGGGAGCTGTCGCCGCACCAGGCGTCGCTCGAAGAGGCGTACATGCGGATGACGCAGGGCGCCGTCGACTACCGCTCCACCACCGACCAGAGGGCGGGGCTCCAGCAGCCGCTGCCGCCCGGGGCGCAGCCGCCGATGCCGGTACCGGGTCAGGGCCAGCCGGGCTGGTACGCGCCGCCGGCGCCCCAGCAGGGCAGCCAGGCGTTCGCGATGCCTCCGGGACCGCAGGGGCCCGGCGGGGCGCCCAACGGGCCGTACGGCGGGCAGGGAGCGCCCGCCGGGCCGTACGGCGCGGCGGGGGGCACGCCCAATCCGTACAGCGCGCCGGCGCCCGCTGCGGGGCACCCGAACCCGTACGCCCAGCCGGCCCCGCAGCCGCCCCAGGCACAGCCGCCGGCGGGTGCGCCGGCCCAGCCCGCCGCCGACCCGACCGAGCCCGAGGACGCCCGATGAGCACCCACCAGCCCCCGATGCCCCAGGCAGTGCCGGACCCGGCCCTGCGGCAGTCGGCGCCCGACGGGTCGTACCCCGGTTACACCTCGCCGATCCCGGTGGTGCGCACGCACCTCGGGCATGCGCTCGCCTCCGAGTGGACGAAGATCAGGTCGGTGCGCTCGACCATGTGGACGCTCGGCGTGTTCGTCGTCCTCGTGGTCGGCATCGGCCTGCTGGCCGGTCTGCTGGTCAGCCGCGCGGCGTCGGACTCGTCCGGCGACAACTCACTGGCCCTCGGCTTCTTCGGACTGCTGCTGGGCACCATGTGCATCATCACGCTGGGCGTGCTGACCACGGCGTCGGAGTACGGCACGGGCATGATCCGTACGACGGTGACGGCCTGCCCCTCCCGAGTGCGGGTGCTGGCCGCGAAGGCGATCGTGTTCTTCCTCCTCGCCTTCGCCATCACCCTGATCTGCACCGTCGTCGTCGCCCTGGCGCAGACGTCCATGCTGGACAGCGTCCCCGGCGCGCAGCGGCCGACCGGTGAGGAATGGCTGAAGGGCACGGTGGGCGTCAGCCTGTACGTCGCGCTGCTCGGGCTGCTCTCGCTCGTCGTCGGGTCGGTCATCCGGCACTCGGCGGGCGCCATCACCATCATGATCGGCGTCCTGCTCGCGCCGCTGGTGATCGCGCTGTTCATGTTCTCGCAGTCGCTGGAGAAGGTGCGCGAGGCGCTGTTCGAGTACTCGATCCCGAACCAGATGGCCGTCTTCTACTCCAACTCGCTGAGCCGTTCCGGCCCGTCGGGCTGGGATCCGCTGTGGATCGCGCTGGGCGTGACAGCGGTCGTGTTCGCGGTGGCGTGCTTGCTACTGGAGAAGCGGGACGTTTAGCTCCGCTGGTGGGGCGGATGGTTTGGGTTCGCCCGGCGGTGGGGCTCGTTGGCGGCTGCTGGTGCGTCGTGGCTTGGCGCGCAGTTCCCCGCGCCCCTGCGGGGGCGTCCGGTGTCGGGGCCCGTACGTAGCGGCGGGCGCGTCAGGGCCCATGGGGCGGTAGGACTCGTAGGCGGCTGCGGGTGCGTCGTGGCTTGGCGCGCAGTTCCCCGCGCCCCTGCGGGGGCGTCCGGTGTCGCAGGTCGTGCCTAGGTGCGGGTACGTCGTGGCCGGGTGTGTGGTCCCCTGGTCAGAATTTCGGGACGTTTCTGGACCGCTGTACCCGTGTGGTGCGGCGGTCCTTCGCGTTCCAGCATGCCTTGTGCCAATGACGGCGGTCGTCGACGCCCGCGTGCTCCGGCCAGGCCACCACGTGCGGGACACCGGAAGCGATCACCTGGTCACAGCCGGGGCAGCGGTACGTCTTGCCCACAGCGCTGGCGCCGGCGACATGGCGCACGTTCCACTCCTCGCCCTGCCAGGACTCCGTGGACTGCCAGCCGCCGTAGCGGTCGGCGCGGTCGTCCTCGGCGCTCCGGCCGGACGAAGCCACACCCTTGGGGTCCTTGGGCCGGTTGCGACGCGGGGACACGGGACACCTCACGGGGCTGTACAGGAAGCAGGGGCCGCATCCAGCCTACGCGGCCCGCGCGGGGGTACGCGAAGGGCGTCAAACCGCATAAGTCACCGTCCAGAACCAGGCATTCTGCAGACAATCCGTACATCCCTCCCCGGGCCGTGTCCTTGGCACGTGTCGGCCGGTTATGCCGGGGTGGGGGAGCTCCGTGTCGGAGCCAGGAAAGCAGGAAACACCATGCACCTTGGAACTTTTGTGCTGGCCGCCCAGTTCCCCGGGCAGGGACAGGGGGAGGCGCTGCACCGGGCGGTCCGTTCGGCGGAGGCCGCCGAGGAAGCGGGGCTCGACGCGGTCTGGCTGGCCGAGCACCACTTCGTGCCGTACGGCACTTGTCCGTCCGCGATCACCCTGGCCGCGCTGCTGCTCGGCCGCACCCGTCGCATCCGGGTCGGCACGGCCGTCAGCGTGCTGCCCACGGCCCATCCGGTCGCCCTCGGCGAGCAGGCCGCGCTGCTCCACGTCACGAGTGGCGGGCGTTTCACCCTGGGCGTGGGCCGTGGCGGCCCTTGGGTGGACCTGGAGGTGTTCGGCTCGGGCCTGGCCGCGTACGAGCAAGGGTTCCCCGAATCACTCGATCTGCTGGTGCGCTGGCTGCGCGAACCGGCGGTCGCGGCCGCGGGCGAGCGGTTCGCCTTCCGCGAGGTGCCCGTGGTGCCCCGCCCGGTGGAGGCCCTGACGGACCTGCCGGGACCCGAGGTCGTGGTGGCCTGCACCTCGCGGGCGAGCGTGCGGCTGGCGGCCGAGCGCGGCCTCGCGATGCTGCTCGGGATGCACGTCGGGGACGAGGAGAAGGCCGAGATGATCGACGCGTGGCGGCAGTACGCGCACGCGGCGGGACGGCCCGCGGACGAGATCGCCGGCGCCGCCCATGTCTCCGCGGGCGTCTGCCAGATCACCGACCGGCGCACCGACGCCGTGGAGACGCTGCTGAAGTCGTTGCCGGGATGGCTGAAACAGGGCCTGGAGGCGCATGTGACCGTGGACGGCCGGAAGCGGGGGATGCGCGATCCCGTCGCCTACACCGAACTCCTCTGCGGGCTGCACCCGGTGGGCACCCCGCGGCTGTGCGCCGACCGGCTCGCGGCCACCTCCGAGCGGACGGGCATCTCCCGCTTCGCCCTGCTCGTCGAGGGTTCGGGCGACCTCGCGACGACGGAGGAGAACGTACGACGGCTGGGCACCGAGGTCCTCCCTCAACTGCGCTGACGCCGTTCTGCTCCCCTGTCGGGCGGGGAGCTTGCCGCCCCGGTACTGGTTGCACCTCCCGCGGGTGGAGCGGCAAGCAGGCAGCTCACATCGTCAGCAGTCCCGCAGTTCGGGCGACTGGTTGAGCAACTGGCCGCGCACCGAGGTGAAGCGGGCCAGCCTCTCGTCGGCCGAGGCGTCCAGCGGGAACACCGCCACGCGATGGCAGTTCTGGAATGCCAGCCGTACACCGAAGTGGCGCTGCAGCGCGCCGCGCATCGCGTCACTCGCGAGCGCACGCAGCAGTTGTCCGCGCGCCTGCTCGTCGGGCGGCGGCGTCTGGTTGTCGGCGAAGTCTCCGCCGTCCACCTTCAGCTGGGCCACCAGGGAGCTGATCATCTCCCATGCGTAAGGCAGGGAGGTCCGGACGCAGTCGACGAATTCGGCTTCGTCGACCTCGCCTCGCTCGGCCTGTTCGAGTAGGGCCGGTGAGACGTCGAGCGACATGGGTTCTCCTCTCGCACCCCCGAACAGCAGGGGTTGCCGGACAGGTAAGGGGAGCACGCGGCAACCGGACACGCTGAGTACACGTGCCGCGACCTCCCGTTCCTACGGTAGGCAACAGACGGTGACGCCACCACCAGAATGCGTACATGGATCGATCTCTTTGAGCACACAATCGGCCACGGATGAACAACTGTTTACACGGGCACGAGGGACGGCCCACCGTGACCCGGCCGGGGAGACGACGGGAGACCGGTGGGCGAATCGCGGGTGGCGGGGCGCGTCCAGTAGCGTTGCCGACCATGCGTCTCGTCATTGCCCGGTGCTCCGTCGACTACGCCGGCCGGCTCACCGCCCACCTCCCCTCGGCTCCCCGTCTGATTCTGGTCAAGGCGGACGGCAGCGTCTCGATCCACGCGGACGACCGGGCCTACAAGCCCCTCAACTGGATGTCGCCGCCCTGCACGCTGAAGGAGGAGACCGGGGACGCCGGGGACGGCGCCGGCGGCGTGTGGACCGTCATCAACAAGGCGGGCGAGAAGCTCATCATCACGATGGAGGAGATCCTCCACGACTCCTCGCACGAACTCGGCGTGGATCCCGGCCTGATCAAGGACGGGGTGGAGGCGCACCTCCAGGAACTGCTCGCCGACCGCATCGAGACGCTCGGCGAGGGCTACACGCTGATCCGCCGCGAGTACATGACGGCCATCGGCCCGGTGGACATCCTGTGCCGGGACGCGGCGGGGCAGACCGTCGCCGTCGAGATCAAGCGGCGCGGTGAGATCGACGGCGTGGAGCAACTCACCCGCTATCTGGAGCTGTTGAACCGCGATCCGCATCTCGCCCCGGTCCGCGGCGTCTTCGCCGCCCAGGAGATCAAGCCCCAGGCCCGGGTCCTCGCCACCGACCGGGGCATCGGCTGCCAGGTGCTGGACTACGACGCCCTGCGCGGCATCGAGGACGACAAGCTGCGGCTGTTCTGAGCCGCAGCGGCGCGGGCCGGATCCGGGGTACGGATCCGGCCCGCGCCGTCTCAGGCGATGTCTTCCCGGCCGCTCGCGACACCGCTCGTCCCCGCCGACGCGGTGGGCGGGGGCCCGCCGGCCGAGTCGGACATGGACGGCGAGGACGGCGGCGGCGGCGAAGTCGGTGGCTCGCTGGTCGGCGGCGGGGTGGACGGTGTCACGGGCGGTTTCGACGTCGACGGCCCGGAGGTCGGCGGTTTCGACGTCGGTGAACTGCTGGTGGACGGCTCGGACGGCGGGTTCGGCGTGTCGTGACCGCCCGAGCCGCCCGTCCCGCCGGGCTGGTCCGAGGCCCCGGTCGTGGCCGACGCCGACGGAGTCGGGGCGTCCGAGGCGCCGGGCGTGCCGCCGGAGCCCGGGCCGCTCGGTGTGGCGGTCGCCGCGCCGGTGGCGCCGCCGCCGTCGTCGTCCGGGGTGCCCGCGCCCGGGGCACCGTCGTCGGTGCCCTGGCCGGCGGACGGGCTGACGTCGATGGTGCCGGACGGGTTGTCGGCGCTGTCGTGGGACGTCATGCCGAGCGTCACCACCGTGCCGAGCACGGCTGCGAGCAGGACACCGGATCCGGCCGCCACGGCGTTGCGGCGGGCCATCCGGCGCAGCCTGCCCCCGCGGGACTCGGTCGCCGGAGCCGGAGCCGGAGCCGGGACCGGGGCGCCGATCCGCTGGGTGACGGCTGTGTCGCCGAACCGCGGTGCGGTGGACGGGAAGGCCGCCTGGACGCCGGCGGACGGCAGGACGGACTCGTCGTGGCGCGCGTCGGGCACCTCCTCGCCCGCGGTGGCTCCGACCGCGGGCACGCCCCCCGTACGGTCGACGACCAGGGCGAGGGCGCGGCGGCCGGCCACGGCACCGCGCTTGTCGGCGAGCGCGCCGCGCAGGCCGATGGACGCCTCCAGTTCGGCGCGGGCCCGGTCGAGTTGTCCGCCGCAGAGCGCGAGGATGCCCAACTCGTGGTGGAAGTAAGCCTGTTCGGCGACGTCACCGGCCAGCCGGGCGGCCTCGGCGCCGGACCGCAGCGCCCGCTCCCAGGCGCCCCAGTGCAGGCCCGAGGCGAAGGCGGGCGCGGCCGCGCGGGCGAGCTGCACGGCGGGGTTCGCCGGGTCCTCGCCGGGTGGCATGCCGACCGGCACCAGGACGGCCAGCGCGGCGAGCACCGCGTCGGCCTCGGCGCAGACCCGCTCGGGCGTGACCGAGGGGTGGCCGGCCCACCAGGAGTAGTGCTGGGCGGCGGCCAGGGCCTCGGTGACGAGGTCGTCGGCGTATCCGGCGGCCTCCAACTGCACCTGCACGCCCGCCGCGAGCCGGTAGCGGGGGCCGGCCGCGGAGACCAGTCCGCAGCCCGCGAGTTCGCCGAGCGCGGCGTCCGCGTGGGTGTCGCCGATCAGGGCGGGCAGGTGCGCCTGGTGCGGCAGCTCGCCGCCGAGCGCGACGGCGAACCGCAGCGTGGTACGCGCCGAGGCGCTCAGCCGGGACGCGAGCAGCGGCGCGGGCGCCGCGGCCTCGCCGAGGGACGGCAGGGGCACCGCGTCGGCGGCGCCGGCGTCCGCGCCGAAGGCCACCGGGCCGCCGCCCGGCTCGCCCGCGGGGCGTACGTTCTCGAAGACCCCGAACTCGTCCACGGCGCCGGTCTCGGCCCGCTGCCGGTCGCGCTGCCGCAGCAGGGCCGCGGCCTGGACGAACCGCAGCGGCAGGCCCTCGGACTCGAACCAGAGGTCGCCCGCCCAGTTGGCCTCTTCCTCGGTCAGGACGCGGCCGGCGGCCCGCTCCAGCAGGTCCGCGCTCGCGGCGCGGTCGAGGCCGGGAAGGAAGACCTCCTCGACGGTGGAGTCGGCGGACGGCGCGGGCACCTCGGGGGTGGCGGCGATCAGGAAGGCGCACTCGGGGGTGGCCACGAGCAGCTCGTCGAGGGCAGCCCCGCCGAACTCGATGTCGTCGAGGACGACCACGGCGCCGATCTCCCCGACCAGGCCGAACAGTTCCTCCCGCTCCGGCCGGTACCGGGGGGCGTCGTACACGGCGTGGAAGAGGTCGTACAGCAGCTCGCCCGCCGTGCGGTGGAAGCCGCTCAGGCGGACCACGCCGTCCGGGGCGAGGTCCGTGCAGTCCTCGGCGACGAGGTCGAGCAGGGCGGTGCGGCCGGACCCGGAGGGCCCGGTGAGGCGTACGGAGCGGCCGCGGGCCAGCAGCCGGACCAGGCGTTCCCGCTCGTCCTGGCGGGCCAGGAGCGGCAGCGTGGGCTGTGCGGGGCCCGGCGGCACGGGCGGCCGGGCGGCGCGGGCGGCCTCGGCCCGCTCGGCGGCGGTGAACTTCACGGGCCGGCCGGGCCGCTCGCCCGGCGGGCAGGGTTCGATCTCGCTGCCGTCGACGGGGTTGACCGTCAGCAGGTGGTCGCCGGAGACGAGCCGTACCGTGCGGACGGGCACGGGTGTGCTCTGGCCGAAGTCCGGAGTAAGGGATTCCCCGCGCGGGCGCGGGCGCGGCGTGAAGCCGTCGCCCCGGCCGTGGTCCTCGGGTCCCGGGTTGATCGGGTCCATAGGTGTCAAGCCCCCAAAAGCGTCGTGTGCCCGTGTCCGGCCCCTCCCGGCCTCCTGCACGCCGCGCTGTCGCTTCTGGTCCGGGCCCGCTTGAGGGTCGCGTGGCAGCGGGCGACCGCACCTTAAACCTTGGCACAGTGTCCACGGCAAGCCGGGGTACCGGACGGCCCGAGACATCACGGTCTCATGAGGATTGCGTACGACGTGGGGTTATGGGGCGTGCGCCCTGGTCCACCCCGTCGGCGGGCGCCGGGCTGCGGCATCACACCCGGGGCAGGGACTCGACCCCGATACCTCCCTCGATGGCCAGGATCCGGTGCAGCCGGGTGGCGACCAGCAGGCGCTGCATCTGGGGCGGAACACCGCGCAGCACCAGGCGCCGGCCGCAGCGGCCGGCCCGCCGGTGCGCCCCCATGATCACCCCGAGCCCGGTGGCGTCCCAGGAGTCGAGTTCGGACAGGTCGAGCACCAGGTCGCCGGCGCCGTCGTCGACGGCCGAGTGCAGGACCGTACGGGCGTCCGCCGCGCTGCGGACGTCGAGGCGGCCCCCGACGACCAGCTCGGCGTGGTCGCCCCTGATGTGCATATGCGCTCCCCGTGAGTGCTGCGGCGTACTCCCATGACAGTGCCAGTGCTGTGCACCGTCTGACTGCTTCAGTGGCATTCAGGTTGCCGTCTGTAAGCGAACCGATACCGAATTCACCCCCGGGGGTGATACCCCAGGGGCTTGTGCGGTCTCAGTGCTGCCACCCGACCGGATGTCAGTAGGTGTAGAAGCCCTGCCCGCTCTTGCGTCCGATGTCACCGGCGTCAACCATCCGGCGCATCAGCTCCGGCGGCGCGAACTTCTCGTCCTGCGACTCGGCGTAGATGTTGCCGGTGGCGTGCAGCAGGATGTCGACGCCGGTGAGGTCCGCCGTGGCGAGCGGGCCCATGGCGTGGCCGAAGCCGAGCCGGCAGGCCAGGTCGATGTCCTCGGCGGTGGCGACCCCGGACTCGTACAGCTTGGTCGCCTCGACGACGAGCGCCGAGATCAGCCGGGTGGTGACGAACCCGGCCACGTCCCGGTTGACGACGATGCAGGTCTTGCCCACGGACTCGGCGAACTCCCGTGCGGTGGCGAGGGTTTCGTCGCTGGTCTTGTAGCCGCGGACGAGTTCGACCAGTTGCATCATCGGCACCGGTGAGAAGAAGTGCACGCCGACCACCCGCTCCGGGCGCTCGGTGACCGCCGCGATCTTGGTGATCGGGATGGCCGAGGTGTTGGAGGCGAGCACGGCCCCGGGACGCACGAGCTTGTCGAGCGCGCGGAAGATCTCGTGCTTGACCTCCAGCTTCTCGAAGACGGCCTCGACGACGAGGTCGGCGTCGGCCGCGGCCTGAAGGTCGGTGGTGGCGGTGATGCGGGCCAGCGCGGCGTCGGCGTCGTGCGCCTCCATCCGGCCCTTGCCCACGAACTTGTCGTACGAGGCCCGGATCGCGTCGGTGCCGCGCTTGAGGGCCTCGTCGGTGACGTCACGCAGGACGACGTCCCAGCCCGCCTGAGCGGCGACCTGGGCGATGCCGGACCCCATGAGGCCGGCCCCGACGACGGCGAGCTTCCCTGCCACTCCGACTCCCCTCACCCGCTGTTCGCGTACGCTTCTCCGGCGGACCCTAGCGCCCCGGAGCCGCTGTGTGACCGGTAAGTAACGCGGGTCACGTCTCACTTGACGGACGTCACACCGGCAGCGGTCAGCGCTCGCCCCGCACGGCGTAGTTGAGCACCTTCTCGCTCAACAGCTCCTCGATGTCGTCGAGGAGGACGAGCACCTCACGTGATACTTCGTCCGGTTTGCGCCCGGTCATCATCTCACGACCGATATGAACGACTGCCGTCTGATGGACCCAGCAGAGCTGACCGGCGATCAGCCCGGGCAGGGGGTCGCCGTCGGCGGCGGCCGTCTCCGCCCGCAGGGTCCCCTCCAGGGCGCCCTGGATCTCCTGTTGCAGGGCCCAGAGCCGGGAGCGCAGCGGCGGCGACTCGTGGATGACCTGCATGAAGCGGCCGTAGCCGGTCATGAGGCCGACCCGGGGTGAGACCGCCTCGACCTCGGCGCGCAGTTCGCGCAGCACGGCGCGGGCGGCGGACTCCCCCGCGTCCCGGCCGCGCACCCAGCGGGCGAGCTGGTCGACGACGTCGGCGGACCGGTCGAAGAACAGGTCCTCCTTGGCCGGGAAGTAGTTGTAGACGGTGTTCACCGAGACGTCGGCCGCCTCGGCCACCTCCGCCATCGTCACCGTCACGAAGCCGCGCTCCAGGAACAGCCCGGTCGCGATGTCCGAGATCCGCTGCCTGGTCTCGCGCTTCTTCCGCTCCCTGAGCCCTTCCGCCATGCCCTCATCGTAGGTGCGCCGGGCACTCACTGGAGTGGCTGTAACTTTGGTGTCATTGCAAAATTGGTGAGGGTCTGTTTTTCTGGGCGGCATGGCAATCATCAGTACGGCCGGGCTGGCCCGTACCTTCCGGACGAAACACGGCCCCGTGGCGGCGGTGCGGGGCATCGACCTCACCGTCCGCCCGGGCGAGATCCTCGGCTTCCTCGGCCCCAACGGCGCGGGCAAGACGACCACCCTGCGGATGCTGACCACGCTGCTGCGGCCGACCGGCGGCGCGGCGACCGTGGCCGGCCACGACCTGGCCACGGACCCGGCCGGGGTGCGGCGGGCCTGCGGGTACGTCGCCCAGACCAGCGGGGTCGACGGGCAGCTCACGGTGCGGGAGGAACTGGTCACCCAGGGCCGTCTGTACCGCCTGCCGAAGTCCCGCGCCGTCGAACGGGCCACGGAACTCGCCCGCGACCTCGACCTCACCGGCCTGCTGGAGCGCCGGACGTCCACGCTCTCCGGCGGCCGGCGGCGCCGCCTGGACATCGCCATGGCCCTCACCCACCGCCCCCGGCTGCTGTTCCTCGACGAGCCGACGACCGGCCTCGACCCGGCCGCCCGCACCGACCTGTGGGACCTGGTCCGCCGGCTGCGCGACGAGCACGGCACGACGGTCTTCCTCACCACCCACTACCTGGACGAGGCGGACGCCCTCGCCGACCGCCTGGTGATCGTCGACCGGGGCGTGGTCGCCGCCGAGGGCACGCCGAGCGCGCTCAAGCTGCGGCACTGCGGCTCCCTCGACGCCACCCTCCAGGACGCCTTCCTCGCCATCACCGGCCGCGGTCCGTCCCCGGCCGCCCCCGCCCCCGTAGCCGTATAGGACCCGCCCGATGCTCCTGAACGACACCGCGCTCATCTACGGACGCTGTCTGCGCCAGTCGCTGCGCTCCCGTTTCGGTCTGCTGTTCGGCATCCTGATGCCGCTGCTGTACCTGGTCTTCTTCGGACCGCTGCTGACCCGGCTGCCGCTGGGGGCGCCGGGCAGCTCCTGGCAGGTGCTGGTCCCCGGCCTGCTGCTGCAACTGGGCCTGTTCGGCTCCCTGTTCGCGGGTTTCGCGATCATCATCGAGAACGGGCAGGGGGTGGTCGAGCGGATGCGGGTGACCCCGGTGAGCCGGCTCGCGCTGCTGCTCGGCCGGGTGCTGCGGGACGCGACCGTCCTCGTCGGCCAGGCGGTGCTGCTGGTGCTCGCCGCGGTGGCGATGGGCCTGCGGGCCCCGCTGCCCGGGGTGCTCATCGGTTTCGCGTTCGTCGCCCTGCTCACCGTCTCGCTCGGCTCGCTGTCCTACGCGTTCGCGATGAAGGTGAGCACGCCGCAGGAGTTCGGCCCGGTGGTCAACGCGGTCTCGATGCCGTCGATGCTGCTGTCCGGTCTGATGCTCCCGATGGCCCTGGCGCCGGGCTGGCTGGACCTGCTCTCCCGCTTCGTCCCGCTCCGCTACCTGGTGGACGCGGTGCGGGACGCCTACGTCGGCTCGTACGCCACGGACCGCATGCTGTACGGCGTCCTGGTCGCGGTCGGCTTCGCCGCGCTCGCCGTGACGGTGGGCACGCGGGTGTTCCGTACGGCTGGAGCGTGACGGCCGGGACGTAACTACGCTGGTCCCATGGTCAATCTGACACGCATCTACACCAGGACCGGCGACCAGGGCACCACGAACCTCGGCGACATGAGCCGGGTCGCCAAGACCGACCTGCGGATCGCCGCGTACGCGGACGCCAACGAGGCAGGCGCGGTGCTCGGCACGGCGATCGCGCTGGGCGGCCTCGACCCGGAGGTCACCGAGGTCCTCACCCGGGTGCAGAACGACCTCTTCGACGTGGGCGCGGACCTGTCGACCCCGGTGGTGGAGGACCCGGAATTCCCGCCGCTGCGGGTCGAGCAGTTCTACGTCGACCGGCTGGAGGCGGACTGCGACCGCTTCAACGAGCGGCTGGCGAAACTGCGCTCCTTCATCCTGCCGGGCGGCACCCCCGGCGCGGCCCTGCTCCACCAGGCATGCACGGTCGTCCGCCGCGCCGAACGCTCGACCTGGGCGGCCCTTGAGGCACACGGCGACCTCATGAACCCGCTCACCGCGACCTACCTCAACCGCCTGTCCGACCTGCTGTTCATCCTGGCCCGCACGGCGAACAAGGAGCGCGGCGACGTGCTGTGGGTCCCGGGCGGAGAACGCTAGGAACACCGCGGGGGCGCTGGGAGCGCCGGGTCCGCCCCGCGAACACCCGAAGGGGCGCGGGGACCCGCGCGACCAGCCCCCCACCCCGACCATGCCGGGGGAGCCCGCCCGGCCGGCGGCCCGTCACGCCCCGTCCCTCCCGGCCGAGCGCCCCGGTTCCCGCTTGGGAAACACCGTGTAGCTGACGGCGATCACCAGGTTGATGCCGATCAGCCACACCATCCTCGACTGCCACGCCCGCAGCGAACCGGTCTCGCCCGCACCGCCGACGTACCAGATCGCGGCCTGCAACAGGGCGATGGCGACGGCGCTGGCGACGATCCACCGCGCCGCCGTCCGCCACTCGTGGACCGCGCGGGCCATGCCGTACTTCGGCGGTTTCACCGGCGGCGGCCCGCCGGCGAAGCGATGGGCGACCCGGGCGTCGGCCCACGTGACCATGGAGTGCCCGAGACCCACCGTGAAGCCGATGTAGACGGCGGCCAGCCCGTGCCGCCAGTCCGGCTGCGCACCGTTCTTCAGGTCGATCGCGGTCACCGCGAACAGGACGACCTCCAGCAGTGGCTCGCACAGCAGCAGGGCCAGCCCGGTGCGCGGCATCCGCAGCACGTAGCGAAAGGCCAGTCCGGCTGCCAGCAGCACCCAGAAGGCCACCTCACAGACGATGATCAACCCGACGATCACGGTTCGCTCCCTTCGGTCACCTCTCAAGGCTCCCGGTCCCGGCCGCCGGTTTCGTCGTCGGCTGCGATGAACTCGTGGTACATCGAAAGATGCAGTCACCGACCCTTCCCCGGGCGCAGGCGCCCGTGCCGCGGACCGTGTTCACTGGAGGGCATGTCCCAGGCCCGCCCCCGCCCGCACCGTGACGACCTGCGCATCGCCGTGGGCGGGCTGGCCGGCGGGCTGCTGCTGTGGGCGTTCGGTGTCTTCAGCCGCGGGGGCTCGCTCGACCTGATCGTGTGGCCCGCGTCCTGGGCACCTCTGGTGCCGCTGGCCGTGATGGCGGCCTGCGCGCCGCTGCGCCGCGTCAGGCCCGGCCTCGGCCTGCTGCTCGGCACCGCCGCGCTGGCCCTGGACCTGCTGACCAGGGGCAGTATCGCCACCATCGTGCTGTACACGGACCTGGTGTACGCGGCCGTCCTGTACGGCTCCCCCGCCGCGGCCCGCCGCATCACCTGGATCACCGGGCTGCTCACCGTGCTCGGCGGTGTGCTGCCCGCCGCGCTCCTGCGCTCCGCGCAGGGGCTGCTCATCGGGGTCGCGGTGGGCGTCGTCGCCTTCGCGCCGGCCACCACCGGCTGGGTGGTGCGCAACCACCGGGACGCGGCCGAGGCGGCGCGGCTGCGGGCGGAGCAGACCGCGCTGCTCGCCGAGAAGGACCGCATCCAGGCGCTGCACGCGGAACGCGCCCGGGTGGCGCGCGAGTTGCACGACCTGGTGGCGGGGCATCTGTCCGCCATCGCCATCCACTCCACCGCGGCCCTGTCGATCGACGATCCCGCCACCTCCAAGGAGGCGCTCGGGGTGATCCGGGAGAACAGCGTCGAGGGGCTGGCCGAGATGCGGCGCCTGATCGGGATACTGCGGGACCACGACGGCGGCGGCGTGTCCGCCACCCCCACGCTCGACGGCCTGGCCGCCCTGGTCGACGGCGCCCGTGCGGGCGGCCTCGACGTCACCCTGGACGCCGACCACGGCCGGGTTCCGGTGCCCGTGGAACTCGCCGCCTACCGGATCGTGCAGGAGTCCCTGACCAACGCGCTCAAACACGCCGGCCCCGGCCTGGTCACGGTCCGCGTCGCCCACCGGGACGGCGCCCTCGACGTGCGGGTGACCAGCCCGTACGGCGGTGCGGACGGCCCGCGCGCCCCCGGTTCCGGCGCCGGTCTGATCGGGATGCGGGAGCGGGCGGCGCTGCTCGGCGGCGGTTTCGGCGCCGGGCCCGACGGCGCCGAGTGGACCGTACGCGCGACCCTTCCCGTGTCCGGAGGAGACCCCGAGTGATCCGTGTCCTGGTGGCCGAGGACCAGTCCGCCGTCCGTGCCGGGCTCGTGCTCATCCTGCGCAGCGCGGCCGACATCGAGGTGGTGGGCGAGGCGGCGGACGGCGACCGGGCGGTCGAACTGGCCCGGCGGCTCCGCCCCGACCTGGTGCTGATGGATGTGCAGATGCCGCGCAGGGACGGGGTGTCGGCGACCCGTGAGATCGTCGCGGAGCGGCTGGCGGACGTGCTCGTGCTGACCACCTTCGACCTCGACGAATACGTGTTCGGGGCGCTGCGCGCCGGGGCGTCGGGGTTCCTGCTGAAGAACGCCGAGGCGGGGGATCTGCTCGCGGCGGTGCGCACGGTGGCGCGCGGGGAGGGCGTCATCGCCCCGGCGGTCACCCGGCGTCTGATCACCGAGTTCGCCGCCCGGTCCCCGAGGGAACCGAAGGCCGATCCCGCGGTGCTGGACGCGCTGACGCGACGGGAGCGGGAAGTTCTGTCCCGGCTGGGCGAGGGGCTGTCCAACGCGGAGATCGCCGAGCGGCTCGACATGGCGGAGGGGACCGTGAAGACGCACGTCAGCCGTCTGCTGGCCAAGCTGGAGCTGCGCAGCCGGGTGCAAGCCGCGGTGCTGGCACAGGAGTTGGGGATCTAGCGACCGGCAGCGGGAGTGGTCCAGACCTATTGACCCGTGGTCCAGACCTTTCTATTCTCGCGGCACTGTGGGCGTGAAGGCTCAGTCACGCCCGCGACACCCACGGTCACCGATTCTGGCGCCCCGGTGGCCACAACAGAAGAGGAGGCGCAGGATGCGCTTCAGACACAGAGCCGCGGCAGGGTTCGCGACGCTGTTACTCCCTCTCGCCGGACTGGTCGGCCTCGCGGGCCCCGCGCAGGCCGCCGACTCCGCGACGGCCACCTACACCAAGGCCTCGGACTGGGGAACCGGCTTCGAGGGCAGGTGGACCGTCAAGAACACCGGTACCGCCTCGATCAGCTCCTGGACCATCGAGTGGGACTTCCCCTCCGGAACGTCCGTCACCTCGTCCTGGGACGCGGACGTCACATCGTCCGGCACCCACTGGACCGCCAAGAACAAGTCCTACAACGGCACCCTCGCCCCCGGCGCCTCGGTCACCTTCGGCTTCAACGGCGCGGGCACCGGCTCCCCGTCCAACTGCAAGCTGAACGGCGGCAGCTGTGACGGCAGCACGGTGCCGGGCGACAACCCGCCGTCCGCGCCGGGCACCCCGACCGCCTCGGGCATCACCGACACCTCGGTGAAGCTGTCCTGGCCGGCCGCGACCGACGACAAGGGCGTCAAGAACTACGACGTGCTGCGCGACGGCACCAAGGTCGCCACCGTGACGGCCACCTCGTACACGGACAGCGGTCTGACCGCGGGCACCGACTACTCGTACACCGTCCAGGCCCGTGACACCGCCGACCAGACCGGCCCGGCCAGTGGCGCGGTCTCCGTGCACACCACCGGCGGCGGCACCAATCCGCCCGTGGGCAACGCGGTCAAGCTCGGCTACTTCACCGAGTGGGGCATCTACGACCGCAACTACAACGTCAAGAACCTGGTGACGTCCGGCTCGGCGTCCAAGATCACGCACATCAACTACGCCTTCGGCAATGTGACGAACGGCCAGTGCGCGATCGGCGACTCCTACGCCGACTACGACAAGGCGTTCACCGCCGACCAGTCCGTCAGCGGGGTCGCCGACACCTGGGACCAGCCGCTGCGCGGCAACTTCAACCAGCTGCGGCAGCTGAAGGCCAAGTATCCGAACATCAAGATCTTGTACTCCTTCGGCGGGTGGACCTGGTCCGGCGGCTTCACCCAGGCCGCGCAGAACCCGGCCGCGTTCGCCGACTCCTGCTACAAGCTGGTGGAGGACCCGCGCTGGGCCGATGTCTTCGACGGCATCGACATCGACTGGGAGTACCCGAACGCCTGCGGTCTGAGCTGCGACGCCAGCGGCCGGGACGCCTTCAAGAACCTGATGTCGGCGCTGCGGGCCAAGTTCGGCTCCAGCTACCTGGTCACCGCGGCCACCACGGCCGACGGTTCCTCCGGCGGCAAGATCGACGCCACCGACTACGCGGGCGCCGCGCAGTACGTCGACTGGTACAACGTGATGACGTACGACTTCTTCGGCACCTGGGACGCCCAGGGTCCGACCGCCCCGCACTCCCCGCTCACCTCGTACAGCGGCATCCCCACCGCCGGCTTCAACACGGCCGACGCGATGGCCAAGTACAAGGCGCAGGGCGTGCCCGCGAAGAAGCTGCTCATCGGTATCGGCTTCTACGGGCGCGGCTGGACCGGCGTCACCCAGGACGCCCCGGGCGGCACGGCCACCGGACCGGCGGCCGGCAAGTACGACCAGGGCATCGAGGACTACAAGGTGCTCAAGACGTCCTGCCCGGCCACCGGCACGATCGCGGGCACGGCCTACGCGAAGTGCGGCAGCAACTGGTGGTCGTACGACACCCCGGCGACCATCGGCACGAAGATGTCGTGGGCCAAGAGCCAGGGTCTGGGCGGCGCGTTCTTCTGGGAGTTCAGCGGTGACACCGGAAACGGTGAACTGGTGAGCGCCATCAACAGCGGACTGTCGTAGAACCGTTCGCGGGTCCGTCGGGTCCCGCGACGTTGACGGTTCCCCCGGACCGCCGTCCGGGGGGACCCCCCGAAAAGCAAAGGGTGAATGTGGCTATGCCACATTCACCCTTTGTCCTGGCGGGGCTGCCTCAAGCCAGGCGAGGAAGCCGGTGAGCGCGTCTTCACTCATGGCCAGTTCGAGGCGGACGCCCCGGTGCATGCAGGCCAGGATGACGGCGTCGGAGAGCAGGGCCAGTTCCTCCTCTCCCTCCGGTACCCGGCGGCCGGCCACCTCGATCGCGGAACGCTCCAGGAGGCGGCGCGGTCGGTAGGCGTAGGAGAAGACGCGGTACCACTCGATGCGGTCGCCGTTGTAGCGGGCGACCCCGTAGCTCCACCCCTTGCCGCTGGTGTCGGATCTCTCCGCCACATCCCAGCGCAGTGAGCAGTCGAACGTACCCCCGGAGCGCTGGATGAGCCGGCGGCGCAGACCGAAGAGGAACAGCCCCACCACTACGAGCGCTACCACGACTCCGCACACAGTCAGAGCGAGGACCATCGGCACCGACCTCCTCGTCTCCTAGGTAACGGAACGGAAAAAACACCCACATCTGCCTCAGCCGCGGCTGGTGCCGGATCGCTCCGGTACCAGCCGCGGCTGAGTAACGTCTTCACACGACGCCCCGGGGCCCTGAGGCCCGGGAGCGTCCCCGGTCAGCGCGCTGTCGCCGCCCGCAGGCGGACGTCCGCGCGCCGCTCGGCGGTGGCGTCGCCCTCCGCCCGGGCACGCTCCAACTCGCGCTCCGCCCGCTGGACATCGATCTCGTCCGACAGCTCGGCGATCTCGGCCAGCAGCGACAGCTTGTCGTCGGCGAAGGAGATGAAACCGCCGTGCACCGCGGCGACGACCGTTCCACCATCACTCGTACGGATGGTCACGGGGCCCGATTCCAGCACACCGAGCAGCGGCTGGTGACCGGGCATGACACCGATGTCGCCGGACGTGGTACGCGCGACGACCAGAGTGGCCTCACCGGACCAGACCTGACGGTCGGCGGCGACCAGCTCGACGTGCAGCTCAGCAGCCAAGGGTGGCTCCTCGGGTCACCACCCGGCTGGGGTGCCGGGTGTTGGGGTCAATTCTAATGGGAGTGGAGAGAGGGGCCGGACACCCCCCTGACGGGATGCGTCCGCGCCCCTCTCGCACCGGCACCGGGCTCAGGAGACGCCCAGCTCCTTCGCATTGGCCTTGAGGTCCTCAAGGCCACCGCACATGAAGAACGCCTGCTCGGGGAAGTGGTCGTACTCGCCGTCGCAGATCGCGTTGAACGCGACGATCGACTCGTCCAGCGGCACGTCCGAGCCGTCCACGCCGGTGAACTGCTTGGCGACGTGGGTGTTCTGGGAGAGGAACCGCTCCACCCGGCGGGCCCGGTGGACGACCAGCTTGTCCTCCTCGCCCAGCTCGTCGATACCGAGAATGGCGATGATGTCCTGGAGGTCCTTGTACTTCTGGAGGATCGTCTTGACGCGCATCGCCGCGCCGTAGTGGTCCGCCGAGATGTAGCGCGGGTCCAGGATCCGGGACGTGGAGTCCAGCGGGTCCACGGCCGGGTAGATGCCCTTCTCCGAGATCGGACGGGAGAGCACCGTCGTCGCGTCGAGGTGGGCGAAGGTGGTGGCCGGGGCCGGGTCGGTCAGGTCGTCCGCGGGGACGTAGATCGCCTGCATCGAGGTGATCGAGTGACCACGGGTCGAGGTGATGCGCTCCTGGAGGAGACCCATCTCGTCGGCCAGGTTCGGCTGGTAGCCCACCGCGGAGGGCATACGGCCGAGCAGGGTCGACACCTCGGAACCCGCCTGGGTGAAGCGGAAGATGTTGTCGATGAAGAACAGCACGTCCTGCTTCTGGACGTCACGGAAGTACTCGGCCATGGTGAGGCCGGCCAGCGCGACGCGCAGACGGGTGCCCGGGGGCTCGTCCATCTGGCCGAAGACCAGCGCGGTCTTGTCGATGACGCCCGAGTCGGACATCTCCTCGATCAGGTCGTTGCCCTCACGGGTGCGCTCGCCGACACCGGCGAACACGGAGACACCGTCGTGGTTGTTGGCGACACGGTAGATCATCTCCTGGATGAGCACCGTCTTGCCGACGCCGGCGCCGCCGAACAGGCCGATCTTGCCGCCCTTGACGTACGGGGTGAGCAGGTCGATGACCTTCACGCCCGTCTCGAACATCTCCGTCTTCGACTCCAGCTCGTCGAAGTTCGGGGCCTTGCGGTGGATCGGCCAGCGCTCGCCGTCGTAGGTCTCGTCGACGTTCAGCACCTCACCGAGGGTGTTGAACACCTTGCCCTTGGTGAAGTCGCCGACGGGGACGGAGATGGCGGAGCCGGTGTCCGTCACCGGGGCCTGGCGGACCAGGCCGTCGGTGGGCTGCATGGAGATGGTACGGACCAGGCCGTCACCCAGGTGCTGGGCGACCTCCAGGGTCAGCGTCTTCTTCTCGCCCTCGTTCGCCGGGTCGGCGACGTCCACGTGCAGGGCGTTGTAGATGTCCGGCATCGCGTCGACGGGGAACTCCACGTCGACGACCGGGCCGATGACCCGGGCGACGCGGCCCGTGGCCGTCGCGGTCTCAACAGTGGTGGTCATTAGCGGTCACTCCCCGCGGTCGCGTCGGCCAGGGCGCTCGCGCCACCGACGATCTCGCTGATTTCCTGGGTGATTTCGGCCTGGCGGGCCGCGTTGGCAAGCCGGGAGAGCGTGTTGATCAGCTCGCCCGCGTTGTCGGTTGCCGACTTCATCGCGCGCCGCGTGGCGGCGTGCTTCGAAGCGGCCGACTGGAGCAGCGCGTTGTAGATACGGCTCTCCACATAGCGCGGCAGCAGGGCGTCGAGGACGTCCTCCGCCGAGGGCTCGAAGTCGAACAGCGGAAGGATCTCGCCCTTGGGCTGCTCCTCCGCGACCTCGTCGAGGCGCAGCGGCAGCAGTCGGGCGTCCAGCGCCGTCTGCGTCATCATCGACACGAACTCGGTGTAGACGATGTGGAGTTCGTCCACCCCGCCGTCCGCCGTCTCCTGCTCGATGGCCTCGATCAGGGGCGCCGCGACCTTCTTGGCGTCCGCGTAGGTCGGCTCGTCGGTGAAGCCGGTCCACGACTCCGTGACCTTGCGCTCACGGAAGTTGTAGTGGGCGAGCCCACGGCGGCCGACGACATACGTGTCGACCTGCTTGCCCTCGCGCTCCAGGCGCTCGGTCAGCTGCTCCGCCGCCTTGATGGCATTGGAGTTGAAGGCGCCGGCCAGGCCGCGGTCGCTCGTCAGGAGCAGGACCGCGACACGGGTCGGGTGGTCCGCCTCCGTGGTGAGCGGGTGCCTGGTGTTCGAACCGGTGCCGACCGCCGTGACCGCGCGGGTCAGTTCCTGCGCGTACGGCGTGGAGGCCACCACCTTGCGCTGCGCCTTGACGACGCGCGAGGCGGCGATCATCTCCATCGCCTTGGTGATCTTCTTGGTCGCGGTGACGGATCGGATGCGACGCTTGTAGACCCGGAGCTGGGCTCCCATGAGTCAGGTCCCTTCCTTACGTCACTTGGCGGCAGCGGCCGGAGCGTCCTCGCCGAGCAGCTTGCCGTCGGAGGTCTCGAACTGCTTCTTGAAGTCCACGATCGCGTCGGCGACGGCCGTCAGCGTGTCGTCCGACATCTTGCCGCCCTCCCGGATGGAGGTCATGAGGCCCTGCTCCTTGCGGTGCAGGTACTCCAGCAGCTCCTTCTCGAAGCGGCGGATGTCGGCGACCGGCACCTCGTCCATCCGGCCGGTGGTGCCGGCCCAGACGGAGACGACCTGGTCCTCGGTGGACATCGGCTGGTACTGGTCCTGCTTCAGCAGCTCGACCATGCGCTGACCGCGCTCCAGCTGAGACTTGGAGGCGGCGTCCAGGTCGGAACCGAAGGCGGCGAACGCCTCCAGCTCACGGAACTGGGCGAGGTCGACGCGGAGCCGGCCGGAGACCTGCTTCATCGCCTTGTGCTGGGCGGAGCCACCGACGCGGGAGACCGAGATACCGACGTTCAGGGCCGGCCGCTGACCGGCGTTGAACAGGTCGGACTCCAGGAAGCACTGGCCGTCGGTGATGGAGATGACGTTGGTCGGGATGAACGCCGACACGTCGTTGGCCTTGGTCTCGACGATCGGCAGACCGGTCATCGAACCGGCACCCATGTCGTCGGAGAGCTTGGCGCAGCGCTCCAGGAGGCGGGAGTGCAGGTAGAAGACGTCGCCCGGGTAGGCCTCGCGGCCCGGCGGACGGCGCAGCAGCAGGGACACGGCGCGGTAGGCGTCGGCCTGCTTCGAGAGGTCGTCGAAGATGATCAGGACGTGCTTGCCCTGGTACATCCAGTGCTGGCCGATGGCCGAGCCGGTGTAGGGCGCCAGGTACTTGAAGCCGGCCGGGTCGGACGCCGGGGCGGCGACGATGGTCGTGTACTCCAGCGCGCCGTTCTCCTCCAGCGCGCGGCGGACCGACGCGATGGTGGAGCCCTTCTGGCCGATGGCGACGTAGATGCAGCGGACCTGCTTGTTCGGGTCGCCGGTGCGCCAGTTGTCACGCTGGTTGATGATCGTGTCGACGGCCAGGGCGGTCTTGCCGGTCTGACGGTCGCCGATGATCAGCTGGCGCTGGCCGCGGCCGATCGGGGTCATCGCGTCGACGGCCTTGTAGCCCGTCTCCATCGGCTCGTGCACGGACTTGCGCTGCATGACCGTGGGGGCCTGCAGTTCGAGTGCGCGACGGCCTTCGGTCTCGACCTCGCCGAGGCCGTCGATCGGGTTGCCGAGCGGGTCGACGACGCGGCCGAGGTAGCCCTCGCCGACCGCGACGGAGAGGACCTCACCGGTGCGCTGCACCGGCTGCCCCTCCTCGACGCCGCTGAACTCACCGAGGACGATGGCACCGATCTCGCGCTCTTCGAGGTTCAGCGCGAGGCCGAGGGTGCCGTCCTCGAACTTCAGCAGTTCGTTGGCCATGGCCGAGGGCAGGCCCTCGACCTTCGCGATGCCGTCGCCGGCAAGGGTGACCGTACCGACCTCCTCGCGCGAGGCCGCGTCCGGCTTGTACGACTGGACGAAGTTCTCCAGCGCGTCCCGGATCTCCTCCGGCCGGATCGTGAGCTCCGCCATCTGGGTTCCCTGCTCTCCTTGTTGGGCCCGAAGTTTCACTTTGGGGGGATGGGGACTCCCCCCATCAGGAGGTGAATCCTCTGTACGGCCCAACCAGGGCCGCCATCAGTACGTACTGCTTATTGAGTTGCTGCTAGCCGGCCATCCGGCGGGCGGCATCCTCCAGCCGGTCGGCGACCGAGCCGTTGATGACCTCGTCCCCGACCTGCACCCGGATACCGCCGACGACCTCAGGGTCCACATCGAGGTTGAGGTGCATCGTGCGGCCGTAGAGCTTCGTCAGGGCGGCGCCCAGGCGCCGCTTCTGCGTGTCACTCAGCGGTACCGCCGAGGTGACGACGGCGACCATGCGGTCCCGGCGCTCGGCGGCGAGCTTGGACAGGGATTCGATTCCCGCTTCCAGGCTACGTCCACGCGGCGCGGTCACCAGGCGCGTCACCAGGCGCTCGGTGGTCGCCTCGGCCCGGCCGCCCAGCAGCCGGCGCAGCAGCTCGGCCTTGGCCGAGGTGCGGGCACTACGGTCGGTGAGCGCGGCGCGCAGCTCCGTGTTGGAGGAGACGATCCGGCCGAACCGGAACAGCTCGTCCTCGACGTTGTCGAGACGGCCGACCCGCTGGGCGGCCGTGAGGTCGGCCACGTCGGCCAGTTCCTCCAGCGCGTCCACCAGGTCGCGCGGCTGCGACCAGCGGGAGCGGACCAGGCCGGACAGCAGATCCGTGGCCGGGCCGCTGAGCTGGCCGCCCACCAGGCGCCGGACCAGCTCGGCCTTGGCCTCGCCGGCCTGCGCCGGGTCGGTGAGGACCCGACGCAGTGACACCTCGCGGTCGAGCAGCGCGGTGGCGGCCGCCAGCTCGTCGGCGAGCTGCGTCGCGTCCACGGACGTGCCGTCCGTCAGCGCGTCGAGCCGCTCACGTGCGGCTGCCAGTGCCTCGCGGCTCGCTCCGTTCATCGCGCGGCCTCGGCCTTCTCGTCAAGCTCGTCGAGGAAGCGGTCGATCACGCGGCTCTGCCGGGCGTGGTCCTCCAGAGACTCACCGACGAGCTTGCCGGCCAATTCGGTGGCGAGCTTGCCGACGTCCTGGCGCAGCGCGGACGAGGCGGCCTTGCGGTCGGCCTCGATCTGCGTGTGACCGGCGGCGACGATCTCCTCGCGCTGCCGCTGGCCCTCGGCCCGCATCTCGGCGATGAGCGAGGCTCCCTGCTCCTGCGCCTCCTGGCGCAGTCGCGCGGCCTCGTGCCGGGCCTCGGCGAGCTGTGCCTTGTACTGCTCAAGGACGCTCTGGGCCTCGGTCTGAGCGGCCTCGGCCTTCTCGATACCGCCCTCGATGGCCTCGCGGCGCTGCTCCAGAACCTTGTTGATGTTCGGAAGAAGCTTCCAGGCGAGGAAGCCGAAGACGATGACGAAGGCGATCAGGCCGATGACGAGCTCGGGGATCGGCGGGACGAGGGGATTTTCGCTCTCCGCCGCCGCCGCAATGAGCAACTGGCTCATGTCAGTGCCTTTCGTCTAGTCGGCTGGTCGTGGATCGCTAGATCACTTGCCGTAGACGAACGGCATGACCAGACCGATGAGGGCGAGCGCCTCACAGAAGGCGAAGCCCAGGATCTGGTTGGCGCGGATCAGGCCGGCCGCCTCGGGCTGGCGGGCCAGGGCCTGGGTGCCGTTGCCGAAGATGATGCCGACGCCGACGCCGGGGCCGATGGCGGCCAGGCCGTAACCGATGGAACCGAGCGAGCCGGAGACGGCGGCAAGGGTCTGGAGCATGCCAGTTCTTCCTTCTTCTTTACGGACCGGTGGGGGTTGGCCACCGGACGATCAGGGGGTTGGGTACGGGTCCTCAGTGGTGCTCGGCGAGGGCGCCCTGGATGTAGGTGCAGGTCAGCAGTACGAAGACGTACGCCTGCAGCGCCTGGATGAACAGCTCGAAGGCCGTCATCACAAGGGTCATGATGAAGCTGACGCCGGCGTAGGCGACGCCGATGCCGTTCAGCAGGTACCAGCTGGCGATGGTGAACAGCAGCAGCAGGGTGTGGCCCGCGAACATGTTCGCGAAGAGTCGCACCGCGTGGGTGAAGGGCCGCACGAGCAGGTTCGAGAAGAACTCGATGAGCATCGCCAGGGGCAACACCGGGCCGAGCGACTTGTCGTAGCCGGTGACGTTCTTGAAGAACCCGACGAACCCGTGCCGCTTGAAGGTCAGCGAGACCCACAGGACATAGACGACCAGGGCCAGGACCGCCGGGTAGGCGATGATAGACGTGACGGGGAACTGGGCGACCGGAATGATCGACCACAGGTTCATCATCCACACGAAGAAGAACAGCGAGACGATGAGCGGTACGTACTTCTCGCCCTCCTTCTTGCCGATCGTCTCGTACACGACACCGCGCCGGATGAAGTCGTAGCCCGACTCGGCCACCATCTGCAGCTTGCCGGGCACGACCTTCGGCTTGCGGAAGGCAGCCCAGAAGAATCCGACGACGATGATCGAACCGAGCAGCGCCAACAGCATCGGCTTGTTGAAGTACAGGTTGCTGTCGGCGTCGCCCCAGAGGGGCTTGAACAGGAACGAGTGCAGGCCCGGAGCGGGGAAGCCACAGCCATCGAAGATGTGGCAGTCGGTCTCGAAGGCGAGCACCTGCGTCGGGTCAGCACTCACCGCGGGCTCCTTCTGCGTGGCGCATGGGTACGGCAACCTCGTTGTGTCGGCGCGGCACACGGCCGCGGTTCGGCACCGGACTGGTGTTACGGATGTGGGGGCGGCTTGGGGGCATCTCGCCTCGCGATTGAGCAGGCGTCAGCTCAAATGCCCGCGCCCGCGATGCCGCAGTTGGCACCGGACGATAGCAGCATCTCTCAGGCGTCTTTATCCCGGCCCTACCTCTCACGACGAGTGACCAGTCGTCTCGGACCGGTCACCGGTCGGAGAAGGGGTCGAATCGGGTTGTACGTAGAGGATCTTGGACTTCATGTGTGCGCGCGTCTGCGCGGCGATCCAGGTGAGCGTGCCGACGACAAGTGTGAGCGCGAAGGCCCGCGGGTTGAACAGCGTCGTGTTCTTGAACGCCGCGACGAACACGAACAGCAGCAGGATCTGCGCCATGTAGAGCATCAGGCCCATGGCCTGGAACAGGTGCGGCAGCGATGCGGCGGTCCGCTGCAGGGCGTAGAGGCCGAGCCCCATGAAAAGAATCACGATGAGTGCCGCGACGACCGCCCCGAGCGCACCCTTGCCACCCGCGACCACCGCACTGACGACGGCGGCGAGCGCGCCGACGGCAGCCGTGGGCACGGCGGCCTGGGCCAGGGTCCGGACGTCATTGGACGGCATGGCGGCAACTCCGCTTTTCACAGGGGGCGTGGGGTGTCGTCATGGACGAGCGTAACCCCGGGCCGAGTGGGTCAGACCTCGCACCGATGGGCTGCGAAAACACGGTCCCTCGGCTCTGTCCGGGGTTCTCGTGAACCGTATCACAAACTATTTGATGAGGTCTTTACCTGGTAGGTGTGCTCGCCGTCACACATGAGAGTGAAGATGCGCGTCTGTGCAAAAACCCGGCGTACTTGTCTGGTATTAGGGGCTTTTGCTCCCCCACGACTTGGCAATGCTCTAGTCAGATTCTTACCTTGAGCGTCAGCGCGACGTACCGGCATTGCGCCTATCCAGGAGGCGCGAACGGGGTCCGACCGCGCTCGCTCCGTTGACCCCGTGCGCACCCACGGTGACCGGAGCGCGCTGTTCGTCCTCGGTCGGAGCCGCCGTCCGGCAGGGCTCGACGGCCTCCCGCGCCGCCCGCCGACGCCGGTAGCGCGGCGGCACGAAGCGCTCGGCCCAGCGCGGGGCGCGGGGCGTGAACCGCGGCAGCAGGAGCAGCCCCAGGCCGATCGCGCTGAGGAAGACCACGCCGAGCACGATCCACATGGACGCGGAGTTCACGGAGTAGGCCAGCGCCCCGAAGCCGATCAGCGCGGACCAGAAGTACATGATCAGCACCGCCCGGCTGTGCGAGTGGCCGATCTGCAGCAGCCGGTGGTGCAGGTGCCCGCGGTCGGCGGCGAACGGCGACTGGCCGTTCCAGGTCCGGCGGACGATCGCCAGCACCAGGTCGGCGGCCGGCAGCGCGATGATCGTCAGGGGCAGCAGCAGCGGGATGTAGACCGGCACCGTCTGGTGCACCGCCGCCTTCTCGGAACCGGTGAACAGGGCCAGCGCGTCCGGGTCGACCTGCCCCGTGATGGAGATCGCACCCGCGGCCAGCACCAGGCCCAGCAGCATCGAGCCGGAGTCGCCCATGAAGATCCGCGCCGGGTGCATGTTGTGCGGCAGGAAGCCCAGGCACATGCCCATCAGGATCGCCGCGAACAGGGTGGCCGGGGCGGCGGCCTCGATGCCGTACGAGTACCAGATCCGGTACGCGTACAGGAAGAACGCGGCGGCGGCGATGCACACCATGCCGGAGGCGAGGCCGTCCAGGCCGTCCACGAAGTTCACCGCGTTGATCGTGATGACGACCAGCGCCACCGTCAGCAGCGTGCCCTGCCACGGGGTCAGCGCGACGTTCCCGACGCCCGGGATCGGCAGCCACAGGATCGTCAGACCCTGCATGACCATCACACCCGCCGCGATCATCTGACCGCCCAGCTTGATCAGGGCGTCGATCTCGAACTTGTCGTCCAGCACGCCGATGAGCCAGATCAGCGCGGCCCCGGACAGCAGCGCACGCGGCTCGTTGGACTTGGTGAAGACCTCGTTGAGGTTGGTCAGGTGATCGGCCACCAGCAGGCCCGCGCACAGGCCGAAGAACATGGCGATCCCGCCGAGACGCGGAGTGGGCTCCCGGTGCACGTCACGGGCCCGGACCTCCGGCATCGCACCGGCCACGATCGCGAACTTCCGTACCGGCCCTGTCAGCAGGTAGGTCACCGCAGCCGTGACACAGAGCGTCAGCAGGTATTCACGCACAGGCTTCCCCACAGGTCTCGCTGGCCATCACAGCCCCACACCCTAGCGAGGGACGCATATGTGTGGGGACTTCCGGGTAGCGACGATGGTTGCACGCATGGCTGTGGAACAGGACACGGTCCTGCACCTACCTTCGCTCAGCCCGGATACGGCGGAAATCTACCGGCAAGCTCGCGGACCTCGTCACGGACCCCGGCCGGATCGAGGTCGCCGCGCAGCACTCCGGCCAGCAGCACACCGATTCTGGCCAGTTCCGCCTCCCTCATGCCCTGGGTGGTCACCGCGGCGGTGCCCAGGCGCAGCCCGCTGGCGTGCCCGTGCGGCAGCACACAGCTGTCGACGACCAGCCCGGCGGCGGCGAGCAGCCCCCGCGCGGCCCGCCCGTCGACGCCGAGCGGCGCCGGGTCGACGGTGATCAGATGGGTGTCCGTGCCACCGGTGGTCACGGCCAGCCCCTCGTCGGCCAGCTCGGCCGCCAGCACCCGTGCGCCCGCGACCACCTGACGGGCGTACGCGGCGAACGCCGGGCCGGCCGCCTCGCCGAACGCGACCGCCTTCGCGGCGACGGCGTTCATCTGGGCGCCGGCCTGGGTGAACGGGAACACCGCCCGGTCGACCCGCTCGGCCAGGTCGGCCCCGCACAGCAGCATCCCGCCACGCGGTCCGCGCAGCACCTTGTGCGTGGTGGCGCAGACGATGTCGGCGTACGGCACCGGGCTGGGCGCCGCCTTCCCCGCGACGAGCCCGATCGGGTGGGCGGCGTCCGCGATGAGGTAGGCGCCGACCTCGTCGGCGACCTCCCGGAAGAAGGCGTAGTCCAGGTGGCGCGGGTAGGCGATCGACCCGCACACGATCGCCTTGGGCCGGTGCGAGCGGGCCAGCGCCCGCACCTGGTCCTGGTCGATGAGCCCGGTCTCCGCGTCCACCCCGTACCCCACGAAGTCGAACCAGCGGCCGGAGAAGTTGGCGGGCGAGCCGTGGGTGAGGTGACCGCCGTAGGACAGCCCCAGGGCGAGGACGGTGTCCCCGGGGCGCAGCAGGGCGGCGTACGCGGCGAGCACGGCGGAGGAGCCGGAGTGCGGCTGGACGTTGGCGTGGGCGGCCCCGAACAGCGCCCTGGCCCGGTCGACCGCCAGCCGCTCGGCGACGTCCACCAGTTCGCAGCCGCCGTGGTAGCGGGCGCCCGGGTAGCCCTCGGCGTACTTGTTGGCGAGCGGTGAGCCCAGCGCCGCCAGCACGGCCGGTGAGGTGAAGTTCTCGGCCGCGCTGAGCTGGAGGGTCGTCGACTGCCGCGCAAGCTCGCCGAGCAGGATCTCGGCCACCTCCGGATCCTGCCGGCGCAGCGCATCGGTCTGTACGAGCGGGTGGGTGACCGGCATCACGGGCTCCCGGCGGTCGGCGGCGACGTACGTCCAATGTAGGCCCGGCGCTCAGGGGGTGCGCGGTCGCTACATCCGGGCGGGAACGCCCGTCAGGGCCGTGACGACGGGGTCCAGGGCCTCGTGTATCTCGTCGCCGATGGACCGGAAGAAGGTCAGGGGGGCGCCGTAGGGGTCGTAGACCTCGTCGGCCTCGGCCGTGGGCGCCAGCAGCCAGCCGCGCAGCGCGGCGGCCGCCCGGACCAGCGCGCGGGCACGCGCGACGAGCCCGTCCTCCAGCGGCGGCAGCGTCGTCGGGTCTATCGCGCGCACCAGCCGGGTGAACTCCTTCAGCGTGAAGGTCCGCAGCCCGGCCGAATGGCCCATGGAGATGACCTGGGCCCGGTGGTCACGGGTCGCGGTCAGCACCAGGTCGGCCCTGATCACGTGCTCGTCGAGGAGTTCCCGGCCGGTGAAACCGGAGGCGTCCGCGCCGAACTCGGCCAGCACGGCTTCCGCGTTGGCCTCCATCGGCGCCCCCTCGTGGCCCCAGGTGCCCGCGCTCTCCACGATCAGCCCGCCGCCCAGGATGCCGAGCCGTTCCATGACGAAATGCCGGGTGAGCCGCTCGGTGATGGGCGAGCGGCACACGTTTCCGGTGCTGACGTGGAGGATGCGGAAGGTGTCGCGGGGAAAGCCGAAGGTCGTCGTCTCCTCCACGCTGTACCCGGTTCCTATGCCGCCCATGGGGGTCCCCCCTGCCCGGGAGCAGCCGGGAGCGGGAGCCCGGGGGAGGTGTCAGGGGTCGTCAATTCGCCACCTCAAGGTCGGGTACGACCTTGCGCAGTTCCTCCGGGGAGAGCGCGCCTTCGCGCAGCAGCACGGGCACGTCGCCGGTGACGTCGACGATCGACGACGGCACGTTACCGGGGGTCGGACCGCCGTCGAGGTAGACGGAGACGGAGTCGCCGAGCATCTGCTGGGCGGCATCGCAGTCCTCCGGCGCTGGGTGGCCGGAGAGGTTGGCCGAGGACACGGCCATCGGGCCGACCTCGGTCAGCAGCTCGATGGCGACCGGGTGCAGCGGCATGCGCACGGCGACCGTGCCCCGGGTCTCGCCGAGGTCCCACTGAAGGGACGGCTGGTGCTTGGCGACCAGGGTGAGGGCGCCCGGCCAGAACGCGTCGACCAGTTCCCACGCCTTCTCGGAGAAGTCCGTGACGAGGCCGTGCAGGGTGTTCGGGGAGCCGATGAGCACGGGCGAGGGCATGGCACGGCCCCGGCCCTTGGCGTCCAGCAGATCGGCCACCGCCTCCGCGGAGAACGCGTCGGCCCCGATGCCGTAGACGGTGTCGGTCGGCAGGACCACAAGCTCGCCCCGGCGGACGGCGGACGCGGCTTCGCGCAGACCCGTCGAACGGTCCGTGGCGTCATTGGTGTCGTATCGCCGTGCCATGTCTAGCGGTCTCCTTCTGTTGTCGCTCGGGTCGCCTCCGGGGTGCCCGCGGCCGGCTCACCCGCTGCGGTGGGTGCAGGCGCCGGGATCACGGCAGGGCCCTGCGGGCGGTCGCGAACCGGGGGCGGTTGTTGAGGTCGGGGTGGTCGGCCGCGTCGGCCCAGCCCCGTTCCTCGGTGAAGATCCACGGCACCTGACCGCCCTGGGTGTCCGCGTGCTCGATGACCACGACGCCGCCGGGACGCAGCAGCCGGTGCGCGGCGCGCTCCAGGCCGCGGATCAGGTCGAGGCCGTCCTCGCCGGAGAACAGGGCCAGGTCCGGGTCGTAGTCGCGGGCCTCGGGGGCGACGTACTCCCACTCGGTGAGCGGGATGTACGGCGGGTTGGAGACGACGAGGTCGACCTGGCCGTCGAGGTCCCGGAAGGCGTCCAGGGCGTCGCCCTGGCGCAGGTCGACCCGGGAGCCCGCCATGTTCCTACGGGTCCACTGGAGGGCGTCCTCGGACAGTTCCACGGCGTGTACGCGCGAGCGCGGCACCTCCTGGGCGAGGGCGAGCGCGATGGCGCCGGAACCGGTGCACAGGTCGACGATGAGGGGCTCGACCACGTCCATCGCGCGCACCGCGTCTATGGCCCAGCCGACCACCGACTCGGTCTCGGGCCGGGGCACGAACACGCCCGGCCCGACCTGGAGCTCCAGATACCGGAAATAGGCCCGCCCGGTGATGTGCTGCAACGGCTCGCGCTGCTCGCGGCGGGCGATGACCTCCCAGTAGCGGGCATCGAAGTCGGCGTCCTTGACGGAGTGCAGCGCGCCGCGCTTCACGCCGTGCACGAACGCGGCGAGTTCCTCCGCGTCGTTGCGCGGCGAGGGCACGCCGGCGTCGGCGAGCCGCTGGGTGGCCTGCGCCACCTCCGCGAGCAGCACGCTGCGGGAGGTCGGGGGTCGCCCCCCAGAAGGTTGCTGCACGCTCGTCCTCCGGTGTTCGGTGCGTCGCCCAGTCGTCCTGAGCGCCTCAGGCGGCGGCCAGTTTCGCCGCCGAGTCCGCGTCGACACATGCCTGGATCACCGCGTCGAGGTCGCCGTCCAGGACCTGGTCCAGGTTGTACGCCTTGAAGCCGACGCGATGGTCCGAGATGCGGTTCTCCGGGAAGTTGTACGTACGGATCTTCTCGGAGCGGTCGACGGTGCGGACCTGGCTGCGCCGGGCGTCGGCGGCTTCCCTCTCCGCCTCCTCCTGCGCTTTGGCGAGCAGCCTGGAGCGCAGGATACGCAGGGCCTGCTCCTTGTTCTGCAACTGGCTCTTCTCGTTCTGGCAGGAGGCGACGACTCCGGTCGGGATGTGCGTGATGCGCACCGCGGAGTCGGTGGTGTTCACGGACTGGCCGCCGGGCCCCGAGGACCGGTAGACGTCGATCCGCAGGTCGTTGGAGTTGATCTCCACGTCCACCTCCTCGGCCTCCGGCGTGACGAGGACACCGGCCGCCGAGGTGTGGATCCGGCCCGCGGACTCGGTGGCGGGCACCCGCTGTACGCGGTGCACTCCGCCCTCGTACTTCAGCCGGGCCCACACGCCCTGTCCCGGCTGGGTCTGCCCGCGGGTCTTCACCGCGACCTGGACGTCCTTGTAGCCGCCCAGCTCGGACTCGGTGGAGTCGATGATCTCGGTCTTCCAGCCGACGCGTTCGGCGTAGCGCAGGTACATACGCAGCAGGTCGCCGGCGAACAGGGCGGACTCGTCGCCGCCCGCGCCCGCCTTGACCTCCAGGATGACGTCCTTGTCGTCGCTGGGGTCGCGCGGGACCAGCAGGAGGCGCAGCTTCTCGGTGAGTTCCTCGCGCTGCTTCTCCAGGTCCTTGACCTCGGCGGCGAACTCCGGGTCGTCGGCGGCCAGTTCACGGGCCGTCTCGATGTCGTCGCCGGACTGCTTCCAGGAGCGGTACGTGGCGACGATGGGAGTCAGCTCGGCGTAGCGCTTGTTGAGCTTGCGCGCGTTGGCCTGGTCGGCGTGGACCGACGGGTCGGCGAGCTGCTTCTCCAGGTCGGCGTGCTCACCGACGAGTTCCTCGACGGCCTCGAACATCTTGGGCTCCTGATACTGCTCGGAAAGCGGGAAGACGGGCGACCAAAAACGCCGGTCCCGGGCGTGCCCCGGTGAGGGGCACGGCCGTGGACCGGCGAATGGGGGCTCGCTACTTCTTGGAGCCGGCGGCAGCCTTGCCGAAGCGGGCCTCGAAGCGGGCCACACGGCCACCGGTGTCGAGGATCTTCTGCTTGCCCGTGTAGAACGGGTGGCACTCGGAGCAGACCTCGGCCCGGACGGTGCCGGACTCGATGGTGCTGCGCGTGGTGAACGACGCGCCGCAGGTGCAGCTGACCTGCGTCTCGACGTACGCGGGGTGAATGTCGCGCTTCAAGGTTTCTCCTAGTTTCCGGGAGGGCGCCGGGTCGCCGCTGCGGGGTGCGTGGGCGTGAACCGGAGCCGGCTCACCAGTCTGCCAGCACTGGGGCCATCCCCCAAAACCGGGGGTGTAGGGGATCTATTCCCCCCTTCCGGCCGGGGGTGCGTCCCAGGGGGTACCGTGCCGGCACCCGGGGCGAGTGGGGGCAAACGTGGCCGGTGCCGTGCCTTCGCCGGGGGCGAGTGGGGCCAAGCGGGCCGGTGCCGTGCGGGCGCCGGGGCGAGCGGAGGCAATCGTGGCCGCGCACGCCGTTCCCCGTGCCCCGCACCCCTCGCCTGCCTTCGGCGGCGGCGGGGTCAGTTGCTGACGACTCCTGCCGCGTCGCCGGTGGCCGTGCCCCGGGTGGCCGTCCTCGGGATGGGCCGGTCCTTCTTGAAGGCGTTCCAGACCAGCTGGGCCTTGGCCTTGTCGAGGAGGACGCGGTTGGGGTTCGCGGGGTCGTACTGGACCGGCATCGTGACCATGGTCATGTGCGACGCGCTGATGCCCTTGAGGCCCGCCGCGAAGCCCACCAGGGAGTTGACCGAACCGAGGTCGGAGTCGGCGGTGACCGCCATGGTGGCGGTGTCGGCGAGGCCGTACAGCTTCGTCGGGTCGGCCAGGACGCCGAGCTGCTTGACCTGGTCGGCCAGGGACTTGATGAAGGCCTGCTGGAGCTGGATGCGGCCGAGGTCGGAGCCGTCGCCGACGCCGTGCCGGGTGCGGACCAGCCCGAGGGCCTCGTCGCCGTTCAGCTTGTGGGTGCCTGCGGACAGGTCGAGATGGCTGTCCGGGTCGTCGATGGCCCGGGTCGTGGTGACGGTGACGCCGCCCAACTCGTCGACGAGCTTCTGGAAGCCACTGAAGTCGACCTCCAGATAGTGGTCCGTCCGGATCCCGGTGACGGACTCGACGGTCTTGACCGCGCAGGTGGCGCCGCCGGTGGAGTAGGCGGAGTTGAACATGGCGTCCGCCTCGGCCGGGTGGACGCCGCCCTTGGCGTCGGTGCACTCGGGGCGGTCGACCAGGGTGTCGCGCGGGATGGAGACCACGGCGGCCTTCCTGTGCCCCTCGTAGACGTGGACGATCATCGCCGTGTCGGAGCGTGCGCTGCCGTCGTCGACGCCGCCGCCGAGCTTCTTGTTGGCACCGGAGCGCGAGTCCGAGCCGAGGACCAGGATGTTCTCGGAGCCGTTGTCGACCTTCACCGGCCGGTCGGTGCCCAGGGCCTGGTTGATGTCGACGCTCTTGATGTTGCCGTTGAGCTTGACGTAGACATAGCCGGCGCCCGCGCCGCCCAGCACCACGACGCCCGCGGCCGTCCAGGCCGTGACCCGCAGGGCCGTGCTGCGCCCGGGGCGCCTGCCCCGGTGGTGCGGACTCTTGCTGCCGGACTCCGGTATACCGGGTCCGGGCGTGCTCTCGGCGGCCATGTGCTCCTCGGTCCTGGTCGGCTCGTTCGGTTGCCCCCTGCCGTCAGGGTCGGTGCGTGATGCCTGTCGCACCATCGTCGCTCCCGCCCGGTCAGACGGCGAAACCCGGGACACGGTTGCACCACGCACTGTGCCCGCCCTGTGAGCGGGCGGGCACAGTACGTAGGGTCACCTGCCGGATCTAGCGGGCCACCTGGGCTTTCAGCCCCAGATGTCGTACTGCTGGTAGCCGGTGCCGACCGTGATCCTTGTGGTGAAGATCTCGCTGGTCGCCTTGCCGGTGCCCCGGTACAGGTAGAGCGTCCCGCCCGGGCTGCGGGTCAGGAAGTCCGCCTTCCCGTCGCCGTTGACGTCGCCGACGGCGTCGAAGACGTTGTAGCCGGTCCAGGCCTTGCGGACCAGGACCCGCGCGGAGAACGCGCCGGTGCCGGCCTTGCCGGTGCCCTTGTACAGGTACAGGTCCCCGGTACGGCTGTTGCGGGCGAGCAGGTCGGCCCTGCCGTCGCCGTTGAAGTCGCCGTGGCCGCGGACCATGTTGAACTGGTTCCAGCCCGGGCCGACCTGCACGCGCGCGCCGAAGGTCCCGTTGCCCTTGCCCGGGTAGATCCACATGGTGCCGCCCGAGTCCACGGAGAGGACGTCGGGCAGGTAGTCACCGGTGACGTCACCGGGCGTGATGATGCGGGCCCGGGTCTTCCAGCCGGTGAAGATCTTTGTCTGGGCCCAGGAGCCGCTGGTCTGTGCGCTGTTGAGCACGAGGTGCTCCCAGTAGACGTCACCGGTGGAGGCCACCCGGTAGACAAGGTCCTGGTAGCCGTCGCGGTTGAGGTCGGCCTGCAGGATGACGTTGACGCCGCTGAAGTCGCCCCAGGAGACGCGGGAAGCGAGCGAGGTGCCCTTGGAGTCCAGCTCGTAGCCGACCTTGGTCGACGACTTGCGGGCGAACAGGTCGGCCTTGTTGTCATAGAGCCGGTTGAACAGGCTCAGGTTGGCGTCGTCGATCTGCGGGTACGCGGCACCAATGTAGGTGCTGACCTTCGTGAAGACGCTGTAGGCACCCTGGGCGACACAGTCCTGCACGCCCCAGGAGACGATGCCCACGATCCGGCCGCCGACCACGAGCGGGCCTCCGGAGTCGCCGTTGCAGGCCGTGGTGGTGCCGGTGTCGCTGCCGGTGGCGGGGGTGCCCGCGCAGACCATGTGGCCCTTGACCAGGTCCGAGCCGTAGGCGCCCGCGCAGGTGGTGTCCGACTGGACGGGCAGCGTGGCCGTCTTCAGGGTCTCGGAGATGTCCTCGGAGGTGGACGAGGTGCGGCCCCAGCCGTACACCTTGGCGCTGGTGCCCGAGGCGTAGGAGGCGGTGTCGCCGTACGTCGTCATCCGGATCGGCGTGGCCTTGACCGGGGCGGCCAGGGTGAGCACGGCGACGTCGTTGTCGGGGACGCCCCTGGTCGACACGGTGTACGACGGGTGGTTCCACTGGCGCAGGACGGCGGAGACGGTGCCGCCGTGGAGATTGGCACTGCCGTCGCTGTTGGCGGTGGGCAGCGAGGCGGTGGCAGTGATGACCACGGACCGGGTGGTGCTCCACTTGAAGCCCTTGACGCAGTGCGCGGCAGTGAGGATCTTCGTGGGCGAGATCACCGAGCCACCGCAGAAGAAGGCGACGTCGTCGCTGGTGCTGGCGGTGCCCTTGGTGTCGTCGTACCAGAGCTGGGCCATCCAGGGCGCCGAGGCGATGGTGGTCGTACCGCCACCGATGATCATCGGCGAGACGGCGGAGCCACTGCTCGACGTCTTCGTCGTGGCGCTCTTGCTGTCGACCGCGGCGACGGCGGCGGCTACGCGCTGCTTCAGAGTGGCCTGCGACGGCGTGCTGACGACCGGCTTGACCGTCGGCGTCGGCTGGGTGGCCGCGCTGGCGGAGGTCGACAGCAGCGTGACGACGGTCGCCGCGCCGGCGACGACGGCCGACAGCCCGAGGCGTATCCGGCGTCTGTGCCGGCCGCGGCCGGACATGGTGGTTGGCAAAGTCCCCCCAGATGAACTGGCGTTGGAAAGAGTGCATAGGCACACCCGTTCCTATCTGCGCCAAAAGGCCGGCCTCCGTCACACACCGACGGAAACCCGCATCCACCACCTGTGAGCCCCTCGCCGAAGGGGATCGAGCGCTCCGAGGGGGCGCGCCGTTGAGCGAGCGGGACTGGCGTGCGAGCGTCCACGAACGGCGCATCCTCCAGGCGCTGCAGGCAGTCCCGGAACCCACCCCCGCCAAGGTCCGCAAGAGCCTGAACGGCCTCGGCCACCTCGACGAACGCATCCACGGCCTCAAGCAGGACGGCAAGGTCACACGCTGCCACCTCGACCTGCGCGAAAAGGACGGCAGGCTCTGCGAGGCGGGTACGGCGGCGGGCAAGGGCTCGGATGTCACTCCGTGCATGGCTCACGCCGCCGGACCGCTCGCAGCCAGGAAGCCGCTGTCCGAAGGGACGTGACCGCCCGCCTTCCGCCGAGATTGGGATTTCGGCCGCGTCGGCGGACCGGATGCCCCGCCAGGCCCGAATGATTCCGAACGATCTGGACCACAGCAATGAACCCATCCACGGTCGCCGCAAACGCAGACGACCCTTTTCGCTTTGACGAAGCGGAGGTAAAGGGGCCGGATTGACACGACTGGAACCACCACACAACACAATTGGAACCACCACACAAAAGGCCGCCCCCCGCGGCTTGCGGGAGGCGGCCTTTTCTTTGTTCTACGACAACGCTCAGTCGCCGTTGCCGGGCGTCGGCGTCGTCTTCTGGATCTGCATCAGGAACTCGACGTTCGACTTCGTCTGCTTCATCTTGTCGAGCAGCAGCTCGATCGCCTGCTGCTGGTCGAGCGCGTGCAGCACCCGGCGCAGCTTCCAGACGACGGCCAGCTCCTCGTTGCCGAGCAGGATCTCTTCCTTACGGGTACCGGACGCGTCCACGTCCACCGCCGGGAAGATGCGCTTGTCGGCGAGCTTCCGGTCGAGCTTGAGCTCCATGTTGCCGGTGCCCTTGAACTCCTCGAAGATCACCTCGTCCATGCGGGACCCGGTGTCGACGAGCGCGGTGGCGAGGATGGTCAGCGAGCCGCCGTCCTCGATGTTGCGCGCCGCACCGAAGAACCGCTTCGGCGGGTACAGCGCGGTCGAGTCCACACCACCGGACAGGATGCGGCCGGAGGCGGGCGCGGCCAGGTTGTACGCGCGGCCCAGACGGGTGATGGAGTCCAGCAGTACGACGACGTCGTGGCCCAGTTCCACCAGGCGCTTGGCCCGCTCGATGGCGAGTTCGGCGACCGTGGTGTGGTCCTCGGCCGGGCGGTCGAAGGTCGAGGAGATGACCTCGCCCTTGACCGACCGCTGCATGTCGGTGACCTCTTCCGGACGCTCGTCGACAAGGACGACCATCAGGTGGCACTCGGGGTTGTTGTGGGTGATCGCGTTGGCGACCGCCTGCATGATCATGGTCTTGCCGGTCTTCGGCGGGGCCACGATCAGACCGCGCTGGCCCTTGCCGATGGGCGAGACGAGGTCGATGATCCGGGTGGTGAGGACGCCGGGGTCGGTCTCCAGGCGGAGCCGGTCCTGCGGGTAGAGCGGGGTCAGCTTGTTGAACTCCGGTCGGCCGCGGCCGTGTTCGGGCGCCATGCCGTTGACGGAGTCCAGGCGGACCAGCGCGTTGAACTTCTCGCGGCGCTCGCCTTCCTTCGGCTGACGGACCGCGCCGGTGATGTGGTCGCCCTTGCGCAGACCGTTCTTGCGGACCTGGGCGAGGGACACGTACACGTCGTTCGGACCCGGAAGGTAACCGGACGTACGGATGAAGGCGTAGTTGTCGAGGATGTCCAGGATGCCCGCGACGGGGATCAGGACGTCGTCCTCGGCGACCTGCGGCTCGGCGGCGATGTCGTCACGGCCCCGACGGCCCCGGCGGTCGCGGTAGCGGCCGCGACGGCCCCGACGGCCGCCCTCGAAGTCGTCGTCGTCCTGCTGACGGTCCTGGCGGTCCTGCCGGTCCTGGCGGCTGCCCTGCTGGTTCTGCTGCCGGTCCTGGCGGTCCTGCCGGTCCTGGCGGCCCTGGCCCTGCTGCTCGTCGCCCTTGCCGCGGCGGTCGCGGTCCCGGCCGCGCTCGCGGCGGTCACGCCGGCCGCGGCCCTCGCCCTCGGCGCCGTCGCCCTGCGCGGTGCCGCCGGACTGCTCGCCCGACGTCGCGGGCCTGGCGGCCGGCGACTCGGCCCTGGCGTCACTCTGCGCCTCGGCGGTCACGGTCTCGGGGCTGCCCGCCTCGGCGGTGACACGGCGCCGGCCGCGCTCGGCGGGGGCGTCGTCGGCGGCCGCCTGCTCGCCCGGTCCGGAGACCTTGGGAGAGGGCTGGCCGGGGATGTCGATCTGCTGCTGGCCCACGGCCTTGTCAGCGGCGGCCCCGTCCGTGGCCTCGGCCTTCTTGCCCGCCTCGTCGCCCGTACGGGTCCGGGACGTGGCCCGGCGCTTCGGCTTGGTCTCGGTGGCGTCCGCATGGGCGGCGGAGGAGCCACCTCCGGCCTGCGCCTCCTTGATGACCTCGATCAGCTGGCTCTTGCGCATGCGCGCCGTGCCCCTGATGCCGAGGCCGGATGCGACCTGCTGCAGCTCGGCCAGCACCATGCCCTCAAGGCCGGTACCGCGGCGCCGCCGGGAGCCAGCACCGCTGGCAGGCGCGGAGGCGTCCGTGGCGGGCGCGGCAGCGGTCTCCTCGACACGTGCGCCCATCAGATCGGTGGTGTCGCTCACGAAGGGTCCTTCCCTGGAGCGGACGTCGGCCTGTCTGGCTCGGCGACCGGTTGTGCTGTCCGGCTTCGGTCCTTGCTGTGTGAACCGTGCCGGGGCGGTGGTCCGCCAAAGCGGCGGAAGAAATATCTGGTGATGGCGCTTCCTTGAGCCGTGGCACCCAGTGTCACGTGGCGGGGTCGCACCGATTCCGGAGCGTGTCCGGCAATCCGCTCAATGTCCACGGGCGACGCACTGCCCAGGTACGACGTACGGAACACGGAATGGCTTGGGAGGCTCCCGGAAGAATGTCTGTCCCGGACGGGGACACGAAGCACCTCGCCATGGTGGGGTCGGGTGCAGACTTGAGGTTAACACTACCGGATCCAACAAACATTCCCCCTCTCCAAATCCGGCAACCGGGTGTCAGGTCGCAAGCGGCAGCACGCTCGCTCCCTGGATGTCGAGGCCCAGCCGGTTGGCGGCCCAGTCCACGCCCGCCAGGGCTTGCACCTTGTCGGCGGTGCCCGCGTCGGCCAGCGCCATGACGGTGGGTCCGGCACCGGAGATCACCGCGGGGATCCCATCGGCGCGCAGCCGCTCCACCAACGCGGCGCTCTCGGGCATGGCCGGTGCGCGGTACTCCTGATGGAGACGGTCCTCAGTGGCGGCGAGCAGCAGCTCGGGGCGCCTGGTCAGCGCCTCGACGAGCAGCGCGGCGCGGCCCGCGTTGGCGGCGGCGTCGACGTGCGGCACGGTGCGCGGGAGCAGACCGCGCGCGGTCTCGGTGAGCAGGGGCTTCGCGGGCACGAAAACCACCGGAACGATGGAATCGTCGGGCTCCAGCCTGATCGCCCGGGCGGCGCCCGCCTCCGTCCAGGAGACCGTGAAACCGCCGAGCAGACAGGCCGCCACGTTGTCGGGGTGGCCCTCGATCTCGGTGGCCAGTTCCAGCAGGACGGCGTCGTCGAGCCGGGCCTCGCCGCCTATGGTCACCGCCCGCGCGGCGACGATGCCGGCGCAGATGGCGGCGGAGGAGGAGCCCAGGCCACGGCCGTGCGGAATGCGGTTGGCGCAGACGATCTCCAGGCCCCGGGGCTGTCCGCCCAGCAGGTCGAAGGCGGTGCGCAGGGCCCGTACGAGGAGGTGGCTCTCGTCGCGTGCGAGTGTCTCGCTGCCCTCACCGGCGATGTCGATGTGCAACCCGGAGTCGGCCACCCGGACGACCACGTCGTCGTAGAGCCCCAGCGCGAGGCCGAGGGCGTCGAAGCCCGGACCGAGATTGGCGCTGGTGGCTGGAACGCGCACCCGGACGGCGGCGGCGCGGAACGCTGGACCGGCCATCGCTCGATGACTCTCCTTGAGCTGCGTGGTTGTCGAATGACATTCGATGCGTGCGTACGTGAGACCCCTCGGGCCGCGAAGAGAACGCGGCACCGCCCTCTGCGGAGGCATATGCGGCAGGCGGGTTCGGTACAGACTATCGAAGGAAGGTTCCGTGGCGACATAGGGCGCACAGGAGGCGCACGATGCGTGTCGCAAGCCCCCTGTGCACCCCTCGTCGGGAGTTCCCAGGTTAGGACGCCGGGCGGACCGGCCCGGCCGGCCCGTGGACGGGCCCCGCGGCCCCGTCCACGCAACAGCCCGCAGCCCCGACCGCAGCCTATTCCCACGGACCGAATCACAGGTGGTCTTCGATGGGTTCCGTCAGTTCCGTCGGTTCCTTCGGATTCGTCGGTTTCCCTCGGTGCGGTCGGTTCGCGGTCCGGACGCAGGGTTCACGGCTCCGGCCGCCCGCTCCTGCGGCCCGGCGTGTGCCGTACGAGGTCAGACGAGCCCCAGCCGCTGGGCCGCGGCCGCCGGGTCGACCGGTACGGTGACCGGCTGCGGGGCACCCGCGACGGCCCAGTCGGGGTCCTTGAGGCCGTTGCCGGTGACCGTACAGACGATGCGCTGGCCGGGGTCGACCCGGCCCTGCTCGGCGGCCTTCAGCAGACCGGCCACCGACGCGGCGGACGCGGGCTCCACGAAGACGCCCTCCTGCGCGGCCAACAGTCGGTAGGCACGCAGGATTTCACGGTCCGTCACCTCGTCGATGGCCCCGCCCGACTCGTCGCGCGCGCGAAGGGCGTGCTGCCAGGACGCGGGGTTGCCGATACGGATGGCGGTGGCGATGGTCGACGGGT
The DNA here is from genome assembly GCF_042871185.1 of Streptomyces sp. NPDC006012. Taxonomy (NCBI): domain Bacteria; kingdom Bacillati; phylum Actinomycetota; class Actinomycetes; order Kitasatosporales; family Streptomycetaceae; genus Streptomyces; species Streptomyces sp. NPDC006012. Next base: position 95,591 of record NZ_JBIAIE010000004.1, read on the forward strand.
CCTTGACGATCTCACCTCGCACGATCGGGGCGCTGCCCGACGCCTGGAAACCCCACATTCGGGGGGTCTTGGCGGACACACCGCCGGCGGCGTACTCCTGGTAGCCCTTCCAGTACGCGGTGATGTTGCCCGCGTTGCCGACCGGCAGCACATGGATGTCCGGGGCGTCGCCCAGCATGTCCACGATCTCGAAGGCGGCCGTCTTCTGCCCCTCGATCCGCACCGGGTTGACCGAATTGACCAGAGCCACCGGGTAGTTGTCGCTCAGCTTGCGGGCGAGCGTCAGACAGTCGTCGAAGTTGCCGTCGACCTGGAGAATCTTCGCGCCGTGCACCAGGGCCTGGCCCATCTTGCCGAGCGCGATCTTCCCCTGCGGGACGAGCACGGCGGAGACCATCCCGGCGCGCACCGCGTACGCCGCCGCCGAGGCGGAGGTGTTGCCGGTGGAGGCGCAGATGACCGCCTGGGCCCCCTCCTCCTTGGCCTTGCTGATGGCCATCGTCATGCCGCGGTCCTTGAAGGAACCCGTCGGATTGGCGCCCTCCACCTTCAGGTGGACCTCACATCCCGTGCGCTCGGAGAGCACCAGCGCGGGCACGAGCGGCGTGCCGCCCTCGCGGAGCGTCACGACCGGCGTGGTGTCGGACACCGGCAACCGGTCCCGGTACTCCTCGATGATTCCGCGCCACTGGTGGGTCATTGCTCGTTACTCCCCTTCAACCCGCATGATGCTGGCGACACCCCGCACGGTGTCGAGCTTGCGCAGCGCCTCGACGGTCCCGGACAGGGAGGCGTCGGACGCGCGATGGGTGACGACGACGAGGGAGGCTTCGCCGTCCGCCCTGCGCCCACCACCCTGTTCGGCGGCGGCCCCGTCGCCACCGCCCTGGTTCCGGCCCTGCTGCCGAACCGTGTCGATCGAGACACCGTGCTCGGCGAACACGGTGGCGACCTGAGCGAGCACACCCGGCTTGTCGGCGACGTCGAGGCTGATGTGGTAGCGCGTGACGACATCGCCCATGGGCGAGACGGGCAGTGCCGCGTACGCCGACTCGCCGGGTCCCGTGGCCCCGCCCAGCCGGTTGCGGCAGACGGCGACCAGGTCGCCGAGGACCGCGGAGGCGGTGGGGGCGCCGCCCGCGCCGGCGCCGTAGAACATGAGCCGCCCGGCGGCGTCCGACTCGACGAACACGGCGTTGTACGCGCCGCGCACGGAGGCAAGCGGGTGGTTCAGCGGAATCATCGCGGGGTGCACGCGCGCGGTGACCGACCCGCCGTCCTGGGCCCGCTCGCAGATGGCGAGCAGTTTGATGGTGCAGCCCATCCGGGTGGCCGAGGCGAAGTCGGCGGCGGTGACCTCGGTCATGCCCTCGCGGTAGACGTCGTCGATGCGTACGCGCGTGTGGAAGGCGATCCCGGCCAGGATGGCGGCCTTCGCCGCGGCGTCGAAGCCCTCGACGTCGGCGGTGGGGTCCGCCTCCGCGTATCCGAGGGCGGTGGCCTCGTCCAGGGCCTCCTGGTAACCGGCGCCCGTGGAGTCCATCTTGTCGAGGATGAAGTTGGTCGTGCCGTTGACGATGCCGAGCACCCGGTTGACCTTGTCCCCGGCGAGCGACTCGCGCAGCGGCCGGATCAGCGGGATGGCACCGGCGACGGCGGCCTCGTAGTAGAGATCCTCGCCGTTGTCCTCGGCGGCGGCGTGCAGTGCGGCGCCGTCCTGGGCGAGCAGCGCCTTGTTGGCGGAGACGACGGACGCGCCGTGCTCGAAGGCCGTGGTGATCAGGGTGCGGGCGGGTTCGATGCCCCCGATCACCTCGACGACGACGTCGATGTCGCCCCGTTTGACCAGGGCCATGGCGTCGGTGGTGACGAGGGCCGGGTCGATGCCCGCACGCACCCGGTCGGCCCGGCGCACGGCCACACCCGCCAGCTCCACCGGGGCTCCGATGCGGGCGGCGAGGTCGTCGGCGTGCGTCGTCATGATGCGCGCCACCTCTGAGCCGACTACCCCACAGCCCAGCAGCGCCACCTTCAGCGGACGCGTACGCATCATCCGACCTCGCTTCCTCATACCGTCGACGGTTGGACCAGTCTCACTCACCGGACGGGACTTTCTACCCTAGGTCCGGATCGTGAGACATCTATTTCATTTTCCCGGGACGGGAAACGGGAGATCTTCCGGCCCGCACCGCCTGTGTCCCGGCGCCACGCCCGCCGGCCCGTGACGCCGCCCTCCGGCGCCGCCGGCCGCCGTCTGCCCGCAGTTGTTCTCCGGCGGACAGAGGGGCACGCACGCCGGGCCCACGACGCAGAGCACCACCTGAGACCCGAGGCGGAACGCGACGCAGGACACGGCCGACACAGGAACACGGCATACGAGATGCCGCAGACCCCACCGTCCAGTGTCACCCGACGTCGAGCCGCAGCAGGTCCTCCTCGGTCTCGCGCCGGACGATCACCCGGGCCTCACCGTCGAGCACCGCGACCACCGGCGGCCTGAGCGCATGGTTGTAGTTGCTGGCCATGGACCGGCAGTAGGCACCCGTCGCCGGGACCGCGATGAGGTCACCCGGTGCCAGGTCGGCGGGCAGGAAGGCGTCCTTGACCACGATGTCACCGCTCTCGCAGTGCTTGCCGACCACCCGGCACAGCATCGGCTCGGCAGCGGATTCCCGGGAGACGAGGGCCACGCTGTACTCGGCGTCGTACAGCGCGGTCCGGATGTTGTCGGACATCCCGCCGTCGACGGAGACGTACGTCCGCAGACCGTCGAGCGGCTTGATGGTGCCGACCTCGTAGAGCGTGAACGCGGTGGGCCCGACGATGGCGCGGCCCGGCTCGACCGAGATGCGCGGGGTGCGCAGCCGCGCGGCATCGCAGGCACCGGAGACGATCTCGGTGAGCGCCTTGGCGATCTCGTGCGGCTCGCGCGGGTCGTCGTCGCTGGTGTACGCGATCCCGAGCCCGCCGCCCAGGTCGATCTCGGGCAGTTCGACGCCGTGCTCGTCCCGGATCTCCTTGAGCAGCCCGACCACCCGGCGGGCGGCGACCTCGAAGCCCGACATGTCGAAGATCTGCGAGCCGATGTGGCTGTGGATGCCGATGACCTCCAGCCCGTCCAGTTGCAGCGCCCGCCGCACCGCCTCGGCGGCCTGCCCGCCGGCCAGCGGGATGCCGAACTTCTGGTCCTCGTGGGCGGTGGCGATGAACTCGTGCGTGTGGGCCTCGACGCCGACGGTCACCCGGATCTGGACCTTCTGCCGCTTGCCCAGGGACTGTGCGATGTGCGCGACCCGCACGATCTCCTGGAACGAGTCGAGGACGATGCGGCCGACGCCGGCGCGCACGGCCCGCTCGATCTCCCCGGCGGACTTGTTGTTGCCGTGGAAGGCGATCCGCTCGGCAGGCATGCCCACGGACAGCGCGGTGGCCAACTCGCCCTCGGAGCACACGTCCAGATTGAGCCCTTCCTCGTGCAGCCAGCGCACCACGGCACGCGACAGGAACGCCTTCCCGGCGTAGAAGACGTCCGCGTCGTGCCCGAAGGCGGTGCGCCAGGCCCGGGCCCGGGCCCGGAAGTCGGCCTCGTCGAGGATGTACGCGGGCGTGCCGAACTCTTCGGCGAGTCGCTTGACGTCGATGCCGCCGACCGTGACCGCACCGTCCGCGTCGCGCCGTACGGTGTGGGCCCACACCTTGGGGTCGAGCGAGTTGAGATCGGCGGGCGGGGCCGCGTAGTGCCCCTCCGGCAGGACGTCGGCGTGCCGGGGCCCGGCGGGATGTGCGGAACGACTCATGACGGTGACTTTCTGTCTCTCAGGCTCAAGGCTTTCTCCGCCGCTTCACCGGGCTCTCGCCGGAAGCGCTCAGAGATGGTCGGGGGCGTCGATGCCGAGCAGGGACAGGCCGCCGGCCAGCACCGTCCCGGTGGCTTCGGCGAGCGCGAGCCGGGCGCGGTGGGCGGCCGAGGGTTTCTCCTCGCCGTGCGGCAGGACGGTGAGCAGGAACGGCAGCGCGACGTCGGCGACGACGACGAGATGCCGCGCGACCCGGTCCGGCGAACGGTGGACGGCGGCGGCGTGCAGGATCCGCGGGTAGTCCGCCAGGGCGGTGAACAGGGGGCGTACGGCAGTGGCCGACGAACGCGGTGAACCGGTGAGGCTTTCCCGCCCATCCGTGCTCACCCCCATCAGCCGGGCCGCCGCCAGGTCACCGGGCTCGGCACTGAACCCGAGACGAGCGGCGTTGCGGGTGAGGGCCCGGGTACGGGCGTGTGCGTACCTGATCCGGAAGAGGGGATTGCCCTCGCGCTGGACCAGGTGGTCGGCGGTGATCCGGGGCAGGTCGTGCGGGGCGGGGTGCAGCAGGGCCCAGCGGGCGGCGTCGGAGCCGAGCGGAGCGGGGTCCTCCGGGGCCGGCACGGGCCGCAGGTTCACTGGCTCGCTGTGCTCGACCTCGGCCCGGCCGCTCTGGGTGGCCACGATCCGCACCAGCGCGTCGGCGACGGCCTCGGCCCGCGCCTCGTACGGCACACGAAGCTCCACGACCTGCCCGGCGAGGCCGTCGCTGTGACCGTAGCCGGTCCCCCGGTCCCGGATCTCCCGCACGAGCGCACCGCCCGCCGCGGCGCCCGGCACCAGGCTGATGTTGATGAACCCGGGCCCAGTGACGACCACGTCCCCCACCCCCTGGGCACCGGCGAGATGGGGTAGCAGAATCTCGGCAACCCGCCGAGCGGGCTTCCCGGCCGACCGGGCGAGCTGCAGGGCGACATTGGTGGCGAAGTCCCCGCACCCCCCCGGCCCCGGCACGGTCACCACGACCTGCTCAGGCACGGTCACACACAGCTCACCCACCTCCACAGCACGACGCACCGCGTGCAACACGGTACGGGAGAGCTCGACGGGGGTCACGGAACAAGGGTAGGGGAGGAAAGAGACGTCCCCAGCCGCCTCGGGGAGGCCGGGGGCGGGATCAGCCGGGTCCGGGATCGGGAATGGGGAAGGTACGGGATCGGGGTCGGGGAACGTACGGGATCGGGACGGCGGAAGGTCGTGGGCGGGGCCGCGGAACGTTCTGGATGGGAGCCGCGGAAGGCCGTGCTCACGGGGTTTCTCTCATACGAACTGGAGGAACCCCCCGTCGCAGTGTCCGCAGTGACCGCCGTAGCCGTCACAACCGCCACCTGGCACCACCACCCGACGCCACCACTACGCGACATCACAGTCACCCGGCACCACGGCTACCCAACACCTCGGCTACCCGGCGCCATCACTACCTGGGGGAACTCCCCCGTCGACAACGACCCGGAGAATTCCCCCTACCCGGAGAACTCCGCATCGGCGGTACGCGCCCCATCCCCGGTATCAAGGCCGTCGGCCAGACGCTCGTCCCCCACGCCACCGCCGGAGCCGGCACCGAGATCATCAGCAAGGGTCTCGCGCCCGGCGCCCTCGGCGGCACGTCCCAGCGCTCCCCCTGCACCTTCGACCGCACTCGCGGACCCCAGCCCTCTCCCCCGCCCCAGCTCAAGCAAGTGGTGTACGAGCCGTACGAGTTCGGCGGGCTCGAAGGGCTTGGCGAGGAAGGCGTCGACTCCGGCGTCGAGCCCGCCATCGATCTCCTGCTCGGTACAGGCGCTGACGATGGCAAGGGGAAGATCATGAGTCCGGGGGTCGGCACGGAGCCGCGCGGCGGTACGCAAACCGTCCAACCGGGGCATCACGACGTCGAGGGTCACGACATCGGGCCGCACCTGATGAATGACATCCAGACACTCGGCACCGTCGGCCGCGGTCACGACCTCGATACCCTCCAGTTCGAGATTGACCCTGATCAGCTGTCGGATGACCTTGTTGTCGTCTACAACAAGCACCCGTCCCGAAGCGCCTGGCACACCTTGAGAGTAGGTCGGGACCGGCCACCGCGTCCGGCTTTTCCCCACTTCCACCCGTGCGAGCGAGCCCTCACCGCCCCCACCCACCGCAAACCCGTTCCTGATCACCCTGGAAGACCTGCTAGTGTTCTATCCGTCGCAGCGAGCAACAGCTCAAAAACCGACACGCCCCCGTAGCTCAGGGGATAGAGCAACGGCCTCCGGAGCCGTGTGCGCAGGTTCGAATCCTGCCGGGGGCACCTTGCATGAGGTGCCCGAAGACCCCGTCACCAGCGGAAACGCTGAGGCCGGGGTCTTGGCGTTTGTGCAGGCGTATGCGGGCCGAAGCGGCCGTATGTCGGGGTCCGTGGACGAGGCGTGGACGGGATCTTGAAGCATTCCCGCAGGTGACGAGACTCATTGGAGTCAAGCGGGCCCGCTCCCCGTTATGGTCGTCCCGGTCTTGCATCGTGCCGCCGGCGGGAGCCTGAGCCCTGACGGCATCGTGCCGTCTTCAGCCGCTGTCCGCGAGCGACCGAATGGACGAGTTGGGGGATCTCGTGGATGTAACCACGCTTGCCGTCGCGCTCATCGGCGTCGGGGGAACACTGGGCGGAACCCTGGGTGGAGCAGTGCTCAGCCAGCGTGTCACCCGGGAGCAGAACCAGCGTGCCGATCGTGAACGGGCGGAGGACCGCCACGACCGCGCGCAGGAAGCCAGACGCGACCTCTACGCCCGGCTGAACACTACGGCTCGTGCCTACCGGGTTGCTGCCCGAGACGCAGTACTGGCAGCCGAGCGCGGCGAAGGCGTCGACCCGGCAGCGCTCGACACCGCCAAGGAAGCATGGGCAGAGCAATACTCCCTGGCACAGATGGCACTGCCGAAGGACGTCCATCAGATCGCCTCGGCCCTCAACAGGGCGCTCGGGGTCGGGTACTCCGTCGTGAAGCAGTTGCCGAGCCGTCCTGACTCAGACGGGTCGTACGAGCGAGCCAAGGATTGGTTCAGCGGGCCACTGTCCGACGGGGTGTATCTGTTGCGAGTCGCCCTCCGCCACGACCTGGGCGTCGAGGTGGAGCCCGACTTCGACGACACTCGCGCTCGGTTGCTTACCACTCTCAACAGGGATCGGAACAGCCTTGCCCGCCAGCTCGCCTCAGAACAGGCCCAGGCCACTAGGCATGCTTGACAGGCAGGGCAAACGGCAAGGCCCCTGGGCGTCACCCCAGAGGCCTCGGGCACGATCAGGTGCCGTCACTCGTACTCGCGAAGCAGGTCCTCGATACGTCGGTTGGCAACGTCCTGCCGTCCGTCGAGACACTTCGCGTACCGGGTCAGCAGGACCTCAACGCTGTTTCCCGCGCGCTCGGCCACCTCGGTCGGGTCAACGCCGGCGTTGAGCCACGTCGACAGCGCCGAGTGGCGGAGGTCGTACGGCCGACTGGCGAGAGGCGAAGCCGCGACGGCTGGCGGCAGTGCGAGGAACCGCGCTTCCTGCCAGACGCGGTAGTACGTCGAGGAGGGGACGACCGCGCCCTTCTCGCTGAAGAACAACCGCCCGTCGTCGGCAGTGCCGAAGGTGGCGAGATGCTCGCGGATGACGGCGACGAGGTGGGGTGGAATGGGCACCCGTCTGACGTCCTCAGTCGGTCGGTTCTTCAGTCCGCGGTCGTCGTGGGTCTCCCCCGAGTCGGTCCACTGCTTGCCGACCGACGGACGAGTCCGGTGGAGCAGCGCCGATCCCCAGCCTTGTTCGGGGAGGTTCAGGTCTGTCTCGACGAGGCCGACCGCTTCAGCCGGCCGGAGACCGCCGAAGTACATCGCAGCGAAGAGACCCACTAGGCGCCGACCACGGGCCCGCCGGTAGCCACCCACGTAGGAGACGGCTGCCAGGAGATTTTGAGCCTGCTCAGGGTTCGCGACAACGCGAGGGTCAACCTGGTTAGAGACCTTCGGTTTCTGCCAACGGACGGCCGTGATCGGGTTTTCTCGCAACTCCCCCAGGTCGACGGCATAGTTCGTGGCGTTGACGAGAGTCCGCCGCTTACGCCGCACGGTTTCGGCTGCCGCGGCCGTGCCGTCGAGCTTGAGTTTCAGCGAGTCCAGCACCGCACGGGCCGTAGCCGGTTCAGCAAGATCGGCGAGAGGTCGCGATGCCTTCGACACCCAGTGAAGGACGTTCCGCACATCGTCCGGAACGTCTCGGTCATCGGGCCCCGGCAGGACGAAGGCCCAGTTGCGGAGCGCCTTGCGGATCACCTGGTCGGGCGGCCGTCCAGCCCTCTCGTCGAGGAGCTCCACTGTCACGCTGGTGAGCGATTCGTTGATGCCGTCGCGTGTATTGGGGGCGGCATGTGGCCACTTCATGGCGAGGTACCTGAGAGCGAAGTCGTACCAGGAGACGGCCGACTTCTTCTGTTCCATGGACCCCGGCAGCCCGGACGCCTCATCGAATTCCTCGCCGTCGCGCATCGCCCGCATGAGCTTCGCGCGATAGTGATCGGCGAGTGCCTTCGTACGGAAGGAGTCGGAGAAGACATTGCCCGTGACAGACCACCGGACGCCGTATGAGGGCGTTTTCGTATCACGCTTTCGTACGGCCCACACCTTCACGTCGAGTGACTTCACGCGGCGGCCTCCAGCTGCCGCAGCCACGTGGTGAAGTCACTCCGCCACACCCGGAGCTCCCCGTTGGGCAGCTTGAACGCGGCCGGCCCGTACCCCAACTCGCGCCAGCGGTAGAACGTCCGTCGAGAGACGTCACCCAGCTCATCCAGGACCTGGCGAACGCTCATCAGCTCGTCGCGACGGGAATCCACGTCGGTTCTCCTTCCGTTCCTGGGGCGGGTTCGAGGGAGGCGGCGAGCCAGGTTTCGGCGGTGCTGAGGCCCGTTCCGGCGAACACCCAGTGGGCGAGGACGAGCGTGGTTTCGTCGTCCTGCGGAACGGGCGGAGCCGCTTGGGCACGGCGCCATTCAGCGCGGGCGTCGCGGAGGGCGCCGAGGGTGGTGGAGTAGCGGCGGGACTTGGTGGAGAAGTGGCCGCGGAATCCGAGCATGTGCGCCCAGGCCCGCAGGCGAAGGTTTTCCAGGTCTTTGCGTGCGCCGAGGGTCCAGGCGGTGCGGATCATGCGCCGGGCGTGGTCGGTGATCCGGGCTCCTGCCAGCTCGGCCAGGAACCTGATCGGTCTGTCCAGGGTGCCGATCGCCGTTTCCGCGCCCTTGGTGGCGTACTTGGCGATGTAGGCGGCGACGGCTCGTTCGGTCAGCTCCTGGCCGTCGTCGAAGTCGGCGGAGCGGATCGGGCGGACGTCGAGCTGACGGCCGAAGACGAACGTGTGTGAACGGTCGTCGATCTCCGGTCCGTCGACGCGCGCCGCGGTGGCAGCCGCACGGATGGCGTCCGTCAGCAGCTCGGTTGTGGCCCAGGCCGGCGGATCCGTGTTGCCGCCCTCCGGCCCGTCGAGGCGGATCACGGCGTGGAAGTGAACGGCGCCGCGTTTCTGGTACTCGGCGACCTTGGCGAAGGAGATGCGGGCGTGGTCGCGGAAGGCGCGTTGGGTGAGCCCGGCCCGCTTGGCGACCTCACGGCGGAGGTAGATCGAGAAGCGCCGCCACAGGGCCCCGGCATGCGCGTTCCAGAGCACGGCCGCTTCGTAGTCGTAGGTGTCCGGGTCGAGGGGCGAGCCCAGGGCGGGGTCCTGGTCGTCGTGGCGGATACCGCAGCGGCAGGCACGCCCGTCGGTCCGGCGGTTGTGGACGGGGCCGAAGCCCGGGGCGGTGAAGGTGGCGAAGACGCGTGGGTGGGTGCCGACCTGTTCGGGGGTGCCTTTGCCACCGCGGAGTCCGGCGGTGATCAGGTGGTAGGTGTCTCGGCGGTAGGTCTCGGCGCAGGCCGCACAGCGTGTGGTGCGACGGTTGTTGCAGCGGACGAGAAGCTGTCCGGCGGGGAGGGTGCCGGAGTCGAGGTGGTGGAGGACTCGGCCGATCTCGCCGGTGGCCGTGTCTACGTCGTATTCGGTGCGGTGGCCGTCGAGGCGGATGGGGTGGGTGCAGCCGCCCAGACCGGAGAGTTGGCGGGCCAGTTCGGGCATGGTGCCGAGGGATGCCAGAAGGGAGAGTTCCGCCAGCGGAGGCGGAGTCTGCCGGGTGATGATGGGAGTTCCTTTCGGCCGTTTCAGCGGTTGGGAGAGACGGCCCCGGGGCGACGGGATGCTTGGCGGCTTGTTGTCGCCCCGGAGGCCGGTCAGCGCTTGTGGGCGCCGTTGAGGAGAGAGCGCAGGACGACGGCGGCGATGGCCACGGACACGGCCGAGATGGCGACGGCCGCCAGGAGGGCGGTCAGGACGACACCGACGACGACCACAGCAGCGACTGCACTGACTCCGACGCCCAGGTACGGGGCGACCGGACGGCCGGCGGAGGGAGCCGGAGCCCGGGTCTGCTGAGGCGTGACGGTCGTGGTCGGCGAGTGCGGGACGTCGGGCAGTTTGGGGCGGAGCATGGCGGATCCTCCTTGTCACTCGTGGGGGCCGTTGACGACGCCGACCCCGGAACGGGTGCCGGACTCGATGGCGGGGGCGAGGAAGGTGTGCGAGAGCCAGAAGCCGAACAGGGCGATCACGACGGCGACCCAGACACGGACGCCGAGGAACTTGATCGCGGCCCAGGCGATGACGCCCAGGACGAAGACGAGCGGGAGCGAGACGGTCACCGGGTTCTCCTCAGCGGGCGGGGCAGCGGTGGGTTCGGGCGGCGAGTTCGGCGGCGGCGCGGCTGTCGTAGTCGGTGGAGAAGCCGCAGCGTGGTGCGGTGCAGGCGGCGGTGTGCTTCTCGCGGCCCCGGCCGTCGTAGTACGTGCCGACCTGGACGGGGCCGATGCGGACGACGTTGCGGAAACGGCGGTTGGCGGTCATCAGCGGATCTCCTTGTCGGTTTCGCCGGTGAAGTCGGTGACGTGCGCGGCGAGCCAGCGCAAGATCTCCTCGCCCTCGTAGGTGTCGGCGGTGAGGATCACGGGTTCGGCGATGAGCACGGCTTCGGTGAGGCGGTTTTGGCGGGTCAGCTCGGCGGCGCGTTGCAGCGCGCGGAGCGTGGACGGACGCACGGGGGAAGTTCCTCCAAGGTCAGGTGAGTTGGGCGGCGATGGCTTCGGCGAGCGCCGGCGTGACGCCGAGACGTGCGCGGAGGGTCGGCGTGTCGATGGGGGTTCCGGTCCGGGCGTGGTGGTCGTCGGCGACCTTGCGGGCGTGGGTGACGAGGGCGGGCGGGACGGGTGTTGCCGGGGGCGGAGTCGGTTCCGCGGCGGGCAGTTCGGCAGTGGGCGGTTCGGTGGCGGGCGGTTCGGATGCCGAAGGAGCCGAGGGAGCCGACGGGGCGGCAGCAGGGTTCTCGTCGGTGACAGGTGCGTCCGGTGCACCCTCCGGTTTCGCTGATCCGTGAGCGAGGAGGGTGCCGCCGAGGAAGGCGATGGCGGGCCATCCGGCGACGAGGATGCGCAGCCAGGCCGGTACGGCGCCCAGGTCGAGCAGTCCGGCCGTGGCGACGTTGGCGCCGAGCGACGCGGTCAGCGCGATGAGGAACCAGCACCAGGCAGGTGCTTTGGCCCCGCCGGAACGGAGCTGCCGCCAGGCCGCCACCAGCAGCAGATCCACCGAGACCGGGTAGGCCCACGCTTTCCAGCCGTGCTGTCCGGCAGCCGAGGCCAGGTCGTGAAGGTGAGCGAAGGACAGCGCGGCGGCGATCAGGGCTTGGACGAGTACGGCGTCCATGCGGACCGGCAGCCGCTTCACGACTCCCCGTCCTGTTCCTGTTCCTCTCCGGTGGCCTGGGCGGCGGCGTAGGTCTCCAGGGCGGTGATGTAGTCGGCGCAGGCAGCAGACAGGGAACGGGCGAAGGACAGGTGATCGGCGATGGGCACCCGGGGGAACGCCGAGACCGCCAGGGAGTGGTCCTCACCGTCCAGGGTGAGGATCGGGGTGCGGGTCGTGCCGTACTGGTTGAGGCGGACGGTGGTGTTGCCGTCCGCGTAGAAGGCCATCGAGGCAGTCACGAGCGTTCCTCTCCGTTTTCGGGCATGGCGGGGTAGGGACGTGGCGCGGGACGACCGCGCCGGCCGTCGGGTCGGTGGGGGTTATTCGGTGACCGGGTAAGGGGAGGTGACCGGTCCGGAGTCCTTCACGGGCACGGGCGGGACGTACGGCCGGAAAGGCGCGAGCGCCGGAACGTCCGGGGTGAGGTGCGCGGACTCTCGGCACGTGGCCGCAGCGTCGGAGAGGGACAGGTACGGGGTCCGGATGCGGGACCAGCCGCCGGAGGTGTCACCGGCGACAGCCAGGCCGGGCCGTTCGGCAGCGATGGCGCAGGCCGCGAAGGGAGCTTCCGGCGCGATGTCGCCCAGCGCCATCTTGGCCGAGGCTTCATCGTTCACACGGTGGCAGACACGGCCGGTGAGCTGGGCCCGGAGCATGGTCGCGCCCTTGCCCAGCTCGGCGCCGAAGCGCTGCCCGCAGACCTCCAGATAGATGCCCGCGGCGCGGCCGAGCTGGGCGAGGCGGATGAGCTGGGTGACCATCTCGTCCCGCCGCTGCTCCTGCTTCCGCGTGGCGACGAGGAACAGTTCGGCCACCTCGTCGATGAACAGGACGATGGGAGCCGGGCGTTCACAGTCGGGCAGGCCCCAGATGTCCGAGGTGATCAGTTCATCGGGGGTGCCAGGTGCGAAACCCTGACGGCTCTTGATCAGGTCGTATCGGTCCTCCATCTCCTTCACGAGTACGGGAAGCAGCTCGGCCGCCTGGTTCTGGTCGGTCGCCAGGGCGGAGAGTCGGGCGGCGAACGGCGCCAGCTCGACCCCGCGCTTGCAGTCGATGCCGGCCAGGACCACGGGCTGAGCCGCCAGCCCGGTCAGCAGGTTGCGCAGGTACATGGACTTGCCGGACAGCGTGGCGCCGAGGACGAGTTCATGCGGTACGGCGCGATAGTCGCGGACGAACGCGGTCGCGTCCTCCCGCAAGGCCACCGGCACCCGCAACAGCCCGCCATCGAACCGGCGGCGGGGCATCCGCACCTTGCGCAAGACGTCGAAGCCGACGAGCCGCAGTTCGACGACCCCCGGCTTGACGTCCCGGACGTACACGGCGTGGACGCCCCAGGCGTGCCTGAGCCGTTCGGCCGAGGCCGCCACGTCCGCCGGTTCCTGGCCCGGAGCCAGCCGCAGCCGGATCCGTAGCCCGGTTGAAGTGGGTCGGATCAGACCCCGGCGAGGCGGGACAGGACGGATCTCCCGCCGGGTGATCGCCTTGACGGCCAGTGCCCGCCAGCGGGACGGCTCGACCGTCAGGCCGCAGGCGTCCATGGTCGAGGAGTAGGAGGCCAGCAGCCGGGCCACCGAGACCGGCAGCCCGACCGTGGACCAGTACGCCGCCGGGTGAGCGTGCCGGGCATAGGCCGCGCCGCCTATCGCAGCGAGCGCCCCGCCCAGTTCGGCCACCGTCGTCAGGTCGGTCACGTCGATCAGCCCGCCTGAGCCATCGGGAAGGCACCCGGAGCAACGGCGGTGGCCCGGTAGGCGATGCCGTGCCGCTGCTGGCCGTTGAACACGCTTTCCCACGGCCGGGCGATCAGCCCCGGCAGCGAAACCGGAGCGCCCACGGTCAGGCCCTCCGTCACACCGCTCTCGGGGATGGTGACCTGGATCAGGGACGACTCGCCCTCGTCGATGAAGACGACGCCGACGGTCATCAGAGCCTCACCGCTCACCGCGTCCTTGGCGATCTCACCGCTCTGCCGGTCGCGCAGCTTCGGCGCCGGGGCTTCGGTCAGCAGGATCGTCGCGGACGAGGCGTCGATACGGATCACACGCACAGGGATGTCTCCTTCAAAGGGTTGGCCAACCTGCCACCTGACAAGTTGACTTAGCAAGTTCGAAGTTAGAGATGCCAGGTTGACTTGTCAAGTGAGAACCGAGGGGAACCGCCCCTGAACGGGGCTCAGTTCAAGCGGTAGGTGTCTTCGAGTTCCTGTCGATCGGCAGGAAGCAGCACGTCAGAGACTTGCAACGCCTGTCCGGCGGCGTCGTACGCGATGACCAGGACACTCAGGACGGGCGTACCCGCCGGCATGCCGAGCAACTCGGCTTCATTGCTCTCCGGCAGCCGGGCCGAGACCCGTTCCGTCACGTTGTCGTAGCGGATCTTCTTCCGGGTCTCCAGATGTTCGCGCGTACTGCCGCTCAGGGACTCGGGATTGTCCAGCCCGGTGCCGTCGACCAGGCCGACGGGAAAGTACGACGAGACCAGTTCGACCGCTTCCCCGTCCTCTTCAACGAGGAACCGGCGTACGTGGACTTTGGCCCGCTTGGGCAACCCGAGTACGGAGGCGACGCGAGCGGGAACCGGGACCTGACCGACCTCGACGAGGCGCCCAGGAGTCTGCGACTCGTCGCGCTCCAGCGCCTCACGACCCCGGCGGTCCTTCTGTTCGACCACGGCCGGGCGCCCGCGCACGATCGTGCCGTATCCCTGCCGGGACTCCAGCCAGCCGTCCCGCTTCAGCAGCTCAAGAGCGCGTACGACGGTCGGGCGGGACATCCCGAAGGACTGCACCAGCTGGTTTTCGCTGGGGACGCGGGTGCCGGGCGGATACGTACCGTCCTCGATGCGGCCCTGGAGCGTCTGGGCCAGGCGTACGTACTTCGGTGGCTCCACTTCATACGCCATGAAAGCCGCCGCCTGTCGAGATTAGCCAAGTCAACTGGTCAACCAGACTAGCGGCTGTGCGATCGCCGCAATAGACGGGGGTCAGATCTCCCTCAGGGCCGCCATGCATTGGCCATCACGAAGGACACAACCGTACCGCCGAGGCGGCTCGGGCCGGAGTGCCACGAGTCGGCGATGGCGTCGACCAGGAGCAGGCCCCGTCCGTGCGCGTCGCTGGCATCCGGACGGCGTAACCGCACACTCGCCGGAAACCCAGGGTTGTGGACCTCCACGCGAAGCGAGGTCCCCTCACGGAACCACTCCACCCGCACGACCCACGATTCGTCCGACCGGCCGTAGAGGATCGCGTTCGTCACCAGTTCGGAGATCATCAGCGCGCAGTCGTCGACCGAGCAGGCCGGCTCATACGGAGCGATGAACTTCCGGAACCAGCGCCGAGCCATCGGCACGGAGTCCGGAAGCGGGTGCAAGGTCATCGCTCCAAGGAACTCCGGGCCGGGCCCGCTGCGCTGGTGAGTGCTGTCGCCCATCCGTGCTCACTCCCTGCCGGTGCCGTCGCAGTCGAGGCACCGTCGCTTTGATGTGGCACGGGCACGGTCGTTGACGGTGGAGAGCGCCAGCGTCGTACGTGAGCCGACGCGCTTCCAACCAGTCCCCCGGCATCCCCGGCAGGCTGAGCGCGCGTCCTGTTCGGGCCGCTTACTCGTCACGCCGTGCCCCCTTCCAGTCAAAGTGGCCTTAGCCACTTACTGGATAGTGGCATTAGCCACTCCCAACGCGCAAGCGGTCCAACGGAACTGGCAAGCCATCAGGTGAGCGGATACCCCTGTTCGAACGCCCAGCGGTTCGGCGGATACGTGGCTTCGGCGAACTCCAGCGGACGGTCCTGGAGATCGAAGACGACGTGATGAACGACCAGGACGGCCGATCCAGGCTCCAGCCGGAGGTCAGCCATCTCCTCGTCCGTCGCGGCGCGAGCACACATGCGGTCCTCGGCGTAACTTCCCTGACGCCCCGTCATGTTCTCGACGTACATCAGGGTGCCCTCCTGAATCCGCCCGGGATCCGTGAGCTTCGGCGCCCTCTGACCGACGTCCGCAGCAAACCACGAGGTGGACAGCGAGAGAGGCCCGTCCTGGTTGTTGGTCACACGCCGCCGATGCACGGCCCTGCGGTCCCTGGCCAGCCCCAACGCCTCAGCGACGTAATCCGGCGCCTCCAGCCAGCCGGCCGACGTGATGACCGCATACTCACCAGGGGTGTAGATCTTCCCCGTCTGCCGGGCCCGCCCGTACAACTCACGTGCCCGCCGGTTGACTTCCAGGCTTCGGACATACGTGCCCGATCCCTGCCGCTTCTCGACGAGACCCTGATGACTCAACGCCTCCAGCGACCGAGCCGCGGTCGGCCTGGACACCTTCCAGTCCGCCGCGAGTTGCCGCTCCGACGGGACCTCGTCGCCCGGCCGCAGGTCCCCCCGAAGGATCTGATCACGGATGAAGTGAGCGATCTGGAGATACTTCGGCTGAGCCTCCTCAATCTGAGGCATGCTCCCTCCCAATCTAAGTGGCTATGGCCTCTAGCCACTATAGGGTGAGTGGCCAACAATCGAACCCGTACGCTGGTCGGCATGACGCGGTTGATCGTCGCAGCAGGAGGAGGGGGCGACGCGGTCGCCGCCGCAATGCTTGACGTCGCCCTGTACGGCGGCGAGGACCAGGCGGTGATCCTCACGTACGCATGGGACCGCTTGCTCGTCGACCCGGTACCGGGCCCCCGCGGCGCCCACGACTTCACCGGCCTCAAGCAGCTCACCCCGTCCGTTTCGACGGTGCCGGCCGAGGCCCGCCCAATCGCACCGGCAGGCTCCACGCTGCCACGGCTCGCAGCAGACCTCCCGCACACCTTTGCGCTGCTCGACCCCCACCACGGCACCGAAGGCGTCACGCGCCAACTGGAAGAACTGATCGCCCTCTTGGAACCGGAGTCGATCGACCTCCTGGACGTGGGCGGCGACATCCTTGCGCGAGGCGACGAGCCGACACTGAAGAGTCCACTCGCCGATGCCCTCACCCTGTCCGCCGCCTGCCAGGTGAACGCGTCCATCCGCCTGTTGATCGCAGGCCCCGGCCTGGACGGCGAACTCTCACCGGACGACCTACGCCCGGTGCTCGGCCCCACCGTCCACACCCTCATGGCAAAGGACGTAGAACCGATCAGCGCGGTACTGGAATGGCACCCCTCCGAGGCAACCGCGATGCTCGCCGCAACAGCCCGAGGAATCCGGGGCACCTGCGAGGTTCGAGACGCCGGCCTCCCCGTTCCGCTGACTGACGAGGGGCCGAGGGTCCATGAGGTCGACCTGGACGACGCGTTGGGCCGCAACACCCTGGCTCGCGCCATCATGACGACCGCCGCCCTGGACGAGGTGGAGGCATACAGCCGGGAAGTCTGCGGCTTCTCAGAGATCGACTACGAGCGCAACAAGGCCGCGTGGCTGATGGACCAGCCGCCGGTGAAGCTCGACGCCGAAGCTGTCCTGTCCCAGCTCGGCCAGTTCGAGGCGGAGGCACGCCGCCGTGGAGTCACCCACACGACATTCCGCCACATCACCGAGGCACTGAACCTCAACGGCTCTCAGCGCAATTCCCTGCGCCGACTACTCATCAGCAGCCGCCCGCAGCAGTACGACACGCCCCTGTGGCGCATCACGACGGAGCCTGAGTAACAACTTTCTCTACGGGTTCAAGGCGGCTCGCTCCGCTCCCCGCGCGCGGCCCGGCCCCCGGCCGGGCCTGCGCTCCTGTCTCCGCCCCGCTCCAGCCCGGCCGGCGCCCGTACCGCGCGCACAGCAATCAGCAGCTTGCCGTCAGAGAAGGGGTACGTCGTGGCTGGGGCGGTCGGCTCCACGGCTTTAGGCAGCCACTTTGGCGCGAGCCTCGAAGATCATGGCCCCACCGTCGTGCTTTACCGGGCAGGTCCACAGACTGCCCGACGCGCCGGAAGCTTACGGGGCCATGATCACTCGCGCCAAAGCAGCTCCAGCCCAAAGCCGCTCCACCGACCGACGTCCCAGCACTCGGGCTACAGTGAGTAACTGTCTGGTCGCCCGCCAAAGAATCGGACGAACGCCGCGTGACTACTACGCAAGGCGCCCTCCTATACACTATCGCGACCACCCACGATCGTTTCGGCAGGGAACCAGTGACGCAGCAAAGCACACTCGATCTCGGTGTTACCTTCAGAGATAACAGGAATCAGGCCGTTCATAGCTGGTACCCCTATGTCGAGGGATTTTCTGCAGACTACGTACGCCAGAAACTCATTCAAAACGAAGGGGTTGCACATATTTACGACCCATTCGGCGGATCAGGCACGGTTCAAGTGGTCGCTTCTCATGCCGGCCTAAATTCCTCTTACTCAGAAATTAACCCTTTCATGTCCTTCGTGGCAGAGACAAAGGTCAACGCAGCGCGCGCAGCCAGGAGAAATCAATCCGAGTTCCAGACGGCGGCAAAGCAATTCCTGAAGCACCTGCAGTCCGACAGCCTCGAACATGAAGCGAAACTGATTGACCTATCGTCGTACCATGAAGCTTTCCCGAAGCGTGATTTCTTTGAAGAAGATCACCTTCGCATGCTACTCGCCATCAAGGATCTGGCCTGTCGGATTAGTGATGGCTGCGTATGGCTTCGTGACCTTCTACTGCTCGCTACTGCTTCCAATGCTGTGGCAAGCTCCCATATGACTCGCCGGGCGGATCTCAGGCGGCGACGGGCAAACGAATACGTTACGCGAGTCGTCAACGTCCAGAGTTTCGTCCACTCTTCCGTTACGCAAATGGTCCGCGACATCAATATGATTCCAGATCGGGCAGCCCCCATGGCCAAACTGTCCGAGGATTGCCGAGACGTTCGCCATGGTGAAGCAAACCAATTCGATCTGGCAATCACGTCACCGCCTTACCTGAATGGAACGAATTACTTCCGAAACACTAAAATTGAGCTGTGGCTCCTCGACTTCATCAAGGCTGAAAAAGAGCTTCCGGGACTGTGTCGAAAAGCCGTTACAGCTGGCATCAACAATGTCAGCAAGATTCGCAACCTGGAGCACACCTACGAAAGTGTCGAGGAGGTGGCATCAGCGCTCGACGTGGCTTCTCCAGACAAAAGGATCCCACTCCTGGTACGTCAATACTTCTCTGACATGACACAAGTATTCCAGGCGGTACAGCACAGCCTAAAGCCCGGTGGACAGTTTGTTTTTGACATTGGGGACTCCAAGTTTTACGGCGTGCATGTCCCCACGGATCGCCTACTTGTCCAGGTAGCTAAGGGCGTCGGGTTCGAAGTTGTATCTGACGAGGTGATTGCCCGCAGATATTCACGCGACCGCAGTGCGCTTCATCAAGTCGAAATCATTTTCCGAAAGGGCTGACTGTGAAGCGCTCTGACCTGAAAGCCGCGATCGACGATTTCCAATCAACACTTCCATACACTGAGGGCACATATGCAAGCCGCTCTTGGGGGCACAAGCTGCATTCCCTTTGCTCCTATCAGGGAAAATTCAAGCCGGCAATGGCCCATTGGCTTGTGAAGTCTTTCGCACCAGAAGGCGGCAGCGTTCTGGATCCCCTCGGCGGAGTGGGAACCGTACCTTTCGAGGCAGCCCTCCTAGGGAGAAGGGCGATCACGAACGACAAGAGTCCGCTCGCAGCTACTGTCGGCGCAGCTAAGATGAGCCCGCCCTCACTCGATGAAGCACTAGAGCAGATTTCCCGGCTGGAAAAGCAGATGCTGACAGTCGATCTCAGCGCCGACGACATCGCTGAAGCTGAATTCGGACTCAATGCATCAGTTTCTGCTTACTATCATCCCGAGACGCTGTTGGAAGTACTGAAGGCGCGTAAAGTCTTCCTGACGGACGGTGTACGAGGCGACGCTTTCATGTGGGCATCTCTGTTGCACGTCCTTCATGGCAATAGGCCGTACGCCCTGTCACGCACCTCCCATCCGATCACCCCATTCAATCCGACAGGCGAATACATCTATAAGTCGCTCATTGAACGATTGCAAAATCGGGTGACTTCTGCTCTTGCCGTACCACTGCCGCAGAACTTCGTACAGGGCGAAGCTCACCATGGTGACTTCAGGGAACTACCCAATAAAGTCACAGATCCGGTCGACGCGATTATCACTAGCCCTCCATTCATCGGGATGCGTTTCGATCGACCCAATTGGTTGAGAATGTGGTTTTGCGGCTGGAGCGCAACAGACTTCCACACCAAGAGTCTAGATTTCCTTGAGCGGCAGCAGAAAAAGTCGACCAATGTCTACGCCGAATTCTTCTCGACCTGTACCCAACTACTCGCACCTGGCGGCGTTATGGCGGTGCACATTGGAAGTGGCGGCCGGGGCGACCTAGTGGGAGATCTGCGGACTCTGGGGAAGGGTTACCTAGATCTCGTTGGGGAGTCGGTCGAAAACGTCGAGCAGGTCGCTAATCACGGCCTCAAAGATAAGGGCCTTACAAAGCACCACCATATGCTGTTTTTCCAACGAGTCTAGGCTTCTGAGAGTAGCGGTGAGCCTCGCTACGCCCGAGGCCCACCGTGCTTCATATCACTCGTCTAGCAGCCTTACAGTCGCAGCACGCGCGAGCAGATCCTCATAAATTTCCGGGCTCAACCGCTGAAGCTGCTCACCCAGATTGATTTCAGGGTGAATCTCCTGAACCTTTCGGGCTACTGAGAAGAAGGTTCTAGGTTCCCAAGTAGTGGCATATCCGATTATTTCATTAGTGATCTTTTCGAGCTGCTCCATGTTCACGCACTTATGAACAAGCTCACCATAAGGGAGTCCACAAATTCGCGAAAGCTCCCGGAGTTGCGACTCACTATAGAAATCTACCGGGAAGCGATCCTTCTTATTGTTATTGCATTCCGCGCATAGACATGTCGCATGTTCGTCGATCGGCCACAGATAGGCCAATGGACGCGTATGGTCTAGTTGCACTTGATTAAGCGAAATTTCCCTTTTGCAATTGAAACAACGCCGATCGAATCTTTCCCAGACTTGGGATTTGAGTCCCTCACCGGTCCGCCTTTTGATTTCTTGAAGGATACTAGACTCCTGCAGGAAAATCTTTCTTTCCCGCGTGATCACCGAAGACTCATGTAGCTGATCTACGGTACGGGATGGGTTGAAATCATCATTGATTCGCCATTTTTTACAGGACCTACACTCGTTCTGATGGCGAGTTCGCTTTGCATTGTGCTTGTGAAAAGCCAGTGATCCCAACTTTTTCATGTTGATCGGTAGAAGACGTCCACAGTAGGAGCACTTCTTCAGGTGCAGCCAACCCCCTTCCTCCGCCACGACTGAAGTAGTCGAGGGTGCCAGGTCTGCGTTGAGCGCGCTCGCGTGATCAAGGTAGTACGTTTCAGGGGCAATAGACCTGCCGGCCTCCAAAATGTCTTCGTGAGTTATCCCATCGGGGATTGCAGCAGGACCAATATCAAGCCCCCACACGTCTAGAGCATCTCCGCCAGTCCAGGACAGTTCCAGAGAAATCGGCCCTTGCTCATCTGCACTCAGCGCGAACCCAACTCGCGTGAAATCTGCAGAGAGGTTGAATACCCCGATCTTGGAAGTGTTGCCCTGGCTAAGCAGCGCCGTTAGCTCCAGAGGAGTCTCGGCGGCAATGTAGGCGCCAAAAGCTGCAAGCGTGCCGTATGCGGTGTCGGCAGTCGGTCCGGCCGTGAAGCTAAGGCGATTTTCCAAGTTCGCCCCAGAGTATACCCTTACACTTCGAACCTGATGAAGTTCCTGATAATCCCTTTTAGAGGCATATGCGTCATCTCGGGTGTGCTTCGCAAGGCGTCTCATGGCGGCTGATCGTAATCACCGTATGGACCATTCGTGGACGAAACTAGTCATCCGCCCGCCTCGTGCGGCTCTGACCTGCTGTCTTGTAGGAATAACACACGCCCTCCGGAGCCGTGTGCGCAGGTTCGAATCCTGCCGGGGGCACTTCGCATGAGGTGCCTAAAGACCCCGCGATCAGCGCGTTTGCTGAGTGCGGGGTCTTGTTGTTTGTGCAGCCGGATGCGGTCGGAAGCAGCCGTTTGCCAGTGATCACGTTGTAATGGCGTGTTGATCTTGAAGGGCCTCGCGGCAGGTCAGTGGGCATTCGGCGACCGCCTGAGCCTAGTCCTGCAGGCCCACATCACCGACGCGTTGATCTCCTCCGGAGACTCCCGTCATCAACCATGCTGCATAGCCACTGCGGCGAACAGAACAGCGGCCGCGCCAAGAACAAGCAGGTGCAGAGATCCTGCGATCCACAGTCGCAGCCCCATCAGCCCGCCGCCCACCACCACCGCTACGCAGCCGCTGATCCATGCCCCACGGCGCGCAGCATGAGCAGTGCGGATGCCGGGGGATCCGAAGTCATCACCCGAGAACATCACATGCATTCCGAGCCAGACGATGAGCATCGCCGACACCGGAAAAAGGGCGACCGCGAGCCCAAGATCCAACCACACCGAACGCCGCTGCATGCCCGTCAGCGTGCCGCCAACGCAGCAGATGCGCCTGAGTACAGGTACTCATCCTGGCCACCAACTGACACACCCTCTCGACCAGCCAGTGATCACACGCGATCGTCCGCACGTAAGTGAACGTACAAAAGCCCCGGACCAGACGGCCCAGGGCTCCCGTTCGTCGGTCATGTGGTTATGTCAGTCCGTGAGGTCGTCCCTCTCCCCCAGCCCCTGCATGATCCGGTCGTTCATCTCCTGCTCCTGGCCGTCGATGCACTTGGCGTAGATCTTCAGAAGGACGTCGACCGAGTGGCCGGCGCGAGCGGGGACCTCCGGCGCCGGGACTCCGGAGTTGAGCCACTGGGACACGCCCGCGTGCCGGAGGTCGTACGGCCGGAAGGCCAGAACCGAGGAGACCTGATCGGGCACGAGCGCCAGTTCCCGAGCCTGCTTCCAGGCGCGGGAGTACGACGACGCGGCGATCACGTTCCCCCGCTCGCTGGAGAACAGCCGGCCGTCCTTCGCCGTACCGAACTCCTTCAGGTGATCCAGGAGCAGACGCACCAGCGGAGGCGGGATAGGAACGATGCGCACCTCTCCGTGGGCCCGTTGCTTGAGCCCGCGCCGATCGTGCGCCTCCCCTGAGTCCGTCCAGGCCTTCCCCGCTGTCGGGCGAGTCTCCGTCAGCTCGATACGTCCCCACCCGGACGCTGGAAGCGTGCAGTCGGAGCGGCGAAAGCCCAGCGCCTCCCCCGGCCGCATGGCCGCGTAGTACAGGCAGCCGAAGAATGCCCGCAGCCGTCGACCGCTCGCCCGGTCGTAGCCGCCCACGTACGTGAGCGCGGTCAGAAGCTCCCGAGTCTGCCCTAGAAACCGCCCACCCGGAGACGGGCCTTTGCGATGTATATCGCGATGCTTCCTTCTCAGCCTCTGTCGGGCAGCTGTCCGTCCAAACTCGCAGGTCGGCCGCCCCATGCGGCACTCGCCGCATTGCCGGGGAGTTTGCGCAGGTGTGGGCCCTCCCCAGCGCCCAGAACATGGGAACGGGGTCTGGTAGACGCTTCCCATGTGGCGCGGATCCTGGCCAGACCCCTGATCATCCGAGCCGGCCGGGCCGGTCGGTCTGGCGGTCATCGGCGTCAGGTGCGGGTGAGGTCGGCCAGGAGTGCGGGCAGCAGGCGCTCCTCCATGACGGTTTGGCCCGACTCCCCCATGGCCTGCGCCAGTCGGGGGTCCCAGGGGCTGGCTGCGGGCGGGCCGCTGAGAGGTGTGGACTGGCCCTGGTCGAGGGCTTCCAGGTAGTCGGCGGTGGTCATGCGCCAGGGGCGGGCCCCGTGGCGTTCCACGGCGGTGGCGGTGATGCGCAGGCCCGCCCAGTCGAAGTCGGCCCGCCAGTAGAGCCGGGCTCCGGCGCGTACCGCGTCGGCGAGCAGTTTGTGACAGGCGGCGGACGGTACGCCCTCGGTGCACACCAGGGCCGCGCTCCCGGCTTCGAGTTCGGCGGCGGCCGCACGCAGGACGGCCGGGTTCTCGCACACGAAGATGTCATCGGCGGCGGGGACGACGGGGTCGGATGCGAGCTGGTGGAGGGTGAGCCGGAACGGGATGCCGAAGTCGGCGGCGTCGCGCAGCCAGTCGCAGACCACCGTGTCGCCCTCGGGGCGGATGCCCAGGACGAGGACCTGGCTGGCGAGGTCGTCGGCGATGGCGCCCGTGCTCTCCCACAGGGCGCGGCGTCCGGCCCTCGCGCGCGGGACGTCGTCGTCTGTGCGCTGGGCGAGGGCGCGTAGGACGAGCTGTTCGAGCGGGGTGCCGGGGACGAGGGCTTTGGTGTCGCCGGTGGCCCATTCGGCGAGGACCGGAAGCGGCAGGATGCGGGAGGGGTCCTCGGGGAGTTTTTCCAGGACACGCACCGCCGCGTCGATCAGGGGTGCGTCCCCGCGTCGCAGCAGGCGGGTCAGGGTGCCGTCGGCGGCGAGGCGGTCCAGCCAGAGGGCGAACCAGCTCTCGGTGGCGAGGCGGCTGGAGTGGGCGGAGGCCAGGACCTGTTCGCGGCGGGTGTCCTCGTCGGCGCGTTCGGCGGGCCGGTCGCGCAGGGGACCTTCCAGGTGTCCGAGTGTCTGGAGCAGGCCGGTGCCGTAGCGGTCGTACAGGTAGGTGTCGAGGGCGGCGAGAGGGACGGTGAGGCGCTTGGCGGTCTCGGGACGGTAGCGGCCGGTGACGCCGATGACGGTACGGCGTTCGGCCTCGCTGGGGGTGGAGAGGCCGATCTCGCCGTCGAGCGCGCCCGAGGTGCGCTCCAGCTTGCGGCGGGCGGTGGCCAGGAGCCGGGTCCAGCCCTCACCGCGCAGGTCCTCGTAGCTGTGCCGCTCAGTCGGCAACGGCGGCCTCCTTCGGCCCGGGTACGCGGCGGGTGCCGGGTGAGCCGAGGGCCTCGGTGAGGTCGCCGATGTCGTCGGCGAGTAGCTGCTCGCCGTCCCAGAGGAGCAGCAGCGCGGAGACGGTGTGGTCGATCGCCGAGTGCGCGAGGTCGTAGTGGGCGGCGGCGGGAACGGAGGCGTGTGCGGCCCACAGGTCGTAGCCGGTCATGAACAGGTCGAGGTCGAACTGCGCGGCCAGCGACAGCAGTTCGCCGCGGCCGGTGTCGTCGACGCCGGCGAACGCCTCGTCCAGGGCGAGCAGTCGCGGGGCGTGCGGGTGTGCGGAGTTGAGCATGGCGTGCGCGGCGGCGAACAGCGGCAGGTGCAGCGAGACGGACTGCTCGCCGCCGGAGAGGCGACTGTGCCGGGCACGGGTGAGCCGCTCCTCGCTTCTGTCGGGGCGTACGAGCTGGAAGGCGAACTGCCGCCAGCGGCGGTAGTCCAGCACCTGGGCCAGCAGTTCGCGGTAGGGCAGGTCGCGCTGGTGGGCGCGGGCGTTCTTGATCTGCGCGGCGAAGTGGGCGCGGATCCGGGCGAGCCCGTCGGGGCCGAGCCGCGCGGCGTCCGCGTCGAGGAGGGTGCAGACGGCGCGCTGCTCGTCGTCGAGGCCGTCGGCTAGCAGCCAGCTCACACCGACCGTCGTACCTGAGGACATCCTGCGTTCGCGCATGTCGGTGTTCATGCGCCTGATGAGGTCGCGGGCGTCGACCGTGCGGTCGTGGATCTGCTGGGCGAGCCGGGTGAGCAGGGCGTCCTCGAGGATGCGCTGCTCGGAATCGCTGAGCAGCTCGGCCTGGTCGCGGCGGTGCTCGGCGATCTTCTCGGCGAAGGAGGCGACGGGCAGCGGGCCTTCCTCGTCGGCGACGCGGACGACGATGACGCCGTCGGTGCCGTCCCATTCGGGCCGGTAGTCCTGTCCGGCGGCGGCGAGCTGGGCCTGCAGGTCGTCCAGGGCCTTTGTCAGGCGGGTGACGGACTGCTTGACGCTGTTCTCGGTGGGGGCGAGGTCGCGGGTCGCGGCCCGGATCGCCTCGTGGACCGATACCGCTGCGGCGGGCAGCTCCTGGCCCGCCCAGTCGGCCTCCTGGGCGGGCCAGTTGAGGCCGGGCGGGCAGCGCAGGATGTCGAGCAGCTCACGAGCCGCGTACGGGGCGAGGCCCCGGGCGGTTTCCTTCTCCTCGGAGGCGGCGACGGAGCGGGCCTCGGCCGCCGCGGTACGCCGGGCCTCGGCCGAGGCGGTGGCGGCGATGGCGGAATGCAGGGCGGCGGTGGCCGTCTCGGCCTCCCGGACCGCGCCGTCGAGGGCGTCTTCGGCCTCCTGCACCTGGCGCATCACCTCCTGCGCCTCCGCGCCGACGGCCTCCTGGAGGGCGTCGAGCCCCGCCGCCTCCTCGGCGTGGCGGCGGCGCGCGGCGCGCTCGGCGCCCAGGGCGGCTTCCTCGTCCTCGGCTGCCGCGGTCAGCCGGTCGGCGGCGGCTTCGGCGGCCTGCGACTGCCGAGCGTGTTCGCGGCGGCGGCCGGCGAGTTCGCGTACCGCCGTCTCGAAGGCGCGGGTGGCGGTCTCGACGGCGTCGACGCGATCAGAGGCGATGCCGTGCTCGGCGGCGGTGCGACGCAGGGTGCGCTCGGCGACCGAGCAGGCGGCCACGGCCTCGTCGTACGAGGCCTGGGCGGCGTCGGCGGCCTCGCGGGTGGCACGCAGCCGCGCCACGGCCTTGTCGAGTTCGCGCAGCGCGGTGGTGATGCCGGTGGTGCGGGGGAGGGCGGCACGGGCGGCGGCGTACGCCTCCAGCCGTGCATCGGTACGAGCCTGGGAACGTGCCAGCTCATCGAGGGCAGCGGCGAGTTCGGCGAGCAGGGCCTCACAGGCCGCGATACGGGCGGCGCGGCGGCGCTCGCGGGCGGTGGCGCCGACGTACTCGGCGTGCTCCTTGATGTGCGCGCCGACGACGACGCCGGCGACGTATCGGCCGTCCGGGGTGATCTGCGCGGTGCCGGAGCCGGGGTCGGAGGTGACGGCGACGGAGCGCAGGACGGCGGTGACGCGCGCGGCGGGGATCGGCGTGCCGTCCTCCGGGCGCAGCAGGTCGGCCAGGCTGGGTCCGTCGACGGGTGTGCGGGCGTGCAGGTAGCCGTCGCTGTGCCCGGCCGGCACGGGGGTGTCCTCGGCGGTGACGAGGGCGTCGAGGAGACCGGAGGCCTCCAGGGCTGCTTCGAGACCGGACTGTTGTTGCTCCGTCAGATGCTCGGCGAAGTCGACGAGTTGCCACAACGGCAGGCCGGCCTCCTGGGCCCGGTCGGCGGTGCGGCCGCGGGCGGCGGGAGGAGCGTCGTCGTGCTCGGCGGCGATGCGGTCGCGCTCGGCCTTGGTCTCGGCGCGGCGGCGTTCGAGGTCGGTGCGCCGACCGCGCAGGGCAGCCAGGGCGTCGCGCAGCTCCTGCACGGCGGGGGCAACGGCCTCGGTGTAGGTGTCGGGGAGGGTGGCTGCTTCCCCTTCGCCGGTGACGTTCTCGCCGGTGCGGTCGAGGGCTTCGGCGAGGCGGTCGACGGTGCCCTCGGAGAGGAGCGGGCCATGGGCCTGCGTCCACTGGGCGAGCGCTTCCTGCGCCGTGGCGCGGGCGGCCTTGACTGCCTGCTCGGCGTCGGTTTCCGCGGTTCCGGCGCCGCTGACCGCCTCCTGGGCGCGGTCGAGGGCGCCGCGGGCGAGGTCGCGGGTCTGCTCGGCGCTGCGGCAGTCCTGCTGGGCGGCGCGTAGGGCCCGCACGCCGTCGTGGCGAGCGGTGGCGAGCGCGGCGGACCGCTCGGCGAGCCGGGCGGGCTCGGCGTCGGCCGGGGTCCAGGCCATGCCCGCGGTGTGGGCGTGGTCGGCGACGGCGGCAGCGTCACGGGAGGCGGCGCCCTCGAGCTCGGTGGCAAGCTGGGCCGCGCGTTCGGCTTCGGCGCGGGCGCGGCCGGTGGCGGCGGTGCGGCGTTCGCGTTCGGCGGTGGCCTGCTGGGCGGTGTGCTCGCAGGTACGCACCAGACGTTCCAGGTCGGCGAGCTGCTCGATGGCCTGGTACGTGGCGGAGGAGCGCAGCTGGTCGAGGCGGGCGCGCAGGGCGGTGAGCGCGGCGTCGGTGGTCTCGGAGCCGGTCTCGGCGGCGGCCTGCTGCTCGCGGGCCGCCGCCAGCTCCGCTACGGCGTTGTCCAGGGCGGCGGTGCGGGCAGTGGTCTCGGTGCGGCGGGCGGTGAGTCGGTCAGCGGCCACGCGGGCGTGGACCCGCAGGTAGGTGGAGTAGCCGGCGAGGAAGGCCCGGGTGGCGTCGTCGGCGGCGGCCAGTCCCTCCAGGGTGCGTTGCACGGACTCCATGTCGTCGAAGGAGCGGGCGGCTTCGGCGATGAGGTCGTCGTCCAGCGGGCGCAGGCCCTCGGTGAGAGTGTCGGAGAGCTTGGCCGGGTCGAGGTTCTTGGCGAGCTGCGGGCGGCGCAGCGTGAGGATGAGGGTGAGCAGTTGCTCGTACCGCTCCCGGCCGAGGCCGAACAGCCGCTGGTCGACGGCGGCGCGGTAGTCGGTCGGGGAGGCGATCAGCTCGTGGCCGAGCTCGGCGGCGAGTTGCTTCTTCGTCATCGGCCGGTCGTCGTCGGTGAGGAGGGAGAAGTCCTCGCCGACGCGGCCGTCGGTGACGAAGTGCCAGCGGGCGGGAGTGTCCCGGTGGCGCTGGGCGTGCAGGCCGATGCCGCAGGTGACGGCCTCGCCACTGGTGCGGTGGGTGAATTCGATCCAGACGTAGCCGAGTGCGCTGTCCTGCCCGCGGAAGAGCAGGTTCGACTTCATCGTGCGGTCCTCGGCCGCGAACGGGTTGAGCCGCTTGGGATCGATACGGCCGTCGAGGACGAACGGGAAGAGCACTTCGAGGGCCTTGGTCTTGCCGGAGCCGTTGGGCCCGCGCAGCACCAGCCAGCCGCCGGCGAAGGAGAACTCCTCGTCCCGGTAGTCCCAGAGGTTGACGATTCCGGCGCGCGTGGGGACGTAACGGGTGGCGGGGGTGGGAGCGGAGGTGCTGGCCGGGGCGGGAGCGGAGGTGCTGGCCGGGGCGGGGGCCGGGGTGCTCACGGCGTCGGTTCCTTCACGGTGTCGTCGGCGGACAGGGTGGGCTGGGCGGCGGGCCGAGGGGCGGGCACACGGGACTTCACGCGGACGCTGACCCCGCGGTAGCGGGCAAGGAGCGGAAGCACGAGCACTCCGCCGTCGACGCGGGCGACCAGCGACAGGGCGGCCAGCAGGTCCAGGACCTGGGCGAGCAGCCGGTCCGGGTCCTCGCGCAGGTCGGCGGCAAAACCCTTGCCGTACTCGCCGATGATCTCCTTCAGCCTGCCGCGCAGCCAGGAGTCGGTGACGAAGGGGTAGCGGGTCTCCTCCGGCTCGTCGCCCTCCTCGTCGGCGGCCTCGTACAGCGTCTCCTCCTCGGGGGCGGAGAGCTCCGAGAGCAGTCCGCGCGCCGGAAGGGCCGCGTCGATGCGGCGGGCCCGGGCGGCGAGGCGTTCGGCGGCCGTCGGGGCGGGCAGCAGATCGGGGGCGTGCCGCCCGGTGCGCCGGGCGGCCTCGCTGATGCGGGCGCCGAGGAGCAGCGCGGCCTGGGCGACCGTGCCGCCACCGGGGAAACGGATGTCGGACAGTCTGCCGGAGGTGTCGACAAGCGCGACGCCCTCGGCACGGCGCTCCACGGCAAGGCCGGTCAGACGCTCCAGATCCTCGGCGAGCGAAGGAGCACGCAGCTGGCCGAGCAACTCTGCCTCGGCGTCGGCGTAGTACGCGACCGGGTTCTCCAGGACGAGACGGCGAGCACGGCGGGCCTGATCGCGGCGCTGCGCGTGGCGGCCCGTGGCCAGGCCCAGCGCGCTGCCGGAATCGAGGAGCGCGGTCACCGAGGTGAGGTGTTGCAGGACTCGGGTGGGCTGGTGGACGGCTATGAGAATCTCGCGGTCGATGTCGTACAGGGCCTCCGCACGCTCGGGGTCGCCGGCCCAGGCGGTGGCGGAGCCGTCGGTGAGGGCGAGGGCGCCGCGCTCGGTGAGCCAGGTGACGGCGTCGACGAAGGCGTCCCGGTCGGTCTTGCGAGTGGTGTCCAGGCCGAGGCCGTCGATGCGCGCGGCGTCGGCGGCGACCGCGTCGGCGAGTTCACCGAGGGCGACCTGCGCACCGTGGCGGCCGAGGGCGGCGAGGGTGAGGACGAGGAAGGCGTAGCGGCGCCGGTCGAAGGGGCGGCCGGCGCGGGTGACGGCGGGCCGCGTCGCGTCCAGGTGGTCCTGCACGCGCAGCAGCCGGGCGGTGTCGGCCGTGGTGACGAGCCGGTAGCCGAGGACCTCCATGAGGTCGGTGCGCAGCTGCTCGGCCCAGCGGCGCACGGTCGGCAGGGCCGTCCGGTCCGGGTACGAGGATGTGATCAGCGGATGCCGCAGGACCAGCCGTACGGATTTCTGGTATTCGGCGAGTTCGAGAGGTGAAACGTGCTCGGCAACACGCTCCCCCGCCCGTCGCCCACCGCCGCCCGGGGCGGAGGTGCTTCGCGCTGCACTCATGCCGTGACCTCCAGTCGCAGCCCGTCCAGGTGCAGGTTGCCGCGGACGGTGTGCACGGTGGTGGAACCCTCGACGGGGGTGAGGGTGAGGCGTACGCCGTGGGCGGAGCCGGAGGCGGCGCGGACGTTGCGGCTGGCCGGGACGCGAGCGGCGAGCGCCACGTCCATCAGCGCCAGCAGGACCCGCGTCTCGGCCTCGTCCAGCACCCTGCCGTGCGCTCCGTCCGCAGCGAGCGAGGCGGCGGCCGTGCGGCGCTCCGCCTGCTGCTTCAGCTGCTCGGCGCGCAGCCGTTCCCGCTGGGCTTCGTTGCGTTCGATACGGCCGGGGCCGTGCAGGCCGGGGCTGCGGCCGGACTGGACCAGGGTGCGCGCCAGCTCGACCGGTTCGGCATCCCACCAGGACGTACGTCCCGGGATCAGCTCGGGGTCTGCGTACGGGACGGCGATGTGGCGGGGCGCGCCG
The DNA here is from genome assembly GCF_042871185.1 of Streptomyces sp. NPDC006012. Taxonomy (NCBI): domain Bacteria; kingdom Bacillati; phylum Actinomycetota; class Actinomycetes; order Kitasatosporales; family Streptomycetaceae; genus Streptomyces; species Streptomyces sp. NPDC006012. The sequence continues at coordinate 126,173 of NZ_JBIAIE010000004.1, forward strand.
AGCCCGAAGGCGGCCTGAAAGAGGGCGTGCGCGTCCTCGTCGCTCTCGCAGGAGGTGAACCACTGGGCGAGGTGCCGCAGTTGGCTCTCCCGGCTCACCCCGCCGCGGCGGGCCTCGGTGACCCGGCGCAGCAGGGCGAGGACGGAGCGGATGGCGGTGACGGTGGCGTCCTGCAGCCGCTCGGCCTCGCTGTGCTCGCGCTCCGCGAACCAGTGGACGATGCCCTGCCACCGCTGTCGCCAGTCCTCGAGGCGTTCGGCGGGGCTGCGGAAGAGCCGTTCGTCGGCCTCGGCGGCGTGCTCGATCATCCGGTCGACGCCGTTGGCGGCGTTCTTCTCGACGGCCTCGGCGAGCAGCGGGGCGTAGCGGCCGAGTTCGGCGGTGAACTCCCGCATGTGCGCGAGCAGGGCGTCCTTGTGGGCGAGGAACACCTCGGGCCGGGTGTCGTTGGTCCGTGCCAGGTCGCCGAGCATCAGGTAGAACCGGGCGGCGCGCTGCGCCATCTCGCCCAGTACGGAGTCCAGGCGGCCGAGCTTGCGGTACACCTCCTCGGCGTCGCCGGCGGCATTGGCGTCGGCCAGCGCGTGAAGGTCGGCGAGGATGTCGGGGAAGACGAGCCGGGAGAGCTGGGCGTCCTCCAGCCGCGCGCCAAGTACGTCTTCGACGGCCCGGTACGCCCGGTAGCCCGCCTGGGTGAACTGGTAGACGTAGTGGCGGTTGCGGTACTCGGCGAGGTTCGCGGCGCGCGTCCCGTCGTACGACCGGTCGAGGACCTGCCAGTCGGCGAGCGCGTCGAGCAGCGGCTGCACGTCCCCGACGGCCGCCACGCCAGGATGGTCGGCGGCGAGCCGCTTCAGGAGCCCCGCCGCGTCCGAGGCGTGCAGCAGCACCTGGTAGTTGGCCCGCCCCCGGTCGAAAGCACGCAACAGCCACAGATATTCGTGGCGCTTCTCGGCTGCGGCGAAATGGAACAGCCGCAGCCGGTCGTCCAGGGTGAACGCGTCGATACCGAAGGCGTCCTCGTCGGCGGATTCCGGGGCCGCGGACTCGTCGGTCACAGGTGCGAGACTCTCTCGTTCGGTCAGGGACGGCATGAGCGACACCCAGTCTGCAGTACGGGCCACCGTCTCCATCAACGCGCTCCTCGCGCTGTGCTTCCTGTGCTACCGTGCGCCGCCCCGTACTGTGGTCAATCGCCGCCGACCTACCGGTTCAGCCGGACAACCGTCTCGATCGCCAACTGTCCGCCGCCGACCAGCGGTTCCGCCCGCCTCCATACTCCGAGTGCCCCGCCGGGGGCACCCAGTATGAGGTGCCCAAAGACCCCGTCACCAGCGGAAACGCTGAGGTCGGGGGCTTCGCGTTTGTGCAGGCGTATGCCGCTCCGAGAGGGCGCATGTCGGGCCAGGAGAAGCTCTTGAGTCCGTCGAGCCGGGCGTTCGGACAGGTCCGGTGGATCAACCGCGAGCTTTCGCTGTGCTTGTAGCAGGCCAGAGCGGGGACGGATAGGCGGCGACGGAAGCGGCCCTGCACGCGCACGACGGGAGTGCGGCCGCGGCGGGACCACGTACGGGCGGTAGGCGGCGTCACCGAGAATCCGGCCTCGTCCTCGAAGACGAGCCAGGCGTCGAGCGCCGCCACAGAGCACTCCCGCCCCAGCTGCCTGATACGCAGCACTGTGCGGCGGCCCGCACACAAATGGCTGTGGCCGCCACAGAGGGTAATTGTATGAGCGACGGAGAATCCATGGAGGAACAGCGAAGAAGATCTTGCGGATCCGCGCTGCTCAGCCCGGCGACGGCAAGGCCCCGGTGGCCGCCGAACCGGCGAAGCACGGCCGGCCCCAGTACGCTCGGTATGCATGGGTGATCCACGATGACCGCGCCTCCGCTGCCGGGCATACTCGCCGACCTGGCCCCGCTGCTCGACCACTGGGGCTATGCGGCGGTCGGCACCCTGATCTTCCTGGAGGACTTCGGTGTGCCGGTCCCCGGGGAGACCGTGCTGATCGCGGCTGCCGTGTACGCCGGGACCGGCAGACTGAACGTGGTTGCGGTCGCCGTGATCGCAGTGGTCGCCGCCGTACTCGGCGACAACGTCAGCTATGCCATCGGCCGGTACGGCGGCCAGCGTCTCGTGACCCGGTACGGCCGCTACGTGCTGCTCACCCCCGAGCGCGTCGCCAAGGCCTCGGGGTTCTTCACCCGGCACGGCGGCAAGGTCATCACCATCGCCCGCTTCGTCGAGGGCCTGCGTCAGGCCAACGGCATCATCGCCGGGCTCAGCGGGATGCCCTGGCACCGGTTCCTCCTCTTCAACACGCTCGGCGCGGTGCTGTGGGTGGGCGCCTGGGTGACCCTCGGCTACCTGGCCGGCAACCACATCGACACCCTGTATCCGGCCATCCAGCGTTACGAGTTGTTCGTGCTCGCCGCGTTGGCCGTCGTCCTGGCGGTCGTGGTCGGGCGCCATCTGATCCGCCGCCGTGCCCGTACCGCCGCGGCGTCGCCGCCCTCGCCCGCACGGGACGAGCAGGACACCACCTCGGCTCGTTGATCAGCACCTGGGAACCGGACGCGTAGTCGCATGCGGGCCGGTCACGACATGCGCGGGTCCCGCCACCGACGCACGCGGGCCCGGTCACCGACCTGTGCGGGTCGGGTCGGACGCACGCCCGCCGGGTCAGACGTGCGTGAGCAGGCGCTCCAGCGGGCGGGGTACGCGTTCCAGGTCGAGGTGGGCGACCAGTGCCTGTGCGTAGAGGGCCTTGCGGCCGCTGTGCGTGCCCATGAAGCGCCGCAGTTGGTGCTCCACCGGACGTTCCCGCTGGGCCGGCTGGCCCTGGAAGGTGTGGAAGGGGCGGGTCTCGCCCTGGGCCTCGATCACCTGCTGCACGCTCTCGGGCCCGAGGGCGCGGATCAGTTCGTCCTCCAGGTCGGCGACGCACACATGGAACCCCAGTGTCTCCAGGTGGGCGCGCGTGAGTCCGGTCCCGATCCCGACCCGCTCCAGATGACGCCGGAAATGCCGCTCCTCACCGATGTCGCAGAGGCCGGCCAGCGGGAGGCCGAGACCCGGAGGGCCGCACACGTTCAGGAAGCGTCCGATGTTCGTCGCGCCGCCGAGCGGAACGACGGCGATGCCCTCCGCCGCGAGGTCACGGCCGTAGCGCGTGGCCAGCGCTTCGAGCGCGGTCCGGTCGCTGTCCCCCTCGACGAGCACGACCGTCCGCACGCCGCCGGACAGCTCCCGCGCCAGCACGGCGGACGCATTCGCCGCCGCTCCGTCCGCAGCCCATGCGACCAGTGCCAGCCGGAATCGCCTCAACTCGTCCACGCGACCTCGCTTCCCGACGCCATCGTGGCACGGCCGCGATCCCGTACGCACGTACGTTTTCCGGGGGTGGTGCAGCTCTGGGGGCAGCGTCCGCCGGCCGGTCCCTCCGGGGGCAGAGTCCCTGGACACCAGTGACTACGGGATCAGATGCGTACCGTCGTCCTGCCACGCGTGCCACCCGCGGGGTTCCGGGCCGGCGCTTCGGCGGCCTCGGCCGGCGTGACGGTCCGCTAGCGGTCGGCGTCGGGCCGGGCGGTCGCGATGCCCTCCGCGCCGCGGGCAGCGGCCAGTTGGACGGCGAGGGCGCCACCCCGCCGGTGGCACCGTTGATCAGGATCGAGCGGCCGGTCTGCGGTCCCATGGCTTCGACGACGCCGAGCGCGGTCGTGCCCGCGGTCGGCAGCGCCGCCGCGATGTCGGCGGGCATGCCGTCGGGGACACGTTGCAGCGCCCCGTCTTCGGGGTGCTCCGTGACCACCGCGTACTCGGCGAACGTTCCGTGACCCAGGGGCGCGCGAGGAACTTGCCGTGCACGTGCCGTGACCGAGGGGCGCGCGGAGGAACTGGCCGTGCACGTGCCGTGACCCAGGGGCACGCGGAGGAACTGGCCGTGCACGATGTCGCCGGGCGCCGGCCCGCGCACCGCCTCCCCGGCCCGCACCACCCGGCCCGCGCCGTCCACGCCCAGGACGAGCGGGTACACATGCGGCATGCGGCCCTCGAAGCATCCCGCGGCGATGCCCGCGTCGATCGGGTTCACCGACGCCGCCGCCAGACTGCCGCGCCCGGAACCGCCGACGGCCCCCACGCGTGACCGCGGTCACTGGACGTCCGGTGAATCCGGAGGGAACTCTTGGTCATGGGATTCTTTGGACGGCCGTTCGAGTGCGATCCGCTGCCTAGCATGAGGCGATCGGCGTACGGTACGACCCCGGGAGGCTCCGGATGGTGTTGTCCGGCCTCACCTGGAGGTCGTGGCGGGTGTGGAGCGTCGCGGGCGTCGTCCTGGTGTGCCTGGTGGCCGGGGTCCTGGCCGTCACGCACGGGTCACGACCGGCCCACGCGGACTCCGGCCCTCTGCCGCACACCACCGTCGAGGTGTCGTCGAGCGGCTGCGGCCACGGCTGGGACGCGCCCGCGCCCGGTGTCCAGGTGTTCGACCTGCACAACACGACCGGCGGCTCCGCCGAGGTGTTCCTGGAGGATCCGCAGAGCCAGGCCGTCTACGGCGAGGTGGAGGGCATCGGCCCCGGCACGACACGGGAGCTGACCGTCCGGGTCGGCAGGGGTGCGTACGCCTTCAAGTGCATCCCCGACGACGCCGACGCCGTGACCGGGCCGACCGTCCGCATCACCGCGGGCCGCAGCGGTCCGTCGGCGGCCCCGGTCACCGAGCACGATCTGATTCCGCCGGCGCTCGCCTACCAGAAGTGGGTGGGCGGCGGGCTCGCCGACGTGGTGCGGCTCGCGACGAGGCTCCGGGGCGCCATCGACCGGGGGGACCTGGCCGCGGCGCGGACGGCCTGGCTGCCGGCGCACCTTCAGTACGAGCGGCTGGGCGCGGCGTACGACGCCTTCGGTGACGCGGACGCGCAGATCAACGGCACCGGCGCGGGGCTGCCCGGCGGGGTGCACGACAAGGACTTCGCCGGTTTCCACCGCATCGAGTACGGCCTGTGGCACGGCGAGTCCGCCGCCGGGCTGCGTGCTCCGGCCGCCGCCCTGGTGAAGGCGCTCGCGGGACTGCGGGACAGCTGGGCGCAGGCCCGGATGGACCCTGCCCAGCTGGGCCTGCGGGCGCACGAGATCCTGGAGAACACCGTGCAGTTCGAGCTGACCGGCCGCACCGACTACGGCAGCGGCAGCAATCTGGCCACCGCCGGTGCCAACCTGGACGGCACCCGCCAGGTCCTGTCCCGGCTGCGCCCCCTGCTCAGCACCCGGTACGCCGATCTGTCCGGTCTGGACAGCGGGCTGGACCGTGCGGGACACACCCTGGACGGATTCCGGCACGGCGGCGCGTGGACCCCGCTGAACCGGCTGAACCGCGCGCAGCGCGAGGACGTCGACGCTGTCCTCGGTGACCTGGTGGAGCGGCTGGCGTCGGTGGCGACCCTGTGCGATCCGCGGAGGACGGTGTGAGTACGGCCGACGGCACGGACGGAGTCGGCCGGCGCCGGTTCCTGCGCGGGGCGGCGCTCGCGGGTGCGGGGCTGGCCGCGGGGGGCGCCGCCGCGGCCGTCCCGGCGACCGCGTCCGACGCCACCGCCGGGACCGGCACGGAGGCGTCCTCCGTGGTCCCCTTCCACGGTGTCCACCAGCAGTCCGTGATCGCGCCGCCGCGCCGGACCAGTGTGTTCGTCTCCTTCGACGCGACCGCGCAGAGCCGGTCCGAGCTGACCGACGTGCTGCGCACCCTCACCGACCGGGCGCGGCTTTTGACCTCCGGCGGAACTCCCGCGCCGGTGGGTGTCACCGGCCCGCCCGGCGACTCGGGCATCCTCGGCGAGCGCCTGCCGTCCGGCGCGCTGGCGGTGACGGTCGGCGTCGGCGCCTCGCTGTTCGACGACCGGTTCGGGCTGACGGGGCAGCAGCCGCGCCGGCTGACCGCCATGCCCGCCTTCCCCGACGACGACCTGCGCCCCGACTGGTGCCACGGCGACCTCAGCCTGCATCTGCACGCCGACGACCACGACACCGTGCTGCACGCCCTGCGCGACATCGCCCGGCACACCCGCGGCGGCCTGCAGGTCCGCTGGCGGCTGGACGGCTTCAGCAGCCCGCCCCGCCCCACCGGCACCCCGCGCAACCTGCTGGGGTTCAAGGACGGCACGGCCAACCCGCCGACCACCGCCCGCGAGATGGACAGCCTGGTGTGGGTCGGCAAGGGCGCGGGCGAACCCGGCTGGGCGGTCGGCGGCAGCTACCAGGTGGTCCGGATCATCCGCATGCTGGTGGAGTTCTGGGACCGGGTCGCACTGAGCGAGCAGGAGCGGATGTTCGGCCGCTCCCGCGAGTCCGGCGCTCCGCTGGACGGCGACGCGGAGCACGACACCCCCGACTTCGCGGCCGACCCCAAGGGCGACGTCATCCCCCTCGACTCGCACATCCGGCTCGCCAACCCCCGTACCCCGGCCACCACCGACCAGCGGATCCTGCGCCGCCCCTACAACTACGACCTGGGCACGGACGGCAACGGCAACCTCGACATGGGCCTGCTGTTCTGCTGCTACCAGCAGGACGTCGTCCGGCAGTTCGAGACGGTGCAGAGGCGGCTGGCGGGCGAACCCCTCACCGACTACGTCTCACCGTTCGGCGGCGGCTACTTCTATGCGCTGCCCGGGGTGCGGGATGCGGCGGACTGGTACGGACGTGCCCTGCTCACCTGACCTGGTTCGGACAACTGCGAAGCCTGACCAGTCAACAAGCGGTCAAAGTTCGGCTCATTTTCCCTGACCCCTTGTTCACCCGGCCGCCACCACACTTCCGCCGGCCTGCCGCCGGGGCGGCGAAACATGCAGGGCCGTACAGCCACTGAATATTCGCCCGGAGGGTGAACGAGCATGGCCAGCAAGGCAAGCAGAACAACGATCAGGAGCCTGGGGGCGCTGGTGGGGGCCGCCGCTCTCGCCGTCCTCGGCGGCACGGCGCCCACCTGGGCCGCGGTGCCCGCCGGCCACGACCGCGGCAACCACCAGGACCACTCCTCGACGACCACCCCGATCAAGCACGTGGTCGTGCTCTTCGACGAGAACATCTCCTTCGACCACTACTTCGCCACGTACCCGAAGGCCGCCAACACCGACGGCACGACGTTCACGGCGGCGAAGAAGACCCCGAAGGACATCGACACCCTGGCGCACGCCGGGCTGCTGACGCAGAACCCGAACCAGTACGCGCCGAAGCGGCTCTCCCCGTCCCAGGCCATGACCTGCGACCAGAACCACTCCTACGGCGCCGAGCAGCTGGCCGCCGACGGTGGCAAGGCCGACAAGTACGTGGAGAACACCGAGGTCGACAAGTGCAGCGGCGGCCTGTTCGGTGAACCGGGCCTGGTGATGGACTACTACGACGGCAACACCGTCACCGCGCTGTGGAACTACGCCCAGCAGTACACGCTGAACGACCGCTCCTACAGCTCGGTCTACGGCCCCTCCACGCCCGGCGCGCTGAACCTGGTCTCGGGGCAGACGCACGGCGTGGTCTCCATGGACCCGTCCACCGGCACGGAGAACCCCAGGCAGACCTCGACGCCGGACGCGTACGCGGTCAAGTCGCCCGACGCGAAGGGCGTCGGCACGGTCATCAACGACCCGGACCCGGCCTACGACGACTGCTCCGGCAGCGGCCACAAGAGCACCAGCGCGCTGGCCTCGATGCAGGGCCGGAACATCGGCGACCTGCTCAACAAGAAGGACCTGAGCTGGGGCTGGTTCCAGGGCGGCTTCCGCCCGTCCACCGCCTGGGACGGCAAGGGCACCGACTACGCGCAGTGCGGCATCACGCACACCAACCTCGGTGGCGCGTCCGTGGTCGACTACAGCCCGCACCACAACCCGTTCTCGTACTACAAGTCGACGGCCAACCCGCACCACCTGCCGCCGAAGAACGTGGACGAGATCGGCCACAGCGGTCAGGCCAACCACAACTACGACCTGAGCGACTTCGACGCGGCCGCGAAGGCGGGCAGGCTCCCGGCCGTCAGCTTCCTCAAGGCCGGTCAGTACCAGGACGGCCACGCCGGCTACTCGGACCCGGTCGACGAGCAGCACTTCCTGGTCAACGAGATCAACGCCGTCCAGAGCTCGCCGCAGTGGAAGTCCACGGCGATCGTCGTCGCCTACGACGACTCCGACGGCTGGTACGACCACGCCTACGCCGTTCCGCGCAACGGTTCCACGGACACCTCGCTGGGCTCCAACGGCAAGTCCACCGACGGCACGGCCTGCCAGGACGGTCCGAAGGCGGCTGGCGGCTACGCCGACCGCTGCGGCCCCGGCACCCGGCAGCCGCTGCTCGTGATCTCCCCGTACAGCAAGGTCAACAAGGTCGACCACACCAGGACCGACCAGTCCTCCATCACCCGCTTCATCGAGGACAACTGGCGCACGGGCCGGATCGGCGACCACTCGTTCGACGCCGCCGCGGGCTCCCTGAACGGCATGTTCGACTTCCGGCACCCGAACGACAAGCAGGTGCTGCTGAACTCGGACGGTTCCGTCAAGTCCGTCGGCCCCATCCGCGACGTCGCCCCGATCGCCACGAGCATCGACGCGGGCCCGATGCAGAACACGGCGGCGACCACCGACAGCTCCGGTGACACCCTCCCGGTGTACCTCGGCGTGGGCGCGCTGCTGGCCGCCGGCGCCACGGGCACGTACTTCACGCTCCGCCGCAAGCACCGTGTGATCGCCTGACGACGAGCGTCCGGTGACGGACGCGGCCGGCACCGCCCGGCAGCCCGACGCCCCCGGCCGATGCATCGGCCCCTCCCCGGGGGAAAAAGGTCGGCTGCCGGGCGGTGCCTTTCCGTATGCTTCGCCTGCTTCGGCATACGGACGGGAGGGGAGCGGGAATGCCCGGGGACCGGTGGTGGGACAGCACGCTGTTCCGCGGCAGTGCGGCCTTCTACGAGCGCGGCCGGCTGCCGTACGCCCCGGGCTTCGCCCCGGCCCTGGCCGCCGCCCTCGGTCTGGACGGGCGGGGCCGGCTCCTCGACGTGGGCTGCGGGCCGGGCACGGTGCTGCTGGCCATGGCGCCGTACGTCGCCGAGGCGGTCGGCGTCGACCCCGACACGGACATGCTGGCCGAGGCGCGGCGCGGGGCCGAACGCCGCGGGGTGGCCAACGCCCGGTGGGTCGCTGCCCGGGCCGAGGACCTGCCGGCCGGTCTCGGCGGGTTCCGCGCCGCCGTGTTCGCGCAGTCCTTCCACTGGACGGACCGGGACCGGGTCGCCGCGGCCGTCTTCGGGATGCTGGAGCCGGGCGGCGCGTTCGTCGTCGTGAGCGACCTCAAGGACGGCTCCGGGGAGTCGGTGGCGCCGCCGGAACCGCCGTCGCCCGCGCATCCCGCGCCGCCCGGCGCGGAGATCCGTGCACTGGTGCGGCGCTATCTGGGGCCGGTGCGCCGGGCGGGCCGGGGCACGCTGCCGGAGGGCACGCCGGGACGCGAGGACCTGGTGCTGGCGCGGGCCGGGTTCGAGCCCGCCACCCGGCACGTCGTCCCGGGCGGACAGGTCGTCGAGCGCACCGCGGACTCCGTCGTGGCGTGGGTGTTCTCCCGGTCCTCCGCCGCACCGCACCTCTTCGGGGACCGGCTCGCGGAGTTCGAGCGGGACCTCCGGGCGCTGCTGCGGCAGGCGTCGCCCGGCGGCCGTTTCACCGAGTGCCTGCCGTCGACCGAGATCCGGATCTGGCGCACCCCCGCGGCGGGCGCCGCACCGCCGCCCGCTCCCGGGGACCGCCCCGCCCGGCCCTGAGCCGCCCGGCCCCGCGCAGCCGTCGGCCCCTGGAACCTGCCTTGACGGCGCTGACCGGACGGGCCCGGTCAGGAGTGCGGAAGGGCCGGCTCTGGCGGTCCGTCGCATCTTCATCTCCCCATGCGCAAAGATGAGTTGATCGATGTCCGCCGCCGCGTGCCGGTGTCCGGTGCGGGCGGGAGGACGGCGTGGGACGGAGGATCGTGACGTACACAGGAGCGCGCGGACGCGCAAGACAGGGGTCCGCAGTGGTGATCGTCTGTGCGGCACTGCTGGTGGGGTGCTCGGGCGGGGGGAACGACGCAGCCGGGCCGCGGGCCACTGCCGGTGCCTCCGCCTCGGCCTCGGCCGGCGGTGCGGCGGCCGGGTCCGGTCCGGCCGGGTCCGGGGCGGCCTCCGCGGGGTCGGGTGGCGGCAGCGGATCCGGGCAGCAGTCCGCCGGGGACGCGCGCTTCAAGGCCGATCCGGCGCGGCTGCCCACGAACCGGTCGCAGGCCGTGGAACTGCTGGGCGCCGTCACCGCAGGCCCCGACGCCTACGGGCCCGGCTACGAACGGCGCACCCCGTACCAGAGCGAGCCGGCCGGCTGGCCGGTCCTCGGCACCGACTGCGTCTGGCAGCAGCGGACACTTCCCGCCGGCGTGCTCGGCAGCCTCACCCACTACTCCCGGCTCCCGGCCACCGGCGGCAAGGGCGAGGTGCGCACCACCGCGACCGTCACCGTGCACCGCACCACCGCCCAGGCCGACCTGGAGATGTCCGAGACCCTTGAGGAGGCGCTGCGCTGTCCCGACCAGCAGTTGCGCGCCGACGAACAGATCATCGGCCTCAACTCGATCGGCTCCGGCTACGGCACGAACGGGAACACCTCGGCCGACGACGTCCTGCTGGAGGTCGGCAGTTACCGCAATCCCGAGATCGGCAAGGGGGACATGAACTACTTCTGGGACCAGGTCCGGCTCGGGCCGGTGACGATAGCCGTCGCCGTCCAGGGCGGCACCGGATATGCGCAGGGCGATCTGCTGACCGTGCAGGCACGGGCGGTCGCCGCCATGGAGACCGCGGTCCGCGGTGAACTGGGGGCCCGCACATGACCGACCGTTCCCTGCACTCGGGCGATCCCGCCTTCCTGGGCGGGCACCGGCTGCTGGCCCGGCTCGGCGAGGGCGGCATGGGTGTCGTCTACCTCGGCCGCGCCGACTCGGGGGCGCTCGCCGCCGTCAAGGTGATCCAGGCCGAGTACGCGCACGACGACGACTTCCGGGCCCGGTTCCGCCGCGAGGCGGACGCCGCCCGGCGGGTGGACTCCCCCTGGGTGGTCAAGGTCACCGGCGCCGATCCGGACGCCGCCCGGCCCTGGCTGGCGACGGTCTTCGAGCCCGGCCCGTCGCTCGCCGAGGCCGTCGGCCGGCACGGGCCGCTGCCCGCGCGGGCGGTGCGGGTGCTGGGGAAGGCGCTGGCCCGCGCGCTGGCCGCCGTGCACGAAGCCGGTCTGGTGCACCGGGACGTGAAGCCGGGCAACATCCTGCTCGCCGCCGACGGCCCCCGGCTGATCGACTTCGGCATCGCCCGGGCCGGCGGCGCGACCGCGCTGACCGCGTCGGACGTGATCGTCGGCACCCCCGGCTTCCTCTCCCCCGAGCAGGCCACGGGCGGCGGCGACCGGCTCGGTCCGGCGAGCGACGTGTTCTCGCTGGGCTGTGTGCTGGCGTACGCGGCGACGGGCCGGCCGCCGTTCGGCGCCGGCGCGGTGGACGGGCTGCTGTACCGGACCGTCCACGACGAGCCCGATCTCGGCGGGCTGGACGAGGAGTTGGCCGCCGTCCTGCGGCGCTGCCTCGCCAAGGACCCGGCCGACCGGCCCACGCCGGCCGGTGTCGACACGGCCCTGGTGGAGGACGTGCCGTCCGGGACGGCCGACTGGCTGCCCGCCGACGTCGTCCGCATGATCGCCGACCGGTCCGCGGAGATGCTGTCGCTGCCCGAGGTCGGGGCCACGATCGTCGAGGGGCCGGTGCGCGAGGGCGACCCGTCCCGGCGCCGGTTCCTGACCGTCGTCTCCGGCGGCGCGGCCGTTCTCGCCCTCGGCGGTGGTGCCGCGGCCTGGGCCGCGCTGCGCGGCGGCGGGCGGTCTGCGGCGGCGGAGCCCGGCTGGGCGATCGGGGTGCAGGCCGACCTCAGCGGCCCCGGCAAGGCGGCCGGTCTTGCGCAGCGGGACGGCGCCCGGATCGCGGTGGAGGAGTTCAACGCCCGCGCCGACCGGCCGTTCACCCTGCGGTTGACGTCGTCGGACGACCAGGGCCGGGCCGATCGTGCCGGGGCGGCGGCCCAGCGGCTCGTCGACGACACCGACGTCCTCGCGGTGATCGGGGCCGGCACCGACGCGACCACCCAGGCCGCCCTGCCCGTCTACGACGCGGCCCTGCTGCCCGTGCTCGGCATGACCGCCGGACTGAACCTCGTACAGAACACCCGTTCCTTCGTGCGCGGCCGGCCGCTGCACACCGTGGTCGCCATGAAGCTCGCCTTCCACTGGCAGACGACCAGCGCGGCCACACCGGTCGGCGTGCTGCTGGACCGCGGCGGCGCCGACGTCTCCTGGATGACCGTCCAGATGGTCAACTTCCTCGTCCGGCAGTACAAGGGCACGACGTATCCGCGGGTGGTGCCGGCCGGCACCACCGATCTCACCGGCGTACTGGCCGACATGCGGTCCGCGGGCATCAAGGCGTTCGTGTACGCGGGTCCGGTCGACGGAGCGATCCGGGCGGCGAAGGGGATGGCCGGCTTCGACGGGCCGAAGTACGCGGCCGAGCCCGCCCTCGACGCCCGGTTCGCCGCCGAACCGGCCGCCGCCGGCTGGACGGTGGTGGCGAGCGCGATCGGGCCGGGCGCGGCGGACGTCCGCTCGTTCGCCCAGACCTTCCGCGCACGGTACGGCCGCGGCCCCGGCTTCTGGGCCGCCGAGGGCTACGACGCGGCGAACCTGCTGATCCGGCAGCTCACCGCGACGGCGGGCAAGCGCCCCGCCCGCAAGGCGCTCATCGGCCCGCTGGGGAAGGCCCAGTACCGGGGCATCACCCGGGACTTCGCGTTCGCCGCCGCGGACGGGAGCCCGCCGACGCTGAAGACACCGGCCAGCTTCGTGCACCAGGTCCTCGACGGCGCGTTCCACTACCTGGGCCCGGCCCCGGACCAGGCACCACCGCCGAGGACGGCGTGACGGCGGCGCGGTCCGGGGCCCGGTGGTGATGCGGCCGCTGACCGCCGCCGACCCGGAGTCGGTCGGCGGCCACCGGCTGCTGGCCCGGATCGGCGCGGGCGGCATGGGCGTCGTGTATCTCGGCCGTTCCGACGGCGGCGCCCTGGCCGCCGTCAAGGTGATCCGCGCCGAGCACGCCGCCGACCCCGGCTTCCGGGCCCGGTTCCGCCGCGAGGCCGCTGCCGCCGCCCGGGTCGACGGCCGCTGGACGACGCCCGTGACGGCCGCCGACCCGGAGGCCGCCGGACCCTGGATCGCCACCGCCTTCGTCCCCGGGCCCTCGCTCGCCGAGACCGTCGGCGGGTACGGGCCGCTGCCCCCGGCCACCGTGCGGGCGCTCGGTGCCCGGCTCGCGGACGCGCTCGCCGCCGTGCACGCGGCCGGGCTCGTGCACCGCGACGTCAAACCCGGGAACGTCCTGCTCGCCCTCGACGGCCCCCGGCTGATCGACTTCGGCATCGCCCGGGCCAGCGGCGCCACCGCGCTGACCGCGTCGGACGTGATCGTCGGCACCCCCGGCTACCTCTCCCCCGAGCAGGCCCGGGCCCGTGCGGAGGAGGTGGGCCCGCCCAGCGACGTGTTCTCGCTGGGCTGCCTGCTCGGCTACGCGGCGAGCGGGCGCCCGCCGTTCGGCAGTGGCGGCGCGGTGGGCGCGCTGTACCGCACCATCCACGAGGCACCCGATCTCGACGGCGTCCCGGACGACGCGCTGCGCACGCTGATCGCCCGCTGCCTCGCCAAGGACCCGGCCGACCGGCCCACGGTGGCCCAGTTGCGCGCGGACCTGGGCGGGTCCGGGTCCGGCACCGACGACTGGCTGCCGCCCGGTCTGCCCGCGATGATCGCCGAACGTTCGGCGCAGGTCCTGAACCTGCCGGAGCCGGAGCGGCCCGCACCGACGGAACCCGCCTCGCAGCAGCCCGGACCGCCGGAGCGGTCCGTCTCCGGCCGGCGGCGTCTCCTGCTGCTGGGCGCCTCGACGGTAGGTGTGCTGGCCGCGGGCGGTGGCGGGGCCTGGCTGGTCGGCCGGCGGTCCGGGGCGGGGGCGAGCGGCCCCCGGCCCACCCGCACCGTCGCCGTGCAAGCCGATCTGACGGGCCCCGGCAAAGCGCTCGGCACTGCCGTCGTACGGGGTGTGCGGCTCGCCGCCGAGCAGCACAACGCCCGCGCGGACCGCCGCTACGACCTGGCCCTCACCGTCCTCGACGACCGCGGCGAGGCGGACCGGGCCAAGGAGCTGGCCAAGCGGCTGGTCGCGGCCGGCACGGCGTGCGCGGTGGTCGGACCGACGTCCGACGCCACCGCGCTCGCGGTCCGGGACATCTACAACGGCGCCCTGGTGCCGATGGTGACCGCGTGGGCGGGCGCCTACTCCCTCTACGGCATGAACTCGGTCACCGAGCCGGCCGTGTTCCAGGTCAGGCCGCCCGACTACGCGATGGCCCCGCCGCTCGTCCACTATCTCGGCAAGGTCAGCCGGGCCACCCGTACCGCGCTGATCGACGACCGGGCCACGCCCGACTACAGCTGGCAGCTCGCCCAGGCGCTGACGCGGCCGCTGTCGTCCGCCGGTTCGGTCCGCACGTACACGGTGGCCGCGGACGCGGACGACTTCGCTTCCGTGGCCGCGCAGGCGGCCCGGGCGCAGGCCGTCGTCTACTGCGGCAGTTCGCCGCGGCGGGCCGCCGCCTGCGCCCGCGCGCTGCGGTCGGCCGGATTCACCGGTACGCCCGCGGCGAGCGAACCGGTCCTCGGCCCCGGGTTCCTGGACGCGGCGGGCGCGGCGGCGGAGGACTGGGTCTTCGCCACGACGTTCGTGGACCCGGCGCGGATGAAGTCCGCGGCCGGTTTCGTCACTTCGTTCCGGCGGCGGTACGGCGTCCAGGAGGCCGGCCGGGGCGCGGCGGAGGCGTACGACGCGGCCGGTCTCCTCGCCAAGGCGCTGACCGGGATGGGCACGGGCCAGCTGGACACCGGCAGCCTGGCCCACCGGCTGCGCGCGCTGAAGTACCACGGCGTCACCAGGACCTTCGCCTTCCGCGCGGACACCGGCGCGGCGCAGGTGACCACGGGCCTGTTCCTGTGGCGGGTGGCGAACGGCGTTCCGTGGTTCCTCGGGCAGTACGAGGAGGTGCGGGCGGGCTCGGGCTCCGGCGCGGGCTCGGGGGGCAAGGCGTGACGGCCGTGGCCACCCGCCGCCCACCACGACGGCGCCCCGCGAGAGGTGCGGCACCCTGCGAGAGCCGGCGAACGCGGCTCAGGCGGTGTGCCTGCGGGACGCGGCGGTCTTCTTCGCCGTCGTCTTCTTGCACGCCGCCGCGTCCGCGGACGCGGACTTGGCGGACGCCTTCGTCGACGCCGTCGCCTTCTTGGTCCGGGCGGACTTGGCCGCCGGTTTCTTCCCGGCGGAGGCGGTCTTCTTCGCCGCCGCCGTCTTCTTCGCGGCGGCCGTCGTCTTCCGGGCGCCCGTCTCCTTCGGGGCCGCGCGGCCGGTGCGGCGCCGTGGCAGCGAGGTGACCTCGGCGTGCTCCGCCGGGCCGGCCACGGCCTGCCGCGCCCGTGCCCCCGGCTCCGCCGCTTCCTCGCCCCGCGACTCCTTGGCCGCCCGGACGCTGTTCTCCAGCGCGGCCATCAGGTCGAGCACCTTGCCGCCGGCGGCCGGGGCGGGTGCCTCGGGAGGCGACTCACCGGCCGCCTTCGCGGCGATGACCTCCTCCAGTGCCTCCCGGTACTCGTCGTGCAGATCCGCGAGGTCGACCTCGCCCAGGGTGTCCATCAGCGCGTCCGCGAGGTCGAGTTCCTTGTCGCGGACCTGGACGGGTGCCTCCGGGGCGACGCCCTCGGGGGCGCGGACCTCGTCCGGCCACAGCAGCCCGTGCATGGCGATGGCCTCGCCCACCACCCGCAGCATGCCCAGCCGCTCCCGGCCGCGCAGGGCGTACTTGGCGATGGCGACCTTGTTGCTGCGCTTGAGCGCCTCGCGCAGCAGGGTGTACGGCTTGGCGGCCGCGGCGCCGCCGGCCGCGAGGTAGTACGCCGAGCCCATCTGGAGCGGGTCGATCCGGTCGGCCGGTACGAAGGCCACGATGTCGATCGTGCGGGCGGTCGGGATCGGCAGGTGGGCGAGGTCGTCGTCGGAGATCGGGACGACGGTGCCGTCCGCGTCCTCGTACGCCTTGCCGATCTCCGCGCCGCTGACCTCACGGTCCTCCAGTTCGCAGAACTTGCGGTAGCGGATGCGGCCGCCGTCCTCGGTGTGGATCTGGCGGAAGGAGATCGAGTGGCTCTCCGTGGCGTTCACCAGCTTGAT
Organism: Streptomyces sp. NPDC006012; assembly: GCF_042871185.1. Taxonomy (NCBI): domain Bacteria; kingdom Bacillati; phylum Actinomycetota; class Actinomycetes; order Kitasatosporales; family Streptomycetaceae; genus Streptomyces; species Streptomyces sp. NPDC006012. The sequence goes on from NZ_JBIAIE010000004.1 coordinate 142,559, forward strand.
CGGGATGCTGACGAGACCGAAGGAGATGGCGCCGTTCCAGATGGATCGCACGTTCCACACCCTTCCTGCGGATTCCGGACGTTCCTGTGCCCGGTGTTCCTGTTTCAGGCGTTCCTGTGCCGGACGCGCCTGTTCCAGGCGGACCGGTTCCGGGCTTTCCTGGTGTTATGACAGTCGATATCTGAGAATGTCATCTTATGACGCCGATCACAGAGGTGGAGGGGCGACGGGTCGCGCTCAGCAACCTGGAGAAGGTGCTGTATCCGGCGACCGGCTTCACCAAGGGCGAGCTGCTGCACTACTACGCGACCACGTCCGCGGCGCTGCTCCCCCACCTCCGCGACCGGCCCGCGTCGTTCCTGCGCTATCCGGACGGGCCGGACGGGCAGGTGTTCTTCGCCAAGAACGTGCCGCCGGGCACGCCCGAGTGGGTGACGACCGCCGAGGTGCCCCGGTCGGAGGGGCCCGCCCGGATGGTGCTGGTGCAGAACCTGCCCTCGCTGATGTGGGCGGCCAACCTCGTCGCCGAGTTCCACACCCCCCAGTGGCTGGCCGGGGCCCCCGAGCGGGCCGACCGGCTGGTGTTCGACCTGGACCCGGGCGCGCCGGCGACGGTGGTGCAGTGCTGCGTGGTCGCCCGGTGGCTGCGGGAGCGGCTTGCGGCGGACGGGATCGAGGCGTACGCGAAGACCTCCGGGGCGAAGGGGCTGCATCTGCTCGCCGCGGTGCGCGGGGCCTCCTCGGAGGGGACCTCCGCATACGCGAAGGGGGTCGCCGTGGAGGCGGAACGGGCGCTGCCGCGACTGGTGGTGCACCGGATGACCCGGAGTCTCAGGCCGGGGAAGGTGTTCGTCGACTGGAGCCAGAACGCGGGCCGCAAGACCACGGCCGCGCCCTACACGCTGCGGGCCCGGACCGAGCCGACCGCGTCCACGCCCCTCACCTGGGGCGAGGTGGCGGACTGCCGGCAGCCGGAGCAGTTGGTGTTCCGGGCCCAGGACGTCGCGGCGCGGCTTTCGGATTTCGGTGACCTGATGGCTCCGCTGCTGGACCCGGCGCACGCCGCGGAGCTGCCCTGACGCAGGCCGGGTGGCTCACACCCGCAGCCAGGTGTTCCGGTCGCGGGCCATCGCGTGCAGGGCCTCCGCGTCCGCCGGTTTCAGCACCCCGCCGAGCCGGGCCAGCGCCCCGACCTCCTCGTCCCGCAGGACACGCACCCCGCGGGGCCGGACGGCGACGGTGACGTCCGCCGGGTCCACCAGGACGAGCACCGGACGGACCTCGGCGGTCAGGGCGTAGGAGGCGCGGTCGGCGTCGGAGCGGACCCGGCGCAGCACCGGGCACGCCTCGCGGCGGCCGAGCGCGACCAGCGGGTCGGTCACCAGGACGCGCTGCTTGCGGGCGTACAGGGTGTGCAGGGCGAAGATCCCGGCCGGTCCGATCAGCAGGTGGTGGATCCGGTCGCCGCCGGGCAGCGGGACGGAGTGCAGGACGTGCCAGCCGGCGCCGTCCAGGCCGTCCGGGCCGTCCAGTACCTCGCCGACCGTCTGCTCGGCCACGAGGGCGCGGCGCCGCGGGTCGGGACGCAGCCGCCGGGCCGGCCCCGGATCCCGGTCGAGGTCCACCAGCAGCGCTTCACCCGGGCGGTTCGGGGCCAGGTCGTCGTCCGGGTGCAGAGAGAGCCGGGCCAGTTCGGCGGGCGTCGGGACGGGCGGCGGGCCCACGCTCACCGGGCCGGTCAGGAACGGCTGCAGCACCGCCAGGACGTCCTGCCTGCGGTCCTCGCTGAGCAGGTTGACCCGGGCGGCCGCCCGGTCGTACCAGGCGATGCTCCTGCCGTCCTGGAGACAGACGTACAGCCGCTCCCGGCCCTGCCGCCGGTCCGGCACCACGCGCAGTCCGCTCATGCGCCATCACCCCTCGACCATGGAACAGGCGCGACGCTCCGGGAGCAAGGAGCAGGTTCCTGCAGCACCGGCCGGCAGCGCCCGCGGACGGGCGGCGCCACGGGCGTCCCGGCCGGCCGAGTAGCCTCTGCCATGTTGCGCCGTTCGGGTGCGCATAAAGGATTTACCGCCACATAAGGTGTATGGGGCCCCTCCGACCCCGAGCCCCAGGAGCACCGTGCCACGCCGTCCCCCCGCTCGCGCCGCCCGTACCGCGCTGACCGTCGCCCTGCTGTCGGTGGCGGCGGCCGCCTGCGGCGACACGGGCGGGCTGCGCGCCGCGGGCCCCACCCCGACCGCCGCCGGCCCGGCCAAGCTCTGGCCCGGCCTGCAGCCGGCGACCAGCCCCGCCTGGCCGTACGACGTGGCGAGCAGGGAGGCGGTACGGGGTGTCACGGTGACCGGGGACGACATCCGCAAGGCGGATCCGGTCGCCGTGGTACGGGCGGAGATCGCCGCGCACCCGGACAGCTACGGCTCGAAGGGCCCGTACCACGAGACGGCGAACCGGATCGCCGACTGTGCCGCGGGCGGGGACCGGAGCCGGTGCCCCCTCCTGCCGGCGTACTACCGCGACCTCACCGGTGACGGCCGCACCGAGTTGGCGCTCGGTTTCCGGCTGTACCCGACGAACCAGACGGCGATCCGCGTCTACACCGTGGAGAACCACCGGCTGGTCCAGGTCCTCGCCGACAACGACGCGATCCTCGGGGTCGAGCTGGCCGGGCGTACCGTGATCGTCCGCTCGCCCGCGGGGATCTCCGGGTACGAGTACCGCACGACCTGGACCTGGCAGCCGCAGCAGCGTGCGCTGGTGTTCGCCCGCGACGAGTTCCTGCGCACCGGCGGCGGCAGACCCGCCCGCACACCGCTGCCGTCACCGGGACCGTCGTCACCGGCGCCATCCGCATCGTCCTCCCAGGGATCCCGATGAGGCGGCCCGCGCTGCCCCCGTGGACCGGGACGCTCGCCGCGAAGGCCGGCGTCTTCATCGCGGTGATGTGCTGCGCGCTGGCCGCGCTGCTGGGCATCCTGGTGCACACCTCGGTGACCAACCAGACCGTCGGCCAGGCCCGGGACGAGGCGCTGGCCCGGCTGACCGACGCGTCCCAGGCGTACCGGTCCGGGGACGCGCTGCCACCGGGCGCCGGCATCGATCCGGCGGGGCTGCCCGAGTCGCTGCGGACCCTGGCGGCGGACGGGCAACGGGGCACGATGGTCACCCGGCTGCACGGACGGCCCACGATGTGGGCGGCGGGACCGGCCGCGGGTGGGCGGGCGCTCGCGGTGGAGGTCGACTACGCACAGCAGGCGAACACCATCGCCGGGCTCGACAACTCGATCCTGTGGTCGTCGGGGCTGGCGATCACGGCGACGCTGGCCGTCGGCGCGTTCGCGGTGACCCGGGTGACCCGGCGGCTGCACGGCACGGCGCAGGTGGCCCGACGGATCAGCGCCGGTGACCTGGACGCACGGGTGAACGACCCGCGGACGAAGGACCCGACGCACCGTCCGGACGAGGTGGCGGCGGTCGCCGCCGCGCTGGACTCGATGGCGTCGTCGCTGCAGGGCAAGCTGGAGAGCGAGCAGCGGTTCACCGCGGACGTGGCGCACGAACTGCGCACCCCGCTGACCGGGCTGCACGCGGCGGCCGAACTGCTGCCGCCGGGCCGCCCGACCGAACTGGTGCGCGACCGGGTCGCGGCGCTGCGGACGCTCACCGAGGACCTGCTGGAGATCTCCCGGCTGGACGCCGGGCGGGAACGGCTGGAGACGGACGCCGAGGAACTGGGGGTGCTGGCCCGGCGGGTGGTGCGGGCGTCGGGGACCGACACCGAGGTGCGGGTGGTCACGGACGTCTGGGTGGAGACCGACCGGCGGCGGCTGGAAAGGGTCCTGGGCAATCTCGTGACCAACGCGCACAAGCACGGGCGGCCGCCCGTGGTGCTGACGGTGGACGGATCGCTCGTCACGGTCCGGGACCACGGCGACGGTTTCCCGGACTACCTGATGGCCCACGGCCCCCAGCGGTTTCGCACGGAGGGCGGGACGACCGGACACGGGCTCGGCCTGACGATCGCGGCGGGCCAGGCGGAGGTGCTGGGCGCGCTCCTGGAGTTCACCAACGACACCGACGGCGGAGCCATCGCCCGTCTGTACCTGCGTCAGCCCCGATAGGCCCGCCGCACCTCTCCCACCGGCCACCCGCAGGGGCGCGCGGAACTGCGCCACCAGCCACCCCGCCCCGCAGGGGCGCGGGGAACCGCGCGACCAGCCGCCCCCGACCCGCGCGCGACACCGGACAGGCCCCTCCAGCCCACCCCGCCGAGCGCCGTCCGGCCGCCCCGCGGCACCGATGGCTCAATGTGACGGGCCGTCCGGAGACGGCACTTCTAGCGTGGCGGTTGACCGATCTGATGATTCGTCGACTTTCATCGTTTTCATCACTTTCACCGCTTTGACCCGCGCTCCCTCTCGGAGGTCCCCATGCGCCTGCGCTCCCCCCTCACCCGCGGCCTCGCCCGCGTCCTCGCCACGGCTGCCGCGTCCGGCGCCCTGATCACCGCGCTCGCCGCCGCACCCGCCACCGCCACCACTGCCGCCGCCCCGCACGGCGGCGACGGCCCGGGCCGTTACCGGGGCGTGGTCACCGCGATCGGCGGGCTGTGGCTGCACGACCGGCCGGGCCGCGACAGCCGCCGCATCGGCTTCGCCCAACAGGGCCAGATCGTCTCGATCTACTGCCAGTACCCCGGCGGCCCGGTGAACGGCAACCGCCTCTGGTACCTCCTCGGAGACCGCACCTGGGCCTGGGGCTCGGCCCGCTACATCCGCCTCCTCGGGCCCACGCCACGCTGGTGCTGACCGTCAAGGCGCACAAGGCTCCCGATTAGGTAGGTTCCGGACATGACGAAGGCCGGAACCTCCGTGGCGGCGGCCAGGACCCCCACCCCCGTCGTCCCCCTCCACCGGCGCCGCGGCATCGAGCTGACCCTCATCGTGCTGGCCGTCCTGCTGTCCGTGTACGGCTACTGCGCCGTCGGTCTCGCGCGCACCGGCGCCGTCCCGCCCGGCGCCGCCGGCTACGGCGCCGGGCTCGGCGTGCTCGCCCTGGGCGCGCACGCCGCGGTCCGGCTCCGGGCCCCCAGCGCCGACCCCCTGCTGCTGCCGATCGGCGTGCTGCTCAACGGCCTCGGCCTGGTGCTGATCTACCGGCTCGACCTGGAGACGCCCGGCGACCGGGCCGCGCCCGCCCAACTCGTGTGGTCCACGCTCGGCGTGGGGCTGTTCATCACCGTGGTCCTGCTGCTGCGCGACCACCGGGTGCTCCAGCGCTACGCCTACGTCAGCGGCGCGGCGGCGCTGGCCCTGCTGATGCTGCCGATCCTCTTCCCGGCGGTGAACGGCGCCCGCATCTGGGTCCGGCTCTCCGGATTCTCCATCCAGCCCGGAGAGTTCGCGAAGGTGCTGCTCGCGGTCTTCTTCGCCGCGTACCTGGCGGCCAACCGGGGCGCGCTCGCCTACGCGGGCCGCCGCGTCTGGTGCGTGCAACTGCCCACCGGACGGGTCCTCGGCCCGATCGTCACCCTCTGGCTGATCAGCGTCGGCGTGCTGGTCCTGGAGCGCGACCTGGGCACCTCGCTGCTGTTCTTCGGCCTGTTCGTGGTCCTGCTGTACGTCGCCACCGGCCGCACCGGCTGGATCGCGGTGGGGCTGCTGCTCGCCGCGGTCGGCGCGGTCGTGGTCGGCTGGCTGGAACCGCACGTGCACACCAGGATCGAGGACTGGCAGCATCCGTTCGCGACGATCGACGCGGGCCGGGGCCCCAACCAACTGGCGCAGTCCCTGTTCGCCTTCGCGGCGGGCGGTGTCCTCGGTTCCGGTCTGGGCCTCGGCCACTCCGTGCTGATCGGCTTCGCCGCCAAGTCGGACTTCATCCTGGCGACGGCGGGCGAGGAGCTGGGGCTCGCCGGTCTTTCGGCGATCTTCCTGCTGTACGGGCTGCTCGTGGAGCGCGGCTACCGGGCCGGCCTCGCCCTGCGCGACCCCTTCGGCCGGCTCCTGGCCACCGGCCTCGCCTCGCTCGTGGCGCTCCAGGTGTTCGTCATCGCGGGCGGGGTGACCGGGCTGATCCCGCTGACCGGCATGGCGATGCCGTTCCTGGCGCAGGGCGGCTCCTCGGTCGTCACCAACTGGACGATCACCGCACTGCTGATCCGGGTCAGCGACTCGGCCCGGCGACCCGGCGACCCGGAGGCGGCCCGATGACCCGGCACATCCGGCACGCCGCCGTGTTCTGCGCCCTGCTGCTCGCGGCGCTCCTGGTGAACGCCGCGCGAGTCCAGGTCGTCGAGGGACCGGGCTACGACGGCAACCCCGCCAACCGCCGTGCCACCATCGCCCGTTACGGGCAGCCGCGCGGCGACATCCTGGTGGCGAGTGCCCCGGTCACCGGCTCCCGGGACACCGGCGAGCAACTGCGGCACGAACGGACCTACCGGGACGGCCCGTTGTACGCCCCGGTCACCGGTTTCGCCTCACAGGTGTACGGGACGACGTTCCTGGAGCACGCGGAGGACGGCATCCTCTCCGGCTCGGACCCGCTGCTGTCGCCGTTCCCGCTGTGGAACGACGTCACCCGGGCACAGAGCGAGCCGGGCAACGTCGTCACCACTCTGGACCGGGCCGCGCAGGAGGCGGCCTACCGGGGGCTGGGCCGGCGCAAGGGCGCGGTGGCCGCCGTGGAGCCGTCCACCGGCCGGATCCTGGCGCTGGTCTCCAGCCCGTCGTACGACCCGGCCGAGCTGTCCGGCAACGACGCGTCGGTGACGGCGGCCTGGAACCGGCTCAACGACGACCCGGACAAGCCGATGCTGAACCGGGCCGTGCGGCAGACCTATCCGCCGGGCTCCACCTTCAAGGTGGTCACCGCCGCGGCGGCGCTGGACGCCGGGGTGATCCAGGACCTGGACCGGCCCACGGACTCCCCCGACCCGTACACGCTGCCCGGCACCCGGACGCGCCTGACGAACGAGGCGGACGGCTGTGCGGACGCCTCGCTGCGCGCGGCCTTCGAGTGGTCGTGCAACACGGTGTTCGCGAAGCTCGGCGTGGACGTCGGGGTCGCGGACATGGTGGCCACGGCACAGGGCTTCGGTTTCAACGACACCGATCTGAAGATCCCCTTCTCGGTGGCGCAGAGCACCTTCGACACCCGGGTCGACAAGGCGCAGCTGGCGCTGTCGTCGATCGGCCAGTACAACACGCGGGCCACTCCGCTGCAGATGGCGATGGTCGCGGCGGCCGTGGCCAACGACGGGCAGGTGCGCACGCCGTACCTGGTGGAGCGGACCACCCGCAAGGGCGGGGAGACGGTGGGTACGGCCGGCCCCCGCGCGATGCGCCAGGCGATGAACCCGGCGACGGCCATGCGGCTGAAGGAGCTGATGACCGGCGTGGTCCGGGAGGGCACCGGTGCCAACGCGGCCATCCCGGGGGCCACCGTGGGCGGCAAAACCGGCACCGCGCAGCACGGCGTCGGCAACGCCGGTGTGCCGTACGCCTGGTTCGTGTCCTGGGCGAAGGCCGACACCGCGCTGGAACCTCAGGTGGCCGTCGCCGTGGTGGTGGAGGACGCCTCCGCCGACCGGGGCGAGATCAGCGGCGCCGGCAACGCGGCGCCGATCGCCAAGGCGGTGATGCAGGCGGTGCTCGGCCGGTGAGCCGGCGACCGCCGGTCCGTCCCTCCGTCGAGTGATCACGACGGGCGGCCGACGCATCCTGCTCGCCGCGCCCGGAACTGCCTGCACCGCCCGGAGGTGCGGGGCCGCCGCGGCCCGGCGCATTCCCGTCGCGGCTCAGCGACGTCTCGCCGCAGCTCGGCGAAGGACCGCCGCAGCTCACCCTTGCCGCGTCCGGTCGGCTCGGTCCCGTACGGCGTGCCGGGCTTGTTGACGCCGGGTCAACAAGTTGTACGCGGGGGATTGACTCGCTTGCTGACAAGCAGTCTCATAAGAGCGAGAGGACTTACCCCGGGTAACGAGGTGACGGAGCCATGACGACCCTGACGGAAGCCGACGCGCTCGACGGACTGCGTGACGCACTCGGCCTGCTCAAGGACCGGGAGCAGGTGGCCGAGCGCCTGCTCGTCTCTTCCGCCAAGCACTCCTTCGATCCCGACAAGGAACTGGACTGGGACGCACCCTTCGAGGAGGGCAAGTGGTTCTGGCCGCCGGAGCTGGTGTCGCTGTACGGCACGCCGCTGTGGCGGCGGATGAGCGAGGAACAGCGGATCCTGCTCTCCCGGCACGAGGCGGCAGCGCTCGCCTCGCTGGGCATCTGGTTCGAGATGATCCTGATGCAGCTGCTGGTCCGGCACATCTACGACAAGGCAGCGACGAGCGCCCATGTGCGCTATGCGCTCACCGAGATCGAGGACGAGTGCCGGCACTCCAAGATGTTCGCCCGGCTGATCTCGCACGGCGGCACGCCCTGGTACCCGGTGGGCCGGGCGCACCTGGCCCTGGGCCGGGTCTTCAAGACCATCTCCACGACCCCGGGTTCCTTCACGGCGACGTTGCTCGGCGAGGAGGTCCTCGACTGGATGCAGCGCCTGACCTTCCCCGACGAGCGGGTACAGCCGCTGATCCGGGGCGTGACCCGGATCCACGTCGTCGAGGAGGCCCGGCACGTGCGCTACGCCCGTGAGGAACTGCGCCGCCAGATGGTGACCGCCCCGAAGTGGTCCCAGGAGTTCACCCGGGTCACTTCGGGTGAGTTCGCCCGGGTGTTCTCGGTGGCCTTCGTCAACCCGGAGGTCTACCCGAACGTGGGGCTGGACAAGCGGGAGGCGATGGCGCAGGTGAAGGCCAGCGGCCACCGCCGCGAGGTGATGCAGACCGGCGCGAAGCGCCTGACGGACTTCCTCGACGACATCGGGGTGCTCCGCGGCGCGGGCCGCAGGCTGTGGCGGTCGTCGGGACTGCTGGCCTGAGCGGTCACCGGGGACGGGATCACCCGCAACCAGCTCGGCCGGAAACGGTTACGCTGCCGGTCATGACCCCGCAGGCCCCCACCCCCGCCTACCGCCGGCTCAGCGTCGAGGAGCGCCGCAGTCAGCTCATCGAATCCGCGCTGTCACTGTTCGCGCACCGCAGGCCCGAGGACGTGTCCCTGGACGACGTGGCGGAGGTGGCGCGAGTCTCCCGGCCGCTGGTCTACCGGTACTTCCCGGGAGGCAAGCAGCAGTTGTACGAGGCCGCCGTCAGGTCCGCCGCGGACGAGCTGGAGCAGTGCTTCGACGAGCCCCGCGAGGGCCCGCGCCTGCTCCGCCTCACCCGCACCCTCGACCGCTACCTCACCTTCGTCGACGAGCACGACACCGGCTTCAGCGCCCTCCTCCAGGGCGGCAGCGTGGTCGAGACCAGGCGCACCACGGCGATCGTGGACGGCGTACGGCGGGCCGCCGCCGTGCACATCTACAACCACCTCGACATCACCGAGCCCGGTCCCCGGATGCGCATGACCGTCCGGATGTGGATCACCGCCGTGGAGGCGGCCTCGCTGATCTGGCTCGACGAGGACAAGCAGCCGCCCCTCGACGAACTGCGCGACTGGCTGGTCGACCAGTTCGTGGCCCTGCTGACGGTGACCGCGGGCCGGGACCCGCAGACGGCGGCGCTCATCGAAGCGCTCGCCGAGGATGGCTGACACTGGTCCCGTGAAGAGTCAGGACACCCCGTTCGAGGGCGGGCCCATGGACGGGCGCGTCCTGCCCGTGCTGCTGGGCCTCACCGGCCATCCCCCGAAGACGTACCGCATCCCGGTGCCGGACGCGCACGGCGGTCCGCCCACCGTCCTGGTGTACCGCCGGGTGCCCCGCGCGCACAGCAAGCGCCTCGGACTCGTGCAGGGCTGGAAGTACGTCCACGACGCCGACCCCGGCCGGACCTCAGGGCGGGGCGGTGCCCGCCATCGGTGGCCCTGGTCCCGCCCGGCGGCCGGCCCTGGTGCCACGCGGTCCGGCACACCGGACGACACCGACGGGTGACATGGTTGCGCCGAACCGCGCACACTCGGCGCGCGGTCCGCGCGCGCACCTCCGATACTCCCGCCACGGGGGCGAAGATATGACAAAACGCCCGCCCGCATCGGAGGTGATGTCGTGTCAGGAAGACTGCTGCGTCTGGTGGGTACGGCCCTGGTGGCGGCCCAGGCCGCCCTGGCGCCGCTACCCGCCGTGGCCGCACCGGACCAGCGGTCCGTGGCCGAGCTGCTGACGGACCTTCAGCGGCTGTACCGGCAGACCGAACAGGCCACCGAGACCTACAACGGCACCGCCGAGCAGCTGAAGCGGCAGCGCGCCGAGGTCGCACGCCTCGACGGGGAGCTGGCCCGCGCCCGGCTCTCCCTGCACGACAGCCGCCGGGACGCCGCGCGGCTCGCCCGGCAGCAGTACCAGAGCAGCACCGGCCTCTCCCCCTACGTACGGCTGCTGCTCGCCCGGGATCCGCAGCAGGTGCTCGACGAGGGGCACGTGATCGGGCAGCTGGCACGGGAGCAGGCGCAGACCGTGGACCTGCTCGAAGGCAGCGAGAAGAAGCAGGACGCCCTGGTCCGCAAGGCGCGCAAGGCCCTCGACGCACAGCTCCGGCTCGCCGAGCGGCAGCAGAAGCAGCGCAACGACGTCCGCACCCGGCTCGCCGGCATCGAGGAACTGCTCGCCTCGCTCAGCGCCGAACAACTCGCCGACCTCGCCCGCGTCGAAGCGGACACAGTCGCCGGCGCCCAGCAGAAGATCGTGACCTCCGGCGCGCTCAGCAGCGCGCGGGCGGCCCCGTCCGAGCAGGGCGACCGTGCGGTGCGCTATGCCATGGACCAACTCGGCAAGCCGTACCAGTGGGGGGCGGAGGGACCCGGGGCGTACGACTGCTCGGGGCTCACCTCGCAGGCGTGGGAGCACGCCGGCACGCCGATCCCGCGGACCAGCCAGGAGCAGTGGGCCCGCCTCGCCCGCGTCCCGCTGAACCAACTGCGCCCCGGCGACCTCGTCGTCTACTTCCCCGACGCCACGCACGTGGCGATGTACCTCGGAGACGGAAAGGTCGTCCAGGCCCCCCGCCCCGGCGACCGGGTCAAGGTCTCCCCGATCGCAAGCAACCCGATCCTCGGCGCGGTCCGCCCGGACCCGGCCGAAAACCCCGCCCGCCCCCGCACCCCGACAGCACGGCCAAAGGTCTAGCCACACGACGAACAGCGCGCGCCCCCGCCACCCCGAAGGGGCGCGGGAAACTGTGCGACAGGCCCCCGCCCACCCGCACGACCAACTACACGCCCACGCCCCAACGGCGTCTAATCCCCCGCGACAGAAGCCAAATACGCCGCTGTCTTCTCCGGCTCGTAGAAGTAGCTCTCGAAGTCCGCCGGATCATCGAACCCGTTGGCGAACCGACGCGCGACCGGCGCGAGCCGCCCGGCCGCCCCGATCAGCTCCAGAACATGACCGGGCGGCGCGGCAAGCATCGTGTTGGTCCACTTGGTGGCGTGCCGCGCCGAACCCCAGTACCGCTCGAAGGCGCGTCGCATCCAGACCTCGTCGAACTCCTGCTCACCGTGTTCGAGGATCGAGTCGAGGTAGGAGGCCGCGCACTTGGACGCCGAGTTGGAACCCTGGCCGGTGAGCGGGTCGTTGGCGACGACCACGTCCCCCACGCCCAGGACGAGACCGCCGCTGGGGAGCCGGCCGACGGGGTTGCGGACGGTGGGCGCGTAACGGCCCGCCAGCACGCCGCCCGCGTCGGTCAGTTCGGCCTTCCTGGCCCGCTCGTACTCCCAGGGCGTGAACTTCTCCATGAGGGCCAGGGTCAGGGACAGGTGCTCGCCCGGATCCCTGACACCGGCGAAGACGTCGAGGGGACCGCCCGGGACTCCTTCCCAGAACAGCATGTCCGCGCGGCCGTGGGGGGTCAGGGACGGGCTGACGATCAGCTCGCCGACGCCGGGGACGAGGTTGCAGTGGGCCGCGTCGAACTCCGGGTGCTCGGGATGCGGGCCCAGGTCGTGGACGTAGGCCACCGCCAGGGCGCGCTGCGGTTCGCGGTAGGGGGAGCGCTGCGGATCACGGGCGAACATGGACACCAGTTCGCCCTTGCCGGCCGCCACCAGCACCAGGTCGTAGAGGCGGGAGAAGTAGTCGAGGTCGCCGACCGCGGCTCCGTGGATGACCAACTGGCCGCCGCGCTGCACGAAGGTCTCCATCCAGCCGGCCATCTTCAGCCGCTGGTCGACGGACTGCGCGTACCCGTCGAGTCTGCCCACCCAGTTGACCGCCCGCTGCGAGGGGCCCGGGTCGAAGGAGCCGGAGGCGGCGACCGAGACGCCGATTCCTTCGATCTTCGGGGCCTGCGCCTCCCAGAAGTTCAGCCGGAGGTCGCGTTCGTGCTGGAGCGCCGTGTGGAACATGCACTGCGTCGACATGACCCGGCCGGAGCGGATCTCGTCGGCGGTCCGGTTGGACATCACGGTGACGTCGTATCCGTGGGACTGGAGCCCGAGCGCGAGCTGAAGCCCGGACTGGCCGGCTCCGACGACGAGTATCTTCCGCATGCGGGGGGATGCCTCCTGGAGAACTACGGTCGGCCTACGACTGCTCGGGGCTTTCCTCAAGCGCGTGGGCGACGAGGGCGAGCAGCGTCTCGATCACCGATATCCGGCGCCGCGCATCCATGATCATGACAGGTACGTGCGCGGGGACGCTCAGCGCCTCCCGTACGTCCTGCGAATCGAACGGCTCGCTGCCCTCGAAGTGGTTGACCGCGACGACATACGGCACCCCGCAGCTCTCGAAGTAGTCCAGCGCCGGGAAGCAGTCCTTGAGCCGGCGGGTGTCGGCGAGCACGACCGCGCCGATCGCGCCGCGCACCAGGTCGTCCCACATGAACCAGAACCGCTGCTGACCCGGCGTGCCGAACAGGTAGAGCACCAGGTCGTCGTCGAGCGTGAGACGGCCGAAGTCCATGGCCACCGTGGTGGTCCGCTTGGCCGGCGTGGCGGAGATGTCGTCCGTGCCCTCGCTCGCCTCGGTCATCAGCGCCTCGGTCTGCAACGGCCTGATCTCCGAGGCACAGGTGACCAGCGTGGTCTTGCCGACGCCGAAACCGCCCGCTATGACGATCTTGGTGGCGGCGGGCGGGCGGGTGCGATCCGTCTGCCAGGGCTTCAATTCCTCGTCGGACTCGACGAGGGGGACGACGCCGACGGCGTCAGAGACGACGGAGTCCACTCAACACCCTTTCCAGCAGGAATCTGTCCGGTCGGCCGGTGCCGTGACCGGTTCCGGTTCCGTACACGCGGATCTTTCCCTGGTCCGCGAGGTCGCTCAGGAGCACGCGGACCACGCCGAGCGGCATCTGCAGCAGCGCGGCGATCTCGGCCACCGTACGCATACGGCGGCACAGTTCGACGATGGCCCGCATCTCCGGCATGATCCGGCTGGTGCGGTCGCCCTGCGTCAGTTCCCTGCGCTCCTCGGCGGACTCCAGGGCCTCGGCGGCCGCCACGAACGTCTCCACGAGCAGGACGTGGCCGAAGCGGGTACGGCCGCCGGTGAGCGAGTAAGGGCGGACCCGAGCGGGTCTGCGGTCGCCTCCGCGGACCGGGAGCGACTTCGCAGCACTGCTCACCTGCTGCTCCCCGCCGCATCGGACTCCAGGGATTTTCGCAGTTCGCTGCGGAGTTCCGGGGTCAGCACATGGCCGGCCCGGCCCACGAACAGCGCCATGTGGTACGCCACCACGCTCATGTCGCAGTCCGCGGCGCCGTGCACGCCGAGCAGCGAGCCGTCGCTGATCGACATCACGAAGAGGCTCCCCTCGTCCATGGCGACCATCGTGTGCTTGACCGCACCGGAGTCCATCAGCTTGGCGGCGCCGAGGGTGAGGCTGCCGATGCCGGAGACGAGCGTGGCGAGGTCGGCGGCGGAGCCCCGCGGGCCGCTGTGGCGGGACTCGCCGGCCTCCCGCGCCTCGGCGCTGTGCGCGGGGTCGGAGGAGAGGAGCAGCAGGCCGTCGGAGGAGACCACCGCGACCGACAGGATGTCCGGCACCTCCTGGATGAGGTTCGCCAGCAGCCACTGCAGGTTACGGGCCTCACGGCTCAGTACGAAGGTGCTGGACGCGGTCAACTGCTTGCCTCCTCGACGGTGCCCCCCGTGGTTTCCTGGGCAGTTCGATCCGCGGGTAGGTCCGCGGGTGTGCTGGTCCCGGATGTCTCCCCGGCCATCTCCGCCGCGACCTCGCGTCGGCCGGCCTCCGCTCCGCGGTGGAAGCCGCCGAGTCTGCGGCGCAGCGCGTCGGCGTCCACGGAACCGGCCTGCCGCCGGGGTGCCTGGGCGGGTGCGGTGACCTTCGGGGTGCGCTTGGGCAGGCCCTTCGCGGTGAGCAGGTCGGGCGTGCGCTCGTGGGCCGCCTCGTCGCCGCTGCCGCCGTCGGTGGCCGGCGCAGGGACTCCGGTGTCCGCCGCGGGGGCGGTGGGAGCCTCGTGGGTGCTGTCGGCCGGCAGGGGGACCCCGGGCGCTTCCGTGGACCCGGAAGCCCCGGGCACGTTCACGGACCGGACGGTTTCCGACGCGTCCACGGACCCGGCCGTTTCCGGCGCCGGCGCAGACCGCACGGTTTCCGGCGCTTCCGCGGGGCCGGCGGTCCCGGGCACGGGGTGGCCCTGTGCCTCGTCGCGCGGTTCCGGTGCCGGGGTGCCCGGCCGGGCCGACGCGGCGGCGACGGCGGCGGGGTCCGGTACCAGCAGCTCCATCGTCGTCTCGGAGAACGTCTCCGGCGAGAGGGCGGGCTCCGGCACGGCGGCGTGCCCCACCGGACCGGTCCGGGGCTCCGTCGCCGCCGGGTGCTCCGGGACCGCCGAGTGCTCCGCCGTCCCCGCGGCCGGGTGCTCCGGGACCGCCGGGTGCTCCACAGTCCCCGCCGCCGAGTGCTCCGGGACCGCCGGGTGCTCCGCCGTCCCTGCGGCCGGGTGCTGCGCCGTCTCCGCCGCCGAGTGCTCCGCAGGCCCGGCGGCCCGGTGTTCCGAGGCCGCAGGCCCGGGCCCGGGCTCCGGCTCTGGCTCTGGCTCGGTCCGCGCGTGCGCGGGGTCGTCCGTGGCGGCCGCCCGGCTCACGGCGCGTTCCGCCAGCGCCACCAGCGGATCGCCGTCCGTCGCCCGGGCGTGCAGCACATTGGAGTTGACCTCGGCGTCCGCCCCGGGCAGCGAGACCGCCTGGGCGCCGTCGGCCGTGCCCGCCGCAGACGGGACCGCCGAGCCCGAAGTGCTCTCCAGCAGGTCCTGGGAGAGCACCACGACCGCGGTCACACCGCCCTGCTTCTGCTCGCGCAGCCGCACCCGGACACCGTGCCGCTGGGCGAGGCGGGCCACGACGTACAGGCCGAGCCCGAGGCCGTCCTCGCCGTCCTGGCCGTACGACATGTTCGGGTCGAATTCGGCGAGGCGGGCGTTGAGCCGGTCCAGGCGGTCGCCGGTCATGCCGATGCCCTCGTCCTGCACCGAGAGCATCACCTCGCCGTTCTCCAGCAGCCAGCCGGAGATCTCCACGGGCACGTCCGGCGGGGAGAACGAGGTGGCGTTCTCCATGAGTTCGGCGAGCAGGTGGGAGATGTCGTCCGCGGCGAAGCCGATCACCTGGGCGTGCGGGGGCAGCGCGGCGATGCGGACCCGCTCGTAGCGCTCGATCTCGCTGACCGCGGCCCGCACCACGTCGACCAGCGGCACCGGCCCCGGGTGGTTCACGACGCGCTCGGAACCGGCGAGGACCAGCAGGTTCTCGCTGTGCCTGCGCATGACCGTGGTGAAGTGGTCGAGCTTGAAGATCGTGGCGAGCCGGTCGGGGTCCTGTTCGCGTTCCTCCAGGCCCTCGATGACGGCGAGCTGGCGCTCGACCAGGCCGAGCGTGCGCAGCGCCAGGTTCACGAACGTGCCGCCGATGCCGGCCCGCAGCTGCTCCGCCTGCGCCTGGGAGACCTGGAGCGCGTCCCGCAGTTCCTGGCGCGCGTCGGCCATCTTCTGGCGCTGCCCGACCAGGTGCTTGCGGTCGGTCTCCAGGGTGGCGACGCGCTCGTGCAGGGCGACGGCGCGGGCGTGCAGGGTGTTGAGGGAGCGGACGGCCCGGGCGAACTCGTCGTTGCGGCCGGTGAAGGTGATCGGCTCCTCGGCGGTCGGGTCCTCCGCCTCGGCCAGCCGTGCCGAGCCGCGGCGCAGCACCGACAGCGGGCGGGTGAGGGTGCGGGCCAGCGCGGTGGCGACGCCGATGGTGACCAGCAGCAGGGCGCCCAGGGCGGCGGTGCGGATCTCCAGGTCGGTGACGTCGTCGTCGCGCAGCCGGGCCAGGTCCTGGGTGCGGCGGTGGTAGAGCGAGGACTCCGCGCCGCGCATCAGCTCGACGCGCGCGGACAGCGCGGCGTCCAGCTTCTTGGTACTGGTGGCCAGTTCGCCGTCGGAGAGCGTGGGCTGGTCGGTGAGGTCGGCCAGGTCCTTGTCGGCCGCGTCGGCCTCGGGTCCGGTGACCGTGGAGTCGTACGTCGTGACGGCCGCTGCGGGCGCCCCCTCGCGGAAGTCGGCGAGGGCGGCGTCGGCGCGCAGCCGGGCCTGCTGGGCGGCCGCGGTGAGGGCGTCGCGCTGCTTCTTGTCGGCGTCGGAGGTGACCGCGGCCGTCGTGGGCAGGCCGGTGATGGGGTCGATCACCGTCTGGGTGGTGCTCGGCACCTTCAGCGCGGCGAGGAGCAGCCCGCGGGTGGCGGCGGACTGCTGGACGGCGGTGTCCAGTTCGGCGAGGGCGTACGCTCCGGAGCCCGCCCGCGGTGGCATCTGCTCGGCCAATTGCTCGGCGAGCCGGTGCAGGTCGGTGATGACGGCGGTGTAGCCCTCGTGGGCGTCCAGCGCGGTGCCCTTGCCGGTGAGCGCGGCCTTGCGGACGGCGGCGATGGTGTCCAGTTCCGAGCGCAGCCCGGCGGGCGTGCCGGTGTCGGCGCGCAACTCCTCGACCTGCTGGTCGACGCGGGCGCCGCGGTCCTCGGACGGGGCCTTGGACTTGGGCCGGCCCGCCGCGACGAAGGAGGTGACCTCGTCGCGCTCGTCGGCGAGCGCGTGCGCGAGGGTCAGCGCGTTCTCGGTGCGTCCGGCTAGGTTCACCAGGTTCTGGGCGTCGCTCAGTTGCCCGGAGGCGGCGACCAGGGACGGGGCGCCGGCCCCGGCGACGGCCGCGGCCACCACGGCCACGGCGAGGATCAGCCGGTTGCGTACGTGGGTCGGGCGACCGGTGCCCACGGGGGTCCGCTCGGCGGCGCCCCCTTCGGAGGCCGGCTGCCTGCCTGTGCGCCGAGGCCGCTTCATCTGCACCGGTGCTCGCATTCTTGAACTCGTGTACCCATGGGCCCGGGTGGCATCCCGCCGTCCCGTTGATCGTCCCGATGCCGAGGTGATGTGTACACCCGGCGCGGACCGTCCGACCCTCCCAGTGCTGGTGGCCGACGGTCGTGCATCACCTGACCCGCCACCCGAAGGAGTGAACCCCGGAGGAGAGTTGACGGGCAAGTTCCTCCGGCATGGGCGGACGGGGGTCGCAGCGGGCCGGTTGGACGCGGACGGCTGGCTTTGGCAGTATTCGCTGCCACGTTTTCCCGGAGCGCGCCATTCCCCCGCAAAACAGGCGCCTGACCTGCGCGGCTGCGCGAATTCGGGGACCGTTGCCACCCTTCCGCAGTCCTTGTGAAGGGCTCGTGCAGACTGGCCGGATGCGTACTGACGTCGTTTCCGAGCCCGGCGACCCCGGCCGGCCCAACGAGGACTTCGCAGGTGTCGGCGTACCGGCCTCGGGCCAGGGTGGCTGGGTGGTCGTCCTGGACGGGGTG
The DNA here is from genome assembly GCF_042871185.1 of Streptomyces sp. NPDC006012. Taxonomy (NCBI): domain Bacteria; kingdom Bacillati; phylum Actinomycetota; class Actinomycetes; order Kitasatosporales; family Streptomycetaceae; genus Streptomyces; species Streptomyces sp. NPDC006012. The sequence continues at coordinate 160,416 of NZ_JBIAIE010000004.1, forward strand.
ACCCCACCCAAGGACGGCACTGGCTGTCTGCATTCGGTCCCCTGGTTCACCGCGCGACTCGGCGGCGTCCTGATTGAACTGACCGTTTCCTACCGAGATCTGACGCTGAGGGAGATTCTCTCCCGGGCGATCGCCAGAACCGCCGACGCGCACGCGGACACCTGTGACCTTTCTCACCCGCGCACCCCGCAGGCGACCGTCGTCCTGGCCCGCTGGTCGGCGGACTCGCTGGAGTACCTGGTGCTGTCCGACTCCACCCTCCTGCTGGAATCCCCGGACGGCACGGTCACCCCGGTCCAGGACGACCGGATCGCCCGGCTGCCCCGTTCGTCCCTGGCCACCGACGCCGTCGCGGACGCCACGGTCCGCAACAAGGAGGGCGGTTTCTTCACGGCCGCCGCCGACCCGTCGGTCGCCGCCCGCGCGGTGACGGGGAGCGTGCCCCGCGACGAGGTCCGCGCCCTGGCCGCGCTGACGGACGGGGCGACACGCTGGGTGGAGAAGTTCCACGAGGGCGACTGGACGGACTGCTTCACTCTGCTGCGGAAAGAGGGCGCGCAGGCGTTGATCGACCGGGTGCGGGCCCTGGAGACGGCCGACCGCGAGGAGCGCAGGCATCTGGGACGCGGCAAGACCCACGACGACGCGACGGCGGTCCACGCCGAACTCCGGCAGCCCCGCACGCCCGCGGCACCGGATCGCGCCCCGCACGACCCGGCGACACCGCCTGCCTCCTCCGCCGCCCCCGCTCCCCCTGCTTCTACTTCTCGATGACCCCGTTCAGCTTGTGGAGCAGCCGGGCCAGTTCGGCCACCTCGCGCGAGTCCCAGTGGGAGAGCTGGCAGACGTACCGGGCCCGGCGCGCCTCGCGCACCCTGGCGACCCTGCGGCGGCCCTCGTCGGTCAGGTTCACCAGCCAGGCCCGGCCGTCCCCGGGGTCGGGCTCGCGGGCGACCAGGCCCAGTTCCTCCAGGGCCCGCAGCTGGCGGGACATGGTCGCCTTGCCGACTCCGATGTAGGCGGCGAGGTCGGTGGCGCGCTGCCGGCCCTGCTCGTCCAGCCGGATCAGCAGGCCGTACGCGGCCGACTCCAGGTCGGGGTGGACCTCGCGGGCCATCTCGCCCTGGCTGGCCCGGGCACGCCGCATCAGGACCGTCATCTCCCGTTCCAGCGACAGGAATTCCTGGTCTGTACCATCCGGCGACACCTGGGCGGGGGCCCGCCGTCCGTCGCCGTTCGCGTCCTCGTGCACGTCAGCACCCCTGATCAATTTCGCGGCCCTGAAAGTTTCTGCCAAGCGTCGCCATCGCCCCAGCTCCGTAAGTATTTCGCAGGCGTAGACCAACGGCAGCCTCCGGGGCCCCTTCCCACGGCCCGGTCTACGTGCGTAGCTTCTTTGCCAGGCCATTACTGGCATGCTCACGCCATACGGCCGAGTCGGTCGTCCGCGGTCCCCCCACCACACTCCTCGGAGGCACGCCAATGCCCGTGCTCAGACCCGGCACCATCCGCCGCAGGCTCACGGCCCCGTCCGTGACCCTGCTGGCCGCCCTGTCCCTCACCCTCCCCCTCACCAGCGCCCAGGCCGCCACCACCCCCGCGCGCGGCTCGGCCCACATGGGCATGGGCGTCCTGGCCCACGACGGCCGGAGCGGCACGCCCAGCACCGGAAACGTCACCCAGACCGAGGGCGTCGACGTCTCCGGCTACCAGGGCAACGTCGCCTGGTCGACGCTGTGGAACAGCGGCGTCAGGTGGGCGTACACGAAGGGAACGGAAGGGACGTACTACACGAATCCCTACTTCACCCAGCAGTACAACGGCTCGTACAACGTCGGCATGATCCGCGGCGCCTACCACTTCGCGACCCCGGACACCACCAGCGGCGCCACCCAGGCCAACTACTTCGTCGACCACGGCGGCGGCTGGTCCAAGGACGGCAAGACCCTCCCGGGCGCCCTGGACATCGAGTGGAACCCGTACGGCGCCGCCTGCTACGGCAAGTCGCAGAGCGCGATGGTGAGCTGGATCGCCGACTTCCTGAACACGTACAAGGCGCGTACGGGCCGCGACGCGGTCATCTACACGGCCACCAGCTGGTGGACCCGGTGCACCGGCAACTACGGCGGCTTCGCGTCCGCCAACCCGCTGTGGATCGCCCGCTACGCCTCCACCGTGGGCACGCTCCCGGCCGGCTGGGGCTTCTACACCATGTGGCAGTACACCTCCACGGGACCGACGGTCGGGGACCACGACAAGTTCAACGGGGCGCTGGACCGGGTGCAGGCACTCGCGAACGGCTGACCTCCGCGGGCAGGTGAAGGCCCGGGTTCCGGACGGAACCCGGGCCTTCCTTCATCCGGTGGCCTCCGTCACGCGGCCACCGGCACCTCGGCCTCCGCGCCGTTCGCGGCCGGCGACAGGGCCAGCTCCAGGACCTGGCGGACGTCCGTGACGGCGTGGACGTCGAGCTTGTCCAGCACCTCCGGCGGCACGTCGTCCAGGTCGGCCTCGTTGCGCTTCGGGATGATCACGGTCGTCACCCCGGCCCGGTGCGCGGCCAGCAGCTTCTGCTTCACACCGCCGATCGGCAGCACCCGGCCGGTGAGGGAGACCTCGCCGGTCATCGCCACATCGGTGCGCACCAGCCGCCCGGACAGCAGCGAGGCCAGTGCCGTGGTCATCGTGACGCCTGCGCTCGGACCGTCCTTCGGCACCGCACCCGCCGGGAAGTGGATGTGCACGCCCCGGTCCTTCAGGTCGCCGACCGGGAGTTCCAGTTCGGCGCCGTGCGAGCGCAGGAAGGACAGGGCGATCTGCGCGCTCTCCTTCATCACGTCGCCCAGTTGCCCGGTCAGGGTCAGGCCCGCCGCGCCCGTCTCCGGGTCGGCGAGGGACGCCTCCACGAACAGGACGTCGCCGCCGGCTCCGGTGACCGCGAGGCCGGTGGCCACGCCCGGCACGGACGTACGGCGCTCCGCCGGGTCCTGGGCGGACTCGGGTACGTGGTGCGGCCGGCCGAGCAGGTCGCGCAGGTCGGCCTCGTGGACGGTGAACGGCAGCTTCCGCTCGCCGAGTTCGTGCTGCGCGGCAACCTTGCGCAGCAGTCGGGCGATGGACCGCTCCAGGGTGCGCACGCCCGCCTCACGGGTGTATTCGCCGGCCAGCTTGCGCAGGGCGCTCTCGTCGAGCGTGACCTCGTCGTCCGCCAGGCCCGCCCGCTCCAGCTGGCGCGGGAGCAGGTGGTCACGGGCGATGACGACCTTCTCGTCCTCGGTGTAGCCGTCGAGCCGGACCAGCTCCATACGGTCGAGCAGGGCCTCCGGGATGGCTTCGAGCACGTTGGCGGTCGCCAGGAAGACGACATCGCTCAGGTCCAGCTCGACCTCCAGGTAGTGGTCCCGGAACGTGTGGTTCTGCGCCGGGTCCAGGACTTCGAGCAGGGCCGCCGCCGGGTCGCCGCGGAAGTCCGAGCCGACCTTGTCGATCTCGTCGAGCAGGACCACCGGGTTCATCGACCCGGCCTCCTTGACGGCGCGGACGATCCGGCCGGGCAGCGCGCCGACGTAGGTGCGCCGGTGACCGCGGATCTCGGCCTCGTCCCGGACGCCGCCGAGGGCGACCCGGACGAACTTGCGGCCCATGGCGTGTGCCACGGACTCGCCCAGCGAGGTCTTGCCGACTCCGGGCGGACCGACCAGCGCCAGCACGGCACCGCCGCGCCGGCCGCCGATCACACCGAGCCCCCGGTCGCTGCGGCGCTTGCGCACCGCCAGGTACTCGGTGATCCGCGCCTTCACGTCCTGAAGGCCCGCGTGCTCGGCGTCCAGGATCGCCTTGGCGCCCTGGATGTCGTACGCGTCCTCGGTCCGCTCGTTCCACGGCAGTTCGAGGACGGTGTCGAGCCAGGTACGGATCCAGGAGCCCTCCGGGGACTGGTCGCTGGACCGCTCCAGCTTGTCGACCTCCTTCAGAGCGGCCTCGCGGACCTTCTCGGGCAGGTCCGCGGCCTCGACCCGGGCACGGTAGTCGTCGGGCTCCTCGCTGTCCTTCTCGCCGTTCAGCTCGCGCAGCTCCTTGCGGACGGCTTCCAGCTGGCGGCGGAGCAGGAACTCGCGCTGCTGCTTGTCGACGCCCTCCTGGACGTCCTTGGCGATGGTCTCGGCCACGTCCTGCTCAGCGAGGTGGTGACGCAGTTGCCCGGTGGCCAGCCGGAGCCGGGCCACCGGGTCGGCGGTCTCCAGCAGTTCGATCTTCTGTTCGATGGACAGGAACGGCGAGTAGCCGGAGTTGTCGGCCAGCGCCGAGACGCCGTCGATGGCCTGCACCCGGTCGACGACCTGCCAGGCGCCGCGCTTGCGCAGCCAGGCGGTCGCGAGGGCCTTGTACTCCTTGGCCAGTTCGGCGACGTGGCCGGGCAGCGGCTCGGGCACCTGCTCGTCGATCCGGGTCCCCTCGACCCACAGCGCGGCCCCCGGTCCGGTGGTCCCCGCGCCGATCTTCACCCGGCTCCGGCCGCGGATCAGCGCGCCGGGGTCGCCGTCGGCCAGCCGTCCCACCTGCTCCACGGTGCCGAGCACACCGGTGCCCGCGTACGTACCGTCGATGCGCGGGACCAGCAGGACCCTGGGCTTTCCGGGTTCCGCCCGGGCGGCGGCCTGGGCGGCCTCCACCGCGGCGCGTACGTCCGGGTCATTGAGGTCCAGCGGAACCACCATCCCGGGCAGCACGACCTCGTCGTCGAGCGGCAGCACGGGCAGGGCGAGCGGTGTGAACGCCGCGGACTCAGCAGCCATGATCTCCCCTTCGGCAGTCAAGTTGAGCTATGCCGACTCAATGCTTGGCGCCGCCGGTATGTTCCCCACCCCCCGTTCGCCCAGAGCGATCAACCTCCCCGGGGCGCGGCAGCGGCGGTGCGCGAGCGGTGCCAGTACCGCACCAGGGGCCAGGTCGCGACGCCGATGACCAGCGAGATCAGGTGGCCCCAGCCGGTCATCGGATCCGTGAACGCGATCAGGCTCTGGGCGATCGTCGCGCCGATCAGGCCCAGCAGGATCCAGCGCAGCCAGGGAGCGACCAGCCCGGCCAGGGCGCCGGTGGCGGCGGCCACGCCGAAGCTGATGCCGTAGTCGAGCCGGTGCACAGAGGTGCCGGGCAGGTGTCCCGCCAGCACCGCGAACCCCACGGGCACCTCGGTCGCCAGGGTGGCCAGGATGTGCCCGAGCAGGAAGACACCGGCCGCGCGCAGGGCGCCGACCCGCCGCTCCAGCGCGGTGAGGACCAGCAGGAAGCCGAACGCGTACGGCGTGAGGACCCCGCCCGCGATCCACAGCGCGCTCGCCACCAGCACACCCATGGGGGCGCGCACCAGGTGGGCCACGTCCGTGCTGGAACCCTGCTGGAGGGCGTGCACGAGGGACGGGTCGGCGACGGCGGAGACCAGCGAGGTCACGGCGAGCACGGCCGCGTAGGCGAGGGTGAAGGGCGTAGCGGCCGGGGAGGGCAGCAGCAGCCAGGGCCTGCGGACGGACGGCAGCCGGACGGGCACGGCTTCGGCGGCCCGTGCCGCCTGCGGTGAACGCCGCTGTTGCGGCATCCCGTCCAGCAGCCCGGCGGTACGGGTGCCGGTGCCCGTACGGGTACAGGTGCCGGTGCCGGTGCCGAGCCGAGCCATGGCGTCCGGCGTCAGAGGCGGACCCGGGGCGTCCGGAGCCCAAGACGGACCGGAGACATCCGAATCCCAGGACGGACCCGGTACGTCCGAAGGCCGGTGCGGACCTGAGACGTCCGGTAGCGGCGTGGGCGGGGCCGTCGTCGCGGCCGCCGCGGTCTCGTCCACCGTGCGGCGCTCCTTCCGTTCCGCCCCACCCTTCGCGCCCCGGTGACCTCTGTCTATGACCGACGCCACCCGGGGCCCGGATTCACAGGAAGTACAGAGCCGCCGGCTGCGCCGAACGGGAACCACGACCGCGGGCCGAACGCTCGATCAGGTGACGCACAGGGGACACGCGGGTGGCGCACGCCCGGGCAGGGGGCCCGCGCGCGAGCGGATCCGCGGCCAGGCAGGGTTCAGCGGGTTCGTCGCGCTGCCCGCGGTGGAGGGGGGCGGCGCGCGGGAGGCCCCTGGCACCCTCCGCCGGTGCGGTCACCGCTGCCGGGCCGGACACGCGGGCGCGGTCCGGGGCACGGGGCGGGTTCGGGCGCGGTCCGGGGCGCCGGGACGGATCGGGCACGTTCCGGGGCGTCGGGCAGGATGGGGCCATGACCGCCGCCCACGACACTCTCGAAACTCCCGAAGTCCTGGACCGCCGCGAGGGCCCGTACGGAGAAGTGGTGCTGCGCCGGCACGGTGCGCTGCTGCAGATCATCGCCAACGGCTGTTTCCTGATGGACACCTCCGACGGCCGCTCGGAGCGGCTGCTCGTGGACGCCGCGCTGGACGCGCTGGACGAGCGGGCGGCGCCCGAGGTGCTGATCGGCGGGCTCGGCGTCGGCTTCTCGCTCGCACACGCCGCCGCGAACCCCCGCTGGGGCCGGATCACGATCGTGGAACGGGAACCCGCGGTCATCGACTGGCACCGCACGGGACCGCTCGCGGAGATGTCCGCCGCGGCCCTGGCCGATCCGCGGACCCACATCGTGCAGACCGACCTGGTGGCGTACGTGCAGGAGACCTCCGCCACGTTCGACGCGCTGTGCCTGGACATCGACAACGGGCCCGGCTGGACGGTCACCGAGGACAACGACGGGCTGTACGCACCGGCCGGACTGGCGGGCTGCGCACGGACGTTGCGGCCCGGCGGGGTGCTCGCCGTCTGGTCGGCCGAACCTTCTCCGGATTTCGAAGGATCCTTGCAGAATGCCGGGTTCCAACAGGTGCGTACCGAAGAGGTCCCCGTTGCCCGGGGCGTTCCGGACGCAGTGCATCTCGCCGTACGACCTGGATAGCGACGGCGCGGTCTGTCACCGTAATGTGCTTCCCTGACGCGGATCATTCAAGCGTCAATCGCAGTCATGGGATCACCCCACGGATTCCGGAAAGCACACTTCAGGGGCGGGCGATGGAGCAGACACATACCTCCCACAACGGCACGGCGACGGCCGGGCCGGGCGCGCAGCGCAGGGTCCTGGTCGTCGAGGACGATCAGACGATCGTCGACGCCATCGCGGCCCGCCTGCGCGCCGAGGGATTCCTCGTGCAGACCGCGGGCGACGGTCCGGCCGCCGTCGACACCGCCGAGGCTTGGCAGCCGGACCTGCTGATCCTCGACATCATGCTGCCCGGCTTCGACGGCCTGGAGGTCTGCCGCCGCGTGCAGGCCCAGCGCCCGGTGCCGGTGCTGATGCTCACCGCGCGGGACGACGAGACCGACATGCTGGTCGGGCTCGGGGTCGGGGCCGACGACTACATGACCAAGCCGTTCTCCATGCGTGAGCTGGCCGCGCGGGTGCACGTGCTGCTGCGCCGGGTGGAGCGGGCCGCGCTGGCCGCGGCGACTCCGCGGTCGGGCATCCTGCGCCTCGGCGAACTGGAGATCGACCACGCGCAGCGCCGGGTGCGGGTGCGCAGCGAGGACGTGCACCTCACCCCGACCGAGTTCGACCTGCTGGTCTGTCTGGCGAACACCCCGCGCGCGGTGCTCTCCCGCGAGCAGCTGCTCGCGGAGGTCTGGGACTGGGCCGACGCCTCCGGCACCCGGACCGTCGACAGCCACATCAAGGCGCTGCGCCGGAAGATCGGCGCCGAGCGAATCCGCACCGTGCACGGCGTGGGCTACGCACTGGAGACGCCGACGCCATGAGCGAGGGGCGGTCGGCCGCACGGAGGAGCGCCGTCGAACCCTGGGGCGGCGTACGCCCCTTCTCGATCAAGACCAAGCTGGGTGCGCTGGTCGTCATCTCGGTGCTGATCACGACAGGTCTGTCGATGATCGCGGTGCACACGAAGACGGAGCTGCGCTTCATCACGGTCTTCTCGATGATCGCCACTTTGCTGATCACTCAGTTCGTGGCGCTGTCCCTCACCGCGCCGCTGGACGAGATGAACGCGGTGGCCCGGTCCATCTCGCACGGCGACTACACGCGCCGGGTGCGCGAGAACCGCCGCGACGAACTGGGCGACCTGGCCCAGGCGATCAACGTCATGGCGGACGAGCTGGAGGCCCAGGACAGTCAGCGCAAGGAGTTGGTGGCGAACGTCTCACACGAGTTGCGCACGCCTATCGCGGGCCTGCGGGCGGTGCTGGAGAACGTCGTGGACGGCATCGCCGAGCCGGACACCGAGACCATGCGCACGGCGCTCAAGCAGACGGAGCGGCTCGGCCGGCTGGTGGAGACCCTGCTCGACCTGTCCCGGCTGGACAACGGGGTCGTGAAGCTGCGCAAGCAGCGGTTCGAGGTGTGGCCGTATCTGTCGGGTGTGCTGAAGGAGGCCAACATGGTCGCCTCCGCGCGCGCGGCCATCGCCTCCGGCTCGGGCAGCCACACCCGGACCGACGTCCATCTGCACCTCGACGTCTCGCCGCCGGAGCTGACCGTGCTCGCCGACCCGGAGCGCATCCACCAGGTCGTCGCCAACCTCATCGACAACGCGGTCAAGCACAGCCCGCCGCACGGCCGGGTCACCCTGAAGGCGCGGCGCGGGACGCATCCCGACTCACTGGACCTGGAGGTCCTCGACGAGGGGCCCGGCATTCCGCGCTCGGAGTGGCACAAGGTCTTCGAGCGGTTCAACCGCGGCGCCGTCAGCCGCCCGCACGGCCCGGGCAGCGACGGCGGTACGGGACTCGGCCTGGCGATCGCCCGCTGGGCGGTCGATCTCCACGGCGGCCGGATCGGAGTGGCCGAATCCGAGCGGGGCTGCCGGATCCTTGTCACTCTTCCGGGAGAGCCTTCTCTCCCAAGTTGACGTAAAGTTCGAAGCGGAACCTCAAGATCCACGCGCCGTCCGTCGGACAGGCGCGTGCGGTCCGGCCAGTCCTGCGCGGATGCGCGCCTCAGGGCGAGGCCCGGGCACCCCATTCGTAGCCGAACTACGCTTGTTTCCCGCCATTTGAAGGCTCGAAACCCGGTTTCTGATGTGACTTACACGACGATGAACCGGTCCGACCTGACCTTCACGGTCGCGGAGGCGTAGCCTTTATTCCCGCTGTCCATCACCTTGTGAAGCGGAAGAGGGCGGTTGCCGCCGTGTCGCCACAGTCAGCCAGTAATTCGAGCTCTCCCAGCCTCCGGCCGGGCGGTTCCACCACGACCGACGAGCCGGTCGGGAAGAATCCCGCAGCCGCGTTCGGGGCCAATGAGTGGCTAGTCGACGAGATCTATCAGCAGTACCTCCAGGACCCGAATTCGGTAGACCGCGCCTGGTGGGATTTCTTCGCCGACTACAAGCCGGGAGCGGCTGCCACCCCGGCCCAGGCGGGTGCTGCGGCCGCGGGGGCCGCAGAGACCACCTCCCCCACGGCTGCCCCGGCGCAGCCCGCCACGCCGGCCGCGCCCGCGGCCGCGGCGCCTGCTCCGGCCGCCCCCAGGCCCGCCGCCCCGGCTCCGGCCCCGGCCGCCCCGAAGCCCGCCGCCGCGGCCCCGGCCCCGGCCGCCAAGCCCGCGGCCGCGCCGGCCACCGCGGCCGCCGAAGGCCCCGAGTACCAGACGCTGCGCGGCCCGTCCGCGGCCGTCGCCAAGAACATGAACGCCTCGCTGGAGCTGCCGACCGCCACCTCGGTCCGCGCGGTCCCGGTGAAGCTGCTGTTCGACAACCGCATCGTCATCAACAACCACCTGAAGCGGGCCCGCGGCGGGAAGATCTCCTTCACGCATCTCATCGGCTACGCGATGGTCCAGGCCATCAAGGCCATGCCGTCGATGAACTGGTCGTTCGGCGAGAAGGACGGCAAGCCGACCCTCGTCAAGCCGCCGCACGTCAACCTCGGCCTCGCCATCGACCTGGTCAAGCCCAACGGCGACCGCCAGCTGGTCGTCGCGGCGATCAAGAAGGCCGAGACGCTGAACTTCTTCGAGTTCTGGCAGGCCTACGAGGACATCGTCCGCCGCGCCCGCGACAACAAGCTGACGATGGACGACTTCACCGGGGTCACCGTCTCCCTGACCAACCCCGGCGGCCTCGGCACCGTCCACTCGGTCCCGCGTCTGATGCCCGGCCAGTCGGTGATCATGGGCGTCGGCTCGATGGACTACCCGGCGGAGTTCCAGGGCACCTCCCAGGACACCCTGAACAAGCTCGGCATCTCGAAGGTCATGACGCTCACGTCGACCTACGACCACCGGGTGATCCAGGGCGCCGCCTCCGGCGAGTTCCTGCGCCAGGTGGCCAACCTGCTGCTGGGCGAGGAGCGCTTCTACGACGAGATCTTCGAGGCGCTGCGCATCCCCTACGAGCCGGTCCGCTGGCTCAAGGACATCGACGCCTCGCACGACGACGACGTCACCAAGGCCGCCCGCGTCTTCGAGCTGATCCACTCCTACCGGGTCCGCGGCCACGTCATGGCCGACACCGACCCGCTGGAGTACCGCCAGCGCAAGCACCCCGACCTGGACATCGTCGAGCACGGCCTCACCCTGTGGGACCTGGAGCGCGAGTTCGCCGTCGGCGGCTTCGCCGGCAAGTCGATGATGAAGCTGCGCGACATCCTCGGCGTGCTGCGCGACTCGTACTGCCGCACCACCGGCATCGAGTTCATGCACATCCAGGACCCGAAGCAGCGCAAGTGGATCCAGGACCGGGTGGAGCGCCCGCACTCCAAGCCGGAGCGCGAGGAGCAGCTGCGCATCCTGCGCCGGCTGAACGCGGCCGAAGCCTTCGAAACCTTCCTGCAGACGAAGTACGTCGGCCAGAAGCGCTTCTCCCTGGAGGGCGGCGAGTCCGTCATCCCGCTGCTCGACGCGGTGCTGGACTCGGCCGCCGAGTCGCGTCTCGACGAGGTCGTCATCGGCATGGCCCACCGCGGCCGGCTCAACGTGCTGGCGAACATCGTCGGCAAGTCGTACGCGCAGATCTTCCGCGAGTTCGAGGGCAACCTCGACCCGAAGTCGATGCACGGCTCCGGCGACGTGAAGTACCACTTGGGCGCCGAGGGCACCTTCACCGGCCTGGACGGCGAGCAGATCAAGGTCTCGCTGGCCGCCAACCCGTCCCACCTGGAGACGGTCGACCCGGTCATCGAGGGCATCGCCCGCGCCAAGCAGGACATCATCAACAAGGGCGGTACGGACTTCACCGTCCTGCCGGTGGCGATCCACGGCGACGCGGCCTTCGCCGGCCAGGGCGTGGTGGCCGAGACCCTGAACATGTCGCAGCTGCGCGGCTACCGCACCGGCGGCACGGTCCACATCGTCATCAACAACCAGGTCGGCTTCACCGCGGCCCCCGAGTCCTCGCGCTCGTCGATGTACGCCACCGACGTGGCCCGCATGATCGAGGCCCCGATCTTCCACGTGAACGGCGACGACCCGGAGGCGGTCGTGCGCGTCGCGCGGCTGGCCTTCGAGTTCCGCCAGGCGTTCAACAAGGACGTGGTGATCGACCTCATCTGCTACCGCCGCCGCGGTCACAACGAGTCGGACAACCCGGCCTTCACCCAGCCGCTGATGTACGACCTGATCGACAAGAAGCGCTCGGTGCGCAAGCTCTACACCGAGTCCCTGATCGGTCGCGGCGACATCACCCTGGAAGAGGCCGAGCAGGCCCTGCAGGACTACCAGGGCCAGCTGGAGAAGGTCTTCACCGAGGTCCGCGAGGCCACCTCGCAGCCGTCGGCGCCCGAGTCCGCGGGCTCGCAGGCGGCCTTCCCGGTCCCGGTCGGCACCGCGATCTCCGCCGAGGTCGTCAAGCGCATCGCCGAGTCCCAGGTCAACATCCCCGAGCACTTCACCGTCCACCCGCGGCTGCTGCCGCAACTGCAGCGCCGGGCGGCGATGGTCGAGGACGGCACGATCGACTGGGGCATGGGCGAGACCCTCGCGATCGGCTCGCTGCTGCTGGAGGGCGTCCCGGTCCGGCTGTCCGGTCAGGACTCCCGCCGCGGCACCTTCGGCCAGCGCCACGCGGTGCTGATCGACCGCGAGACGGGCGAGGACTACACGCCGCTGCTGTACCTGTCCGCGGACCAGGCCCGCTACAACGTCTACGACTCGCTGCTGTCCGAGTACGCGGTGATGGGATTCGAGTACGGCTACTCGCTGACCCGTCCGAACGCACTGGTGCTGTGGGAGGCGCAGTTCGGCGACTTCGCCAACGGCGCCCAGTCGGTCATCGACGAGTACATCTCGGCCGCCGAGCAGAAGTGGGGCCAGACGAGTGGCGTAGTGCTGCTCCTCCCGCACGGCTACGAGGGCCAGGGCCCGGACCACTCCTCGGCCCGCCCGGAGCGCTTCCTGCAGCTGTGCGCCCAGAACAACATGACGGTCGCGATGCCGACGCTCCCGTCGAACTACTTCCACCTGCTGCGCTGGCAGGTGCACAACCCGGACCACAAGCCGCTGGTCGTGTTCACCCCGAAGTCGATGCTGCGGCTCAAGGCGGCGGCGTCGACGGCGGAGGAGTTCACGAGCGGCGAGTTCCGGCCGGTCATCGGCGACGACTCGGTCGACCCGGCCGCCGTGAAGAAGGTCGTCTTCTGCGCGGGCAAGGTCTTCTACGACCTGGACGCCGAGCGCCGCAAGCGCGGGGTGACCGACACGGCGATCATCCGCATCGAGCGCCTGTACCCGCTGCCGGGTGCCGAGCTCCAGGCGGAGGTCAACAAGTACCCGAACGCCGAGAAGTACCTGTGGACCCAGGAGGAGCCGGCGAACCAGGGTGCCTGGCCGTTCATCGCCCTCAACCTGATCGACCACCTGGACCTGGCGGTCGGCGCCGACGTCCCGCACGGTGAGCGACTGCGCCGGATCTCCCGCCCGCACAGCTCGTCCCCGGCGGTCGGCTCGGCCAAGCGCCACCAGGCCGAGCAGGAGCAGCTGGTGCGTGAGGTGTTCGAGGCGTAGGTCTCGCGGCCCGTACGCGGAGGGGCCCGGTACCGGATCGATCCGGTACCGGGCCCCTCGGCATGCGCGCCCGATGCTCAGTTCTGCGGTTCGAAGTCCCAGTACGGCCTGTTGCGGGAGCGGGCCGAGATGGTGTGGATGTGCTGGGCGCCGAGGGTGGCGGCCAGGTCGGAGAGGGCTTCCTGCTCGGTCTTCTCGGCCTGCTGGCGGTCCCTGAGGGCCCGCAGGTCGGCCGCGTGGGCGACCCGCGCGGACAGGGTCAGGGGGTGGGTGCGGCCCAGCGTCTCGGTGGCGCGGGTGATCGTTTCCCTGCTCAGCTGCGTCGCGGACTCCGTCTCACCGACCAGGTTGCGCAGCGCGGAGGCGTTGATGGCGCAGCCCAGGGTGTAAGGGTGGTCGGCACCCACGGCCGCGGTCATGTCGGCGAGGGACTGCTCGATGAGCACGTGCGCGTGCTCGCGCTCACCGACGCTGCGCAGGACCAGGGCGTGGTTGGTGCGGGCTCCGGCGATGAACGGGTGCCCTTCGGGCAGGAGCATCTCGTAGCGGGCGATGATGGACTCGCCGGTCTCCCGGGCCTGGTCGATGTCACCGTGCTCGCGGGCGAAGCAGTTCTGGCTGACGGCGGCGGCCAGCGTGTCCAGGGCCGTGTCGCCGAGCTTGCGCTCGTAGCCCTCCAGGACGCTCGTCAGGAGTTCGCCCGCGTCGGCTCGCTTGCCGCCGCGCAGCCAGCACAGCGCCAGGTTGAGTTCGCCCCGCAGGGTCCCGGGGTTGTCCTTGCCCATGACGATCCGGGACTCGCGCACGTTCTTCGCCTGGACGGACTCGGCTTCGCCGTAGCGGCCGAGGAGTCTCAGGTTGACGGAGTAGGAGACCTCGGAGGACAGGGTCCAGGGGTGCCGGGCCTTCAGCACCAGACGGCGTGCCTCCAGGGTTCTGCGGTCCAGTTCCACGGCCTCCCCGTACTTGCCGAGGAGACGGAGGGTGAAGCCCATGTTGTTCAGGGCGTTGAGGGTCCGGGAGTCCTGGTCGCCCAGCAGTTCCTTGTAGGTGGGGTACAGCCACTGGTCGAGTTCGAGCGTCTCGTCGTAGCGGCCGAGGATGCGCAGGTCCGCGGCGAGTCCGGCGACCGTCCGCAGGTACTCCAGGTCGCGCTCGCCCCGTTCTTCGAGCAGCTGTTCCGCCGCGGCCCGCTCCAGGGCCTCCGTTTCGAGGACCCGGCCCGAGGAGCGCAGCAGGTTGGCGTAGTGGAAGGTGGCCTCCCAGACCCGCGGATGGGACTCGCCGAGCAGCTGCCGCCAGGCGTCCAGGGTCCGCTTGCCCAGCTTGGCCCCGGTGGTGTACTCGCCCGCGAACGACATGTAGCGCAGACAGTTGAGGACCATGCCCTGGACCCGCCGGTCCTTGCTCTTGAGGACGTCGGCGTACTTCAGGTGCGGGAGGATCTCGGCGTAGGTGTCCCAGTTGCGGGTGTCGGTGGGGCGGCCGGGGTCCGCCGCGGCGAGGGCCAGGCGGACCACGTCGATGTACTGCTGGCGGTTCTCGTCCGGCATGTCCTTGTGGACGATCTGGTGGACCATGCGGTGGAGGTAGACGGATTCGCCGGAGGAGGAGCCGCCGTTGGTCTCGTCGGCGGGGAACTCGTGGGACTCCAGGCGCACCACGGAGTACTGGCGCAGCTGGTTGACGGCCTTGTTCCACAGGAGCGGGTCGTCCAGGAGTCCGGAAAGCTCCTCGGGCAGTTCGTCGTGCGGCATCTCCTTCAGGAGGCGTACGGGGATGAAGCCGGGCGCGAAGAAGGTGCACAGCCTCAGCAGGGCGACCGACTCGGGGACGGTCTCGCGGAGTTTGTTCAGCAGTATCGACCACGCGGTCTGGAAGGCGACGGGGAAGTCCGCGGAGATCTTGACCACGTCCTGGTCGATGCCTCCCTCCAGCAGGGCGATGTAGCCGTCGACGGAGAGGGCGGAGTCGTTGAGCCAGCCGGCCGTCTGGTCGAGCAGCAGCGGCAGGTCCTCCAGCGCCTCCGCGAGCTGGTCGGCCTCGGGTTCGGTCAGCCGGGGGGCCCGGCGCCGGATGAAGGCCACGGACTCGTCGCGCGCGTAGACCGGTACTTCGAGGAGTTGGCTGTTGTGCTCGCCCCACTCCGGGTTGCGGGAGGTGATGAGCACGTGGCCCGGGCCGGTCGGGACGAGGTCCCAGATCTGGTCGGGTTCGTCGGCGCCGTCCAGGATCAGCAGCCAGCGGGAGTACGGTTCGCCCCGGCGCAGGGAGTCGCGCACGGCGCGCAGCCGCTCGCCGTACTCGGCGCCGGTCGACAGGCCCAGTTTGGGGGCGAGTTCGGCGAGCAGGCGGCGGTAGGTCACCCGGCGCTCGGCGTTGACCCACCACACGACGTCGTACTCGGAGCCGAACCGGTACACGTACTCGGCGGCGAACTGGGTCTTGCCGACGCCGGACATGCCGTGCAGCGTGAGGACGCCGGCGCCGGGCTCGCTGCCCTGGAGCAGGTGGTAGGCGTCGGTCAGCAGGCCGTCGCGGCCGGTGAAACGCGTGTTGCGGCGGGGCACGCCGCCCCACACCTCGGGCGTGGCCGCGGGGAAGCGCGGGCCGCGGTACGAGGCGTCCGTGACGGGTGCGTCGTCCGGCAGGTCGAGCCGGTCGAACAGGCGCCGTTCGGCCTCGTCCGCGCCCATGTTGGTCAGGTTGGCCGGTGCCAGGACGGCGCTGGCCATGGGCAGCGAGGCGTTGGTGATCGACACGGCGGCGAACCGGGACGCGTTCGGCACGACGACCTCGCGCAGCGCGGCGTTCCACTCCTCGTGGGAGCGCGGGCCCAGTTGGAAGTACCACTCGCTGACCAGGATGAGGATGCGGCCCTCGGCGAGTGCCAGGTCGCGGAGCAGGTTGACCAGCGGTTCCTCCGCCGGTGCGTCCCAGCGCAGGTACACGACGCGCAGGCCCTGCCGCTCCAGTCTGTCCCCGATCCACGCCGCCCAGGCCCGGTTGAACCCCGCGAAGCTGATCGTGACGGTCTGCCTCGCGTTCCCCCGCCCGGTCTGCCTGACCGGGTTACGAGCTTCAGACATGCAGCGGCCTCCAGCGCATAGTCATAGAATCCTAGAACCTCGGCGCGGCTCTGGGGAGTCCGACGACCTCATGAACGAACACCTCGGCTCGTCGATCTTTGCGCAGTACGCGGGGCGAGGACGGCGATTCAGCGATTCGTGGGCGGCGCCAGCGGGTGGCGTTGGGTCCACAGGGCGCGCGCCGCCTTCACATAGGCCTGGGCGCGCGCCGTGTGTCCCCTGGGCGCGGGATGGTCGGCCATGCGCTCGTACGCGACGACCATCTCGTCGACGAACGCCCGGCCCCGCACCGTGAGATGGGGCGAGCCGACGAGGGCCGGCAGCGCCGCCCCGACCTGGGCCCGGTAGCGGGCGTGCTGGATCCACGCGGAGGTGCTGCGCGGCCCGTCCCCCTCCTGCGTCAGCGCACGGCGCTGGAAGAAGTCGGCGAGCCCCAGATGCGCGTACGCGCCCTGGAGCAGTCCGTCGTACGGTCGCGGATCCGGCCGCCACGGCGCGAAGTAGCGTGCGGTGGAGTCGGCTCGGTGCAGGGTCACCATCTCCGCCAGGGCCGCGAGTTTGCAGTGCTGCAACTCGTGCACGAGGGTCGCGGCGAAGGCCACCGGCGTGGCCGGCACGCTGCTCAGCAGCGCGCCGAACGCCTCGTGCCGGGTCGCACTGCAGCTGCCGCGTCCGTCCGGGTCCGGCGGTGACTGGAGCGGGACGAGGCAGCGCAGCAGCGCGAGCGTCTCCGTGAGCCGGTGTTCGCCGCCCGTGCGCAGGACGGAGGCCACCGCGGACCACGCCTGCAGCCAGCGCTTGCGCTCGGTGTCGTCGGGTGCCGCACCCAGCGCGTGGCGACCGGGCCCGGGCGACGGCACGCGGTAGGGGTCGAGGTCCTCCAGGGGCATGGGCCGGGCACCGGGGAGCAGGCCGGGCAGCGCGTACGCCGACGTCCAGGCGGATGCGGCGGACCAGGCTCCGGTGTCGCGCTCCAGATGCACGACCACGTCCCGGGCACCGGGCCGGCGTAGGGTCAGGACACCGTTGTCGTGGACGGCTTCGACCGCCGTCTCGTCGGCGTCCGTGCGCAGGGCGCCCAGGGACGGCAGGGCGAGCAGGCCGTCACGGGGGGTCAGCCGGGTGCTGAAGGCGATCCCGGCGCGCGCGGCGGCCACCGCGGCCAGGGTGCTGAAGTAGGCCAGATCGCGGGCGAGTTCGCGCCGCTCCGCCTCCGTCGTGCCGGCCTTCCCCAGCCCGCGCCGGCAGCGCCCGGCCCACGGTCCCGTCAGCGGCTGGACGAGCCGCGCCCGTGCCGACGAGGGCCGGCCGCGCGCCCGGTCCGCCCGGTCCGCCTCGGCGAGCAGCGCCCAGTCCTGCCGCAGCCGGGTCCGCCCGGCGTCGGAGCACACCTGAGGTCCGGCCGTCTCTGCCGCGTCCAGCACTGCGCGCAGCAGGATCATGCGCCGGGTGTCCTGGTCGCGGACGAGGAGCGCGAGGGTGTCGGCGCCGCCCTCGGTACGGCCGAGTTCGGCGAGGGCCCGGTCGGGGACCTCCGGAAGCATCACGGGGTGCCCCCCTCGGAAGGGACCAGGACCGGACGGGCGGACCCGGCGTCCCGCGCCAGCCGTCCGGCCACGTGTCGGATGAAGATCTGCAGGTCCGCGCAGTACACGGAGGGGTTCCGGAAGCCGTGTCCGGCCCGGTACCGGTGGGCGTAGTGGCCGCCGCCGCACACGTCCAGCAGCGGGCAGGCCCGGCACTGCTGCGCCAGGGACGCCGCGCCCGCCTGCCGGGCGGCCACCCCGGGGTGGCCGAGGGCCTCGTCGAAGGCGTGCCGGAAGACGTCCAGGCCGGTGCGGGAGGCGCCCTCGTAGGCCGATTTGAGGGAGTCGACCTGTTCGATCGTTCCGTCGGTCTCCACCACGAGCGCGTCGAACGGGGCGAGGCCCAGGGACTCGGTGGCCGCGGGCAGGCCCAGCAGCAGCGCGAGGCACTCCTCGAAGAGTCGCACCCGGGTCTCCCGGCGCCCGGCCGTCCACCAGCGGTCGAACACCACGCACAGCCAGCTGCCGTGGCGGGCGCCCGCCCACTGCGGCGGGGGCGCGGACCAGTTGCCGTCGGGCAGCAGCAGGTCCAGTGCGGGCGGACGGAGTTCGAGCAGGGATTCGTACGTCTGAACCGGGTCGAGGGTGGCGTCGACGACGGTGAGGATGCCGGCGTACGACCGCGGGAAGCGCTCGGCCACCAGCCGGGCCCCGCGGACGGCGGCGGGCCAGGACGGGCGTCCGGCGTGGTCGAGTCGACGCGCGTTGTGCGCGGGCAGGCCGCCGTCGAGGCTGATGCCGATCCGGATGCCGTGCCGGTCGAGCACCGCGACGCGTCGCTCCGTCAGCAGCGTGCCGTTGGTCTGGACACTCGCCTGGACCGTGCAGCCGGCGGGGACGCGGGCGCGTACGTCGTCGGTGAAGCGGGCGAGGGTGTCCGCGCCCGCGAGCAGGGGTTCGCCGCCGTGCAGGACGAGGGAGACGGTCGTCAGGCCGTGGGTGCGGGCGTGCTCGGCGATGCGCTGGGCGGTGCGGGCGAGGACCTCGGGCGAGGCGGCGGCCGGGCGGGTGCGCCAGGTGTGGTCGGGGCCCTCGTAGAGGTAGCAGTAGCGGCAGGCGAGGTTGCAGCGCCCGTGCACCTTGACGATGAACTGCCGGAAGTGCGGAGGGGACGCGGACGCCGGAACGGGAGCCGTCTGTCCAGACACCCCGCACCCCCATGCCGTCCACTGGTTGTGGCCCGCATTCCCGGTCCGGGTACCGAGAGAAACCCGGCACGTCCGAAGTTGTCTCTTTCCGCTCGTTCTTCAGCTCACAAGGACCGGTTGAAGCCCCACAACATTTCGTTCGGCCGCTCGGCCCGTTCCCGCAGCTCGTCCAGCACCTCGCGCAGCACCGGGTGCTCGATCGTCCGCAGCTTCTCCAGATCCAGGTCCAGCAGATCCGGCAACGCCTCGTCGACCCCGGCCGGGGCCCCGTTCCGTTCCGTCATCCCTCGGTCCCCTCACTCCAGTTCCGCCAGCCGCTCCGCCGTGTCCCGCGCCGTCGGTCCGCCAACGCTCAGACTGCCGTCGGGAAGCCTGGACCACTCGCCGCGTGCCGCGCGATACGCCTCGCGGGCCGCCCGTGGCCGGGCCGCCGCTTCATAGGACATACCCCGCCAGTGGTGTGCCTGCGCACTCAGTTCCACCGCGTCCTGGCGGCCGCGGTCCGTCCGGGCCGTCTCCTCGGCCTCGTGGGCGGACTCCGCGGCCAGCCGGAAGGCGTCCACGGCGCCGTCCAGCCTGGTGGGGCGGTCCAGGCCGCGATAGGCCTCGTACTGGGCCTGCCCCAGCTCCAGGCGGCAGCGCGCGGCGAGCAGCGGCTCGTCCGCGTCGGCCGCCGCGAGCCCGAAGAGATACTCCGCCTCCCGCAGGTCGACCCGGTCGCCGCGCAGCCGGTACCTGAGGATCAGTGCCCGGCCCAGCAGCAGCAGCCGGAACGCCATGTGCTCGCTGCCCGCCGGCGTCTCGGACCGGCAGTCCCGCAGCACCCGCACCGCCTGGGACAGCGGGTCCCACGAGCGGACGCCGCTCTCCGACCCGGCCCGGCGCAGCAGCGTCTCGCCCCACTCGGCGAGGAGGTCGGAGTGGCCGGCCGCGTCCCTCGGCATGTCCGCGGCGGCGGTCGCGAAGGCGGCGGCGGCGTCCTGGAGCTGGCGCGGGTCGCCCGACTCGGCGTAGCGGGCGGCCCCGATCCGTCCGACGCGGATGTGCAGGGCCGCCCGCTGGGTGCGCCTGTGCGCCAGTGCCAACGCCTCCTCGACGCGGTCCTGGGCCTCGTCCAGGTCGCCGTCCGAGCGCAGCAGGGCGTCGACGAGGTCGAGGACGACCCGTACCCGGTCCCGGACCGGCGGCCCGGCCGTCCCCGCCGCCAGCGCGTCCCGCAGCGAGCGGGCCGCCTGCTCGGCGTAGCCGCGGGCCTGTTCCGGATCGCTCGTGGTGCCGGACAGGCGCAGCAGGATCCGGCCGTGCGCGAGCGGCAGCGCCGCCGGGCGGTCGCGGCGGTCCGGCCAGGCGTCGGCGAACGCCTCCAGCATGCCGACGGCGCCGTGCAGCAGCGCGCTGTCCCCGCCCAGGCGCCACTGCGCGTCCAGGGCGGCGACCCGCTCCAGGGTGAGCCGCAGCGCCTCCTGCGGGTCCAGGCCGGGTGCCGCGCAGGCGACCGCGTACTCCCGGTCCGCGCGGCGCAGCAGGTCGAGGGCGCCGGGCCGGTCGCCGCGGCGCCTGCGGTCGGTGGCCGCGGCGTGCAGCACCCGGGCCAGCGCGGCGCGTTCGTGCAGGGCGTGCGGGTGGGCGACGGCCCGCTCCGCGGCGGCCTCGGCCTCGCGCAGCAGTTCCGCGCCGCCCTGCACCTCCCACAGCCGCAGGGCGCAGCGCGCGTACTCCGCCCACAGCTCGGCGTCGGCCCCGTGCGGCTGCTCGTGCTCGGCGGCGCCGCGCAGCAGTTGTACGGCGTCGATCAGGTCCTGCACCATGCCCTCGTCGTCGAACCGGGCGAGCAGCGAGCGGGCGCGGGAGACCGCCGGGTGGGTGGGCCGCTCCCCGGTGGCGGAGCCGCCGTCCGTGCCGCCGTACATGCGGAACTGGTCGGGCAGCGGCATGAAGCGTTCCAGGACCCGGGCCGCGACCTCGGCGAAGGGCTGCGGGACCAGCGTGGCGTCGCCGTTGTCGCCGTTGTCGCCGTTGTCGCGGTTGAATCCGGCACCGGGTGAGTAGGCCCGTCCGGGGCCCGGCCCGGGCTCGCCGCCGAGCTGGGCGAGGGCCAGGGCGGGGAAGTTCGGTCCGCCCTTGCCGAAGCGCTGCTCGATGTAGGCGGAGCAGTGCTTGAGGACCAGGACGGCCTCGTCCCGGCCGAGCGTGGACAGCAGTGCCTCCAGGACGTCGGGCGGCATCTCGTACCACTGGACGCCGTCCGCACCGTGGTCCTCCCCGGCCCGGGTGACCAGGCCGGAGAGCAGGACCTCGGCGAGTTCGGAGGGCCCGGAGTCGGGCAGCATGGTCCGCTGCACGAGCTGCATCACCGGCAGGCACAGCGGGGCGGCGGCGAGGTAGACGGCGAGGCGGCCGGCGGCCGGGGAGGCGGCGGAGCGGAACCTGCTGACCCGCTCGACCGACGTCGGACGGCGGCCGGGCCTGGCCTGCGGCACGGGCGGCTGGTCCGCGCGCACCCAGCCCACGGCGCCCGCCACCGGACCGGCGCCCGCCCCGGACAGCAGCCGCGCCCACGCGCCGAGCGCCACCGGTTCCGGCGGCAGCACCGGCACCGGGAGGGCGCCGCGCGGGCCACTGAGCGGCGCACCGGACGGGGTGCGCACCCGCAGCGCCCCGGCACCGACCAGGGTCTCGCCACGGATCAGCTCGCCGTAGCTGACGGGAAGCCGGGTGCGGTTCCACAGGCGCTGCGGCAGCGGCTGCAGCACCGCGGCCGGGCCCTGCCGGGCCAGGTGGTGCAGGAGCCGGTGCGCGTGGCCGCTGTGCCACAGCGGTCCCGCGCAGTCGCTGACCAGCAGGGTGATACGGCGCCCCGTGGGGTCGCTCAGCCGGTCGGCGGTGTGCAGCGGGGCCGCGTGCACGTCGGGACTGCGGCTGACGGCGGGTTCGCCCTCCGGGTCCGCGTGCAGATGGCTGATCTGGATGTCCCCGAACGCGCCCAGCTGTCCGAAGACCTGCTGGAGTTCGGCGAACATCCGGTCCCAGACCCGCATCGAGGGCGAGGCGTCGAGGACCAGCTGCAGCCGGGCGTCGCCGCGGGTCACGGCGCGGTGGACGGGCAGGACGAGTCCGCCGGCCCGGGCGCTCAGTTCGGCGGTCGCCGTCTCGTCCAGCTGGGTGCGCAGCGGTGGAGCCGCGCTGCGGTAGCCCTGCAACGGCCGCAGGGCGCGCTGGAGTTCGAGGGGGGCGGGCAGCACGTGGGCGGCGGGCACGCCGACCGGCAGCGCCGTCACGCGGGCGGATCCGCGGGTGCGGTGGACGCCGTCCTGCGGCAACGGGTACAGGGAGACGTGCCGGCCGGGTCCGGCGGTGGCCGGCTGCGGTTCCGGCCGCCGCGGACGATGGTCCGCGTCCGGTGCGGGGACGGGCCGGCCCGACGGGAGGCCGCCGACCGTGCCCGGGGGCCGGGGGCCGGAACCGGCGGCCGGGTCCGCGGCGTCCTCTTCGTCAGCGGAACGTGACCAGCGGGCCAGCCAGAGGGCGTCGCTCAGGCTCTCGGCGTCCGGGTCGAGGCCGATCTCCCGCAACCGGCGGACCAGTTCGGCGACGGGGTCGCCGTCCTGGCCGCTCACCGGCCCCGGACCGGGTCGCGCCGCAGCGTCGGACATCGCCGCCTCACCTCGGACGGTCGAGTCGCTGGATGAGCTGGTCGGCGAGGCGGTCGCGGCTGGGCGGTGCGGCCGCGTCGGTGAGGTAGATGGCGTTCAGCAGTTGGTCGGCGGCGAGGAGTTCACTGCGCGAGCGCTCCAGGAAGTGGCCGATCAGGTCGTCTCCGGCGCGGGCCGCCTCGTCGCCGAGATGCGCCCGGACGAAGGTGGCGAGCCGGTTGTGGTCGGGCCGGTCCAGCTCCAGGTGGATGCAGCGGCGCATCAGCGGGGCCGGGAAGTCCCGTTCCCCGTTGCTGGTGAGCACGACGAACGGGAAGGCGCGGCAGCGCACCCGCCCGTCCCGGACCCGGACCTTCGTGCCGTCCGCGGTGAGCACCTCCGCCTCGCCGTCCGGCAGCCGGTCGGCGATGCGCTGCAGCTCCGGTATCTCGAACTCGCCCTCCTCCAGCACGTTCAGCAGGTCGTTGGGCAGGTCGATGTCGCTCTTGTCGAGTTCGTCGATGAGCAGCACGCGCGGGGTGTCCGAGGGGAGCAGGGCGGTGCCGAGCGGCCCGAGGCGGATGTAGCTGCCGATGGCCTCGACGGCCCCCGGGCTGCCGGCCGCGGCACCGTACCCGCCCTGCGCGGCGATCTGGACGTCCTGGAGCCGGGCGATGGCGTCGTAGTGGTACAGCCCGTCCTGGAGCGCGGAGCGGCTGACGATGGACCAGCGCAGGACGTGGCCGAGCCCCAGCTCGTACGCCACGGAGTGCGCGAGGGTGCTCTTGCCCGCGCCGGGGCTGCCGGTGACGAGCAGGGGGCGGCGCAGATAGAGCGCCGCGTTGATCATCTCCAGC
The DNA here is from genome assembly GCF_042871185.1 of Streptomyces sp. NPDC006012. NCBI lineage: Bacteria > Bacillati > Actinomycetota > Actinomycetes > Kitasatosporales > Streptomycetaceae > Streptomyces > Streptomyces sp. NPDC006012. Next base: position 183,727 of record NZ_JBIAIE010000004.1, read on the forward strand.
TCCTCGGCGCCCGGCCGGTGGAGTTCGGCCAGGTGGCGGTGGGTGCCCAGCCTGCGGTCCCGGGAGCCGTCGCCGCCGTCCGCCGCCGCGTCCCGGCCGGAGAAGTCCCGCCAGGGCGGCGGCGGTGGCAGCCTGCTCATTCCGTCGTGGGGTTCCCCGGCGCCTCGGTAGATGAGCCACTCACTGGATTCGGTCATGATCCGGTCCTCGCCGTCACTCGGCCCACCCGGGCAGCCCCTTGCGTGTGCGTCACGGTCCGTCGAACGAGCATCACCGTATCGATCCACCGCCAGCCTGGTAAGGGGCCGGGCGGGGCGGGGAGGCCGACGCGCGGGCATCGCATCAGGGCGCCTCCAGCAGATCGCCGGTTCCGGGCAGCGGCTGACGCGGATCGTCGTACAGCAGCGCGATCCCGTCCGCCCAGAAAGCTTCCGTGAGCCCCTCGCGCACCTTCATGCGCAGGCCGTGCACCAGGTCGGGCAGCCGGGCCGCACCGTCCCCGTCGTCGACCGCCTTCTTGGCGCCCCGGTGGAACTCCCCGCACACGGCGTCGGGTTGGCTGCGCCAGCGGCGCCACAGGACCACCCCGAACCCGGCGCCCACGATCCGGCCGAGCGCGGCCGAGTCGTCGTCGTAGCGCCGGTCGCCGAACCGGCACAGCACCGGGACGGTGCGGGGCGCCAGGCCGCGCAGCTCCACCACGGGCGGCACCGGTTCGCGTACGCCGTCGTCGCAGTCGAGCACCTCGGCCTGCGCGTCGCGCGCGTGCAGCCGGTTCCAGCGGTCGAGGCGCTCCTCGTCGCCGTCCACGGCCGGCTCCCCGGACGGACCCGGCGGGTCCGCGCCCCGGTACGGACCCGGCGGCCACGACGACTCGTCGCCGGGCAACTGCTCGCGGTCCGAGCAGCGCAGGACGACCGGGCGCTGCGCGCCCAGCGGAGGGCCGCCCGGCCTCGGCTCCCATTCGTCCACGGCCAGTCCGAGCAGCCGGTGCGGCAGGGCCGCGTGCAGCGCCACGGGACGTCCGGGCTCGTCGCAGCGCCGGAATGCCTCGGCGAGGGGGGCGAGGACGTGCGTCGGCAGGTCGTCCAGGGGCGTCCGCTCGGCCTCGTAAAGCCGCGTGACCTCGCCGTCGGCGCGGGCCACGGAGATCGACCAGTCACAGCGATCGGGCTCCCAGCCCCGCGGCAGCACCTCCAGCAGCACGGTCGGCCCGGCCTCGGCGGCAGGCGCCGGTCCCCCGCCCGGCCAGTCGTGTTCCCCGCCCTCGGACGTCCCGCAGGAGTCGTCGGGCCCACGGAGCCGGCGCTGCCCGAGGTGCTGGGCGCGCTGGCGGGCGAGGCGGCTGCGATAGCCGGGGTCGAGCCCCGTCGAGGAATGCTTCACCCAGTCCCACAGGGACTGTTCGGCCTTCAGGTTGCTGGGCGTGGCGGAGCGCTCGGCGGCCATGACGAGCATCGCGTAGTCGAGGACCAGCTTCAGCGCACCGTCGCCGTCGGCGCTCTCGTAGAGCAGGCCCAGGCCGTCGCGCCAGCCGCGCGGCGCGGGGCTCAGCGACGGGGCCTGGAAGTTCGGCAGGGAGTCGAGGAGGTCCAGCAGCGCCCGGGTGGTGTCGGGCGGCGGCAGTTCGGCGAGCCGCCCGAGCAGTTCCCCGCGCCGGTCCGGGTCGAGCGCGCGGCCGGGCCGGGCGCCGAGTTCGCCCTGGAGGTCGGCCCAGGTGGGACGGCGGGATTCGCTGGGCTGCTGGCGGTCGCGGTGGTAGCGGTCGTGGGCGTGGAAGACGGCGTGGTAGACGTCGTCGTGCTCGGTGCGCACGGCGCCGGGCGGGACCTGGAGCGTCCGCAGGCGTTCGATGCCGGTGGAGGTACCGCCCGACCCGTTGTCGGCACGGGACTTGAGGACACCGATGACTTCGCCGCGCACCGGGTCGATCACGGGGCCGCCGGAGACACCGTTCGGCAGGTCGTTCTGCCCCAGTCTCATCTGCACCCCCGACGACCAGCCCCCGATGGTGCCCTGCACGGAGAGGAACCCGTCCAGGATCTGGAGCCGGCCTCCGGTCACGGTCCAGCCCGCGTAGAACACCCGGCCCTCGCCGTACTGGGCGATGGGCCGCTCGGAGCCGTACACGCAGTCGTGGCCGACGGGTTCACGCAGCCGGACCAGCGCGAGATCCGGGGCGGGCCAGCCGCCGTGGCCGCGCTGCTCGACGTGCTCGGGCAGGGTGGCCGCCACCCGCCCGGGAACGGCGGACGGCCCCTCCCCGGGCCCGCTCTCGTACACCACCGCCACTTCGCCTCCCTCCTCGCCGTGTACCACGTGCGCGCAGGTGAGAACCCAGTTCGGGGCGATGAAGAAACCGCTGCCGAGGAAGGTGTCGGGTTCGTCGAGGTCATACCCGACAGGCGTGCGATGAATGCGCACGGTGGCCGCGATGACGAGTTCACGCAGCGCATGGTGGGCGGCACGGGACCCGCCCGATGCGCCCCAGTCGTGCCGCTCGCTCATGCCCCGCCCCCACCGACCGACCCGTGAGCGCCCTCGTGCAACGGACCGCCGGTGAACGCACCCGGGTCCGGGTGATTGGCGGGGGCGAGTACGGGAAGGGCGGGGAGCGGCGGATTGTGCGGGGGATCCTGCGGGGACCGTCCGTCGGACACGGAGGTGTACGGGACCGGGGCGCCCTGCGGGGGCCGTCCGCCGGGTCCGGACGTGTACGGGACCGGGGCGCCCTGCGGGTCCTGGGCGCCGGCTGCCGGGTCACCCGATCGCCAGGAGCCCCGCGGGGCCGGGCCGCCCCCGGTGGAGGCCCGCGGCTCCGAGGCACCACGCGCGGGAGCCCGCCGGGCGGAGCCTCCGCTTCCGGGATCGCCCGGGAACGGGCCGTCGGCCGTCGGGCCCTGAGGGGCGCCGCTCGGCGAGGCCGGGGTACCGCTCGGCGGGGCCGGAGTGCCACTCGGCGGGGCCGGGTCAGGGTTGTGCGCCGTCGTGGGGTCCGGCGGGCCGTCGCCGGTCCACGTGAGGGTCACCGTGACGGCGGCCTTCGCCTCGCCGTCCGCCAGCAGCCCCACGACCTTGCCCGCCTTCGCGGTCAGCTCGATGCCGAACTGCACGCTCACCTCGTCCGGCCGCACCGCGCGCAGCGGACCGGCCAGCGACCGCGCGACACCGGTCACCAGCGAGTGCAGGCTCTCCACACCCGCCTCCACCCGTTCCGCGAAACCGGTGTCCGTGTACGACAACTCGCCTGTCGGCACGGACAGTTCCTCGGCCCCCGATATCCGGGCCCAGACCGGTGTACCGTCCGGCAGTTCGATCCGCGCTACCCGCGTCACTTCCCGAGCCATGCTGTTTCCCCCGTTCCCCCGAGTCCACACGTTCACACGGGGAAAGACTCCTTCCCCTCACCGGACACCTGAACCCCTCGGGCGGGACGTACCCCCCACCGTGGGGGCTTTCCGGCCTCGTCCGGCGTCCCTGACGTGCGCATCCCGCCCATTCCCCGGCAGCCTAGACGTCTCAGGGGGCTAGGAAGTCGAGCTGGCTCCTCGGTAGTCGGCTTGTAGGCCAGGAAACTGGCGAACTTCCAGTTCAGTTCCTCGTCGGGCTCCTGCACCAGCTGAGCGGTGATGGTGAATTCGGCCTGGTTCAGCAGTTCGGCGAGCTGGTCTGTGGGCAGCCGGTACGACGCGTACGACACGGGGTGGCCGCCATAGGCGTGTGTCGGCCGGCGGTGCCCACCGGTGCCTACGTGGCCAGCGAGGAGGAGATGTCCGCCGGGCGCCAGGGTGCGGTGGAACTCGGCGAACACGACCGGCAGCAGCTCCGGAGGTGTGTGGTGGGTGGAGTAGTACGCCAGGATGCCGCCGAGCGTGTCGTCCTCGATCTCCAGCGCGGTCATGGAGCCCACGGAGAAGCGCAGGTCCGGATAGGCACTTCGGGCCAGTTCGATCATCTTCGGGGACACATCGATGCCGAATGCAGAAACCCCGAGTCCGGCCATGTGCGCCGTCACTCTTCCGGGTCCGCAGCCCAAGTCCGCGACCGGTCCTCGGTCAGATGCCTGCACCAACTCGGCGAAGGCGCTCAGCATCGAGCGTGACAGGGCGTCCAGCTCAGACGGGGTCTTGACGAGGGCGACGTAGTCGTCGGCCACGACGTCGTACGACTCCCGGACCGCGGCAAGGTAGGAAGGCTCAGTCACGCGGTGAATCTAGACGGCCGCACTGACATGACCAGTTGCCCGGGCTTCCGGGTCACGCAGGAGCTGGGAGGAGCGGCGCGAAGGCACGTTGTTCGTCGAACGGCTGCCGGGTCTGCAGGCAGCGGTGGAGCTGTCCGAGGAAGCGGTTGAGCAGGTGGCGTTGGGCAGCGTTGTGCCATTCTCCGTGTTCGCGTCGGCGCCGGTAGTGGGCGTTGGCTCCGGGTGAGGCGGTGAGGGCTGAGAAGGCCCAGAGGAAACCGGCGTGCATGAGCCGGCCGAATGCGTCCTCGACGGCCGGGCGATGCCGGGCGTGCTCGGAGCGGAAGATGTCCCGCAGGCGCGCGGTCTCGGTGTCGAAGCTGCGGGTGCGGCCGCTGCGCTTGAGGGCGGCGCGCAGCTGGGCGAGGGTGAGTTTCGCCGCCTTCGCCGGGGTCGGGGCAAGGGTGCGGACCGTCCGGGCGTCTGCTCTGGTCAGGCCGCCTTCCTTGCCCTGGAAGGCGTGCAGGGTGGCGGGGTAGTACTCGCGCAACAGGGAGCGGACCTGGTTGGCGACCTGCTGGCGGCTCCAGACGGCGTCCTGCCGGGCTCGGGCCAGCACGGTGATGGCCTGGGCGAGTTCGCTGTCGGCGGGCAGTTGCCGGTGGGCGTGCATGTCGGTGCGCAGGATGTTCGTCAGGACCAGGGCGTCGCCCGGGTCGGACTTCTTGCGGCTGACACCGTGTCGGTCGCGGTAGCGGGAGGCGGCCAGCGGATTGATCGCGAAGACCTTGCGGTTGCTGCTGCGCAGGACGGCCACGAGCAGGCCACGACTGGTTTCGATGGCCACGGGTATGGGAGTCTCCGGGCTGTCGCCGTGTTCGGCCAACAGGTCCAGGAGCTTGCTGTAACCGGCCGCGTCATCGCTGATGCGAGCCTTGGCGAGCAGGGTGCCGGTGTCATCGACGACGGTGACGTCGTGGTGGCGCTCCGCCCAGTCGATGCCGCAGAAAACAGTCGAGCCATCCTCCCAGATCCGTTCATTTACGCAGGTCACGAGCACATGCGGGTCGCACAGCGTCCTAATCCCAGGACTCACAGGTCAGCCATCTCAGTAGCCGTTCGCGACACCAGCGCACCCCAGGGGCTCGGGCTGTCTGCAGAGCTCGCGGGCTCGCGGATGAAACAGGAGGTCGGCCCTGGGACGGGCTCGTGCCGTGCCGATCAACGTCCGGCCGACCGCCGGTAATTTCGCGAGCGGGTCTCCAGGACCATGAGGGCCGAAGGCGTTCCGCTGCCCGTTGTCGACCGCTCACCCAGCCCCTTGCGAAGACCGGACCAAGCCGCCTACACCCCGGATTAGGCTGGTACGCAGTCAGTACGCACACGTGACCATGCAGGAGAGCCCACCATGTACTTCACCGACCGCGGCATCGAGGAACTGGAGAAGCGGCGCGGCGAGGAGCAGATCACCTTCGAGTGGCTCGCCGAGCAGTTGCGGACCTTCGTCGACCTGAACCCCGACTTCGAGGTGCCCGTGGAACGCCTGGCCACCTGGCTGGCGCGACTGGACGACGAAGACGACGAGGACGACGAGTAGGCCGAGCAAGCAGGTCAGGCCGGTCAGACCGAGCAGGCCGAGCAAGCAGGTCAGAACCGTCGGAACGGCCGGCCGGTCAGAACGGATCGGCAGTCTCCGGCGCTCCCTCCCGCGGTTTCATCGGTGTCGCGCGCGACACCGATGGCCGCCGTCAGGGGCCGCCGCGCGGCACGGCCGCCCAGCTCACCCGCCCGACCCCGCCCACCAGCACCTCCCCGCACTCCGCAGCTCCCCGCACCCTCGATGCACCCCCACGTCCCCCCGCCCCCGTGCGCCCGCCGGTACCGCGCCCCCTTGTTGCCCCACGCGAGGACCGACCCCGCCCACCGTGGCTCCTCCCCTTCACCGCGGTCGCGCGTCCCACCCCTCATGCCGTCATGGCCGTACCGACGCGTGGGCTCGGACCCGAGGCGGTCGCTCCCCATCGCGTCGACCCCACGGCCGGGACGGCCTCGCACCACCCCGCCCCCTGGGCACGGCACGCATCGTTCCGCTCTCACCGGGCCGGCGGCTCGGACGGAATGCGAGGGTGCCGTCGAGGACCCGCGTGGCGGCTCGGTGAACGAGTGTCTTGACTTTGCGCGACCACGATATATCGTGTTTGAGGGAAGACGCGATATGGCGCGTCGCGTCGCCGTCGAGGAGGTCAGCACCATGTCCGAGTGGTCCGTCGCAGAGCCCACGAAGCTCGTCTTCGACGACCCCGTGCGCGAACTGCACGTACGCATCGTCAACGGAACAGTCAACGTCGTGGGCACGGACGAGGGTTCCGCCCGGCTGGAGGTCTCGCAGATCGAGGGCCCGCCCCTGGTGGTCACCCAGCAGGACGGCAACCTCACGGTGGCGTACGAGGACCTGCCCTGGAAGGGCTTCCTCAAGTGGCTGGACCGCAAGGGCTGGCGGCGCAGCGCGGTCGTCTCCCTCGCCGTCCCCGCGCAGTCCGGCGTGGAGGTGGGCGTGGTCGGCGCCGGCGCCGTGATCTCGGGCATCAGCGGCACATCGGTGGTCAAGGGCGTCACCGGTGACACGACACTCGTCGCCCTCTCCGGCCCGGTCCGGGCCGAGACGGTGTCCGGCAGCCTTGAGGCCCAGGCCGTCACGGGCGACCTGCGCTACCACTCCGTCTCGGGCGACCTGACCGTCGTCGAGGGTGCGGGCTCCTCCGTGCACGCCGAGTCGGTCAGCGGATCGATGATCGTCGACCTCGATCCGGACGGCCCCACCGATGTCCGGCTGATCAGCGTCTCCGGCGAGATCGCCATCCGGCTGCCGCACCCGGCGGACGCGGAGGTGGAGGCGAACACGGCCAGCGGCTCGGTCTCCAACGCCTTCGACGACCTGCGGGTGCACGGCCAGTGGGGCGCCCACAAGATCACCGGCCGCCTCGGCGCGGGCACCGGCAAGCTCCGGGCCACCACGGTCTCCGGCTCGATCGCTCTGCTGCGCCGCCCGCCGAAGGAAGACGAGGACATCGCCAGGGACGACGGCGAAGCGGATCCGGCCGCGTCCCAGCACACGTCGGGGGACAATTCCGCTTCCGGCCCGGCAGCCGACGCGACGAGCGCCCCGGCCGACGGCACGACCGACCAGAAGGTGCTCTGACATGCCTCCCGTCTTCGCCCACGGCCGTCTCCGCCTCTACCTCCTCAAGCTGCTCGACGAGGCGCCGCGCCATGGCTACGAGGTGATCCGTCTCCTTGAGGAGCGCTTCCAGGGGCTGTACGCACCGTCGGCGGGCACCGTCTACCCCCGGCTGGCCAAGCTGGAGGCCGAGGGCCTGGTCACGCACACCACCGAGGGCGGCCGAAAGGTGTACGCCATCACGGACGCGGGCCGCGCCGAACTGGCCGACCGCAGCGGGGAACTGGCCGATCTGGAACTGGAGATCCGCGAGTCGGTCGCGGAACTCGCCGCCGAGATCCGGGCGGACGTGCGCGGCGCGGCGGGCGACCTGCGCCGCGAGATGCGGGCCGCTGCCTCCGAGGCCCGGCGCGGCACCGGAACCCGATCCGCGGACCAGCCCCCCTTCGGGGAGTACGGCGACCTGGGCGACAAGGAGTCCTGGCGGGCGGCCAAGGAGGAGATGCGCCGCGCCAAGCAGGAGTGGAAGGAGCAGGCCAGGCGGGCGAAGGACGAGAGCCGCCGGGCCCGCGAGGAGGCCCAGCGGGCCCGGCACCAGGCCCAGGAGGCCCAGGCCCGGGCGCGCGTGCAGGCCCAGGAGGAGATGCAGCGGATCGCCCGGCGGGTCCAGGAGCGGGTACAGGACCACTTCGGGCGGGGCGACTGGCCCTCCGGGATGCGCGAGGGGCTGAGCGAACTCGCCAAGGAGTTCGGCGAGTTCGGAAAGGACTTCGGGAAGGAGTTCGGCAAGGACTTCGGTTTCGGCCGGTCCGGCCCGGACACGCGCGCGGGCACCGGATCGCGCACGGACGCAGGACCCAAGACCGGGACCCGCGATCCCGCACCCACCCCGGAGTACGAGCAGACTCCGGAGGATTTCCCGGCCGACTACATTCCGGCGTGGGCCCAGGAGGACCCCAGCGGCGACCCGGCCCGTGATCTGGACCGCCTCCTCGACCGCTTCCGCGACGACATCCGGGACGCGGCCCGCGACCACGGCGTCACCGCCGACCAACTGCGGGACACCCGCCGCCATCTGTCGGCGGCGGCGGCTCACATCGGGGTGATCCTTCGCCGCCCCCGCCCCTGACCACACCACCCGCACCCGGCCGCACTACACGCCCCCGTCCCCGCCCGGCTGCCCGCGCCCGTCACTGGCAGGCGGCGCGGGGCCGGAGCCGCACGGACACCCGCACCCGCACCCGGAGGCAACGGAGACTCGAAACCGGATTCCGAAAACGGACGCCCGAAAACGGAAACAGCCGGCCCACTCAGCACCGGAGTTCCCGGGCCGACGCCGAGCCGGAGGACCAACTCCCGGGGAGCGATGGGGTCCGTCAGCCCGCCTTGGCCTCCCCGTCGCCGTACAACACGCGTGTCAGGGACTCGTACGTCACTCCGTGGTCGGCGAGGATCTCGGCGGGCGCTCCGGGGCAGACCGTCAGCGCGATGAGGATGTGCTCGTCGCCGATATGGAGGTCCCGGCGGCCCACGGCGGTGCGCAGGGCCCGTTCCAGGACGTCCTTGGCGCCCCGGCTGAACGGGCGATGGCCCGACGACCACCACCCCCGGTCCCTGCGGTTGCCGGACATCGCTCCGACGCCGTGTGCCTCTTCGACCCGGTGGACGATCTCGGAGACGTCGATTCCGAGCCCGGCCAGCGCGTCGGCGTCCGCACGGGTGAGCCCGCCCCGGCGGCGGGCCTCGTCCAGCCCGCTCCGTACGGCTTCCTTGCGGTCGGCGAGCCCCAGCGCGGCCAGGGCGAAGGAGCCGCGGCTCCCCTCCCGGTCGAGCAGGGCGAGCAACAGGTGGTCGGCCTCGACGGTCCGTGCCCCCTCTCGCTGCCCGTGCTCCACGGCGCCCTGGACGACTTCGCGGGCGTGCCTGGTGAATCGTTCGAACATCACTGCCTCCCGTACTTCTTGTGCACGGCCTGTCTGCTGACCCCGAGTTCGGTGGCGATCTCCTGCCACGACCAGCCCTGATTGCGCGCGTTGCGCACCTGCACGGACTCCAGCTGCTCCAGCAGCCTGCGCAGGGCGACGACGGCCCGCAGCCCGACCCGCGGGTCGCGGTCGCCCGCGCGCTCGGCGAGATTGGTTGCTTCGGTCATGATGTCAACCTACGTTGACATGCCAGCAGCGTCAACCACGATTGACAAACGCCGACGGCCGACCCGGGAGCCGGGTCGGCCGTCGGCAGGGAGGTGAGGCCGCGGTCAGCCGTTGGTGAGCACGATCTTCCCGAACTGGTTTCCTGACTCCAGCCGTTCGAATCCCTCGCGGGCACGGTCCAGCGGCAGCACCTCGTCGATGACGGGGCGGACGCCGGTGGCGGCGCAGAAGGAGAGCAGGTCCTCCAGCTCGTCCTTGGTGCCCATGGTCGAGCCGACGACCTTGAGCTCCAGGAAGAAGATCCGGGTCAGCTCGGCGTGGGAGGGCCGGTCGCCGCTGGTGGCCCCGGAGATGACGATCGTGCCGCCGGGCCGCAGGGACTTGACCGAGTGGGACCAGGTGGCGGCGCCGACGGTCTCGATCACAGCGTCCACGCGCTGCGGCAGCCGCGCGCCCGACTCCACCGCCTCCACGGCGCCCAGCTCCACGGCCCGCTTGCGCTTCGCCTCGTCCCGGCTGGTGGCGAAGACCCGCAGCCCCGCCGCCTTGCCGAGCACGATCGCGGCCGTGGCGACCCCGCCGCCCGCGCCCTGCACGAGAACCGAGTCACCCGGCCGTACCCCGGCGTTGGTGAACAGCATGCGGTACGCCGTCAGCCAGGCCGTGGGCAGACAGGCGGCCTCCTCGAAGGACAGCTCCTTGGGCTTCGGCAGGATGTTCCAGGTGGGGACGGCCACCTGCTCCGCGAAGGTGCCCTGGTAGCGCTCGGTGAGGATGGACCGGGGTTCCTTGGGGCCGACGCCGTGGCCGGTCTGGCCGATGACGGAGTGCAGGACGACCTCGTTGCCCTCCTCGTCGACGCCGGCGGCGTCACAGCCGAGGATCATCGGCAGCCGGTTCTCCGGGAGGCCGACGCCCCGAAGCGACCAGAGGTCGTGATGGTTGAGGGAGGCGGCCCTGACGTCGACGGTGCTCCAGCCGGGGCGGGCCTCGGGGGCCGGGCGCTCCCCCAACTCAAGGCCGGAGAGCGGCTGGTCAGGGTCGATACGGGTGGCGTAGACAGCGAACATGGGCTTGACGATAGGTTCCCCGCCCCATACACGGAACCAGGCAGCGCTGTGACACATGCCTTCTTGCGCGCCGAGACGCCTCGGGGCTCCGCACCCTGCCCGCCGGCCCCGGAACCAGGACCAGGACCAGGACGGACGAGGGCAGGGTGTCCTGCACGCATGCACGTTTCCACCGGCACCCGTCCGACGACACGAACAGCTCACCGGCATCCGCCGACGGGAGCCCGGCGACCGAGTGCGGGCGAGACGGGTGCCGGCGAGAAAAGCCACTCGCCGACACCCGTCCACTGACATGCCCCGACCGACACCCAGGCTCACGCGCCCGCGCGCTGACGCAGCCGCGCGACCTCAGTGGCGGGCGACGCCCTCCGCCCGGGCCGCCGCGGCCACCGCCGCCGTCACCGCGGGGGCGACCCGCTCGTCGAACGGCGAGGGGATGACGTAGTCGGCGGCGAGATCGTCGCCGACGACCGCCGCCAGCGCCTCCGCCGCCGCGAGCTTCATCCCCTCGGTGATCCGGGAGGCCCGCACCTGGAGCGCGCCCGCGAAGATCCCGGGGAAGGCCAGCACGTTGTTGATCTGGTTCGGGAAGTCCGACCGGCCGGTCGCGACGACCGCCGCGTACTTGTGCGCGACGTCCGGGTGCACCTCGGGATCCGGGTTGGCCATCGCGAACACGAAGGCCCCCTTCGCCATCGAGGCCACCGCCGCCTCCGGGACCGTACCGCCGGAGACGCCGATGAAGACGTCCGCGCCCGCCAGCGCGTCCTCCAGGGAACCCGTGAGGCCCGCCTTGTTGGTGAACCCGGCGAGCTCCCGCTTGACCGGCGTCAGGTCGGCCCGGTCGGCCGACACGACGCCCTTGCGGTCGGCCACCGCCACGTCCCCGATCCCGGCCTCGACCAGCATCTTGGCAATGGCGACCCCGGCCGCCCCGGCGCCCGAGATGACCACCCGCAGGTTTCCGATCTCCCGTCGGCTCAGCCGCGCCGCGTTGCGCAGCGCGGCCAGGGTGACGACGGCCGTCCCGTGCTGGTCGTCGTGGAAGACGGGGATGTCCAGCCGTTCCTGGAGCCTGCGCTCGATCTCGAAGCAGCGCGGCGCGGAGATGTCCTCCAGGTTCACCCCGCCGAAGGACGGCGCGAGGCGGACCACGGTCTCCACGATCTCGTCGGCGTCCGTGCAGTCGAGCGCGATCGGCACCGCGTCGACCCCGCCGAACTGCTTGAACAGGATCGCCTTCCCCTCCATCACCGGAAGGGACGCCTGGGGACCGATGTCCCCGAGTCCGAGGACGGCCGTGCCGTCGGTGACGACGGCCACCACGGACGACTTCCACGTGTAGTCGTTGACCAGTTCCGGCCGCTCCGCGATCGCGGTGCACACGCGCGCGACACCGGGCGTGTAGGCGAGGGACAGGTCGTCCTTGTCACGGACCGGCACGGTGGCCTGCACGGCCATCTTGCCGCCGCGGTGAAGTGCGAAGGCCGGGTCGAAGGAATCGAGGGGCCCGGCCCCGCCGTCCTGATCCGCCTTGCTGTCGCTGCGAGGATTGACGATCTCCGCTGCCACTTGTTTACCCCTTAAGTGTTCATGGTGTGAGGGTGAGGGCCACTCCTGGTGAAGAGTGGGCGGGACCGCATACGACCCGGCTGACCTGTGCGTACGGGTCGTACGCGACGAGCGCGCCGCACACGCGCCCGGGAGCCCCGGATGAGGGGTGTAAAGAACCTTCTTACCCGACGGACGGGTCCGACGACGAGTTCACTGGGCAGCGGGCCGTCTCTGGGTACAGGGCCACGCTTCGTGGCGTGGCGCGCCGCACCGCGAAAAGAGACGATCTGAAGAGACGGCCTGAAGAGACCGCCCGACGGGACCGTCGGAAGACACCGCTCGAAGACGACGGCGCAAGCCCGAAATCGACGACCCAAGCCCGAGGACCGCGCCCCAAGCCCGAGGACGACACCTGCCTGCACCGCCCCGACGCCACCGCCCCGGCGGCTCGGGCCGCGGCGGGGGTCCGTCCGTGCGGAGGTCCGCCCGCACGACGACCGGCACCGGCACCGGCACCGGCACGCATTGATCACATGGCGAGACGCGCCGCAGATGTTCCGGACTTGTTCCGGTAGCCACGAAGGATGTCCGTAATCGGTCCGATTCGATGGAGCGACCTGCACGGTTCGAGGATCACCCGTTATCCGATTTTGACATAGTCGGTCGCCTGATTGGCGTAGCCACAGTGGCAAGATGCGTTAACCCACGAGGTCGCGACACCCAAAGGTGTGTGTTCTCGTCGACCCATCGGCATCATCATCCACTAGCCGGAGGAACCCATGGCCGCTCGCCCCACCCGTCGCACAACCGCCGCGCACTCCCGGCTAGCAGCGGCCGGTGCGATAGCGGTCGCAGGCACGCTGCTGCTGGCCGGCTGCGGTGACCAGACCGACAAGGGCGGCGACTCCACCGGTTCCTCCGCCTCGGCACCGCTCGCCGCCAAGCTCCCCAAGGACATCCGGGACGCGGGTGTCATCAAGGTGGGCTCGGACATCGCCTACCCGCCCGTGGAGTACATGCAGGACGGCAAGGCCGTGGGCATCGACCCGGACATCGCGGACGCCCTCGGCAAGCAGCTGGGCGTGAAGTTCGAGTTCCAGAACGGCAAGTTCGACAACCTCGTCGTCGGCATGCAGGCGAACCGGTTCAACGTGATCATGTCCGCGATGAACGACACGAAGGCCCGCCAGGACGGCATCGACTCGAACACCGGCCAGAAGGTCGGCGACGGTGTCGACTTCGTCGACTACTTCACGGCCGGCACCGCGATCCTCGTCCAGAAGGGCAACCCGAAGGGCATCAAGTCGCTGGACGACCTGTGCGGCAAGGTCGTGGCCCTGCAGAAGGCCACCACGTCCGAGGACATCGCCAAGGCGCAGACCAAGAAGTGCACGCAGGACGGCAAGAAGGCGATCACGCTCCAGACCTTCGACACCGACCCCGAGGCCCTGCTCCGCCTCAAGCAGGGCGCGTCCGTGGCGGACCTCAACGACTTCCCGGTCGCGGCCTACAACGCCAAGACCTCCGGTGGCGGCAAGGACTTCGAGGTCATCGGCGACCAGATCGAGGCCGGCCCGTACGGCATCGGCGTCAGCAAGAAGAACACCCAGCTGCGCGACGCCCTCCAGGCCGCCATGGCGGCCATCATCAAGAACGGCGAGTACGGCAAGATCATGGAGAAGTGGAACGTCACGGCGGGCGCCGTGACCGAGGCCAAGATCAACGGCGGTTCCTGAACGTCCGGCAGTACTGAACGAGCGAAGTACTGAAGGACTGAAGGGCAGCCACCGTGTCTGACACCGCCGACAAGATTCCGGCGCCGACCGTTCCGCCGGAGCAGATCAAGGCCATCCCGGTACGCCACTACGGCCGTTGGGTGGCCGGAGTGCTGGTCATCGCCGTCCTGGTGCTGATCGGCATGGCCTTCTCCAACGCGAAGATCAACTACAGCGTCATCCCGAAGTACCTGACGGACGGGACGATCCTCTCCGGGGCCTGGCACACGCTGTACATCTCCGTGCTCGCCATGGCGCTGGGCCTGGTCCTGGGCGTCGTCCTCGCCGTGATGCGGATGTCGTCGAACCCGGTGACCAGCACGGTCGCCTGGTTCTACGTCTGGTTCTTCCGCGGCACCCCGGTCCTGGTCCAACTGCTGCTCTGGTACAACATCTCGCTGGTGTTCCCCATCCTCAACCTGGGGTTCTACAAGGACGAGATGAACCAGGTCATGACGCCGTTCCTGACCGCGCTGCTGGGTCTCGGCCTGAACGAGGCCGCGTACATGTCGGAGATCGTCCGGGCCGGCATCCAGTCGGTGGACCTGGGCCAGACGGAGGCGTCGCACGCGCTGGGCATGACCCAGGGCAAGACGCTGCGGCGGGTGATCCTCCCGCAGGCGATGCGGGTGATCGTGCCGCCGACCGGCAACGAGTACATCAACATGCTGAAGACCTCGTCGCTCGCCTACGCGGTCCAGTTCAACGAACTGATCAAGCGGGCCACGGACATCTCCAGCACCTCGCTGGCCGTCGTCGAGATGTATTTCGTGGCGTCGATCTGGTACCTGATCCTCACCACGGTGTTCAGCATCGCGCAGTACTACGTGGAACGCCGTTACGCCCGCGGTTCGTCCCGCAGCCTGCCGCCGACACCGTTGCAGAGGCTCAGGAAGAACCTCCGCCTGTTCGGTTCGTTCCGTCGCCCGGAGGTGGCCCGATGAGCACTCTCAGCAAGGACACCGGCGGCGGCGCGGCCGGCGGGCCGATGGTCAGGGCCGAGGGCGTGCACAAGTCCTTCGGGCTCTCGCACATCCTCAAGGGCATCGACCTGGAGGTGAACCCGCGCGAGGTGTTCTGCATCATCGGACCCTCCGGCTCGGGCAAGTCCACCTTCCTGCGGTGCATCAACCACCTGGAGAAGATCAGCGCCGGACGGCTCTACGTCGACGGCGACCTCGTCGGCTACCGGCAGCGCGGCGACAAGCTCTACGAACTGAAGGAGCGGGAGGTCGCGGCGCAGCGACGGAACATCGGCATGGTGTTCCAGCGCTTCAACCTCTTCCCGCACATGACGGCGCTGGAGAACGTCATGGAGGCGCCGGTCCAGGTCAAGGGCGAGTCCAAGGCCGTCGCCCGGGAGCGGGCGCAGCGGCTGCTCGACCGGGTGGGGCTCGGCGACCGCACCGGTCACTACCCGGCCCAGCTCTCCGGCGGCCAGCAGCAGCGCGTGGCCATCGCCCGTGCCCTGGCGATGGAGCCCAAGCTGATGCTGTTCGACGAGCCGACCTCGGCCCTCGACCCGGAGCTGGTCGGCGAGGTGCTCGACGTGATGCGGGACCTCGCCGAGGACGGCATGACGATGATCGTCGTCACGCACGAGATGGGCTTCGCCCGTGAGGTCGGGGACTCGCTGGTGTTCATGGACGACGGGGTGGTGGTCGAGTCCGGCCATCCGCGCGACGTCCTGACCGACCCCCAGCACGAGCGCACGAGGGCCTTCCTGTCGAAGGTGCTCTGAGTCCTTCCTGCCGGAGGAGGTGCTCTGACTCCTCGGAGTCCTCTGAATCATCGGAGTCCTCTGAATCATCGGAGTCCTCTGAGTCATCGGAGCCCTCTGAGTCATCGGAGCGCTCCGCCCGAAGGTGCGCCGAGCGCTCCGCCCGAAGGCGGTCACCAGGCTCCAGGGGCTCCGCCGGAAGGCGGTCTCCGTGCTCCAGGCGTGCTCCACGCCGAAGCGGTCACCGGGGGCTGCAGGCAGTTCCTCGCCGAGGTGGTCACCGGGCTCCGAGCGGCGCCGCGCGAAGGCAGTCTCGCGGCCGGCCCCGCGGCGGGTCTCGCAGCCGGTCCCGCGGCGGACGACGACGGGCCGGCGGCACCGCCGGCCCGTCACAGACCGCTGACCGGCATGTCGCTGGCCCGGGCCCCGGGCACACCCGGGGCCCCACCACGGGGCCGGCCCCACCTACGGGCCCCGCCCCCGCCGCCCCGGGTACCGTCCGGCTACTTGAGCGCGAGCAGCAGCGTGTCGGAGGGCGAGCACCACACCGGGCGGGCCTCCGCGAAGCCCTTCTCGCGCAGTACGCGCGCGTGCCACGCAGCCGGCGGCATGTCGCCGTCGGCGTGCTCGCCGTAGATCTCGAAACGGCGGGCCGTCGGTCCGGCCAGGACCGGATCGTTCGCGGCCAGCTGCCACCACTCGGCCCAGTCGAGGGCGCCGGCGCTCTTGGCCTGATCCATGCGGGCGTGCCGCTGAGCGCGCTCGGCGGCGTTGATCCGGGGCGTGGTGTCGTCGATCATGTGGTCCGCGTTCATGAAGACACCGCCGTCGCGCACGAGGTCCGCGACACGACCGTAGAGGGCCGCGAGGGGGTCGCCGTGCAGCCAATGAAGGGCAGTGGCAGTCAGGACCGCGTCGTACGAGTCGTACGGCAGCAGCGACGGCCACTGCGGGTCCTTGAGGTCGGCGGTGACGAGGCTGACCCGTTCGTCGCCCGCGAAGGTGCCCTCGGCGATGGCGAGCAGCGCCGGGTCGAGGTCGACGCCGGTGCTGGTGGCCTGCGGGAAGCGCGTGAGCAGCCGGGCGGTGATGCTGCCGGTGCCGCAGGCGAGGTCGAGCACGCGCGGCGCGGTGCCGACGCAGGTCTCCACCATGTCGAGCATGATCGTGAAGCGTTCCTCGCGGTCGGGCATGTACCACTCCTGCTGCCGGTCCCAGCTCTCCTGCCAGGCCCGCCAGTCGGCGCCTGTGGCGACCGCGTACGCGTCCGTCATCGCAACCCCTCCACCGCGAAGGTCCGTAATACCCTGAAAGGGCGATCGTCTCTTACCCGATCGCATCCCCGACGATAGAGCTCCACCGTAAGGACTACAAGTGGAACTGGCCTATTACTCGGACTACGCCGTGCGCCTCGTCAACAGCGAGGAGCCGCTCCGGGGCAAGGACGCGCTCACCACGGTCGAGGCCGTCCGCGGCCTGTTCGGCGTCAACCAGTCGGCGGGCCGCCGCGCGACCGACGCCGACGTCACCCGCTTCCGCTCGGTGCGGGCCCGGTTGCGCGCCGTCTTCGAGGCCGCCGATCAGGGCGACGAAACACTGGCGGTCGACCTGCTGAACTCGCTGCTGCTGGAATTCCCGGTCAGCCCGCAGATCTCCGGCCACGATCACCGGGACGACGACGGCCGCCCGCTGTGGCACATGCACCTCGCCGACCACCCGTCGAACGCCACCGCGGGCTACGCGGCGACCGCCGCCATGGGACTGGCCTTCCACCTGACCGAGTACGGCGTGGACCGCCTGGGTCTGTGCCAGGCGGCTCCCTGCCGCAACGCCTACCTGGACACCTCGACCAACCGCTCCCGGCGCTACTGCTCGGACCGCTGTGCCACGCGCGCCAACGTGGCCGCCTACCGCGCGCGCAAACGTCTGGAGGCCGACCGGTCCGAGAACACCGGCCTGACCGCCGACCAGGCCCAGCCCACCAGTGCCAGCGGCGAACGCTGATCCTGTCTGCGCGGCCGCAGCCGCAGCCGGACCCGGCCGAGGACCAGTTCCTCCGGCACGACCCCGTAGTCGGTGCTGTCACCGCCCGCGTACGTGTTGTCCCCCAGCACCCACCAGCCGCCCTCGCGGCGTTCCACGGCACGCTTGACGACGAGCAGATCCTGCTGGAAGGGGTGGCGCAGGACCACGATGTCGCCTGGCCTGATCCGGGCGCCGTACCGCAGCACGAGCCAGTCCCCGTGATACAGCGTGGGCACCATGGACGGCCCCGACACCTCGGCCAGCCCGAAGGGCACGGCCCTCCCCCGGTCGATCTCCTGCGACAGCTCCGGCATCGCCGGCACCTCCCCGGTCCGTTCCTCCACCAGTCCCAGTCTGACCCTGGACTTTTGTCCTAAGCCCAAGGGGGCACTCGCGAAATCCCGCTTCTCAGGGAGTAATGTCCCACCTGAGAAGACGATCACGAGGAAGGAATGCTCCATGCTTTCCCGCCTGTTTGCCCCCAAGGTCAAGGTCAGCGCGCACTGCGACCTGCCCTGCGGCGTGTACGACCCGGCCCAGGCCCGCATCGAGGCGGAGTCGGTGAAGGCCGTCCAGGAAAAGATGGCCGGCAACGACGACCCGCACTTCCAGGCGCGTGCCACCGTCATCAAGGAGCAGCGCGCCGAGCTGGCGAAGCACCACGTCTCCGTGCTGTGGAGCGACTACTTCAAGCCGCCGCACTTCGAGAAGTACCCGGAGCTGCACCAGCTGGTCAACGACGCCCTGAAGGCCCTCTCGGCCGCCAAGGCGTCCAAGGACCCGGCGACGGGCCAGAAGGCCCTGGACTACATCGCCCAGATCGACAAGATCTTCTGGGAGACCAAGAAGGCCTGATCTCCTCATGCCTTCCGACCTGCGATTTCTTTGATCGCCTGGTCTCCCTTTCCGCACCCGGTCCCCGGGGCGCCGATCACGGTGTCCTGCTGGGGCCGGGTGCGGTTTTCTGTTCCGCGGCCCGGCCTGGCCCGGCCGCCTACGGTCAGCGCATGCGTGTCCGCTGGACCTACGCCGTCGTCGACCGGCCCGCCGGCTGCCCGCCGTTCGCGTACGACGCCGAGTGCGCCTTCTGGGCCGGACTGACCGGCTGGGAGCCGCCGGCCGGCTCGCTTCCCGAGTTCCGGGTACTGCGGCCGCCGCCGGGTCTGCCCGTCCGGATCCTGCTCCAGCGGCTCGCGGACGAGTGGCCCGCCGCCGCCCATCCCGGCCTGGCCTGGCCTGCGCGGACGTCGCGGCGGCCCGGGCGTGCCCGAGGCACACGGCGCCGCCGTCGTGGCCCACGGTCCGCACGGGACGGTGCTGCGCGACCCGGCGGGCGGCCGGTACTGCCTGACCCGGCGGGATCCGGAGACGGACGGTCCGCCGCCAGGGGTCTCCGCCGCCGCCAGGGGTCAGTGACGAGACAGGCTCGCGTACGCGCAGACCATGACGCCCGGTCCGGTGGGCAGGGACGAGGGCAGACTCGACGGTGCGGCCGGCGGAGCCGACGGCAGGGCGGGGGGCGTGGGCGGGCACCCGCTGTCGTCCCCGTCCGCCGCGGGCGGCGGTGCGGGCGTGGTCCGGGTCCGCTCCCAGACGTAGGGCTCCCGGGGGCCGGTCCCGGCCTGGAGCCAGAGGGTGAGCCCTCCCCCGCCGGCCACGGCCAGCGCCCACAGCGCCATCGCCCAGCGCCAGGTCCGGCGCCGTCCCCCCGGCACCGTCACGCCCAGGGCTCCACGTCCACCACGGCCGCGACCGGCACCGGTCCGTAGACGTGCGGGAACTCCTCGCCGTCCGGCTCCACCGCCTCCCACCGCACCGGTACGCCGAGGAGCGCCGGGTCCACGACCAGGACCACCAGGTCCTCGGGACGGTCGTACGAGCCGTACAGGAAGGCCGCCACGCGCGGGAGTTGGGCGCGGGAGGAGAAGTGGATGAACCCCACCTCCCGCAGCGTGCGGCCGCGGGTGGACATCTCATACGTGCCGCGCTCGCGGGCCGCGTCCCACAGGGCACGTTCCGTGATGTGGAGGATGTACGGGAGTTTCGGCATGGGGTCACGCTACGGCCTCCCCCCGGGCCGCCCGTGCCCGCGAGCGGTGCCCCCGCCGCCCGCCGGGACCGGAACGGCCCGGCGGGGCCCGGATCAGTGCCGCTTCGCGGGGTTCTCCCGCGGTCCGCGGTGGGTTCGCTCGTCGGCGGGACCGGCGCAGGCCGCGCAGTGGGGGTTGTGGCACGGGCCGGGGCCCCACACCGGAACCCAGGCGCCCAGGGTCTTGTGCCGCTTGACGACCGTTTTGACCGGCTGTCCGCAGACGGGACAGGTGTGTTCCTCGCTGTCCATGCCGACAGCGTAGGGCGGGCCCGGGACCGGCGCCCGCTGTGGCGGGTCCGGGGCCCGCCTGCTCCCGTCGCGCCCGGCCCTGCGGGAGTAGATCGACGGGAGTGGACGGGAGAAGACTGGTCCCGCGCGCCGCTGAGTGCACGGGACCGGCCGGGCCGGAGCCGTCGGGGGACGTGCGGGGTCAGGAGCCGCACACTCCCGTGCTGGCTCGGGGGCCTTTTCGCAGGCGGGCCGGTGCGCCTCAGCTGCTGCGCCGGGTGACGAACTCGGCCAGCGCGAGCAGGCCCCCGGCCGCCTCCGGATCGGGAACCGCGCGGACCAGTTCCTGCATCGCCCGGGACATCCGGTCGGCCGCCTGGACCTGGGCCCAGTCCCGGCCGCCCGCACGCTCCACGGCCTGCGCGGTCCGCTCCAGATCCTGCTCGTCGTACGGCCGTCCGTACAGCTCGGCCAGCTCGGCCGCCGCCGGGGTGCCGGACGTCAGGGCCGCGACCACCGGCAGGGACTTCTTGCGGACGGCTAGGTCGGCGCCGGCCGACTTGCCGGTGCGCTCCGGGTCACCCCATATCCCGATGACGTCGTCGATCAGCTGGAAGGCGAGCCCGGCCTGACGTCCGAACGCGTCCAGCGCCGCGACCACTTCGTCGTCCGCGCCCGCGTAGAGCCCGCCGACAGCGCAGGCGCAACCGATCAGCGCGCCGGTCTTGGCCTCGGCCATGACGAGCACCTCGTCGAGGCGGACCTCGTCGGGGGCGCGCTGCTCCATCGCCGTGTCCGCGTGCTGGCCCTCGCACAGCTCGACCACGCAGTCCGCGAGCCGGGCGGCGGCGGCCCGGGCCGCCGGATGCGGGTCCTCGGCGAGCAGCCGCAGGGCCAGTGCCTGCAAGGCGTCCCCGGCGAGGATCGCGTCGGGGACGCCGAACACCGTCCATGCCGTGGGCCGGTGCCTGCGTGAGGTGTCCCGGTCCATCACGTCGTCGTGCAGCAGGGTGAAGTTGTGCACCAGCTCCACCGCCGCGGCGGCCCGCAGGACCGCCGTGCGCGCCCCGGATCCGCCGAGTGCCGAGGCCGCGGTGAGGACCAGCGCGGGCCGGATGGCCTTGCCCGCGTTGCCCGCCGCCGGCGTGCCGTCCGCGTGCTCCCAGCCGAAGTGGTAGCGCGCGATCCGGCCCATGGCGCCGGGCAGCGACTCGACAGCGGCCCGCAGTTCGGGGTCGACCGACCCCCGGGCCCGGTCCAGGATGGCCGTGGCCTCGTGTCCGTCGGCCGCGGGCCCGCCCTCCCGGCCGCCACGCCGTGGCCGGTCCCCCGGCGCCGACGGGTCACCGGGCCGGGGCTCTCCGGCAGGGCACTGCTTCGCCTCCGTCACGAACTCGGCCATGGCTCCCCCTCGCGGAGTCCGCGGACAGTGGCGGTGCCACCCCGGCTGGGCTGGTGTCCCGAGGGTGTTCCCGCCCGGGTGGGCGGGAACACGGCCGCAAAGTGCGGAAACGTCACCTCCACCGGCCGATCTCGACGTTCTCCATGACGCCGAGCGCGTCCGGTACCAGGACCGCCGCCGAGTAGTAGGCCGTCACCAGGTAGTTGATGATGGCCTGCTCGTTGATGCCCATGAAGCGGACCGACAGGCTCGGCTCGATCTCGTCCGGGATACCGGACTGCCGCAGGCCGATGACGCCCTGGTCGTCCTCGCCGGTACGCATGGCGATGATCGAGGTCGTCCGCGCCTCACTGATCGGGATCTTGTTGCACGGGTAGACCGGCACCCCGCGCCAGGTCGGGATGCGGTTGCCGCCGATGTCCACGGTCTCCGGGACGAGCCCGCGCTTGTTCAGTTCGCGGCCGAACGCGGAGATCGCGCGCGGGTGGGCGAGGAACAGCTTGGTGCCGCGCCGCCGGCTGAGCAGCTCGTCCATGTCGTCCGGGCCCGGTACGCCGTCGTGCGGCTGGATCCGCTGGTCGTACTCGCAGTTGTGCAGCAGGCCGAACTCGCGGTTGTTGACCAGTTCGTGCTCCTGGCGCTCCTTCAACGCCTCCACGGTGAGCCGCAACTGCTGCTCGGTCTGGTTCATCGGCTGGTTGTACAGGTCGGCCACGCGGCTGTGGATGCGCAGCACCGTCTGGGCGATGCTCAGCTCGTACTCACGTGGCTTCGCCTCGTAGTCGACGAAGGTGTGCGGGATGTCCGGCTCGCCGGTGTGGCCCGCCGCGAGGTCGACCGCCTTCTCGCCGTATTTGTTGGTGCGCTGGGCGGGGATGGCACGCAACTGCCGCAGGTGCTCGCGCAGGGAGTCCGAGCGCTCCGCGACCTGTTCGAAGTCCTGACGGGACAGCATCAGCACGGTGCACGTCGTGCCCGCGCGGGCCGTGTACTCCCAGATGGCGTCCGGGTCGAGCAGCGCCTGGTCGCCGAAGTAGGCGCCGTCGGCGAGGACCCCGAGGACCGCGTCGTCGCCGTACGGACCCGTGCCCAGCTTCTCCACCCTGCCGTGCGCCAGCAGGTACACCTCGTCGGTCTGGCTGCCGAACGAGGCGATCACCTCGCCGGGGGCGAAGTCCCGCTGACGGCAGCGCTGGGCCAGTTCGGAGAGGACGTCACCGTCCTCGTACGCCCGCAGGGCCGGCAGTTCGCCCAGTTCGGCAGGGATCACCTCGACGCGGTCGCCGGTCTTCACAAAGGTGATGCGGCCGTCTCCGACCGCGTACGTCAGCCGCCGGTTCACGCGGTACGTGCCACCCTGCACATTCACCCAGGGAAGCGTCCGCAGCAGCCAGCGGGAGCTGATCTCCTGCATCTGGGGCGCGGACTTGGTGGTGGTGGCCAGGTTCCGCGCTGCCGCCGTGTCCAGAGACTGCTGCGGCCTGCCCTGATCCGTGCGGACCTCTTCGCCTACCGACATAGAGAATTGCCCTCCCAGTCTGCACCGGCACCGAACTGCGCCGGGCATCGGCCTTGCTCGCGACCAGCCTCCAGCACGGAGGGTTGCCACACCATTACCCGAAAGAGCGGGAATGGATCATCGCATTAGTGGGCAGAAGGAGGGCTCTTTCACGCCGGGCGGCGCCGGGCGTGCACGGTGTCCGGATCAACTCGGCACCCGGACCGAGGCGATGTCCGGATCGGCGTGATGCTCGGTTGGACTCGGCGCCCGGATCAACTCGGTGTCCGAATCGAGTCGCACACCACCCGAACGAAGTAGCCAAGACGCCTGATGTCACTAAAACTTACCGTAGCCGATCGGTCGCAACAAGTGACTGCAGGCCCGGTGTGAAGGAGGCGTCCATGGCCTCACCCATGTCCGCGACCCGTTTTCGGGACACTCTGAGAGCCGCGGGTGTCACGGTCGTCGAAGTCGGCGACTGGAAACATCACAATCGCAACCACAAGGGGCCGTGGGGGCCCGTCCACGGGGTGATGATCCACCACACGGTGACCCGGGGCAGCGCCCTGACCGTGGACATCTGCCGGGACGGGCACGCCGAACTGCCGGGCCCGCTGTGCCACGCCGTGATCACCAAGGACGGCCGGGTCCATCTCGTCGGCTACGGCCGCGCCAACCACGCGGGGCTCGGCGACGACGACGTGCTGCGCGCGGTGATCGCCGAGCAGCCGCTGCCCGCCGACCACGAGTCCGACACCGACGGCAACCGCTATTTCTACGGCTTCGAGTGCGAGAACCTCGGCGACGGGAAGGATCCGTGGCCCGCGGCCCAGCTGCGGGCGATCGAGAAGGTGTCCGCGGCGATCTGCCGCCACCACGGCTGGACGGAACGTTCCGTCATCGGCCATCTGGAGTGGCAGCCGGGCAAGGTGGACCCCCGTGGCTTCACCATGGGCTGGCTGCGAAAACGCGTCCGGGAACGCCTGAAGGGCTGACCGCCCGAAGCGCCTGAACGAACGGCCGGCGGGGCCGCCCCGGATCCCGGCTCCCCGGTCCCGGTCCCGCGTCCCTCAGTCCTGTCTTCCCCCGTCCCCCGCGTTCCTCCGGGGCCGCTGTCCGGCGCCCGGCGACAATGGTGCGATGGTCGGTCGTGTGTCTCTCGCTGCTCGTCTTCCGTCGCCCACCGAGGCCGTCGGTGACCGCCGGTTCGCCCGGCACGGTGTCCGGCTGCTGCTCAAGCGCGACGACCTGATCCACCCCGAGCTGACCGGCAACAAATGGCGCAAGCTGGGACCGAATCTGGCCGCGGCGAAGGGGCGGACGATCGTCACCTTCGGCGGGGCCTACTCCAACCACCTGCGGGCCACGGCCGCCGCGGGCCGCCTGCTCGGCCTGCCCACGGTCGGCGTGGTCCGCGGCGACGAACTGGCCGGCCGTCCCCTGAACCCCTCCCTGGCGCGGTGCGCGGCCGACGGTATGCGTCTGCACTTCGTCGACAGATCGACGTACCGCGGGAAGACGGACCCGCGCACCCTCGGCGCCCTGCTGCACGCGACGGGCGCCGAGGACGCGTACGTCGTCCCGGAGGGCGGCAGCAACGCCGAAGCCGTGCGCGGCTGCCAGGCCCTGGGGGAGGAACTGCGCGGCCACGCCGACGTCGTCGCGGTCGCCTGCGGCACCGGCGGCACGCTGGCCGGGCTCGCCGCCGGACTCGCGCCCGGACAGCGTGCCCTGGGCATACCGGTCCTCAGAGGCGGGTTCCTGGCCGCCGAGGTGCACGCCCTCCAGGAGGGCGCCTTCGGTGCCCGCCGCGGCTCCTGGTCGCTCGACGACCGCTTCCACTGCGGCGGCTACGCCCGCACCAGCCCCGAACTCGACGCCTTCGCCGAGGACTTCGAGCAGCGTCACGGCCTGCCGGTGGAACGTCTGTATGTCGCCAAGTTGCTCCATGGGCTGCTCGCCCTGACGGAGGAGGGCGCCTTCCCGCCCGGTACGACCGTCGCGGCCGTGATCACAGGCCGGCCCTTCCCCGAACCGTAGGCGGTCCGCCGCGGCCGGGGCATGACGGAGCGGCCGGCCACGGCGGCACCTGGCCAGTCAAGGCGGCACCGTGGCCGGTCACGCGTTCTCCGCGGCCTCTGCGGCGCCACCGAGCCACCCCGCCCGGCGGCCCGGCGGCGGCTAGGCCGCCTCCCGGTACGCCGCCGCCTCCTCCAGGTCCAGCCTGCGCAGCAGCGTGCGCAGCATCTCGTCGTCGATGTAGCGGCCGTCCCGCAGCCGTACGAAGACGTCGCGTTCGGCGCTGATCATCTCCCGGGAGAGCCTGCGGTAGGTGTCGTCGCTGCTCTCCCCGGTCACCGGGTTGACCGCGCCGAGCCGTTCCCAGACGGCGTTGCGGCGGCGTTCCAGGACCGCGCGGAGGCGGTCGGCGAGCGGCGGCGGCAGTGCGTTGCGCTCGTCGGAGAGCAGTTCGTCGAGGCGTGCCTCCGCGGCCCGGGACGCCTGCGCCTGGGCGTTGGCCTCGGTCAAGGTCTCCGCCTGCGGGTCGCGGCCGGGGAAGTCCAGCAACCGGATCAGCGGGGGCAGCGACAGGCCCTGCACCACCAGCGTCCCGATGACCGTCGTGAAGGTCAGGAAGAGGATCAGGTTGCGCTGCGGGAAGGGGTGTCCGCCGTGCACGGTGAGCGGGATCGAGAAGGCGATGGCCAGCGACACCACACCGCGCATCCCGGCCCACGCCGTGACCATCGCGCCCCGCCAGGTGGGTTTCGGCTCGCGCTGCCGGATCCGCGCGGACAGCAGCGGCGGCAGGAACGCCGCCGGATACACCCATACGAACCGGGCGGCGACCACCAGCAGGAAGAGGACGGCCGCGTACCCCGCGGCCGCGACGCCCTCGTACGCGCCGAGCCCGCTGAGGACGACCGGCAGTTGCAGTCCGATCAGGGCGAAGACCGCCGACTCCAGTACGAAGGCGACCATCCGCCAGACCGCGTCCTCCTGGAGCCGGGTGGCGAAGTCGACCTCCCACGCGCGGTGTCCCAGATAGAGCGCGACCACCACGACCGCGAGCACCCCGGAGGCGTGCACCTGCTCGGCGACGCTGTAGGCGACGAACGGGATCAGCAGGGAGAGCGTGTTCTGCAGCAGGGGTTCCTTCAGATGCGTACGCAACCAGTGCAGCGGCGCCATCAGCACCAGGCCGATGCCGACGCCGCCGACGGCCGCGAGCAGGAACTCGCCGATCCCGCCGAGCCAGGTGGCGCCCTCGCCGACGGCCGCCGCGAGGGCCACCCGGTACGCGGTGATCGCGGTGGCGTCGTTCAGCAGGGACTCGCCCTGGAGGATGGTGGTGATCCGGGCGGGCAGCCCGACCCGGCGCGCGACCGCCGTCGCCGCGACCGCGTCCGGCGGCGCCACCACCGCGCCCAGCACCAGGGCGGCGGTCAGCGGCATGCCGGGCACGATCAGATAGACCGCCCAGCCGACGACGAACGTCGCGAACAGCACGTACCCCACCGAGAGCAGCGCCACGGGCCGCAGCTGCGCCCGCAGGTCGAGGTACGAGCTGTCGCTCGCCGAGGTGTACAGCAGCGGGGGCAGCAGGAGCGGAAGGACGACATCGGGGGCGAGGGTGTACCCGGGCACCCCGGGTACGTACGAAACCGCCAGGCCGACCG
This sequence comes from Streptomyces sp. NPDC006012, assembly GCF_042871185.1. Lineage (NCBI taxonomy): Bacteria > Bacillati > Actinomycetota > Actinomycetes > Kitasatosporales > Streptomycetaceae > Streptomyces > Streptomyces sp. NPDC006012. The sequence goes on from NZ_JBIAIE010000004.1 coordinate 210,288, forward strand.
CGACCAGCAGCAGCGGCGCGGGCACCGCGGTGCGCCGGGCCGCCCCGGCCACCGCCGCACTGCCCGCCACCAGCAACAGCAGCGGCATCACGTCCATGTCCTCGCCCCGCCCTCGTATTCCGCGCGGCCAGCCGCACACCCGTCGTAATCTGGCAATCATGAAACAGTGCACGCACGCCGACGCGCTGCCGCACCCGGAGCCGGGCCCCCAGAGCGGGACCTGCCCGGAGTGTCTCGCACAGGGCACGCATCCGGTGCAACTGCGGCTCTGCCTGAGCTGTGGCCACGTCGGCTGCTGCGACTCGTCGCCGGGGAGACACGCGACGGAGCACCACGAGCGGTCCGGCCATCCGGTGATGCGGACCTTCGAGCCGGGCGAGGACTGGCGCTGGTGCTTCGTCGACCACGTCCTCGTGTGACACTGCATGTCGACGGCCGGTTCGGACGGTTCGGCCGTCTGACGCCTGGGTACGTCAACCCGGCGCGCGCTCTTCCCATTTGGGCCCGCAGCCCCCTAGACACGGAGCGTATTCACAGCTTACCGTGAGTGACGCCAGGGGGTTGGGGTCGCGGGGACAGAATGTTCCGAGCGCGATAGCGTCACCGCTGAACCAGGAACCGCGTTACCCCCGAGGGGCGTCCCTCGGCCCTGTAAAGCTTGTACCACCTTGGAGGTGAGGGTGTCCCAGATCGCAGGCGAACCCGCGACCCAGGACTTCGTGGAAGTCCGGCTGCCGGCTGCGGGTGCCTACCTGTCGGTGCTGCGGACGGCCACGGCCGGACTCGCCGCCCGCTTGGACTTCACCCTGGACGAGATCGAGGATCTGCGCATCGCGGTGGACGAGGCATGCGCGATCCTGCTGCAGCAGGCCGTGCCCGGCTCGGTGCTCAGCTGCGTCTTCCGCCTCGTCGACGACTCGCTGGAGGTCACGGTGTCGGCGCCGACCACGGACGGGAACGCGCCCTCGCGGGACACCTTCGCCTGGACCGTGCTGTCGGCTCTGGCGGGCAAGGTCTCGTCGGCCGTCGACGAGGACAAGACCGTGTCGATCAGCCTGTACAAACAGCGCGGCGCGGGACCCGGGCCGGCGTGAGGAACGGGGACGGGCCGATGCGGGACGAGGAGCGCGGCACACGGGAGCTGCCCGCCACGGGCGAGGTCGCCCCGAGCGGATCTCGGCGCACGGCGGACGGCATCGACGGCATCCCCGAACAGGCCAGGCCGCATCCGGAGGACCACTCCGAGCAGGCCGGCCGGGACGGTGCCATGCAGAGCGCGCCTTCGGCGGGACGGACCGGGGTCGCCTCTCCGGTCCGGGCGGAGGCCAGGGCTCGGGGAAAGAACACGGGCGGGACGATGAGCGAGCACGAGCGATACTCCGGGGACGACGCGCCGGGCGCCCAGGGCGTTTCCCGCACGCAGCACGATCCTCAGGACCGCAGCGGGGCGCGCGCCATGTTCGTCGAGCTGCGCGGGCTCAAGGACGGCAGTCCCGAGTACGCGGAGCTGCGCAACCGGCTGGTCCGGATGCACCTGCCGCTCGTCGAGCACCTTGCGCGCCGGTTCCGCAATCGCGGCGAGCCGCTGGACGACCTCACCCAGGTCGCGACCATCGGCCTGATCAAATCCGTGGACCGGTTCGATCCGGAGCGCGGGGTGGAATTCTCGACGTACGCGACGCCCACGGTCGTCGGCGAGATCAAACGGCACTTCCGGGACAAGGGCTGGGCGGTGCGCGTCCCGCGGCGGCTGCAGGAGCTGCGGCTCGCGCTCACCACAGCGACGGCGGAGCTGTCGCAGCAGCACGGCCGCTCCCCCACCGTGCACGAGCTGGCCGAGAAGCTGGCGATCTCGGAGGAAGAGGTCCTGGAGGGGCTGGAATCGGCCAACGCCTACTCCACGCTCTCCCTGGACGTCCCCGACACCGACGACGAGTCCCCCGCGGTGGCCGACACGCTCGGGGCGGAGGACGAGGCGCTGGAGGGTGTCGAGTACCGCGAGTCGCTCAAACCCCTGCTCGAAGACCTCCCGCCGCGCGAGAAGCGGATCCTTCTCCTTCGGTTCTTCGGCAACATGACCCAGTCGCAGATCGCGCAGGAGGTCGGCATCTCCCAGATGCACGTCTCCCGCCTGCTGGCCCGGACGCTGGCCCAGCTCCGGGAGAAGCTGCTCGTGGAGGAGTAGGCCCGCGGGCACTCTCGCCGACGGCGGGAGCCGGTCGTACGGTCGCGGCGGCGGCCCTCAGTGGAAACGGGCCCGAGCCCGAAGGCGCAACCCGCCGGGGAACAGGGCCCGCCCCTCGGCGGCCTCCACCGCGCCACCAGGTCCGGCCACCCACCCGTGCACCGATCCCGTACGGCTCCCCGCCGCGGCCTCCCCGGACAGAACCCTCAGGGCTCCTCCCGGCGGCCCGGGCCGCGGATCCCGAGGGCCTGTGTGGTCTCGGAGTTGATCAGCAGGACCAGCGCCGCCACCGCCACCACCGCGAGGACGATGCCCGCCGGGATGGCCACGCTGTCGGCCGTGAGCAGGCTGTAGGCGATGGGCAGGGCCATGAGTTGGGTGATCACGGCGGGCCCCCGGCTCCAACTGCGGCGCAGCAGCAGCCCGCGCGCCGCGAGCAGCGGCAGCAGGGCCAGCACGATCAGGGTGATGCCCAGCGTGACGGCCCCCTGCCGGTCGTCCGGGGTACCGACGAGCCCGCGGACCAACGTCCACACGCCCCCGGCCAGCAGCGCGGCCCCCTCCAGTGCGGACACCGCCGCCGCCCAGGTCAGCCGGCGCGGACGGGGGCCGTCGGCGGCCACGGGGTCCGGGGTGGGGGTCTGCTCACTGCTCACCCCAGCAGGGTAGCCGTCGCCGTACCGCGCCCGGTGTCCAGGCCCGCGCCGCCGCCTCTTACCGGATCCCTACCTCGCTCTGGGCCCGGTACCACCCAGTAGGTACGCTGCACCCCATGCGTGCACTACTCGTGGTCAATCCGGCGGCAACCACCACAAGCGCACGTACGCGTGACGTACTGATCCACGCTCTGGCCAGTCAGATGAAGCTGGAGGCGGTCACCACCGAGTACCGGGGGCACGCGCGCGACCTCGGCCGGCAGGCCGCGGACAGCAACGACATCGACCTGGTCGTGGCGCTCGGCGGCGACGGCACCGTCAACGAGGTCGTCAACGGCCTGCTGCACGACGGCCCCGACCCCGAGCGGCTGCCGGGCCTCGCGGTGGTCCCCGGCGGATCCACCAACGTCTTCGCCCGTGCGCTCGGCCTGCCCAATGACCCGGTCGAGGCCACCGGCGCCCTGCTGGACGCCGTGACCATGGGGCGCCGGCGTGTCGTAGGGCTCGGGCTCGCCGCGGGCACCCCGGGCACCGAGGACGAGTCGGTCCCGGCCCGCTGGTTCACCTTCAACGCGGGGCTCGGTTTCGACGCGGGCGTCGTGGGCCGGGTCGAGCAGCAGCGCGAACTCGGCAAGACCTCGACCCACGCCCTGTATGTGCGCCAGGTGCTGCGGCAGTTCCTCGGAGATTCGAATCGCAGGCGCGGCACGATCACGCTGGAACGCGAAGGCGCGGACCCGATCAGGGATCTTGTCGTGGCGATAGTGTCCAACACGTCTCCCTGGACGTATCTCGGCAATCGCCCGATGTATACGTCGCCTAAGGCTGCGTTCGACAAAGGCATCGACGTATTGGGGCTCAGCCGCCTGTCCGCGGCCTCGGTTGCCCGCTATGGCACCCAGTTGCTCACTTCGTCCCCCGAGCGCGGACCCCAGGGCAAGCATGCCGTGTCCCTGCACGACATGGACCGCTTCACCTTGCAATCGAAGGTGCCACTGCCCCTTCAGATGGACGGCGACCATCTCGGACTGCGTACGAGCGTGACGTTCACAGGCGTACGCCGGGCACTGCGTGTGATTGTGTGAGCGGAATGGGCCAAAGTCCTTTCACTCGAACGTTTAGGCCAGGCTCCACCCCATGGAAGTACGGCTGTGACCTAGTCGACACCGAGGAATCAAAAAAAACTTTTCGGAAGGGGTTGTATCCGCCGCTGAGGTTTGCGAGTCTCTACGTGGCGATCGGGACGGCTTGAAACACCAGCCTCCATTGATCACCGGAACCCCTCTTCACACCACAGGACCACGCCAGGGAACCTGGCGGTCGGCCCTTCACTTGTTGAGGGATTCGTGAAAGCGTTCACATTCACAAGCAATCCGCACGTCATATCAAGAGAGGTAGCAGCCATGGACTGGCGTCACAACGCCGTTTGCCGCGAGGAAGACCCCGAGCTGTTCTTCCCCATCGGCAACACCGGTCCTGCGCTGCTGCAGATCGAGGAAGCCAAGGCCGTCTGCCGTCGCTGCCCGGTTATCGAGCAGTGTCTGCAGTGGGCGCTTGAGTCCGGTCAGGACTCCGGCGTCTGGGGTGGTCTCAGCGAGGACGAGCGCCGCGCCATGAAGCGCCGCGCCGCTCGCAACCGGGCCCGTCAGGCCTCCGCCTGACACTCCCACCCCGTAGGACGGCCTGAGCTTGGCGGCGCGTGCAGCGAGTACGCATCTCCCGCCCCCGAGCCGCAGCGCGCAGTACCCCCGATGCGCTTGAGAACCACCGCAACGAGCAAATGGCCTCGGACCCGACCAGGGTCCGGGGTCTTTTGCTGTGCGGGGCGGGGCCGCTGCCCGGCCCGGTGATGACGCCCGGGCCCGTCGGCTCCCGGCCCGCGAACGCGCCGTCCGCCGCTACTTCTGCGCCGGTACCGGAATGTCCAGAATCACCCGCGTCCCCCGTTCGGGCGCAGGCACCATATCGAACGTACCGCCCAACTCTCCCTCGACCAGGGTTCGTACGATCTGCAGACCGAGGTTGCCCGAGCGGTGCGGGTCGAAGCCCTCGGGGAGACCGACGCCGTCGTCCTGGACGGTGACGAGCAGCCGGGCCTCCTTGGGGGAGCCGCCGCGGACCGCCGACACCTCGACCGTTCCGGTGTCGCCCTCGCGGAAGCCGTGTTCGACGGCGTTCTGCAGGGCCTCGGTGAGGACCATCGACAGCGGGGTCGCCACCTCCGCGTCGAGGATGCCGAAGTGTCCGGTGCGTCTGCCGGTCACCTTGCCCGGCGATATCTCGGCGACCATCGCGAGCACGCGGTCGGCGATCTCGTCGAACTCGACGCGCTCGTCCAGGTTCTGGGAGAGCGTCTCGTGCACGATCGCGATGGACCCGACCCGCCGCACCGCCTCCTCCAGCGCCTCCCGGCCGCGCTCCGACTCGATGCGCCGGGCCTGCAGGCGCAGCAGCGCGGCGACCGTCTGGAGGTTGTTCTTCACCCGGTGGTGGATCTCCCGGATGGTCGCGTCCTTGGTCATCAACTCGCGTTCGCGGCGCCGCAGTTCGGTGACGTCCCGGAGCAGCACCAGCGAACCGACCCGGACGCCCTTCGGTTTGAGCGGGATCGCCCGGAACTGGATCACCCCGTCGCCCGACTCGATCTCGAACTCACGGGGCGCCCACCCGCTGGCGACCTTGGCCAGCGCCTCGTCCACCGGTCCCCGGGTCGGCGCGAGATCGGCGGTGGTGCGGCCGAGGTGGTGGCCGAGCAGGTCGGCGGCGAGGCCGAGCCGGTGGTAGGCGGAGAGGGCGTTCGGGGAGGCGTACTGGACGACGCCGTCCGCGTCGAGCCGGATCAGGCCGTCGCCGACCCGCGGCGAGGCGTCCATGTCGACCTGCTGGTCCGGGAACGGGAAGGAGCCCGCCGCGATCATCTGCGCCAGGTCGGAGGCGCTCTGCAGATAGGTCAGCTCAAGACGGCTCGGGGTGCGCACGGTCAGCAGGTTGGTGTTGCGGGCGATGACGCCGAGGACCCGTGACGCCCGGCGCACCGGGATCGACTCGACCCGGACCGGGACCTCCTCGCGCCACTCCGGGTCGCCCTCGCGCACGATCCGGCCCTCGTCCAGCGCCACGTCCAGCATGGGCCGCCGGCCGCGCGGGACGAGGTGGCCGACCATGTCGTCCTGGTAGGAGGTCGGCCCGGTGTTCGGACGCATCTGGGCGACCGAGACGTACCGGGTGCCGTCCTCGGTGGGAACCCACAGCACCAGGTCGGCGAAGGAGAGGTCGGAGAGCAGTTGCCACTCCGAGACCAGCAGGTGCAGCCATTCGAGATCGGAGTCGTCGAGGGCCGTGTGCTGACGTACGAGTTCGTTCATGGAGGGCACATCTGCGAGCGTACCCGGCGGTCTGTCGGCCCCGGAAACACCCGCGGGCCGCGGCGCCTGAGAGGGACCCTCAACCCTCCCGGCACCGCAGCCCGGAGCAACAACGGCCGCGGGGTGTGCGGTCCCGGCCGGCCGAAGGATGAGGAGCCGGGGCAGTCAGGGCAGAGAGCACCGGTTCCTCGGTCCGCCTTCCTGTGCGGGGAAGGCGGAAGTCTTCGGTTGTGCCGTACGGTCCTGCCGTACGCCGTACCTGGTTCATTGTGGACTAGACCACGTGGGTGTGTCCATGTGTCGGAGACTGTTCGTCAGCGGCGTTTCGCAGCCTGGCCCGGCCCGGTCGGGAACGGGGCCGGCCGGCCGGGGCGATTTCGGCCGCTGCCCCCACCCCCGGCTCACGGGCGGCGGCGCGTCCCTTTTAGGCTCCCCTGAGGGGCGGCGGCCGTACCGGGTCGCTGCTAGATTGGTCTAAACCACATGCACCCCCCAGCCCTCTTCAGAACGGCAGGCCCAGCGTGGAAGTTGTCATCGTCCCGGACGCCGCGGCCGGCGGCGAACTGATCGCCGAGGCCATGGCCCAACTCCTCGGGCACAAGCCCGACGCCGTGCTCGGCGTGGCCACCGGCTCGACCCCGCTGCCCGTCTACCAGGCGCTGACGGCGAAGGTGCGCTCCGGCGCCGTGGACACCTCGCGGGCCCGGATAGCACAGCTCGACGAGTACGTAGGGCTGCCGGCCGATCACCCGGAGTCCTACCGTTCGGTGCTGCGCCGGGAGGTGCTGGAGCCGCTCGGCATCGGGATGGACGCGTTCATGGGGCCGGACGGCGCGGCCGAGGACGTACCGGGCGCCTGCGCGGCGTACGACCGGGCGCTCACCGAGGCGGGCGGCGTGGACCTCCAGCTGCTCGGGATCGGGACCGACGGGCACATCGGCTTCAACGAGCCGTGTTCCTCGCTCGCCTCGCGCACCCGGATCAAGACGCTGACCGAGCAGACCCGGATCGACAACGCGCGGTTCTTCGGCGGCGACATCGAGCAGGTGCCGCACCACGTCATCACCCAGGGCATCGGCACCATCCTGGAGGCCCGCCACCTGGTGCTGCTCGCGACCGGTGAGGGCAAGGCGGACGCGGTCGCGGCGACCGTGGAGGGACCGGTGGCGGCGGTCTGCCCCGCCTCCGCGCTGCAACTGCACCCGCACGCCACCGTCGTCGTGGACGAGGCCGCCGCGGCCAAGCTGAAACTGGCCCACTACTTCCGGCACGCCTTCGCCGACAAGCCGGACTGGCAGGGCATCTGACCGGTCCCGGGCCGCCGCTCACGGACGAGGGCGCCGGGCTCCCTGCCGGAGCCCGGCGCCCTCGTGTGCCGCGGGCCGCTACCCGCCGACCACGATCTCCGCCGCCGCCCGCCCGCAGACGCGGGCCGCGCCGTGAGTGGCGATGTGCAGGGCGCCGCGCGGCGGGGCCTGCGGGACGCCCATCTCGACCACGACCGTGTCGGGGCGGGCCGCCAGCAGGGTGTCCAGGGCCGCCGTCATCCAGGGGTGCCGGTGTTCGTCGCGGACGACGGCGACGATCCGGCGGTCGCCCGCCGCGGCCAGCGCCACCGGGCCCGCCTCCGCGCCCGAGAAGCTTCCCGTCCGCGTGCCGGGCAGCAGCCGCTCCAGTTCCCCCGCGACACCCCATGGGGTCGCGTCGCCGACGGCGATGTTCATGGCCGGGGTGAAGGTGGCGACGTACGGGGCGCGGACCGGCGGCTCGTACCGGCCGGAGCGGGTCACCCCGAGCGCGCGCCGGGCCGCGACCAGACCGATGTCGTCGCGGGGCGCCTCCCCCGCCGGGCCGGCCTCGTTCCGGGCCGCGCCGGCCGTCCAGCGGGCCGTGGCGCGCACCCGCTCGGCGGCGTCGGCCAGCCGTTCCTCGGGCAGCTCGCCGGAGCGGACCGCGGCCACCAGGGCGTCGCGCAGCCGGCTCACCGTCGCCTCGTCGGACGGCCCGCCGCCCGCGCAGATCGCGTCGGCACCGGCCGCGATGGCGAGGACGGTGCCGCGTTCCATGCCGTAGGTGGCGGCGATGGCCTGCATGTCCATGCCGTCGGTGACGATCAGGCCGGTGTAGCCGAGTCCGCCGCGCAGCAACTCGGTCAGGATGCGCCCGGAGAGGGTGGCGGGGCGGTCCGCGTCCAGGGCCGGGACCAGGATGTGCGCGGTCATCACGGCCTGGGTGCCCGCCTCGATCGCGGCCCGGAAGGGGACCAGTTCACGGGAGTGCAGCAGGTCGGCGGAGACATCGACACGGGGCAACGCGTGGTGGGAGTCGACGGTCGTGTCGCCGTGTCCCGGGAAGTGCTTGGTGCAGGCGGCCACACCCGCCGACTGGAGACCGGTGACATAGGCGGCGACGTGCCGGGCCGCCAGGGCGGGGTCGGCGCCGAACGAGCGGACGCCGATGCCGGGGTTGGCGGGGTCGGTGTTCACGTCGGCCACCGGGGCCCAGTTGAAGTCCACCCCGCAGGCCGCGAGCCGGCGGCCGAGTTCGCGGGCCACGTCACGGGTCAGCGCGACGTCGTCGACGACGCCGAGCGCCCGGTTGCCGGGGAAGCCGGAGCCGGTGTGCACGTCGAGGCGGGTGACGTCGCCGCCCTCCTCGTCGACGGCGACCAGGATGTCGTCGCGCTCGGCGCGCAGCCGGGCGGTCAGGGCGGCGAGCTGCTCCGGCGAGGCGATGTTGCGGCCGAACAGGCCCACCGACGCCAGGCCCTCGTCCAGCCGGCGCAGCACCCAGTCGGGGGCGGTGGTGCCCTCGAACCCGGGCTGCAGGACGGCAAGGGCGTTGCGGGTGAGGGTGTCGGTGCCGCCGGCGAGTGTGGTCATCGGGGCGTCATCCCTTCACGGCGCCCGCGGTCAGACCGGCGGCCATCTTGCGCTGGACGAACAGGAACAGGACGACGATCGGCACGGCCATCATGGTGGCGCCGGCCATCATCGGCGCGTACTCGGTGCCGTGCTTGGTGGTGAAGTTGCCGAGCCACACGGTCGCGGTCTGGTTCTGCTGGCTCATCAGCATGAGGGCGTACAGGTACTCGTTCCACGCCTGGATGAAGGCGTAGACCGAGGTGGCGACCATGCCGGGGGCGAGCAGCGGGAAGACGACGCGGACGAAGGCCCCGGTGCGGGAGCAGCCGTCGACCATCGCGGCCTCCTCCAGTTCCCGCGGGATGTTGACGATGAAGCCGCGCAGCGTCCACACCGTGAAGGGCAGGATGAAGGTCAGGTACGTGATGATCAGACCGGTGAGCTTGTCGTACTGGTCCAGGTCGTTCAGCAGCAGGAAGACCGGGATGATCATGGCGACGAGCGGGATCATCTGCACCGCGAGGATGCCGACGATCACGATCTTCCGGCCGCGGAAGGCGAACCGGGAGATGGCGAGCGCGGCCAGCATGCCGACGACGACACCGATGGCCACGACGGACACGGAGACGATCAGGCTGCGCCCGACCGGTCCCCAGAAGTCGGCGATGTCCAGCGCACGGCGGAAGTTGGACAGGGTCAGCCCCGTGGGCAGCAGGCTGGGGTCCGGATCGATGGCGTCCTTGGCGGGCTTGAACGCCGTGTTGACCATCCAGTAGACGGGGAAGCCGACGACGAAGAAGACCAGGAGGCCGACGAGGTTCCAGCCGGACCGGGCCCCGCTCCTGCGCCGGCCACCGGTGGCGCCGGCACCCGCGCCGCTGATGCCGCTCGTACCACTCACGTCGCTCACGCTGCTCACGCTGCTCACTCAACGTCTCCGATCTTCAGCATCTGGCGCATATAGACGGCGACCACACCGAGCAGCAGCAGCACGGTGATCACGGCGATCGCCGAGCCCTGCGCATAGTCGTTGACCACGAAGGCGCGGTCGTAGGAGTAGGTGGTCAGCAGCTGGAACTGGGACTCGGGGTGGCCGTTCCGCATCACGAAGACCTGCGGGAAGACGCCCATGTCCCAGATGACCGAGAGGGTCGTGAGCATCACGATGATCGGCTTGAGGATGGGCAGGGTGACGTACCGGAAGACGCCCCAGGCGCCCGCGCCGTCGAGGCGGGCGGCCTCCTCCAGTTCCTTGGGCACCTGGGTGAGGCCCGCGCTGAGCGTGATGACCACGAAGGGCACGGCGCCCCAGATCACCAGCAGCATGATCACGGCGAGGCCCTGCGGACCGTTCGCGAACCAGTTGTGGCCGATCAGATCGACGCCCGGCAGTTTGCTCAGCACCGCGTTGAAGACGCCGTAGTCGGTGTCGAACAGCCATTTGAACACGGTGGTGGCGACGATGACGGGCATGCCCCAACTGGCCACCAGGGCGATGTTGACGAGGGTCTTCACCCAGCCGGAGACCCGCTGCAGCAGCAGGGCGACCAGCATGCCGAGGACCATCGTGAAGATCACCGAGCCGGCCGCGAAGATGATCGTGCGCAGCACGACCTGCCAGAACTCGCCGTCGCCGAGCACCTTGGAGAAGTTGTCGAACCCGACCGACTCGGCCGGCTGGAAGCCCCACAGCTGGGACTGCCCGAACTTCTGGAAGGACAGGGTGACCAGACGGACCAGCGGATAGCCCATGACCAGGGCGAGGACCACCAGGCAGGGAGCGAGCAGCGCCCAGGGGATGCCCGCGCCGCCGGACGTCCGCTTTCCGCGTGGCCGTTGGGTGCCGTCCGGTGGTGGCGCCTGCCGCGGCGGCGGCACCTTGGCAGGGGTGGTCGTGTCTGCGGCACTCATCGCGCGCTCCTCAGCGGTCCTTCTGGTCGTACGAGGTGGAATTCCCGTACGGAAGCCGGAATTCCGCACGAAGACCCGGGTCCCGGAGGGCCGCGCCGACGTACGGGGTCCGGGTCCCGGGGGCCGTGCGGCGCCGGACACCGCGCGGCCGTACGAGAAGCAGGGCCCCCGCCGCCCCCGGTCTTCCCCGGGGTCCACGGGGCCCTGCGCTCACGTCACTTGGTGTTGATCACCTTGTCGATCGCGGCGTCCGACGTCTTCGCGGCGGCCTCCACCGACTGCTTCCCGGTGCCGATTTCCTGCAGCATGGTCTGCAGGACCTGGGACTTCTCGATCTGGAGCCAGCCCGAGGCCATCGGGACGAACCAGCTGGACTCGGCCGCGGTGGCCGGGACGACGGTCGCCGGGTCCTTCTTCAGGGTCTGGAGGTCCGTCGTGTTGTTGGGCAGGTTGCCCTTCGCCATCAGGCCCTTCTGCCCGTCGGGGCCGGTGAAGGCGTTGATCCACTCGGCGGCGACCTCCTGGGCCTTGGACTTCACCGGGATGGCGAGGTCGGAGCCGCCGAGGAAGACCGGCATGTTCTTGCCGGACGGGCCGGGCATCACGAAGTTCTCAAGGTTGTCCTTGAGCTTTCCGGTCTTGTCGTTCTTCGGGTCGGCCGCGGTCGCGCCCTCCCAGGCGGCGCCGAAGATCATGCCGGACTTGCCCTGCCCGTAGACGATGTAGCGGTCGGACTCGTCCTTGGTCTTGTCACCGTGCATGTACTTGTCGATGACGTTCTTGAAGTCGGTGAGGCCCTTGAGGGACTCCGGCGAGGAGAGGGTGCCCTTCCAGGTGCCGCCCTCCTCCTTGGCGATGGCGCCGCCGGCGTCGTAGACGAAGGACATGGCCGCGTACCAGTCTCGGGTGGGCTGGTACCAGGCGCTGAACTTGTCGCCCTCCTTCTTCTGGATCTTCTCCAGGTCGGAGGTCAGCTCGTCGTAGGTCTTCGGGGTGGCCTTGATGCCGGCCGAAGTTGCCACGTCCTTGCGCCAGTTGGCGACCCGGCCGCCGGCGTAGTACGGGACGCCGAAGGTCTTGCCCTCGTACGTCACGGAGGCCTTGAGGCCGTCGAGCCAGGCGGAGGAGCTGGCGAACTTGGCCGGATCGACGGGCGCGAAGGCACCCTTGACCATGTAGCTCAGCATCTCGGTGTTGCCCATCTCGACCACGTCGGGGGCCTTGTCGGTGGCGAGGACGGCGTCCAGCTTGGTGTTCTTGTCCGGCCAGCCGTAGTACTCGTGCTTGATCTTGATGCCGGGGTGCTTCTTCTGCACCGCGGCGTCGGCGGCCTTCACGAGGTCGGGCCAGTTGTTCTGCGCGTCGACGGTCAGCCAGACGGTCAGCTCCTTGGCGTCCGCGCCGCCCGACCCGCCGTCCTTGTCGCCCCCGCACGCCGCGATGGAGAAGACCATGCCCGCGATACCGATCGCGGCTATCAGCTTGCGCTTCACGCCACCCTCCTCAGGGATGCCACAAACCCCCCTGCCTCCCCGCGGTCAGCGCCAGCGCTACGTACCGCCCATGGGGCCGGGACCTGGACCAATGGTGTAGACCAGTAGGGGGGAGCTTGGCCCAGACCAATTGGCCTGTCAAGGGTGTTCAAGCAGGCTCCGAGCGTCCGTGATCCGACCGAGATATGCAGAGACCTTTCATTCCGCAAGCGACAGATCGGACGGACCACTTCGGGCGAACCGCGGCCCCCCGGAGGGCCCTATGGACTAGACCAACGGGGGGTGCGACGGTATACAGAGGAGATCACGGACCGTTCGGGTGGCCTCCCGTCACACGATGCCGTGCCACGATGTGATCCGAGGCCGATGGGACATCGGTCGCATTCGGCACCCGGAGCCGGGAAGGCAGAACATGAGCACCGACGTCAGCAGTGCGGAGAACGAGGGTGGGGCGACCGTCCGTACCGCGCGCGTGCCCAAGTACTACCGCCTGAAGAAGCACCTGCTCGACATGACGCAGACGCTGCCGCCGGGCACACCGGTCCCGCCGGAGCGGACGCTCGCCGCCGAATTCGACACCTCGCGCACCACCGTGCGCCAGGCCCTTCAGGAACTGGTCGTCGAGGGCCGGCTGGAACGGATCCAGGGCAAGGGCACGTTCGTCGCCAAACCGAAGGTCTCCCAGGCGCTGCAACTCACCTCCTACACCGAGGACATGCGCGCCCAGGGCCTGGAGCCGACCTCGCAACTGCTGGACATCGGCTACATCACCGCCGACGACCGGCTCGCCGAACTGCTGGACATCTCGGCCGGTGGCCGGGTGCTGCGCATCGAGCGGCTGCGGATGGCCAACGGCGAGCCGATGGCGATCGAGACCACGCACCTGTCCGCCAAGCGCTTCCCGGCGCTGCGCCGCAGTCTCGTCAAGTACACGTCCCTCTACACCGCCCTGGCCGAGGTGTACAACGTGCACCTGGCGGAGGCCGAGGAGACCATCGAGACCTCGCTCGCCACGCCGCGCGAAGCGGGTCTGCTCGGCACCGACGTCGGCCTGCCCATGCTGATGCTCTCCCGCCACTCGCGGGACAAGGACGGCGACCCGGTGGAGTGGGTGCGGTCGGTCTACCGCGGGGACCGCTACAAGTTCGTCGCACGGCTGAAGCGCCCGCAGTAACGGGGCACCTGGGGCCGTGCGCGCGAGGTGGCGCGCACGCCGTTCCCGTTCCGCGCTCCGTCCGGCGCCGCGCGGGCGGGAGGACTCCCCGATGCGTACCGCGAACGTCACAGCCATCGCCGTATGGACCCTCGTCGCGATCGTCGGCGCGGCCGGCTGGTCCGTGCTCGCGCGCTTTGGGGAGAGGATGTCTCCGCCGCCCGGACGGCCGCGGCGGTTCTCGGATCCTACGGGAACTCCCCCCGTCCGGACCCCTGTTCGCCTCGTTCGTCGCACAGCGGGTCCCGGCACCGGGCGGCCGGGACCGCCGGGAAACGGATCCCGTGGACCCCTTCCAGGGCTTTCGCGACTGCCGGATCGCTGTTTGCTACCGAAACACCCGTAGGTCTTCCGCTGCCTCGGCACCGTAACCTACATTGCCTGCGCGTTAAGCCAGTTGATCAACGAGGGGATGGAGCCCAGGCATGCCGGATGCGCCCGAAGTGAAACAACCGGTGGTGACACCGGTGCGCGTGGTCATCGCGCTATGTCTCGTAGCGCCCTTCGTGGCGATGCTGTGGGTCGGCTCGTACGCCAAGATCGACCCCACCTTCATCGGGATCCCGTTCTTCTACTGGTACCAGATGTCCTGGGTGCTGATCTCCACCGCGCTGACCATGATCGCCTACTACCTGTGGCAGCGTGACCAGCGCGCCCGCAGGACCCGGAACGGAGGTGCCGCGAAGTGAACGGCGGCGTCAACGGCGTCGCGCTCGGCGTCTGCATCTTCTTCTTCCTTGTCGTCACGGTCATGGGCTTCCTGGCCGCGCGCTGGCGCCGGGCCGAGAACGAGCACAGCCTCGACGAATGGGGTCTCGGCGGCCGGTCGTTCGGCAGCTGGGTCACCTGGTTCCTGCTCGGCGGCGACCTGTACACGGCCTACACCTTCGTGGCCGTCCCGGCGGCGATCTACGCGGCCGGCGCGTCCGGTTTCTTCGCCGTGCCCTACACGATCATCGTCTACCCGCTGATCTTCACCTTCCTGCCGCGGCTGTGGTCGGTCTCGCACCGGCACGGCTACGTGACCACCTCGGACTTCGTGCGCGGCCGGTTCGGCTCCAAGGGCCTGTCGCTGGCGGTGGCGCTGACCGGCATCCTCGCGACGATGCCGTACATCGCGCTGCAGCTGGTGGGCATCCAGGCGGTCCTGGACGTGATGGGCGTGGGCGGCGGCGAGACCACCAACTGGTTCGTCAAGGACCTGCCGCTGCTGATCGCGTTCGGCGTACTGGCCGCGTACACCTACTCGTCGGGGCTCCGGGCACCCGCGCTGATCGCGTTCGTGAAGGACACGCTGATCTACATCGTCATCGCGGTGGCGATCATCTACATCCCGATGAAGCTGGGCGGGTTCGACGACATCTTCGCCAAGGCCGGCGAGGCGTTCGCCCAGACCAACCCGGCGACAGGGAAACCGCGCGGGGCGCTCGCGCCGCCGGCGGCGGGCCAGTGGACGTACGCCACCCTGGCGCTGGGCTCCGCGCTCGCGCTGTTCATGTACCCGCACTCGATCACCGCGACGCTGTCCTCGCGCAGCCGTGAGGTGATCCGCCGCAACACCACGATCCTGCCGCTGTACTCCCTGATGCTGGGCCTGCTCGCCCTGCTGGGCTTCATGGCCATCGCGGCCGGGATCAAGGTCGACAACGGCCAGCTGGCCATCCCGCAGCTGTTCGAGGACATGTTCCCGGACTGGTTCGCGGGCGTGGCGTTCGCGGCGATCAGCATCGGCGCCCTGGTGCCCGCGGCGATCATGTCCATCGCGGCCGCGAACCTGTTCACCCGCAACATCTACAAGGACTTCATCAAGCCGAACGCGACACCGGCGCAGGAGACCCGGGTCTCCAAGATCGTGTCGCTGCTGGTGAAGGTGGGCGCGCTGGTCTTCGTCCTGTCCATGGACAAGACGGTCGCCATCAACTTCCAGCTGCTGGGCGGCATCTGGATCCTGCAGACCTTCCCGGCCCTGGTCGGCGGCCTGTTCACCCGCTGGTTCCACCGCTGGGCGCTGCTCGCGGGCTGGGCGGTCGGCATGGTGTACGGCACGGTCGCCGCGTACGGCGTCGCCTCGCCCACGCAGAAGCACTTCGGCGGTTCCGCCAAGGAGATCCCCGGGATCGGCGAGATCGGCTACATCGGCACGACGGCGTTCGTGCTCAACGTCCTCGTCACCGTCGTCCTGACCTTCGTGCTGAAGGCCGTGAAGGCTCCTGAGGGCGTGGACGAGACGGCCCCGGAGGACTACACGGCCGACGCGGGCGACAGCGGCGTCCGGACAGATCTTCCCCCCGCGACCGCCGGCAACGGCCACTGAAAGACCGTCCCGAGGGGACACCGGGAACGACACGGACAACCGCACACCTCCCCCAGCGGGCCGCCGAAGCCAAGTGCAACGGCGGCCCGCTGCCACACCCACGACCCGCACGGAACGGCGGGCGCGGGAACCTGCGCGACCAACCACGCACGACCCGCACCCACCCAACCACCGCCACCCCCCGCAAGGGGCGCGGGGAAGTGCGCGACCAGCCGCCCACGACCCGCACCCGACCACCGAAGCCACACGACAACGGCGCCCCGCCCCCATCCCGCCAACGTCACTCTCCTCACCTGCCCGTTGACACTCCGATACGCCCGCGACACAACATCTAGGGGCGTCACCACAAGCCAGCACTAGATGTATGCTCATGCTCGCTGTCGCCGCAGGGGAATCCGGTGCGAATCCGGAACTGTCCCGCAACGGTGTACTCATGCGCGTATGCCCGTATACGCGCATGCAGGCTTCAGTCCGAGGACCTGCCGACAGTGCGCCCGGCCGTCCGGTCCGGGTGTCTGACGTCCGGGCCTCGTGGAATGGGCCGGCGGATACGTGCCGCTGTCTGCGCTCGTGTGCTGCCCCCTGCCCTCCCGCAAGGCCCCGTGCCGAGCGAGGGAGAGCCACACGTGACCATCGCGCCAGCCGATCCGGCTTCAGCCGTCCAGGCGACCGCCGTCCCCGAGGAGAGCGACGGTCCCGGTGCCGCGCTGCTGCGGACCCTGACCGAGCTGACCACCGACCTCCCCGACGCCGACCCCGGCCGGGTCGCCGCCGCCGCGCTGCGCGGCCGGTCCGCGCGGGCCGACGCCGAGGCCACCGCGGAGTTGCGCGAGCTGGCCACGGAAGCGGCCGCCGGGCTGATCTCGGAGGACCCCGCCTACTCGCGGCTGGCCGCCCGCCTGCTGACCCTCTCCATCCGGGCCGAGGCGGCCTCACAGGGCGTCACGTCCTTCGCCGAGTCGGTCGCCGTCGGCCACCGCGAGGGGCTCATCGCCGACCGCACGGCGGAGTTCGCCCGGCTGCACGCGGCCCGCCTCGACGCCCTGATCGACCCGGCCGCCGACGACCGCTTCGGCTACTTCGGCCTGCGTACCCTGCACAGCCGCTACCTGCTCCGTCATCCCCACACCCGCCAGGTCATCGAGACGCCCCAGCACTTCATGCTGCGCGTCGCCGCCGGCCTGGCCGAGGACCACAGTCCGCGCGCCCTGGCCGAGGTCGCCGCGCTCTACGGGATGATGAGCCGCCTCGACTACCTGCCCTCCTCCCCCACCCTCTTCAACTCGGGCACCCGCCACCCGCAGATGTCGTCCTGCTACCTGCTGGACTCCCCGAAGGACGAGCTGGACTCCCTCTACGAGCGCTACCACCAGGTGGCCCGCCTCTCCAAGCACGCCGGCGGCATCGGTCTGGCCTACTCCCGCGTCCGCTCCCGCGGTTCGCTGATCCGCGGCACCAACGGGCACTCCAACGGCATCGTCCCGTTCCTGAAGACCCTCGACGCCTCCGTCGCCGCCGTGAACCAGGGCGGCCGGCGCAAGGGCGCGGCGGCGGTCTACCTGGAGACCTGGCACTCCGACATCGAGGAGTTCCTGGAGCTGCGCGACAACACCGGTGAGGACGCCCGCCGTACCCACAACCTCAACCTCGCGCACTGGGTCCCGGACGAGTTCATGCGCCGGGTCGAGGCCGACGGGCAGTGGTCGCTGTTCTCCCCGTCGGACGTGCCCGACCTGGTCGACCTGTGGGGCGCGGAGTTCGACGCCGCCTACCGCCGGGCGGAGGCGGCCGGGCTCGCGAAGAAGACCGTCCCGGCCCGTGATCTCTACGGCCGGATGATGCGCACCCTCGCGCAGACCGGCAACGGCTGGATGACCTTCAAGGACGCGGCCAACCGCACCGCCAACCAGACGGCCGAGCCGGGCCACGTCGTGCACTCCTCCAACCTCTGCACGGAGATCCTGGAGGTCACCGACGACGGTGAGACCGCGGTCTGCAACCTGGGCTCGGTCAACCTGGGCGCGTTCGTGCGCGGCGGGGACATCGACTGGGAGCGGCTGGACGAGACGGTCCGCACCGCGGTCACCTTCCTCGACCGGGTCGTCGACATCAACTTCTACCCGACCGAGCAGGCCGGCCGTTCCAATGCCAGGTGGCGGCCGGTGGGCCTCGGCGTGATGGGGCTTCAGGACGTCTTCTTCCAGCTGCGGCTGCCCTTCGACTCCCCGGCGGCGCGCGAACTGTCCACCCGGATCGCGGAGCGCATCATGCTCGCCGCCTACGGGGCCTCCGCCGACCTCGCCGAACGGAGCAGCCCGCTGCCCGCCTGGGAGAAGACCCGTACCGCGCGGGGCGTGCTGCACCCCGACCACTACGGTGTGACGCCGGCCTGGCCGGAGCGCTGGGCGGCCTTGCGCGAGCGCGTCGCCCGCACGGGCCTGCGCAACTCGCTGCTCCTCGCCATCGCCCCGACCGCCACGATCGCCTCCATCGCGGGCGTGTACGAGTGCATCGAGCCGCAGGTCTCCAACCTGTTCAAGCGCGAGACCCTGTCCGGCGAGTTCCTCCAGGTCAACTCGTACCTGGTGCGGGACCTCAAGGAGCTGGGCGTGTGGGACGCCCGCACCCGCGAGGCGCTGCGCGACGCCAGCGGCTCGGTGCAGGACTTCGGCTGGATCCCCGCGGAGGTGCGCGCCCTGTACCGCACGGCCTGGGAGATCCCGCAGCGCGGTCTGATCGACATGGCCGCGGCCCGCACGCCGTACCTGGACCAGTCCCAGTCCCTGAACCTGTTCATGGAGACGCCGACCATCGGCAAGCTCTCCTCGATGTACGCCTACGCCTGGAAGCAGGGCCTGAAGACCACGTACTACCTGCGTTCCCGCCCGGCGACCCGGATCGCCCGCGCGGCCCAGGCGCAGCCCCGGCCGGCCGTCCCCGCGCAGCAGGTCTCCGATCCCGACGCCGTCGCCTGCTCGCTGGAGAACCCCGAGTCCTGCGAAGCCTGCCAGTGACCCCCGA
This sequence comes from Streptomyces sp. NPDC006012, assembly GCF_042871185.1. NCBI lineage: Bacteria > Bacillati > Actinomycetota > Actinomycetes > Kitasatosporales > Streptomycetaceae > Streptomyces > Streptomyces sp. NPDC006012. Next base: position 229,310 of record NZ_JBIAIE010000004.1, read on the forward strand.
CCCGCACCCGACCACCACCTCTGGAGGACGGCGCACCGCGCCGACGGACATGACCCGCAACACCCATCTCCTCGACCCGGGCTTCGAGCTGACGCTCCGCCCCATGCGCTACCCGGACTTCTACGAGCGCTACCGGGACGCCATCAAGAACACCTGGACCGTCGAGGAGGTCGACCTCCACTCGGACGTCGCCGATCTCGCCCGGCTGACCCCCGACGAGCAGCACCTCATCGGCCGGCTCGTGGCATTCTTCGCGACGGGCGACTCGATCGTCGCGAACAACCTGGTGCTGACGCTGTACAAGCACATCAACTCCCCGGAGGCGCGGCTGTACCTGTCACGCCAGCTGTTCGAGGAGGCGGTGCACGTCCAGTTCTATCTGACCCTGCTGGACACCTATCTGCCCGACCCGGAGGACCGGACCGCGGCCTTCGCGGCCGTCGAGAACATCCCGTCCATCCGGGAGAAGGCGCAGTTCTGCTTCACCTGGATGGACTCGGTGGAGAAGCTGGAGCGCCTGGAGTCCCGGGCCGACCGCAGGCGCTTCCTGCTCAACCTCATCTGTTTCGCGGCGTGCATCGAGGGGCTGTTCTTCTACGGCGCCTTCGCGTACGTCTACTGGTTCCGCAGCCGGGGCCTGCTGCACGGGCTGGCCACCGGCACCAACTGGGTCTTCCGCGACGAGACGATGCACATGAGCTTCGCCTTCGACGTGGTCGACACCGTCCGCGAGGAGGAGCCGGACCTCTTCGACGACGACTTGCGGCAGCAGGTCACCGACATGCTGCGGGAGGCCGTGGAGGCCGAGCTGCAGTTCGCGCGCGACCTGTGCGGTGACGGCCTCCCGGGCATGAACACCGACTCGATGCGGCAGTACCTGGAGTGCGTCGCCGACCAGCGGCTGACCCGCCTCGGCTTCGCCCCGGTGTACGGCTCGGAGAACCCCTTCTCCTTCATGGAGCTGCAAGGGGTTCAGGAGCTGACCAACTTCTTCGAGCGGCGCCCGTCGGCGTACCAGGTGGCGGTGGAGGGCACCGTCGACCTGGACGAGGACTTCTGAGCCGCCTTGCTCCCGCCCCTCTCCTGGGCCTCCCTGATCTGCCGGTCGATGCGCCGTTCGCGCACGATGCCGAGCAGGGACGGGAGGGCCAGGAGGACGAGGATCGCGAGCACGGCGCCCATTCCGGTCAGGCCTTCGATCTGGTTTGTATTCATGGACACCACTGTCGTCCCCGTCACCCCCTGCCGACAGTGGCAGGACTGCCGCACACCCTCGAATTACTGCCAGGAACGAGGCACACTGGCAGCATGCTGAAGAACGTGGTGGCCGTTCTGCTGGACGGCGCGCACCCCTTCGAACTGGGCGTCGTCTGCGAGGTGTTCGGCATCGACCGCAGCGACGAGGGGCTGCCGACGTACGACTTCGCCGTGGTCTCGGCTCAGGGTCCGGCGCTGCAGACCCATGTCGGCGGGCTGACCCTCTCCACGCCGTACGGGCTGGAGCGGCTGGCCGAGGCCGACCTGATCGCCGTACCGGCGGGCAACGGGTTCGCCGACCGCACCTTCCCGCCCGAGCTGCTGGACGCCCTGGCGGCGGCGGCCGAGCGCGGGACGCGGGTGCTCAGCGTCTGCTCGGGGGTGTTCGTGCTCGGTGCCGCCGGGCTGCTCGACGGGCGGCGGTGCAGCGTGCACTGGCGGCACGCCCAGAACCTCGCTCTGCGCTGTCCGCGGGCGATCATCCAGCCGGACGTGCTCTACGTCGACGACGACCCGGTGATCACCTCCGCCGGGACCGCGGCCGGGATCGACGCCTGCCTGCACATCGTGCGCAAGGAGCAGGGCCCCGAGATCGCCAACAAGATCGCCCGGCGCATGGTGGTGCCGCCGCACCGGGACGGCGGGCAGGCCCAGTACATCGAGCGTCCGCTGCCCAAGCACCCGTGCGACACCGTCGGCGAGGTGCTGGCCTGGATGGAGGAGCACCTCGACGAGGAGACCACCGTCGAGCAGCTCGCCGATCGCGCGCACATGTCGCCGCGCACCTTCGCCCGCCGCTTCCAGCAGGAGACCGGCACCACCCCCTACCGCTGGATCCTGCGCCAACGCGTCCTGCTGGCCCAGGAGTTGCTGGAGCGCACGGACGAGACGATGGACTCGATCGCGGCCCGTACCGGCTTCGGCACGGCCGCCGCGCTGCGCCACCAGTTCGTCCGGACGCTGGCGACGACCCCGTACGCCTACCGGCGCACGTTCCGGGGCCCCGAGGCCGCGTGAACGTGCGCCGGTAGCAGCAGGCATCGCACACCGTCACCGGAGGCGGCGGGCCTGGCGCGCGGGGCCCGTCACCATTCCTCGGGGGTCAGCAGCAGACGCTGCGGGCGGAGCGTGATGCCCACCCGGGTCGCGTCGTCGGACCCGCTGACCTGCTTGAACCGGTACTTCGACGACAGCGCCGCGGTGATCAGGGTCAGCTGGGCCATCGAGAAGTGGTCGCTCGGGCACTTGCGGTTGCCCACGCTGAACGGGTTCATCGCGTGCTTCGGCACGTCCTTGGCCCGCTCCGGCAGCCAGCGGTCGGGGTCGAAGCGGAGGTTGCCGGCGTACGAACGGGCATCGCGCTGGACCGCGTACGGGCTGTAGACGATGTCCGCCCCGGCCGGAATGCGATAGCCGCCGAGCGAGGTGTCCCGCACCGCGCGCCGGGTCAATATCCATACGGCCGGACGCAGGCGCATCGCCTCGACGACGACATTGTTCGTGTGTCCGAGCGCCCGGACGTCGTCGAATCCGACCGGCCGGCCACCGGTGACGGATTCCACCTCGGCGCGCACCTTCTCGGCCTGTTCCGGGTGTTCGGCGAGCACCTGGAGCAGCCACATGATCGTGGAGGCCACCGTTTCACTGCCGGGGGTGAGTATCGCGACGACCTGGTCGTGGATCTCCTGTTCCCCGATGGGGTCGCCATTCTCGTCCCGGGCCGCCAGCAAAGCCGTCAGCAAATCGTCCGGCCTTTGCCCCGACGCGCGGCGTTCGGCGACGATCTCGTCGACCAGGAGGTGCAAGTCGGCCAGCGCCCGGTTGAATTCGCGGTTGGCCGGCAGGGGCAGCTTGTACAGCGGTCCGAGCGGCACCACCATCCGGCGGTACATACCGCGGAAGACGGTGGCGAGTGCCACGCACAACCGCTCGGCCCGCTCGTCCATGTACTCGCCGCGCAGCAGGCAGCGGGCGGCGATGCGCACCGCGATGCGGAAGGACTCCGAGGTGCAGTCGACGGTCTCGCCGGGCCGCCAGCGCTCGGTCAGCGCATGGGCCTCCTCCTCCATGATCGGTCCGTAGGCGGGGACCGCGTCGAGCCGGAAGGCGGGCTGGATGGTGCGCCGCTGGCGACGGTGTGTGGGCCCGTTGGCGGTGGCCACCCCCTCCTTGCCGAGGAGTCCTTCCAGAGACTCCCACAGCGGCCCGTCGATCTTGTAGTCGGGGCTGAGGGCCAGCGCTCCGGTGAGTTCCGGGGTGGTGACGGCGTACACCGTCTTCGGGCCGAGTTTCAGCCGTACGACGTCGCCGTGGTCGCGCAGTCGGGACATGAAGGCCAGCGGATCGCGGACCAGTCGCCAGCCGTGGCCCAGAACGGGCACACCACCGCCGGCCAGCGGTGGTTCGGGCAGTGGTGGCGACCCGGGGGTCAGGGGCCGCACTGACTCGACGGTCATTTCTCACCTGCCGCTTCGTTGTCGACGTACGGGGGCGTGGACCGGTCCGCCCAGCGGTCGACCGTGTAGCGGCCGGACTCGTGGTGGAACCAGTAGACCGAGCTGAACCAGTTGCGCATATTGCAGATGCAGGCCCGTACGGCGACGCTGAGTTCCTTTCCCTGCGTCGTTCCGTCGGCCAGGCCGTCGGCGAACCGTACGGCGGCGCGTTCCGCCTCGACGAATTCCGTAATGCATTCCTCGACACGTCGCCTGATTTCGCCGACCGCGTCTTCCAGCGTCATGCCCGCATGGGTGACGAGGCTGATTCCCAGATTGTGCACCTCGGCGCCCGCCAATTCCTTGGGCAGCGAGCAGAGGTCGTTGTACCAGGCGGCGAATTCCTGACTCAGCAGTGCCGGACGGCGGTATGCCGGGTCTTTCCGCACAGCATCGGGGAGTTCGAGTCCCGCGCTCGGCTCCAGCAGGTCCGTCCATATCCAGTGGGCGAAGGTCAGGCGCCGCAGAGCAAGGTATTCCTGGACGCCCGGGACATATCCCTCGGTGCGGTTGCGGAACTCGCGGTCGTACGCCTCGATCACCGAGTGGAAGTGGCGGGCGAACCGCGTGTTCCAGGTCGGCGTAAGGAAGGAGTACAGCCGCAGCATGCTGTCCGCGAACCCCGCGACCAGGGGATCCCGGTGGTTCAGATGGTGCCGTGGTGAATCGAGGGCCGTGTGCAACCGGGACTTCAGCCGCCGCCAGTCGGCCGGCCGGCCGTGCACGATGTCACGGTCATGGCGGTCGTCCCAGACGAAGAACCACGCGCTGTAGTCGGCAATGGCCTGCAACACGTCATCGGCGGCACCCATGTAGTACCCCGCCATCAGGTCCGTGTAGCACAGACCATCGGCATATTCCGCAACCTTGTCCGCCGACATGAGCCGCTTTTCGAGCAGCCAGAGGCGGGTCTTCTCCTGGAGCCTGGGCCAATACGGATGCAGTTGCCTGGGAAAGAACTCCTCGATCACCGGGAGAGCGAGCGACGGTGGCACTGCCACCGCCGTCGGCGTCGATGTGGTGCCGTGTGGGAATGCATGCACGAACTAACCCCTCTCAGCCGTCCGGTACGCACGCCCCTCCCGTTGTGCCGGGCGCGCGCGGTTGCGTATCCCGCGCATCCCATTCAGCACCACAACTGACCTGTCTGGGAACGGATTTGCTCCATTCACTCCCCCTGGCCGCCGAGATTCCCCTCTTGTACGACCCACTGCGGACCGCTACGCACGACGCCCGGCCAGGGTTCCCTGGCCGGGCGTCACAGTCGGCTGGTCGAGGCCCCGCGGGGCTCAGTCGTTGGCGACCACGGGGTAGCCCGGCTCACTCTCGGCCATCTGCCGCAGCGCGTCCTTGCGTTCACGCTTGGAGAGCCGGTCGATGTACAGGTAGCCGTACAGGTGGTCGGTCTCGTGCTGCAGACAGCGGGCGAAGTAGCCGGTGCCCCGCACCTTGATCGGGTTGCCCCGCTCGTCCTGCCCGGTCACCTCGGCATAGTCGGGGCGGGCCAGCGGCGCGTACGCGCTCGGCACGGACAGGCAGCCCTCGTTGCTGTCGTCCAGGTGGCGCCGGTCGGCGGGCAGGTCGACGAGGACCGGGTTGCAGACCACGCCGACGTGCCGCTCGCCCGTGTCGTCCCCGCAGTCGTAGACGAAGACCTTCAGGTCGACGCCGATCTGGTTGGCGGCCAGGCCCACGCCCTCGGCCGTGCGCTGGCTGGCGAACATGTCGGCGATCAGCTGCTGGAGTTCGTCGCCGAACTCGGTGACGTCCCTGCACTCCTTGTGCAACACCGGATTGCCGACGACCGTGATCGGCCGCGAGGTGCCGCGTTCCCGCCAGGCGACTTCGCGCTCCTCGGTGCCGTCGGTGTCGATGACGAAGCCCTCGTCGTCCACGGGGAGCACGCCCGCGTGCTGCTGATCGGTGTCCTGCTGCGCCATGACCGACGTATGCCTTCCTCAAAGAACGGGGGAAATGCTGCTGATACAGGGTACGTGCAAGCGCCCCTCGGTCGGCGCGGGACCGCATCGGTGTGCGACTCCTCCCCCAGCCCGTCCGGCGAACCGCCGGGAACCGCCAGGAGCCGCTGGAAACCACCACAAACCGCTAGCAGACCTCTTCGAGATCCCGCCAGTCCCGGGAGTCCGGGCTGTCCGCCACCCACCCGTCCAGCAGTCCCCGGACCAGTGAAGCCGGTGCGGCCACCCCGCACTCCCGCTCCGGTACCCACAGCTGGCCGTCCGTCCGGTGCCCGAGCGGCCCCGGATGTCCCGGCTCGCTGTGATCGTGCGGGTCGAGGTGCTCCCCGTCCCCCTCGTCGGACGGCATCCGCGACTCGGAGCACATCCGGCACAGCAGCCGCACCGACGACGACCAGTCCTCGGCGGCGAAGCCGGCGTCGGCGGCCAGCTGCTCCAGCGCGTCCCGGTCGGCCTCGGTGGCGGCCTCCAGCAGGACCACCCAGGTGGGCACCGGCGAGGGCGCCCACAGTTCGATCTCGTCGAAGACCGGATAGGCGTGCCCGGCGGCCGTGGTGCGCTCGCCGTGCGGCACCCCGTCGTGCAGGACGACCTCGCCCCAGCGGCGCCCCGACGAGGGAAGCGGGATGGACAGCACCTCCATCCGGGCCGGGTCGAGCCGCTTGCCCCACACCACCTCGGCCTCCCCCTCCGGGGACAGCCGTACGACCGCGCTGCCCAGCTCCATGCCGAGCGGTTCGCCCGAGGCGCCGCCCGCGGCCTTCGACCGGGCGGAGCCCCCGGGCACCAGCAGCCCGTACGCCTGCCAGGCGCGGTGGGCCAGCGGCCAGTCCTGAAGGGCGGTGGCGGCGATGCCGACGTTCCACCAGTCGGGCGCACCGGTCTCCCGGTCGAGCAGGGCCACGGCGCGCAGTCCGGCCGCACGGGCCTGCTCCCAGTCGTGCCGGAACTTGTGCAGCAGGGCGAGGTTGAACCAGGACTCGGACAGCCAGGGTTCCAGGTCGGCGGCGCGCGTCAGCAGCTCGCCCGCGTCCTCGTACCGGCCGTCACCGATGAGTGTGAACGCCCGGTCGGTGGCCTGCCGCCAGGAGGCGGAGGGCCGGTGCCGTCCCTTGCCGAAGATCCTCACGATTCCCGCCTGCCAGTTCCAGATCCGCTCAGTGGGCTGGCTTGTGCCCCCGGACACCCTCTCCCTCGCATCCAACCATGTACGGCGGGAGGGCCGCTCATTACCCATGGGTTACCCAGCGGCGGGCCGGGTCAGACAGCCCCGTCCGGCGTCCGCCCCCGCCCGGTCCTAGCCGCTCCCGTCCCGCGGCCCCGTCGCCCAGCACCCGCGCGAGCGATTCCACCACGTCCGGCGCGTAGTCCCCGGCGGTGCCCAGCCGCAGTTCCTCCAGCGCATCGAGCGGGGCGCCGGGACCGGCCTCCCGCGCCTTCTCCTCGTACGCGTTCACGGCCCGTATGATCCGCGCGGCCACCGGCTGCTCCCGGTACGGGTCGGCCTGCCGCTCCACGACCACGGCGACCTCGGCGTCCACCCCGGTCTGCCGTACGACGGCGCCGCCGAGCAGCGCTATCCGCCGTTGCTGTGCGGCGGGCAGCCCGGCGGTGGCCCCGGCCGGCACCGGGTCGACCAGGCTCAACTGCCCGATGTCGTGCATGAGCGCCGCGTACTCCAGCACGGTCAGCTCCGGCGAGGTCAGCCCGAGGTCCCGGCCGACGGCCCGGCTGAGCGCGGCGACCCGGTGGGCATGTCCGGCCGGGGTGTACCCGGCGGTCTCGGTGGCCCGGGCCAGGGAGGCGATGGTCTGCCGGTAGGTGGCCCGCACGGCGGCGTACCGGCGCAGCGAGAGCTGGGTGAGCAGGAGCGGCAGGCAGAACACGGGCAGCGCCCACAGGCCGACGGCGGCCACCGCGAGCGCCATCACCGCGCCCGTCGCGCACACCGCGGACCCGATCCCGGCCAGCCCGCGCAGTTCGTCCCGCAGCAGCGGGCCGAACGGCCACCGGGTGCGGGAGTGGGCCAGCGCGGCGGCCAGCACGGCGTCGCACAACGCGGTGAGCACGAGGAGGACGAGCAGCAGCACGGCGTGGGTGAAGCCGCCCCAGGCCCCGAACGCCCCGTCGCCGTGCAGGGGTTGGCAGCAGACGGCGGCGAAGCCGGTGGTGAGGACGCGGCGGGCCAGCAGATCGAGGGTGGCGGTCCGGCCGCACCAGATGTGCGGGACGCTGCCGAGCAGCGAGGCGGCGAGGACGACGGTGACGACCTGCGCGGCACGGACGGGGGTGCCCGCGCTCTGCGCCAGGCCGAACGCCTGGGACGCGGCCGGGTGCCCGGCCCCCTCGCCGAGCAGCGCGTACGACAGCGCGCCGGCCGCGCCGAGCGAGGCGGTCTCCCGGGCGTCGGCCCCGGTGACGGCGTCGGCCCCGGTGACGTGGACGGGGATGCCCGCCGCCCGGGCGGGTCCCGGACCCCGGGGGACGGTCAGCTCGCCGACGGCTATGAGCACGCCGAAGGCGAGGGCGGTCCCCCGCTGGTCGACGCCGGAGGCGAGGGTGACGGCGAAGGCGAGCGCGGCGAGCAGTGCGGCGGCGGCGTGGACCAGCCGGAGCGGGGTCACCGGTGGGCTCCGCGGGGGTCCGCGACGGGTTCGGCCGGTGGCACCGGGCAGCGCGGCTCGTCGGCGGTGACCGCGGGATGCCAGCCGTGCCGCCCCAGGGCCCGCGCCAGCGCGGCGACCATCCGCGGGTCGAACTGGGCGCCGGCACAGCGCTCCAGCTCCAGCAGGGCCGTCTGGACGGGCCGCGCCCGGCTGTAGGTGCGGGTGGAGGTCATCGCGTCGAAGGCGTCGGCGACGGCCACCACTCGCGCGCACTCGGGGATCTGGCCGCCCGCGAGGCCGTACGGGTAGCCGCTGCCGTCGAGCCGTTCGTGGTGGTGCAGGATCGCCGCCCGGGCCTCGCCGAGGAAGCAGATCCCGCGGACCATCTCGTGGCCGTACTCGGGATGCAGTTCGATCACGCGCCGCTCCTCGGGGGTCAGCGGCCCGTCCTTGCGCAGCAGTCGCGTCGGTACGCCCAGCTTGCCCACGTCATGCAGGATCCCGGCGAACCGCAGCATCTCGACGCGGTCGTCGTCCAGGCCCAGTTCCCGGGCGATCAGCACGGACGCCTGCCCGACCCGCTCGCTGTGGCCGCGCGTGTAGCCGTCCTTGATGTCGACGGCCTGCACGAGCGCACGGATGGTCGCCTGATGGGCCGCCCGCTCCCGGTGGTACTGCGCGAAGACCCACCAGGACACGCCCATCGGCAGCAGCACGAGCAGCGCGGCGACGGGCCCGTGCGGGCCGCGCCACAGCACGGCCATCATCAGCCCGGCCAGCCCGTGCACGGCGATCGGCGCGAGCGAGCGGGGCAGCAGCGCGCGCCAGGCGCGGCGTGCAAGGCCCGTGCCGAGCTGTCCCCACGGGGCGGGCGGCACGCCGACGCCCAGGGCGCGCAGGCCGCCGTCGAGCACGCCGAGGACGAGGCAGAAGACCGGTACGGCGGCGGCGACGGGCACGAGCGCGTACGGGAAGTCGGAGTGCACGACGGCGTCCCCGCCGCCGAGCCACCAGTGCACGCGGGCCGTCGCCCACACGGCCAGCGAGGAGTGGGCGGCACGCCAGATCCGGCGCAGCGCGCGGGGCCGGTCGGCGGGCGAGAGCAGCGCGCCGGGCACCGGTACGAACGCGGCGGCGGGCGCGGGCAGCAGGAAGGCACCGGCGAGCAGGACGGGGTGGAAGGTGCCGCCGAACCGGCGCCGGACGATCCGCTCGCAGACCGCGTACAGCACCGCGAGCAGGGTGATCACCCACCAGGGCGAGCGGACGTGGGGCAGGCGCAGCATCCCGATCACGGCGAGGGCGGCGACACAGGCGACGTACACGCGTGCGCGCGCCGGAACCGCCTCCATGACGCCCTCCCGCCCGACCAGCCCGTCCTGGCTCCGGAGCCTAGGACGCGGCCCGGGGGGCCCGTGGGCCCATACCGGACGGATTAGCACGTTCGGGTGATGACCCCGAAGTCAGGAAGGGAACCGGCCGAGCCGGCCGAGGCAGCGTCCCGGCTCGCGCGCGAACGGCGGGCCCGGTCAGCGCGGGCCCGGGCCGAGCGGGGTCAGGACTCCTGCGGGGTCGCCGTGACCTCGTGCTCCGGCACGACCTGGCCGGAGCGGATCAGGTCGATCCGCCCCATCACCTTGGCGCGCAGGTCGATCGGTACGTCATCATGGCCGCAGCACCGCTTGACCAGCTTCTTCACCGCCTGCTCCAGGCCGTACTTCTCCAGGCACGGCGAGCACTCCTCGAAGTGCTGCTGGAACTTGTCGAGGTCGGCTGCAGGCATCTCGCTGTCGAGGATCTCGTAGAGGTGGTCGAGTACCTCACTGCAGTCCGTGTCGTGCGGCTCTCCGCAGCTCATGAGCCCGAGCCTTTCGCGTCGTTCGACTCTGCGGCACCCGCCGGGACCAGTCCGCGATCGCGGGCGTAGTCCTCCAGCATGCCGCGCAGTTGCCGGCGGCCCCGGTGCAGCCGGGACATCACCGTGCCGATGGGTGTCCCCATGATGTCCGCGATCTCCTTGTAGGCAAAGCCCTCTACGTCAGCGAGGTAGACGGCGATGCGGAATTCCTCGGGGATCGCCTGCAGCGCTTCCTTGACGTCGGAGTCGGGCAGGTGGTCCAGCGCCTGCGACTCGGCGGAGCGCAGACCGGTCGACATGTGCGACTCGGCGCGCGCCAGCTGCCAGTCCTCGATCTCCTCGGCCGCGCTGCGCTGCGGCTCGCGCTGCTTCTTGCGGTACGAGTTGATGAACGTGTTCGTGAGAATCCGGTACAGCCACGCCTTGAGGTTGGTGCCCTCACGGAACTGGTGGAAGGACGCGTATGCCTTGGCGTACGTCTCCTGCACCAGGTCCTCGGCGTCGGCCGGGTTGCGCGTCATGCGCAGCGCGGCCGAGTACATCTGGTCGAGGAATTCCAGCGCGTCCCGCTCGAAGCGCGCGTTGCGCTGCGCGCTGGACTCCGCGCCGATGCCCTGGCCCTCGGGCAGCTCCGCCTGGCCGTTGCCGGTCCCTGCGTCGGTCCCAGTGACCGCACCCACCTCCTCAAGATCCCGGGTGGGGCCGTGACCGGACCCACTCGAATCGGAGGATAGAACACGACCCGTGCCTGCCGCCCCTCGAATCGGTGCCGTCTTGGCCGCGTGCAGCACCGTCCAGTCCAGGTCAGTGCGGCTGCTGTGGCTCGGGCAGATGGTCGAACCCATGCGGCGGACTTCCTCTCCCACGGTGTCGGTGCCGGCAAACCTCAGCACTCTGACCGCCACAACAGCGCGCCCACGCCCGGCATTCCCGCGCGTCACCCGAGTGACGCGGTCCACTCGGCGACCGCCTCGGTGACGATCTCCAGGGCCCGTTCCTGACCGGTTCCGGCGCGCTTGGGCACGGTGAAGCCGTGGTCGGCGTGGGGCACCTCGACGAGCCGGTACGCGCCCTCGGGGAACTCGGCCGGCCTGCCGAACGGATCGTTGCCGCCCTGGACCACCAGCGTGGGCACCCCCGCCCCCAGCAGTTCCGCGGCCCGGGACTTCTCGGGCCGGCCCGGCGGGTGCAGCGGGAAGCTCAGCGCGAGGACCGCGTGGGCGCCCAGTTCGCCGGCCGTGCGGCAGGCGACCCGGGCCCCGGCGCTGCGCCCGCCGGAGATCACCGGCAGTCCCGGTGCGGTGAGCGCGGGCCAGATCCCGCGCCAGCCGGTGTCGAGGGTCTTCGGCGCCGGGGCGACCTTGCGGCCCGCCACCCGCCAGGGCTGCTCGACGAGGGCCACGCAGACGCCCCGGTCGGGCAGCGCCGCCGCGAGCGCCCGCAGGTCCCGGGCCTCGATGCCGCCGCCGGCCCCGTGGCCCAGGGCCAGCACCAGCCGGGCCCGCGGGGTCCGGTGCCAGGTGACGCGGGCGTCCCCCGCGTCGGTGGCGATGGTCTCTGTGCTCCCGGTGATCTCTGTCGTCACATCAGAAGAGTGTGCCCTCTTCCGGGCCCGCCAGCTCCGTCAGCAGCTCCGGGCCGTTGTTGCGGACGCTGCTGACGGCCGTGGAGACCGGATAGGCGCGCATCAGGCCGTGCGGCGGCGGCTCCAGGAGGGAACACAGGTCCCCGACGTCCGTGCGGGACGGGTCGAGCCAGTCGTCCCAGCGGTCCGGGGTGAGCATCAGCGGCATCCGGGGGTGGATCTCGGCGAGGCTGTGCGGCCCGTCGGCCGGGGCCACGGCCAGCGGGGTGGTCTCCGCCTCCGTGGTGATCACCGAGCAGGTCGCCCACCAGGCCCGCGGATGGTCGTCGGGCAGGGTCCGGTCCCGCCAGAACTCGTACAGGCCGGCCATCGCGAAGACCGATCCGTCCGCGGGCAGCACGAAGTACGGCTGCTTGCGCGGGCGCTTCTTCTTCCCTTCGACCTCCAGGTCCCGCTCCTGCTGGCCGGTCACCCACTCGTAGTAGCCGTCGGCGGGCAGGATGCAGCGCCGGGTGGCGAAGGCACGGCGGTACGACGGCTTCTCGTGCACGGTCTCCGCGCGCGCGTTGATCATCCGGGCCGCGCCCTCGGGCGACTTGGACCAGGACGGCACCAGACCCCACCTGAGCCGGCGCAACTGGCGGACGGGACGCGGATCGCCGGCGTCCTTCAACGGACGGTCGAGCACGGCGTACACCTCTTTGGTGGGAGCCACGTTGTAGTCGGCCGCGATGGTCTCCTCGGGCTCGAACCTCTCGACTCCGAAGACTCCTGCGAGATCCCCGGGCCCACGACTGGCCGAGTACCGTCCGCACATCTGTATTCGCCCCTCCGGCCTGCGAAAACCCTGTTCCTGTGTCCGAGCCGTCCGGACACCTTCCAGGGTGGCAGACCGGTGGAGGTCGCGGGGCGGGCGGGCACGCGCGAGCAGCAGGGGGCCGGCACGGGGCGGGGCGGGGCGGGGCCGCCGGGGTGATCACAGGTGTCTCCCGGCCGGCGCACAGGGACCGCAGGGAGCCGGGAGCCGCGGACCACACCGCGGCTCCACGGCTGTGACCTGCACGTCTTCCATCCGGAACGATCGCTGCCGCAGCGGCGTCTCACCTACTGTCCGCACGCACGTGCCACACTGCCAGGCCGGCCGCCGCGGGCGGCGGAGCCACCGGCCCCGATCGCCGGGACCCGGCCGGCCAAACACCCGGTACGACCCGCTGGACCCGCACCAGCCGCAAGACCCGTTCGACCCGCCAGACCGTTCGACTGCCAGCCCCGTTCGACCAGCCAGAGGGAGCGACCGCCACACATGGACAGCACCGCATCGACCGCGCTGCCCGACCTCTGGGACCGGCTCTGGGGCACCCAGCCCGACCCGGCCCTGTGGATGGTGCTGGCCACCCTGGCCGCGGCGCTCGCCGTGGTCGTACCGCACGGGCTCTGGCGCGTCTCGCGCAACGCCGTCACCATCGCGCACGAGGGCGGTCACGGCCTGGTGGCGCTGCTCACCGGCCGGCAGCTCACCGGCATACGCCTGCACTCGGACACCAGCGGCCTCACCGTCAGCCGGGGCAAGCCGCACGGCATCGGCATGATCCTCACCGCGGCCGCCGGATACACCGCGCCCCCGCTGCTCGGCCTGGGCGGGGCGGCACTGCTGGCCGCCGGACACATCACCCTGCTGCTCTGGCTGGCCACCGCGCTGCTCGTCGCCATGCTGGTGATGATCCGCAACGCGTACGGAGTGCTGACGGTGGTTCTCAGCGGCGGCACCTTCCTGCTGGTGTCCTGGCTGGCCGGACCGCAGGTGCAGGCGGCGTTCGGGTACGCGGTGGTCTGGTTCCTGCTGCTGGGCGGGGTGCGCCCGGCCTTCGAACTCCAGGCCAAGCGGGCGCGGGGCGCGGCGGGAGACTCGGACGCCGACCAGCTGTCCCGCCTGACCCACGTCCCGGCGGGCCTGTGGCTGTTCCTGTTCCACGCGGTGTCGCTGTGCTCGCTGATCGGCGGGGGCCGCTGGCTGCTCGGGATGTGACCCGCCCCGGCGGCCGGACCCGCCCCGGACCGCTCCGGGACGGCCCGGAACGCACCGATGTCCGGCCTGGCCGCGAGGCGGATTCCCCCCGGCTGGACGGAGCCGGGAAGGGGCCGACGACCTGCCCCACGGCACCGCACCCGGACACCACCCGCCCACTAAAGTGGGGCCATGGCCCCGAACGAAGCACTCACCGCCCTCTGGCCCGCCCCGCACGCGAGCGGAGCCGTCGACGCGACGGTCCACGTGCCGGGGTCCAAGTCCGTCACCAACCGTGCCCTCGTCCTCGCCGCGCTCGCCTCCGAGCCGGGCTGGCTGCGCCGCCCGCTGCGCTCCCGCGACACGCTGCTGATGGCGGGCGCCCTGCGGGCCATGGGTGTCGGCATCGAGGAGGGGGTCGGCCCGGACGGCTCCGGCGAGGCGTGGCGGGTGCTGCCCGCGGGCCTGAGCGGCCCGGCCACGGTCGACGTCGGCAACGCGGGCACCGTGATGCGCTTCCTGCCGCCGGTCGCCGCGCTGGCCGACGGCCCCATCCGCTTCGACGGCGACCCACGGTCGTACGAGCGCCCCCTGAACGGGGTGATCGACGCCCTGCGCGTCCTCGGCGCCCGGATCGACGACGACGGCCGCGGCGCGCTGCCGCTGACCGTGCACGGCGGCGGCGCCCTGGAGGGCGGCCCGGTGTCGGTCGACGCCTCCTCGTCGTCCCAGTTCGTGTCGGCGCTGCTGCTCTCCGGACCCCGGTTCAACCAGGGGGTGGAGGTCCGCCACACCGGTGCCTCGCTGCCCTCGGTGCCGCACATCCGGATGACCGTCGACATGCTGCGCGGGGTCGGCGCCCAGGTGGACACCCCGGAGTCGGGCGGTGAGCCGAACGTCTGGCGGGTCACCGCGGGCGCGTTGCTGGGCCGCGACCTGACCGTCGAGCCGGACCTGTCGAACGCCCAGCCGTTCCTGGCCGCGGCCCTGGTCACCGGCGGCAAGGTGCTGGTCCCGGACTGGCCGGCCCGCACGACCCAGCCGGGCGACCGGCTGCGCGAGATCTTCACCGAGATGGGCGGCTCCTGCACGCTGACCGAGTACGGCCTGGAGTTCACCGGCTCCGGCGCGATCCACGGCATCGATGTGGACCTGGGCGACGTGGGCGAGCTGACCCCGGGCATCGCGGCGGTCGCCGCGCTCGCGGACTCCCCCTCGACCCTGCGCGGCGTGGCCCATCTGCGGCTGCACGAGACGGACCGGCTGGCCGCGCTCACCAAGGAGATCAACGAGCTGGGCGGTGACGTGACGGAGACCGCCGACGGCCTGCACATCCGGCCGCGCCCGCTGCACGGCGGCGTCTTCCACACCTACGAGGACCACCGCATGGCGACGGCCGGCGCGGTCATCGGCCTCGCGGTGCCGGGCGTGCGGATCGAGAACGTGGCGACGACGGCCAAGACCCTGCCCGACTTCCCCGATCTGTGGGCCGGGATGCTCGGGAACTGACGGGCAGGCCAAGATCATGCGCCGCTATGGCAAGCACACCGACGAGGACGACATCCGTACCCGCCCGAACCGCAAGGGCAACCGGCCGCGCACCAACATCCGGCCCAAGCACGAGGACGCCGCCGAGGGCATGGTCCTCACCGTCGACCGCGGGCGGCTGACCTGTCTCGTCGAGGACCGTACGGTCCTCGCGATGAAGGCCCGCGAGCTGGGCCGCAAGGCGGCCGTCGTGGGTGACCGGGTGGCGCTGGTCGGTGATCTGTCCGGCAGGAAGGACACCCTCGCGCGGATCGTCCGCATCGCGGAGCGCACCTCGGTGCTGCGCCGGACCGCGGACGACGACGACCCCTACGAGCGCGTGGTCGTCGCCAATGCCGACCAGCTCGCCGTCGTCACCGCCCTCGCCGACCCCGAACCCCGCCCCCGGCTGATCGACCGCTGTCTGGTCGCGGCCTACGACGGCGGTCTCGACCCGCTGCTGGTGCTGACCAAGTCGGACCTGGCCTCACCCGACAAACTCCTGGAGCTGTACGGCGACCTGGACATCCCGTACGTCGTCACCAGCCGCCAGGAGCTGGCCGACGGCGTCGCGGTGGAGCGGGTGCGGGAGCAACTGGCCGGCAAGGTCACCGCGTTCGTGGGCCACTCCGGGGTCGGCAAGACGACGCTGGTCAACGCGCTGGTCCCGGAGGAGCTGCGGCGTACGACCGGGCACGTCAACGCGGTGACCGGCCGGGGCCGGCACACCACCACGTCGGCGCTCGCCCTGCCGCTGGGCAACGGCGACGGCTGGGTCGTCGACACCCCGGGCGTGCGCTCCTTCGGCCTCGCCCACGTCGACCCGTCCCGGGTGATCCACGCCTTCCCCGACCTGGAGCCCGGCACCGCGGGCTGCCCGCGGGCCTGCAGCCACGACGAACCGGACTGTGCGCTGGACGCATGGGTGGCCGAGGGACACGCGGACCCGGCCCGCCTGTACTCTTTGCGCCGGTTGCTCGCCACGCGGGAACGCAGGGACGGCGACTGACCTCGGCAGTGTTTGCGGGGGTGCAGCTGTGGCAAGTGCATAATCGCACCGAGCCGGACATACGGGAGAGGACAGCACATGGCCTGGCTGCTGGTCGTCGTCGCCGGAATTCTCGAAACCGGCTTCGCGGTCTGCCTGAAGCTGTCGCACGGTTTCACCCGGCTGTGGCCGACCATCGCGTTCGCCTGCTTCGCCCTCGGCAGCTTCGGTCTGCTCACCCTCTCCCTGAAGAAGCTGGACGTCGGTCCGGCCTACGCCGTGTGGACCGGCATCGGCGCCGCGGGCACCGCGATCTATGGCATGGTCTTCCTGGGCGACCTGGTGTCGACGCTGAAGATCGTCTCGATCAGCCTGGTGATCATCGGCGTGATGGGGCTCCAGCTGTCGGGCTCCTCCCACTGAGCATCCGGCCGGATCCGCCGGTCACACGGGCTGGCGGTGCAGTGCGTCCCGCACCAGGTCGGCGATCCTGCCCTCCGCGGGCGGCGCGGCCACACAGGACAGCGCGAGCCGAACCACCAGTTCGCAGGACCGGAGCAGCTCGGTGCTGCCCGGCCGGACGGCACCGGACCCGGTGAGGGACGCCAGCGCCCGGTCCCGTACGATCCGCACGAAGTCGCCGGGCGACGGCAGCGGCCCGTCCGCGCGGCGCTGGGCCGGCGCGGCCGAGGAGGACGGCACCGCGGCGAGTGTCGGCGCGGGCAGCCGCTCGCTCCAGCAGCCGGTCAGCATGGCGCGCACGATCGGGTTGTCGCGGGCGACGGCGGCGGTCCACTCCACGGTGGCGGTGAGCCGGTCGCGCGGTTCGACGCCGTCGGCCAGGGCCCGTTCGACGCCCGCGAGATAGCCGTCGGCCTCCCGCCGCACGAGCGCCCTGGCCAGCCCTTCCTTGCTGCCGAACTCGTTGTACAGGGTCTGCCGGGACACGCCGGCCGCCGCGGCCACGTCCACCATGCGCACGGCGGACCAGGGCCGCTGCGCGAGCGCGCGGAACGCGGCGTCCAGCAGGTTTTCCCGGGCAGCAGGCATCGTCGCCTCCTGGGGTGAACGGCTTGGCGAACAGATTTGACGGGTGCCCTCGCACTGTCAAGGGTTCGCGTACGGGACGCCCGCCCGGGCAGCGATTGTCCGCCACCCCGCCACCCCGCCGGCCGCGGCCCGGGACCGGGCGGCGGCCCCGGTAGCCGGGCCGCGACCGGGCCGGATACGGTTCAGCACATGCCCGACTACCTCGACGACCTCCGCCTCGCCCACGTCCTCGCGGACGCGGCCGACGCCGCGACCACGTCCCGCTTCAAGGCCCTCGACCTCAAGGTGGAGACCAAGCCGGACATGACCCCGGTCAGCGAGGCGGACAAGGCCGCCGAGGAGTTGATCCGCGGTCAGCTCCAGCGCGCCCGCCCCCGGGACGCGATCCTCGGCGAGGAGTACGGCATGCAGGGCACCGGCCCCCGCCGCTGGGTGATCGACCCGATCGACGGCACGAAGAACTACGTACGCGGAGTCCCGGTCTGGGCCACCCTCATCGCGCTGACGGAGGCGGGCGAGGGGGGCTACCAGCCCGTCGTCGGCCTGGTCTCCGCCCCCGCGCTGGGCCGCCGCTGGTGGGCCGCGAAGGGCCACGGCGCCTTCACCGGCCGCAGCCTGTCCTCCGCGCACCGCATCCACGCCTCCGGTGTCTCCGCGCTGTCGGACGCTTCCTTCGCGTACTCCTCGCTGTCCGGCTGGGAGGAGCAGGGCCGGCTGGGCGGCTTCCTCGACCTCACCCGCGAGGTGTGGCGCACGCGCGCGTACGGCGACTTCTGGCCGTACATGATGGTCGCCGAGGGGTCGGTGGACATCTGTGCCGAGCCCGAGCTGTCCCTGTGGGACATGGCCGCGACGTCGATCGTCGTGACGGAGGCCGGCGGCACGTTCACGGGCCTCGACGGCCGCCCGGGCCCGCACAGCGGCAACGCCGCCGCGTCCAACGGACTGCTCCACGACGAGTTGCTGGGGTATCTCAACCAGCGCTACTGAGAAACACGGGGTGCGCGCACACGCCCCCGACCTGTTGCACGCGCCCCCTTGTTGACTCGCGCTTTGCCTGCGAGTCTGAGAGTCCCCCCATTTGTGAATTTGTGAATCCGGGAAGCGGCACTCCGTCGGTCTGCCGATCCGTCGACCGCGTGAAAGCGGTCGGCTCCTTGGCCCGCCGACCCGCTGAGGCACCGAACCCTTCGGTCCGTCGCACCGGGCGGACCGGCGGACCCGTCGGTCCGGCCCCGTCGAACCGCCGGCCCGGATTCCACCGGAGGTTTCTCCCTAGGAGGTGGCTCCATCCCATGCTCGTTCGTGACGCCATGAGCACGGTGGTCCTCACCATCGGTCCCGCACACACCCTCCGCCAGGCCGCCGCCCTGATGTCCGCGCGCCGGGTGGGCGCCGCCATCGTCCTCGACCCGGACGCCGGCGGCATCGGCATCCTCACCGAGCGTGACATCCTCAATTCCGTGGGCCTCGGCCAGAACCCGGACACGGAACGCACGCACGCCCACACCACCAACGACGTCGTGTTCGCCACCCCGACCTGGACCCTGGACCAGGCGGCGCACGCGATGGCACACGGCGGCTTCCGCCATCTGATCGTCCTGGACCACGGCGAGCCCGCGGGCATCGTCTCGGTCCGCGACATCATCCGCTGCTGGGCTCCGGTACGGCAGCGGGTGCCGGTCTGAGACGGCCGACGGGCCGGAGCCCTCGCTTGAGAGGCTCCGGCCCGCGCCACGGCAAACGGTCCAGTGCCGGTGATCAGCCGCGCAGGGCCTGGACCGCGGCCTCCAGCCGCTTGCCGAAGTCGTCGTCGGCCCGGCGGAAGTTGCCGATCGCGCGCTCGGCGATGTCGTCCCTGGACACCTGGGCGACGGCGCCCGCGAGATTGTCGATCAGGCGTGCCTTCTCGTCCTCGGACATCAGCCGGTAGAGGTTGCCCGCCTGCACGAAGTCGTCGTCCTCGGCGTGCGCGGGCGCCTCGTGGGTGCCGGTGGGACCGGAGACCGCGGTGGCCGCCCACAGCGGTCGGTCGGTCTGGGCCGGACCGCCGAAGCTGTTCGGCTCGTAGTTCTTCGCGCCCTTGTGGCGGCCGTCGTAGAGGAAGCCGTCCCGGGAGTAGGTGCGCGCCTCGGCGGCGTGCGGGCGGTTCACCGGGAGGTGGTCGGCGTTGATGCCGACGCGGTAGCGGTGGGCGTCACCGTAGGCGAACAGGCGGCCCTGGAGCATCTTGTCCGGGGACGGGCCGATGCCGGGCACGAAGTGCGCCGGGCTGAAGATCGACTGCTCCACCTCGGCGAAGACGTTCTCCGGGTTGCGGTTCAGCTCCAGCTTGCCGATCTCGACCGGCGGGTAGTCCTCGTGCGGCCACACCTTGGTGAGGTCGAACGGGTTGAAACGGTACGTCGCTGCGTCGGCCGCCGGCATGATCTGCACCTGCACGGTCCAGCTCGGGAACTCCCCGCGCTCGATCGCCTCCCGCAGGTCCCGCTGGTGGGAGTCGGGGTCCTGGCCGGCCAGCACCGCCGCGTCCCCGGCGGCGAGGTTCTTGATGCCCTGGTCGGTCTTGAAGTGGTACTTGACCCAGAAGACCTCGCCGGCCTCGTTGTTCCACTGGTAGGTGTGCGAGCCGTAGCCGTTCATGTGGCGGTACGAGGCCGGGATGCCACGATCGCCGAACAGCCAGGTCACCTGGTGGGTGGTCTCCGGGCTCAGGCCCCAGAAGTCCCACACGTTGTCGGGCTCCTGGGAGCCGGTGTACGGGTCGCGCTTCTGGGTGTGGATGAAGTCGGCGAACTTGAGGGCGTCCTTGACGAAGAACACCGGGGTGTTGTTCCCGACGAGGTCGTAGTTGCCGTCCTCGGTGTAGAACTTCAGGGCGAAGCCGCGCGGATCACGGACGGCGTCCGCCGCACCCAGGTTGCCGGCCACCGTCGAGAAGCGCAGGAAGGTCTCCGTCTGCTTGCCGACCTCGGAGAGGAAGCCCGCGCGCGTGTAGCGCGTGACGTCGGCGGTGACCGTGAAGGTGCCGTACGCGCCGGCGCCGCGGGCGTGCACCACGCGCTCCGGGATGCGCTCCCGGTTGAAGTGGGCCAGCTTCTCCAACAGCAACTGGTCCTGGACGAGCACCGGGCCACCGACGCCCGCGGTCTCGCTGTTCTGGTTGTCGGCGACCGGAGCACCGGCCTCCGTCGTGAGCGGTCCCTGCGTCACGTGCGCCTCCTGCGTCACTCGCCACTGATCTTGGTTCCTGGCCAAAGCCGAAATCGATCCTACAATGGACACTGTCTAAGTCAAATCTGGATCCAAAATCACACCTGGTCGCAACCTGGTCACCCTGAATGGTAGAGTGGTCATCATGAGTGACCTTCTGGAACGGCTGCGTGGACGCGGATGGCGGATGACCGCGCAGCGTCGCGTCGTGGCCGAGGTCCTGGACGGTGAGCACGTCCACCTGACGGCCGACGAGGTCCACGCCCGAGCCGTCACCCGACTGCCCGAGATCTCCCGCGCGACCGTCTACAACACCCTCGGTGAGCTGGTCTCCATCGGCGAGGTGCTTGAGGTCGCCACCGACAAGCGGGCCAAGCGGTACGACCCGAACGCGCACCGGCCGCACCACCACCTGGTGTGCGCCCGCTGCGGCTCGATCCGCGACGTCCACCCGAACGGGAACCCGCTCGCCGACCTCCCCGACTCGGAGCGCTTCGGCTTCACGGTCTCGGACGTCGAGGTGACCTACCGCGGACTGTGCCCGGACTGCGCGAGCGCCTGAGCAGGCCGGGCGAAGCCCACTGCGGCTCGGCGTCGGCCTGACGTGACACCGGACCGTATCGGCATGCGGTCCCGCCGCGGCGGAACCCTGTTCGGGTGAGCCGAGCGGTTGCGGGAGCGACCGGCCACGACGACGCAGACGATCGCGGCCCATCGTGGCACCCCGGCGGAGCGCCCGACACCCACCCCACAGCCCCCGCGCGAGCCCCGGCATCGACGGATGCCGGGGCTTTGTACTGCGTACGGGCTTCCTGAAACTGACGACCCGTCATATGGTCAACGGCGCCCACCAGTCCGTACCGCACTCCGCGAGGAGACGCCCGTGGGAGAGCCGTATCCGAAACTCCGAGCCACCGATCTGACCCGTACCTTCGGCCGAACCCCCCACCCGGTCGACGCCCTCGGCCCCCTCGACCTCACGGTCGCCGCAGGCGAGTTCGTCTGCGTCGTCGGCCCCTCCGGCTGCGGCAAGTCCACGCTGCTGCGTGTCGCCGCGGGCCTGCTGCGGCCCAGCACGGGCACGCTGGAGATCCGCACGCAAAGCCCCCACCCGGTCGCCATGATCTTCCAGGACTACGGCATCTACGACTGGAAGACGGTGCAGGCCAACGTGCGCTTCGGCCTGGACGTCCAGCGCGTTCCGCGCCGCGAGGCGAACGCCCGGGCCGCCGACTGGCTGGCCCGGCTGGGCCTCGCCGACTTCGCCCACGCCTACCCGGCGACGCTCTCGGGCGGCATGCGCCAGCGCGTGGCCATCGCCCGCGCCCTGGCCGTGGAGCCCGAACTCCTGCTCATGGACGAGCCCTTCGCCGCCCTCGACGCCCAGTTGCGCACGATCCTCCAGGACGAACTGCTGGAGATCACCCAGGCGCTGCGCACGACCACCCTGTTCATCACCCACAGCCTGGAGGAGGCGATCGTCCTCGGCGACCGCGTCCTGGTGATGTCCGCGCGCCCCGGCCGGATCATCGCCGAGCACCGGCCGCCGTTCCCGCGCCCGCGCACCGGCGACATCCGCTCGGCGCCGGCGTTCACGGCCCTCAAGGGCGAGCTGTGGGACCTGCTGCGCAAGGAGGCGGTGCCGGCATGACGACCGTGCTGCCCGACCGGGAGGCGGTCCTCGTCCGCCGGCCCGGCGCCCGCGAACTGCAACCGGTCCGCGCCCACCGCAGGCGCCGCACCCTCGAACTGTCCCTGGCCGTGGCCGTGCCGCTGCTCCTCGTCCTGCTGTGGCAACTCGCCGCGAGCATTGCCTGGATCGACGACCGGGTCTATCCGGCGCCGTCCGCCATCCTCGCCGACGGCTGGGACCGGGCGGCGGCCGGCGACCTGTGGCCGGACGTCTGGGCGACCCTGCGCCGCGTCCTCGCGGGCTACGCCGTGGGTACCGCGTCCGGTTATGTCCTCGGCCTCCTCATGGGTTCGCTCCCGCTGGTCCGGGCGGCCCTCGAACCGCTCCTGGACGCCCTGTACGTCGTACCGAAGCTGGCCCTGCTCCCCGTCTTCCTGAACATGTTCGGCCTGGGCGAGGGACCCCAGGTGGCCCTGGTCGCGGCCACCGTCTTCTTCTTCGTCTGGATCTCCACCATGTCAGCGGTGATCGCCGTCCCGGCCGGCCACCGGGACGCCGGGCGGGTCTTCGGCGCCTCGCCGTGGCAGATGTTCCGGCACGTCCTGCTGCCCGCCTCCCTCCCGGCGGTCCTGGTCGGCGCCCGGATCGCGGCGGGCGTGGCGGTCCTGGTGATCGTCGCCTCGGAGCAGATCGCCGCGTCGGACGGCCTGGGCCATCTGATCTTCGACTCGCGCGCGCTGTTCCAGAACGACGTCATGTTCGTGGGGATCGTCTGTGTGGCCGTGCTCGGGGTGGTCTTCTCCGAACTGGTACGGATCGCGGGCCGGCTGCTCACCCCGTGGGCGCCGCGGGACCGGGGACGGGGGCAGTCATGAGGAACCGTCGCACGTCCTGGCAGGGGACGGCGCTCGCCGTGGTCGCGGCCCTGCTGGCGGCGGCCGGCTGCTCGGCGCACTCCGGGAACGCCCGGCCGCGGTCCGGCACGGAACACCGCACGATCCGTCCGGTGGCCGGCTGCGCAGCGGCGTCCTGGACGGACCCGGCGGACCGCTCCGCCGACCGCGCCCCGGCCCGCTGCGAACCGCGGGCCCCGGCCGCCCGGCCGGCGGCCCAGCGACGGAAGCTCACCATCGCCACCGGGACGCTGAGCGCGGAGTACGTCGCGCCGCTGCAAGTCGCCGTCGACAAGGGAGAGTTCAAGGCGGAGGGGCTGGACGTCACGCTCCGGGTGCTGCCCACGCCGGACGCGCTTCCGCTGCTGGCCAAGGGGGACGTCGACGCGCTCTGGGCAGCTCCGGAGGCGGCCGTCATGAACGGCATCCGGGGCGGCTTCGACATCAGGTGGGTCGCGGGCAACTTCTCGCCCGACCCGGCGTCCAGGAGCGGGCTGTGGGTGAAGCTGGCCAACGGCGAGAGCGCGGCGCGGGTCCGGATGGCCGACCGCACCATGGGCACCATGATCGGCAAGGGTTCGGTGATCGCGTACCCCATGCAACGCGCCCTGGCCCGGCACGGCGGCGGACTGGACGAGATCCGCTACCAGCAACTGGGCTCGGCGGACGTGCTCACCGCCCTGCAGAACGGAGGCGTGGACTCGGCGTGGCTCCTCGACCCGGTGTGGCGCCGGGTGGACGGCGAGCAGGGCTACGCCTTTCTGGGCGGCCAGCCCCTCGGGGAGCCACTGGGCGGCATGCTGTACGGTCCCGCGCTGCTCCAGGACGACGTGGACGCCGGAGTGGCCCTGCTGAGGGCCTACATCCGCACGGTGAACACCTATTTCGCCGGGGACTACAAGAAGGACGCCGCCTTCGTCGCCTATCTGGCGAAGCTCCTGAAGACGGATCCGGCGGTCCTGGAGTCGACGCCGTCCCTGCGCATGGACTGGGAGATCAGGTCCGGCACGGTCACCCGGCTCCAGTCCGCCTACCGGGCGCAGGGCGTCGCCGAGGGCAAGGACCTGCCGGAGTCGGAAACGGTGGACCGGGCGCTGTACGAGGAGGCGGTGGGGCACGTCCCCTGATCCGGCCGGACACATGCTGAGGGGCCGGAACCCAGTGATGGGATTCCGGCCCCTCAGTTTCAGTAGCGGGGACAGGATTTGAACCTGCGACCTCTGGGTTATGAGCCCAGCGAGCTACCGAGCTGCTCCACCCCGCGTCGGTGAACACAACACTACGTGAGGGATCAGCTGGGAGGCAAATCGATTCCCGTGGCCCGTACGCGGGGCGCCGGGAGCCGATTCCGGCGCCTGGACAACAGGGCCACCGCGAACCGACTCACCCGCCCACCCCGCACGGCCCGCTCCCCCGGCATGGCCCGCCCACCCCGCACGGCCCGCCCACGCGACGCGGCACGCTGCCCGCCTACGCGGACAACTCCTCCCGCAACGCGTCCCTGAGCCGGGCGGCCCGTTTCGAGACCTCCGCCGGGCCCAGCGTCACCGCTCGGTCGGCCCAGCGCTGCCCCTCCACCAGGTCGCCCCGGCGGGCGCAGACGAGCGCCAGCCGCAGCGCCGCCCGGCCGTGACCGGCGTCGGCGGCCCGGGTCCACCACACCGCGGCCTCCGGCTCGCTCCCCTCCCGGGCCAGCAGCAGACCCAGATTGAACGCCCCGTTACGGGAGCCCGCCTCGGCCGCCTCCCGGTACCAGCGCGCCGCCTCCACGACGTCGCCGCGCGCGGCGGCCAGCATCCCGACCCGTACCTGCGCACGCCGGTGCCCCTGGGTGGCCGCCCGCTCGTACCACTCCTCGCACTCGGTCTTCTCGTGCAGCGACTCGCCCAGCTCGTGCGCGGGGGCCGGTGGCCGTCGGGCGTCCAGCAGGGCGGCCAGCCGGTACGCCGCCTCCGCGCTTCCGGCACCCGCCGCGGAGCGCAGATACCGCTCCGCGTCCTGCTCGTCCCCCTCCCGCAGCCGGGCGATCCCGACCTGCAACGCCGCCTCCGTGTGCCCGGCCGCCGCCGCCTGCTCGTAGCACCGCAGCGCCACCCGCTCCGCGCCCCGTCCGGCGTACAGGATCCCCAGGTTGAACGCGGCGTCCACGCTGCCCGACTCCGCCGCCTTGGAGAACCAGGGCTCCGCGCCGCTCGTGTCGCCGCCCTGCAACAGCAGGACCGCCAGCGCGTTCGCCGCCTCCCGGTGTCCGGCGTACGCGGCCCGCCGGTACCACTGCTCGGCCTGTCCGATCCGCCCCTGCCCGGCGCAGAGCAGCCCGAGGTTGTACGCGCCGTTGTCGTCCCCCGCCTCCAGCGCCGTCCGGTACCACCGCTCGGCGGTCTGCGGCTGACCACGCTCGGCGTACAGCGCGCCCAGCGCGTTCGCCGCGTTGCCGTCGCCGTCCTGCGCGGCCCGCAGCCACCACACCACCGCGCTCTCGGTGTCCCCGGCGTCCCGCAGCAGGAACCCGAGCGCACAGGCGGCCCGCGCCTCACCGTCCTTGGCGGAGGTCAGGTACCAGCGCCCGGCCTCCTTGAGTTCGCCCCGTCTCTCCAGGATCGCCCCGAGCTGCAGCGCGGCACGGCGGTGTCCGCGCGCGGCGGCCTGCCGGTACCACTGCTCGGCCTCGCCCTGGGCCGGCGCCCCGGAACCGCTCCCCCTCCTGGGGTCCTCCTCGCCTCCCGCGGCGCGGTCCAGCGTGCGTGCGAGCCGGTACGCCGCCTCGCGGTGCCCCCGCTCGGCGGCGGCCCGCATCCACTGTTCGGCCCCGCTCACGCCGCGGTGTTCCAGCAGGTCGGCGAGCGCGTACGCGCCCAGCACATGGCCCTGTTCGGCGGACTGGCGCAGCCAGTACTCGGCGGCCGGCTCGTCGCCGCGCTCGCGGTGGTGGCGGCCGAGTGCGTGCGCGGCGGCCGATGAACCGGCGACGGCGGCGATCCGCCACCACCCGGCGGCCTCGTCGGGGTATCCGCGCTGGTACAGGAGGACGCCGAGATTGTTGGCCGCGGCGCGGTCACCGGCGGCGGTGGCGGCACGCAGCTGGGGTTCGGCTGCGTCGAGATCGCCGCGGCGCAGCAGCATGGCCCCGAGGACGCTCATCGCCTCGACGTCGCCGGCCTCCGCGGCCAGCCGTCGACGCGCCTCCTCGGCGACCTCACCCGCCTCACCCGCTTCGCCTGCCTCACCGGTTACGCCGCTCACGTCACGGCCGGTGGACGGTACGACACCGGAAGACGGCTCGGGACCGACGGACCGTCCGACACCGGCCGGTTCCACGACACCGACCGGCTCCACGATGCCGGCAGGCTGCCCGTGGCCGGCGGAATGCACGAGGTCGGCAGACTGCCCAAAGTCGGCAGGCTGCGCAAAACGCCCTGTCTCCAACAGACTTGCCTTGTCCCCCATAACGTCCATCGTCGCACCACCTACACCCGGGGTACACCCCGGTATACCGCACCCCGTGAGGTCACTTCAGCGTTTTGTCGACATGCCCACAGAACGACAAGTCAAACACACATCTGCCAACCCCTCACGGCGGCACGGCGAGCGGCGCGTCGGGACATGCGTTCGCCGCGCATGCGCACACGTCGAAGGCCCGGATCCTTAAAGGATCCGGGCCTTCGACTTCAGTAGCGGGGACAGGATTTGAACCTGCGACCTCTGGGTTATGAGCCCAGCGAGCTACCGAGCTGCTCCACCCCGCGCCGTGTTCAGTAACCATAGCACGGAGATCACGGCGCGGGGTGCTTCTTGATCAGCCGCCCGGACTCGGGCTGCCTCCGGGACTCGGACTGCCGCCCGGACTCGGGCTGCCGCTCGGACTCGCTTCACCGGCCCCGCCGTTGCCGTTCTTGCTGCCGCCGTTCGCGCTGTCGGCTCTGGCCTGCGCCTCATCGGCCCGCCGGAGCGCGGACTCAAGGTCCTTCTGCGCCTTGCCGTAGGCCGTCCAGTCGTTGTTCTTCAACGCCTCCTGGCCTGCGTCGAAGGCCTTCTGAGCATCCTGCAGCGCTTGCTTGACCGTCGGATCGGACGATGTCGGCGGTGGATTGGCCGTGCCGGTGTCCGGCGGCGGAGTCGAAGCCTTCGCTCCGAACACCACGTTCAGAGCCTCGTCGAGGTTGTCCTCGAAGGCCGTCTTGCCTCCGTAGGTCACCAGAACCTTGCGCAGCAGCGGGTACTTGAGTCCGCCACCGCGTACGTAGACGGGCTCCACGTACAGCAGGCCGTCGTCCAGGGGCACCGTCAGCAGATTGCCGTACTCGACCTCGGAATCGCCGCCCTTGAGCAGTTTGATGGTCTGGGCGATGTTCTCTTCGGAGTTGAACTGGCTCTGCACCTGTTTGGGCCCGTCGACCGTCGTGCTCGTCGGCAGTTTCAGGATTCTGATCTTGCCGTAGTCCGGCGTGCCCGCCTCCGCGTCGACCGACATGAAGGCGCTGAGGTTGTCCCGGCCGTTGGGCGTGAACGTCGTCGACAGCGAGAACGCCTGCGACGCCTGGTCGGGCATCCGCATGCTCAGGTAGTACGGCGGCACCGCGTCGCCCGACTGGTTGGTCGGGTCGTCCGGGACCTGCCACACCTCGCTGCCGGTCAGGAACGTCTGCGCGTCCGTGACGTGGTAGCGGGTGAGCAGTTCGCGCTGCACCTTGAACAGGTCCTGCGGATAGCGCAGGTGCGCCATCAGGTCCTTCGAGATCGCAGACTTGGGCTCGACGGTGCCGGGGAACGCCTTCCTCCAGGTCTTCAGGACCGGGTCCTTGCTGTCCCACTCGTAGAGCTTGACCTCGCCGGTGTACGCGTCGACGGTCGCCTTCACCGAGTTGCGGATGTAGTTGACCTGGTTCTGCTGGGCCACCACCGCGCGCGAGTTGTTGGTCGCGGTCAGCGAGTCGGCCGTCGTGTCACCGAGGGTCGTACGCGAGGAGTACGGGAAGCTGTCCGTCGTCGTGTACGCGTCGACGATCCACTGGATGCGCCCGTCCACGACCGCCGGATAGGCGTCGCCGTCGATCGTCAGCCAGGGGGCCACCGCCTCGACGCGCTCCTTGGGCGTGCGGTTGTACAGGATCCGCGAACCGTCGCCGATCGCACCCGAGTAGAGGATCTGCGGCTCGTTGAACGTCACCGCGTACGCGGCGCGGTTGATCGGATTGGAGAGGCTGACCCCGCTCTTGCCCTGATAGCTGGTGGTCTTCTCCCCGTTGTCGTCGGAGTAGTCGATCTCCTTCTGGGGACCGCCGACGATCGAGTACGTGCCGGTCTTCTCGCCGTAGTAGATCCGCTGCTCATAGGTGCCGAGGTCGCCCTTGGACGGCAGGTCGGACTCGGTGAAGACCGGGCGCCCCCCGGAGTCGACCTCGGTGCCCTTGGCGGCGACCAAGCCGAAGCCGTGGGTATAACGGAAGTGGTCGTTGATCCAGTTGTTCTTCGGGATGCCGGCCAGGTTCAGTTCGCGCAGGCCGATGACGGTGTCCTGCTCCTTGCCGCCCTCGGAGTACCGGTCGACGTCGAGGTTGGTGGGGAACGCGTAGTAGTTCCACATCTGCTGGAGCTGCTGGAACGTCGGCGAGACGATGTTCGGGTCCATGATCCGGATGCTCGCCGTGGAGTCGACGTCGTTGCGCAGCTTCTCCTTGTCCGTGGTGCTGCTCGTGCCGTCGTAGTCGGTGACCTTGGCGTCGCCGATGCCGTACGCCTCACGGGTCGCCGTCAGGTTCTTCTGGACGTAAGGCGCTTCCTTGGCCTGCTCGTTGGGCTGGACCTGGAACTTCTGCACGATGGCCGGGTACAGGCCGCCGATGAGGATCGCCGAGAGGACCATCAGGCCGAAACCGATGAGGGGCAGTTGCCAGGTGCGCCGCCACAACGTGGCGAAGAACAGCAGCGCGCAGATGACGGCGATGCAGAACAGGATCGTCTTGGCCGGCAGGTAGGCGTTCGCGTCGACGTACCTGAGGCCGGTCCAGTTGCCGGTGGCCTTGAAGTCGCTGGACTTGACGGCCAGTCCGTACCGGTCGAGCCAGTAGGCGACCGCCTTCAGGGCGACGAAGATGCCGATCAGCACCGAGAGGTGCCCGGTGGCCGCGGCGGTGGCGCGCGCGCCCGGGCTGGTGACACGCAACCCGCCGTACAGGTAGTGGGTGAGCGCGGCGGCGACCACGGACAGGACCACGGCGGCGAAACCGAAGCCCAGCAGGAAGCGGTACCAGGGCAGGTCGAAGGCGTAGAAGGAGACGTCGAGGTGGAACTGCGGATCCGTCTGGTGGAAGGGCACTCCGTTGACCCACATCAGCCAGGTGCGCCACTGGCTGGCCGCGGACGCGCCGGCGATCAGGCCCACCAGGGCGGTCACGCCGAACAGAAGCCACTTCTTGAAGGGCGCGATGCCCATGCGGTACCGGTCGAGGCTCTGCTGCTCCATGGACATCGCGCTGAGCGGAGGCCGCAGCCGGTGCGCGAGCCAGATGTTGAAGCCGACCGCGATCGCCATCAACAGACCGAAGACGAAGAACAGTCCGATCTTCGTCCACAGTGTGGTGGTGAACACGGACGAGTAGTGCACCGACCGGTACCACAGCCAGTCCGTCCAGAAGCCCGCGAACATGGTGAACGCCATGCCGAGGACGGCAAGGACGCCCAGTGTCATGAGCACGGTCCGGACGCGCCGGGACGGGCGGCCCGCTCTGATCCGTGGCCCCGTCGGGCCTCCGCCGCGGTCCGGCATCTGGAATGCCAAGGTGCGCACCTCGAAGTTCGGTGTCGGTTCGATGTCGTTGCGTCGGGCCCCCGGGTTCGCGGACCGTCCGGTGGGCCCGCGGATCGCGGGCCCACACCTATGCAACTTACTCACCGTTTAAGCGGTTCCCGATTCCAGCTGGGAACGAGGCAGGATTGTGACCATGTCCAACACTCCCATGGCAGCGAACCCGCTCACCCGGGCCGTACTCGAAATCGACGAGTACGTATCCGGCCTCGGCTGGGACCAGCCCGCTCGCCTCTTCGCCCTCGTCGACACGGCGCGGCTGCGGGCCGAGGAACCCGCGCTCGCCACCCAGCTCGACCTGCCGGACGCGCCGGAGACCCCCTCCGGGCTCACGCCGATCGAGCAGGACGAGATCCCCGCGAGCAAGCCGCTCGACGACTTCCTCGGCACCATCGCCTGGCCCGACGCCGTGGCCGGCTGCGCACTCACGGTGGAGCGTCTGATGCTGCCGCCGTCCGTCGAGGCCCAGGTCCCGCAGGGGCTGGACGGCGCGAAGCTGACGGCGTGGGTGGCGAACCACCCCGAGCGCCAGGAGGTCCGGATGACGGTCGCGGTCCTGCGCGACGGCACCCGTGAGTCGGCCCTGCGGCTGCGCGAGAAGGACACCGCGACGGAGGTGCTCACCGGCCCCGCCCTGGTGCCGGGCCTGGCGGACGCGCTGACGGCGACGTTCGCGGACTGACGACGGCGTTCGGGGGCCTGCGGCGACGACCGCCGGATGACGCTCCCGACCGAGAATCGACGACGCGACCTGCGAGGGCCGGCCCGGGCTGCCGGACCGGCCCCTGGGGGACCCCTGCCGGTCAGGCACGTCCCCGGCGTGTCGGATACCTGTACGCCTACGTCTGCTTCACTGCCGGCTCTGCCCGGTGCGTGGGGTGCGGGGTGCGGCCGCTCAGCCCTTGGCCATGCACTTCGGCAGGGCGGCCGTGTCCCCGTTGCGGATGTCGGCCAGGGCGCCCAGGGCGTCCTTCATGGTCTTGACCTTCACGAGGGTCAGCCCGCTCGGGGTGTCCTTGGCCGCCGCGGCGCAGTTGTCCGCGGGCGTCAGGAAGTACTGGGCACCCTTGTCGCGGGCCCCGACGGTCTTCATATCGATGCCGCCGATCGGGCCGACCTTGCCGTCGTCGTCGATCGTGCCGGTACCGGCGACGAACTTGCCGCCGGTGAGGTCGCCGGGGGTGAGCTTGTCGTAGATGCCGAGCGAGAACATCAGACCGGCACTCGGCCCGCCCACGTCGGCGAGCTTGATGTCGATGGTGAACGGGAAGGTGTGGTCGGTCCCCGCGGAGATCCCCACGATGGCGCGCTCGGGCCCGGTGTCCGCGGACTTCTTCGTGGTGATCGTCACCTCCTGGGTGGCGGTCGGCTTCCGGTGCTGCTTCTCGGCGGCGGCCTGTTCCTTGGCCGGGATGATCGTGAAGACGGCGTCCTGCCCGGGCTTGTGCTTGGTCACCAGTTCCGCGACGTCGGACGGCTGCTTCACGGGAGTGCCGTCCACGGCCTTGACCACGTCACCGGCGTGCAGCCGGCCCTCGGCGGGAGAGTCCTTGACGACGGTGGAGACGATCACCCAGGACTGCACCGGGACGCCCAGTTCCTTCAGGGCGGCGACCTTCGCGCTCTCCTGGGACTGACTGAACTCCTCGGCGTTCTCCTGGGTGGACTGCTCCTCGGTCTGGCCCTCCGGGTAGAGCGTGTCGTGCGGCACGACCTTCTCGTCGTGCGCCAGCCAGCCGTAGACGGCCTCGACCAGGTTCATCTTGTAGTCGGCGCTGGTGACCCGGACCGTGGTCATGTTGAGGTGGCCGGTGGCCGGATATGTCTGGTGACCGGAGATCTGCAGCACCGGCTCGCCGTCGTGCTCCCCCAGGGTGTTCACCGTGGGTCCCGGGGACATCTCCGAGTACGGGACGGAAAGGAGCACACCCGCGCACAGGAGCGCGATCAGCATCAAGGTGGAGGCGAGCATCGTCGCGGTGCGGCGTGGCATGCTCCGACACTACGGGACGTCACTGTCAGCACAGCGTCAGGGCACCCCGCCCAGGATCCGCCCCCACCCGGGGTCTCACGAACCGGAGTGCGACCTCTCCATCGCCGCGCAGAACCGCGCATAGCCGTCCAGTTCGGGCCCGTCACTACGCGTCTTCCGGGTCCGATTGGCCCAGCTTCCCCACAGACCAGCGCCTATCGCGGCGACAAGCGGAATCAGCAACCAGGCAAGCACCGCCATGCCGACCTCCCAACCCCATGACCGTCCGCAACTTACTGATCAGCAGATTAACCATGCGCACTGACAACGCTCACGCCAGGGGTACGGTTACGCAACCGGAAGCTGCTCGGCAGTCGCGCCCCGTAGTCCGGGGACCGAACGGGACGTAGGCCGGGGACCGAACGCGCCGCATGCGAGGGCGAAGAATCTCCGCCGGCACCGTGCTGGTCCGGGGGCCGCCGTGCCGCGGCTATGCGCCCACCCACTCCTCGGTACCGTCGGAGAACGTCTGGTGCTTCCAGATCGGCACCTCGTGCTTCAGGTCGTCGATCAGCTTGCGGCAGGCCTCGAAGGCCTCCGCCCGGTGCGGGCAGGCCACCGCGACCACGACGGCGAGATCACCGATGCCGAGATCCCCCACCCGGTGCACCGCGGCAAGCGCCCGGACCGGGTACTCCGCGACGACCTTCTCGGCGATCCGGCGCATCTCGGCCTCGGCGCTGGGATGGCACGAGTATCCGAGCCGGTCGACGTCGGTGCCCCCGTCGTGGTTGCGCACCGTTCCCACGAACAGGGCGATACCGCCCGCCGCGGCGTCGCCCACTGCCTGGAACACCTCGTCCACGGAGAGCGCGGCCCGGCGGATGCCGATGAGCCTGATGGGATCCTGAGCCGCCTGCTCGCCGGGGTGAGCGTTCATGGGTTCCATGGGGCCATCGTGCCGCACCACGCGGAGAACCCGGAAGCGCGGGTTCGCGCGGTACGCGCGCGTACCGGTCGTCCACACGTCCAGAGCCTCCGCAGCGGGCGGGATCCGGTCAGATCCGCCGCCGTGCCTTGCGCGCCCGCCGGACCACGGCGGCCGCGCCCAGCAGGGCGACCGTCGCACCCGCGGCGCCCGCCGCGGTCGCGTCCTTGCGGCCGAGGCGCCGCCCGGCCACGGTGTGCCGCCCGGAGACCTCGTCCAGCAGTTCGGCGAGCACCTCCTCGTTGGTCCACCGGGGCCGCCATCCGGCATCGTGCAGCCGGCTCCCGCTGACCACCCAGGGGTACATCGTGTACGCCAGGTCCCCGGCCGGCGACGGAGTGAGCCCGATCCGGTGCAGCCGGGCCGCCGCCCCCAGGGCGACGGCCGACGGCAGCTCCATCCGCCGGATCCCGCTCAGCTCCTCGACCTCCTCCTGCTCCAGCCAGCCGTCGCACCCCACGGCCAGTTCCCCGTCGACCTTCTCCAGGACGGCGTACTCCAGCGCGCCGCACAGGTCCTCGACGTGGCAGAACTGCCAGGCGGGCCGGGAACCGGCCACCACGAGCAGCCGCGGCGACTCGAAGTACCTGGTCAGTGCCGTGTCGGTGCCGCCGACCAGGACGGCCGGCCGCACCACGGTGACGTTCAGCCCGGGATGCGCCCGCGGCGCGCGCCGGGCCAGCCGCTCGATCTCCAGCAGGTCCCCCACCCCGGTCGCCTCCGCGGTCGCCTTCAGTTCCGCGTCCTCCGAGAGGGGCAGTTCGTTGTCCGGCAGCGCCCCATAGACCATCGCGGAGGTGCACAGCACCACTCGGTGCACGCCGGCCGCCGCGGCCGCGGTCAGCACGGTCTGCGTGCCGCGCACGTTGTACGCCGTACGGGCCACCGCGTCGGTCTCCAGATCCAGGTCCAGCGCGAGGTGGACGACCACGTCCGCGCCGCGCAGCCGGTCCGCGATGGCCGGGTCCCGTACGTCGAGGATGTGCCACTGGGCCGCCGCGCACTCGCCGCGCCGCTCGTCGATCGCGACGACCTGCTTGACCTCATCGGACGCGGCGAGCCGCGCGGTGAGCAGCGCGCCGACCCCGGTCGCGGCGCCGGTGACCGCGACGACGGGCCCGCGCATGGCGGGTGGGGTTGCGTGGTTTCGCGCTGCGCGAACCTGCGGATCTGGGGAACTCACCAGGCGTCTCCAGCGGTTGTCTTCAGTACGTACCCGTAGGACGCGTACGTACCAGGTGGCATCCATCCTGCCGCAGGCCGACAGTCGGCGAAGCACCGAGGCCCGATCGGGTCTTGGTGTCTACGCTGGGTGGTGTTGTCGGGCAGCCGCGCCGTCGGAGACAACCGGCGGCCTTACCAGCCGAGGAATCCCGTGAGTGACACCCCATTCGGATTCGGCCTTCCGCCGGAGGAGCCGGAGAACGGCGACGAGGGCAAGAAGAAGGACCAGCAGAGCGGTGGTGAGCAGGGACCGGCCAACCCGTTCGGTTTCGGGCTGACCGGAGCCGGCGGCTTCGGCGGCCCGGGCGGCGACAATCCGTTCGCTGCCATGTTCGGTTCGCTGAACCCCACCGACCTGGGCGCCGCGTTCCAGCAGCTGGGCCAGATGCTCTCCTACGAGGGCGGCCCGGTGAACTGGGACATGGCCAAGCAGATCGCCCGCCAGACGGTCTCGCAGGGCACCCAGGACGGCGTCAAGGACGCGAGTGTCGGCCCCGCCGAGCGCTCCGCGGTCCAGGAGGCGGTGCGCCTGGCCGACCTGTGGCTGGACGACGCGACGTCCCTGCCGTCCGGTGCCGGCACCGCGGTGGCGTGGAGCCGCGCGGAATGGGTCGAGGCCACCCTTCCGGCCTGGAAGGAACTGGTCGACCCGGTCGCCGAGCGGGTCGGCGCGGCCATGGGCGACGTCCTGCCGGAGGAGATGCAGGCCATGGCGGGCCCGCTGATCGGCATGATGCGCTCGATGGGCGGCGCCATGTTCGGCACACAGATCGGGCAGGCCGTCGGCGTGCTCGCGGGCGAGGTCGTCGGCTCCACCGACATCGGCCTGCCGCTCGGCCCGGCGGGCAAGGCCGCGCTGCTGCCGCTGAACATCGAGGCGTTCGGCAAGGACCTGGGCGTCCCCAAGGACGAGGTGCGGCTCTATCTCGCGCTGCGCGAGGCGGCCCACCAGCGCCTGTTCGCGCACGTGCCGTGGCTGCGCTCGCACCTGTTCGGCGCGGTCGACGGGTACGCGCGCGGGATCAAGGTCGACACGGCCAAGCTGGAGGACGTCGTCGGCCAGTTCGACCCGCAGAACCCGGAGCAGTTGCAGGACGCCCTCCAGCAGGGCATGTTCCAGCCGGAGGACACGCCCGAGCAGAAGGCCGCTCTGGCGCGTCTGGAGACGGCGCTGGCGCTCGTCGAGGGCTGGGTGGACGCGGTGGTGCACACGGCCGCGAAACCGCGCCTGTCGTCCGCTGACGCCCTGCGCGAGACGCTGCGCCGCCGTCGTGCCACGGGCGGGCCGGCCGAGCAGACCTTCGCCACGCTGATCGGTCTTGAGCTGCGTCCCCGCAGGCTGCGGGACGCCTCCCGGCTGTGGGCGTCCCTCACGGACGCGCGCGGTGTCGACGGGCGGGACGCCCTGTGGGCCCATCCGGACATGCTGCCGACAGCGACCGACCTGGACGACCCGGACGGCTTCGTCCACCGGGAGCAGCTGGACTTCTCCGAGCTGGACAAGATGCTCGGCGAGGCGGCCGGCGGTCCGGCAGAAAAGCCGAACCTGAAGAAGGGCGACGCGAAGGACGACGCCGACGGCGCAGAGGGTGACGGCACCGAGTGAGTCTTCACGACGACGCGGTCCTCGTACTGAAGGCGTACGAGGACCAGGGAGAACTGCGCCAGTCCTATCTGGACCACCTCTCGGTGCACCCGGACGGCATGTGGAAGGCCTGCACCGCGGGGCATGTGACGGCGAGCGCCCTGGTGATCGATCCCGAGCGCGGGAGGGCGCTGCTCACGCTGCACAGGAAGCTGCGGATGTGGCTCCAGATGGGCGGTCACTGCGAGCCGGGGGACGTGTCGCTGGCAGCGGCGGCGCTGCGCGAGGCCACCGAGGAGTCCGGCATCGCCGGGCTCACCCTGCTGCCGGGCGGTCCGGTCCGCCTGGACCGGCATGCCATCCCGGCGCCCTGCCACTGTCACTTCGACGTCCAGTACGCGGCTCTGGCAGCACCGGGCGCGGCACACGCGATCAGCGACGAATCCCTCGACGTGCGCTGGTTCGGGTACGACGAGGTGGCCGAGGTGGCGGACATGTCGGTCGTCCGGCTGCTGACGGCCGCCCGCGCGCGTCTGTGAGCGCGGCCCGCGCGTGACGCGGGCCGCGGCGTCTCGCGCCGCACGCGCCCCGTGCGGCGGGAAAGGCGCAGGAGACTGCCCCAGGAAACGGGCGCCCCGGAACACATCGGCCCACGGGCCTTGTGCCCGTCGGCGCCCCGCGCCGGCGCTCAGCTCCAGACGTTCCCCTGGTTCTGTCCGTACGCCCCCTGCTGGCCCATGCCGAACTGTGCGGCGATGCCCGAGCCGATCGCTGCATGCTGCGGCGGCAGCAGTTCGCTGGGCTGCACGAGCGCGTAACCGCTGCCCATGAAACTCAGCTCCCAGCCCTCACCGGTGTTGCCCCGGCGCCGCCACACACCGGAGGAATGCGTCTGGGCCTGCATCTGGACGCGCAGGCCCGTGGACCAGGCGACGATCGCGTCGGCGTCGCAGTTGACGTACCGGTCGGGTGTCACCTGCATCATGAGCGGCACGCCCGAGGTCATGAGCGCGACCCGGCCGCGGCCGGTGATGTTGAGCTGGTACTTCCCGGACCCCGAGATGCCGTACAGGCTGTCCACGGCGATGACCTCGTAGTGCAGGGAGGAGTCCAGGGCGAGGACGTAGCTGCTGTCGACCGTCAGGCCCTCCCGCTCGACGTCGACCACATGGACGTACTGGGCGAGGTTGGCGAAGAAGACCGTGCCCTGCCCGTGGCAGCGCATCAGGTCCAGGCCCTCCCCGGTGTACGCACGCGCGTGTGCCTGGCCGGTGCTGCGGTACTCGGCGTCGAACTCGACGAGGCCCTGGTAGGCGACCATCGTGCCCTTGCGGGCGAGGACGTCGTCGTGGCCCTCCAGATTGACCCGGAGCAGCTGCTTGTTCTGCAGGCTCCAGCGCTCCTGGGTCTGCTGGTCGTTGTAGGCGAAAAGCGGGCTCTGCATGGCTCTTGGTCCCCCTCAGCTCCGGATCCGGAGGCGGTCGGTGCTGTCCTCGCTGGGTTGGACGACGACGATGCCCTGACCGGAGAAGGCCATCTGGAACGCCTCGCCGCTGCCCCGGCCGATCAGCGACTGCGCCTTGAAACTCCGCTTGCCCTTGACCTTGAGGTTCGGGGACCACGCGACGAGCGCGTCCGGGTCCACGTACGTCTCGTCCTCGCCACCGCCGCAGTCGACGACGATCGGCGTGCCCCGGGAGGTCAGGGCGACCCAGCCCTGCCCGGAGATCCTGGTGTTCCACAGGCCCTGTCCGGCGAACTTCGCGAGCCCCTTGACCCGCTCCACGCCCCAGGACAGCTGGGCGTCGAAGGCGAGCAGATTGGTGGCGTTGACGGAGATGCCGTCGCCGTCGAGGTTGATCACGACGACGTGCGCGCCGTAGTCGGCGAGGTAGAGCAGGCCGTCGCCGGAGCACTTCATCAGCGGCGTGCCCTCGCCGGTGACCCAGTCACGGGCGATCTGGCGGACGGCCGGCGGGTTGGGCTCGTACTGGACGAAGCCCTCGTAGGCGACCATGGAGCCCACGCGCGCGAGGAGGTCGTTCCCGGTCTGCAGGGCGACCTTCAGCATGTGGTCGCCGTGGTTCTCCATGCGGGCGGTGACCGGTGCGGGGGCGTAGCCCGCGAGCGGCTGGTTCATGACGGACTCCCTCAGACCTCGTACGGCTGGACGACGATGAAGTTGCCGGGTGCGCCCCGGAACTGCAGGTTGACGCCTTCGCCGGTGTCGCCCGGGTAGGCGTTGCGGCGCATGCGGACCTGGCTGGAGACGATCACCTGGGAGGCGGCCGACCAGGCGACCACCGCGTTGGAGTCGGCGAACGTGGTCGGGGTGACGGGCAGGACGACGGGCGTGCCGTGCGTCTTGACGATCACGGTGCCGGTCCCCTGGAACTGCATCGTGAACAGGGCTCCGCCGGGAATGCCGTGTCCCTCGATGCGCCGGACCTCGTACTGGAGGCTTTCGTCGAAGGCGAGGACGTTCTCGGAGGAGACGCAGATCGCGTCGCCCTGGAGTTCGACGGGGTGGAGTCGGGTGGCCTCCTCGGCGAGGAACACCTGGCCCCTTCCGGTGCAGCGCATCAGCTGCATCTCCTGGCCGGTGGCATTGCCCACGATCCGGCCGGCGAAGCCCGCGCCCTTGTAGCTGAAGTCGACCTTGCCCTGGTAGAGCACCATGCTGCCCTGCCGGGCCAGCACGGGCTGGTCGCCGATGCCGAGGTCGACCCGGATGAGCTTGCTGTTCTGCTGGGTCCAGCGCTGCCCGGTGGCCGTCTCCTTGAACTGCTGGAGCGCCGCGGTCACCCCGGCGGCGCCCTGGGGCGCTGTCCGCGGCACGGCGTAGGCCGCGGTCTGCGCGCCGGGAACCTGGCCGAGCGGGGGCTGCTGCCCGTAGCCGGGGGGCGGAGTCGGCTGCCCGTAACCGGGTGGCGGAGCGGGGTGGCCGTAACCGGGTGGTGCAGCGGGGGCGGGCGGGGCCGGGGGCTGGCCGTAGCCGGGCGGCAGGGGTGCGCTCGGAGTGCCGGGCGGGCCGTAGGGCGCGGGGGCCGGGGGCGGCACGGTGCCGCCGGGCGGCGCGGCCAGGGGGGCGGCGACGGTCGGCGCGGCATACACGTCGGGCGCCGGGGCGGAGGGCGGGTGCGGCGTGACACCCGGCGGGGGTGTGAAGCCCTGCGGGGCGGGAGCCGGTGCGGGGGCCGGGGCGGGCGCGGGTGTCTGAGCCGTGGCGGCCGGAGCCGGGGCGGACGCGTGGGCCGGGGCCGCCGGGACGCCGAACGCGGGCGGGGCGGAGGTCTGGGCGGGCGGGGCGAAGCCGGGAACGGCGCCGGCCTGCGACTGCTGCGAGGCATCCTCGGGAGCCTCCTCCAGCACCTCACCGCCGAAGTTCTTCAGCAGCGCTTCGAGACCGCCGTCAAAGCCCTGGCCGACGGCCGCGAACCGCCACACGTCCTTCAGGTAGAAGTCGCCCAGCATCACGGCCCGTTCGGTGGAGAATTCCGATCCGTCGAACGCGTAGCGGGCCACCTCCTCGCCGCCCGCCACGATGCGGATGTATCCGGGCTGGACCTGCGACATCTGCCCGGCGCCGTCGATGGTCGCCGTGAACGACAGCTTCTGGATCTGCGACGGGATCCGCTCCAGCGTGACCCGGAAGGACTCCGTGTCCCCCGCCTGGGCACCCAGCAACTGGATGGACTCCTCAGGGGACTTCGGCTGGTTGAAGAAAATGAAGTACCGGTCGTCCGAGA
This sequence comes from Streptomyces sp. NPDC006012, assembly GCF_042871185.1. NCBI lineage: Bacteria > Bacillati > Actinomycetota > Actinomycetes > Kitasatosporales > Streptomycetaceae > Streptomyces > Streptomyces sp. NPDC006012. The sequence continues at coordinate 268,722 of NZ_JBIAIE010000004.1, forward strand.
GGCGTTCGTCGACGTCGAGACCGAAACAGCTGATGTCGAAGCTCAGTCCTGGGGCGGAGATCTGCACCCCTACGTACAGATCCGTGCCCGCGGTGAGCTCGTTGATCCTTGCCTTGTGGCCGCGCTGGAATTCCCTGACCATGCGTAACGACCGTCCCCCATCCCGGATACAAGTGCGTCGCGCCAGGCTAACGGCAAACTCCGACATCGGACGAAGCCGGTAGGGACCCGGTGCACAACCGCCTTCCGGGACGCGGCGGGGGCCGCTCCGGAGGTCCGTTCACTCGTCCTGCACGCCGGGTCCATGCGGCAGCCGGTCCGCCGCGGCCACCCCTTCCAGGTAGCCGCGCGCCCGCTCGGTCCGCGGGTATGCCTCCAGCAGCCGCCAGAACCGCGGCCCGTGCCCGGGCACCAGCAGATGCGCGAGTTCATGACAGAGCACGTAGTCGATGACGTACTCGGGCATGCCCTGGAGGCGGTGCGAGAGCCGGATGCTGCCCTCGGCGGGGGTGCAGGAACCCCATCGCGTGTTCTGATTGGTGACCCAGCGTACCGAGGCGGGCCGGGCCCGGCCCTCGAAGTACTGGTCCGACAGCCGCTGGGCCCGCTCGGACAGTTCCGCGTCGCCCAGCACCCGCCGGTTCTCCTGGGCGGCGAGTTTGTCGAGCATGAGGGTCACCCAGCGTCGCTCCTCCGCCTCGGACATGCGGGCGGGGATCAGCACGACGGTGCGATCTCCCTCGCGGTACGCGGAGACCGTCCGGCGGCGCCGGGCGCTTCTGCGGACCTCGATCGCGCTCGTCCCCGAGCTGCTCGGCGGCTGACTCGTCGTGCTGCGCTGTGGCTTTCCGGCGCGGTGCGGTGGGTCGGCGGGCACGCCCTGACGTTACCCGCTGCACATGGGGGAAGTCCCGGGTCCGGGACGGATCAGTGCCGTTCCCCCACCATGCGTCTGATTTGTACGACGAATATCCACCACCTGTGGACAACTTTCGGCGGCGACTCGGTGCGGTGGGCATGCTGGCACTCGTCGGCGAGACATGACCGGTCCCGTCCGGCACAGGAGACACACAGGGAACTTTTCTGGATCTTGAGGAACAACGAGGAATCATCCAGTAACCAGGAATCACCGGGCAATACGGGGGAAAAGATGCATCCGATGATGAAGCCTGCGTTCCGCCGGGGCTGGCGCGACCTCAACACCGTGCAGTTCGGCATGACACCGGCGCACGCGCTGACACTGGGTCCGGTGGACACGGCGACAGGCAGTTTTCTGGAACTGCTCAACGGCACGCGGGGACTGCCGCTCCTGCGCGACGAGGGGCACCGGATGGATCTGCCCGGCAACCAGGTCGACGCGCTGGTCCGCCGGCTCGCCCGGGCCGGACTGCTCGACGACGCGCGCGGCGGCGGGCCGGCGGGCGCGGCCCTGCGGGAGAGGACAGACCTGCTCGACCGGCTGCGCCCCGATCTGGCGTCGCTCTCCCTGACGACCTCCGAGCCGGGTGACGCGATCGACCGCCTGGCCGCCCGCCGTTCTCTACGTGTACAGGTCAGAGGCGTCGGCCGGGTCGGCGCCGTCCTCGCCTCACTGCTGTCCGGCGCGGGGGTCGGCGAGGTCGACGTGCGCGACGGCGGCCAGGTCGAGCCGTGGGACGTCGCCCCGGGCGGGCTGTCGGCAGAGTCGGCGGGCGAGCGCCGGGACGAGGCCGCGCGGCAGGCGGTCCGCAGGGCGGCGCCCCACCGCCCACCGCGCCGCACCCGCACCTGGCCGTCCCCCGCCGAGGACCCCGGCTTCTCCCTGGTGATCCTCGCACCGCGCGACGACGTCCTCGTGCACACCCCGGACCCGGCCGCCGCCGAGCCTTTCCTGATCTCCGGAACACCCCACCTGTACTGCGGCGTCGTGGAGGCGACCGCGGTCGTCGGGCCGCTCGTCCTACCGGGCGAGACCGGTTGCGCCGGCTGTCTGCACCAGCACCGCACGGACCGGGACCCGGTCTGGCCCCGCCTGGTCGCGCAGTGGCGTTCCGGCCGGGCCCGTCCGGTGGCACCCTGCGACCTGGCGCTGGCGGCCACGACCGCCGGGCTGGCGGCCGCGCACGCGCTGGCCTTCCTCGACGGGGAGCCGCCGTCGAGCACGGGCGCACGCTGGGAGGCCGCGCTGCCGGGGCTGCAATGGCACGCGCGGCCCGTCCCACCTCATCCCGCATGCCCCTGCGGGGCCGCACGGCGAGGTAAGGAAGAACACGTCTCCACGCAGGGGGAACCACACGAGACAATGGGGGAGCATCGGCCGTCGACTGAGCAACGAGGCACCATGGACGCAGCGAGGCCGGCTGGGACTTGGAGGGCGCATGTCTGATCTTCCCCGCAAGGCGGTCACCCGGACCGCCAAGCTCGCCGCGCTCCCGCTCGGCTTCGCCGGCCGGGCGACCTGGGGCCTGGGCAAGCGGATCGTGGGCGAGTCCGCGGAGATCGTCGGCCGCGAGCTGCAACAGCGGACGGCGGAACAGTTGTTCAAGGTCCTCGGCGAGCTGAAGGGCGGTGCGATGAAGTTCGGGCAGGCCCTCTCGGTCTTCGAGTCGGCGCTGCCCGAGGAGGTCGCCGGCCCCTACCGGGCAGCCCTGACCAAGCTCCAGGAAGCGGCTCCCCCGATGCCCACCCGCACCGTGCACGCGGTCCTGGAGGCACAGCTCGGGGCGGACTGGCGCGAGCTGTTCTCCGAGTTCGAGGACAAACCGGCCGCGGCGGCTTCGATCGGCCAGGTGCACCGGGCGGTGTGGCGCGACGGCCGCGAGGTGGCGGTCAAGGTGCAGTACCCCGGAGCCGGCGAAGCCCTCCTGTCCGACCTGGGTCAATTGAGTCGATTTGCCCGCCTCTTGGGGCCTCTCGTTCCCGGCATGGACGTCAAACCGCTGATCTCCGAGCTGCGGGACCGCGTCTCCGAGGAGCTGGACTACGGGCTGGAGGCCCAGGCCCAGCAGGCACACGCGGACGAGTTCCGGGACGACCCGGACGTGGTGGTCCCGGCCGTCGTGCACCAGTGCGACCAGGTACTGATCACCGAGTGGATCGAGGGAATCCCGCTCTCCGAGGCGATCACGGACGGTACGCAGGAACAGCGGGACCGGGCCGGTCAGCTCCTGGCCCGCTTCCTCTTCTCAGGTCCGGCCCGCACCGGACTCCTGCACGCCGACCCGCACCCGGGCAACTTCCGTCTGCTCCCCGGCATCCCCGAGGACGAGGGCGAGTGGCGCCTGGGCGTGCTGGACTTCGGCACCGTCGACCGCCTCCCCGGCGGTCTGCCGACACCGATCGGCGACGCTCTGCGCATGACCCTGGACGGCGAAGCCGACGAGGTCTACGACATGCTCCGGGCCGAGGGCTTCGTCAAGGACTCCATAGAACTGGACCCGGACGCCGTCCTCGACTACCTCCTGCCGATCATCGAACCGGCCCGGGTGGACGAGTTCACGTTCACCCGCGCCTGGATGCGCAGCCAGGCGGCCCGGATCGCCGATCCCCGCTCCCCCGCCTACCAGCTGGGCAAGCAGCTCAACCTGCCGCCTGCCTACCTCCTGATCCACCGTGTGACGCTGAGCACCATCGGCGTCCTGTGCCAACTGGGCGCGACGGTGCGGCTGCGGGAGGAGCTGGATGAGTGGCTTCCCGGGTTCGGCCCCGAGGAGGACCCGACCGTGCAGGAGCCGGCCGCACAGGCGTGAGCCCGTTCACCACGAGGACGAGTCCAGCCGGCCCTCGATCGCTCTGAGGTGTTCCCGGGAGCAGCGGTCGCAGAAGTACTGACGGACACCGTTCTCCACCGAACAGGTCCAGGTCACGGGCTGGGGGGCGGCAGAGGGGGTGCCACAACGGGCGCACACGAGGGGATGGGGCGCCATGGTGGGGCCGCCGTGGTCACCGTCTTCGGAAAGACTCGTCACTCGGTGACGATAACTCCACGGCGGGGCTGGACGAGCGCAACGCACCGCAGGGGCCGGTCCGTTCGGACGGACCGGCCCCCGCGGGGAGGCTTCGCCTCCCTGGACCGGGAGGCCACCGCTTCAGGTGTGACCGGCTACTGCATCACTGCCATGGCGAGTGCACGGCGGGCGCGCAGCGAGGCGCGCTCGGCCCGGCGCTGCATCCGCCGGGCGGTCGCCAGGCGCAAGGCCCGGCGCTCCCGGTCGGCATCGTGCAGCCGGTCGTGCATATGCGCACGAGCCAGGGCTTCTGGGATGAGTTGCATCTCTCGGGTCCTGTTCTGACGCGAGTCGATCGCGCCGGTGGTGGTGAAATCCTGGGTCGCGAAGCCAGTGGGCTCGCTGGTTGACGGCTTCATCGGGGCCTGCTTCTTGGGGTCGAGCGTGAGGGGGCGATCGATGGTTCCCGGGATGTTCATGCCATGACCGGGTTCTTGCGCGGGCGGCCACGGGGCCGCTTCCGGGCGACGACGACACCCTGGACGAACAGCTCGCCGCCCCAGACGCCCCAGGGCTCACGCCGCTCCTTGGCACCGGCGAGGCATGCCTCGATCAGCGGGCAGGTACGGCAGAGGGACTTGGCGTACTCGACGTCCGCCGGCGACTCCGCGAAGAAGACTTCGGGGTCGTAGGAACGGCAGGGGACGGGTACGCCGAGGTTCTCGATGGCGTCGTCGAGCGCGGTGAGCGCAGTGAGCGGAATCAAGGCGGAGTCCTCCGTGGGGACGGGCGGGGAGATCGTTTCTGAAGGCGGTACGGACGGGGCGTGCGCTTCGAGTTGCACGGTTCGTCTTCCTCGTCTGGTCGGTCCGGTCTGGTTGACCGGGTTTCGGCTTGGTACCGGGTTCTTTTCCTGTCCCGAGGCCCCTTCGTTCCGTCGTCCCTGTTCGGGGAAAACAGAAGGGCCGCGGATCCCGGATGGGGTTCCGCGGCCCTGAAGGCGCCGGCCTGATCAATCAGGCTGGATCACTCCAGGGTTCTGGCCCACGGAAGGCCCACATCAGGTGGTGCTGCGTCGCCTGCTTCCGGAATCCGGCACCGGCCGCTGCAAAGGCATAGGTCTGCGCCTGTGCCGCCGCTGCTTCCAGTGCCTTGGTCGGTCGTTCGTTGCGCTCATTGACGGGAAGACCCGCGAGAGACACAGAGGACGCCGGCCGTGCGACACGAATGCCGGACAGACCGGTGGCCAGGGACGAGGCGCCGAGCATGCACGAGGAGACGGCCGAGCGATCGGTCAGTTTGGCCACGCTGACGGAATCGACACTGGTGCTGATGTTGATGGTGATCACTGGACTCGCCTCCTCTCGGCGTCTCGGGGACTGGGGTGAACCAGTCCGCTCAGATATGCAAGTAGAACACGGAATCAGTGCCTCCGAGAAGGCCGCTGTTTCCGTGCCTAGAACCTATGGGGATTGCCGGGCCATGCGCAAACTGTTTTTTCGACGAGTTCGCATCAGTCGCGTCCGCCTTCTTCCCCGACACTCCGGCCTGCGCAGATGGCCAGAACCTCGGCCCCGTAGAGCTTGAGCTTGCGGGCCCGGACGCCGGGGATCCGGGACAGCTCGGGATAGTCGTCGGGCACGGACTCGGCGATGGCCATCAGTGTCCTGTCGGTGAACACACAGAAGTCTGGCTGGCCGGTTCGCCGTGCCTGCTCCGCACGCCACTCGCGCAGCCGCTCGTAGATGCCCTCGTCCATGTCGGACGGGCAGCCGTCGCAGCGCATCAGTTTCATCTCGCCGGCATCGGTGAGCGTGCAGCCGCAGACCCGGCACCGGGCCGGGGTGCGCTGGGTACGCCGGGGCGCGGGCGCAACACCCGTCGCCGCGCCCCGCTCGACACCACCCGGGGCGCCGCCCGCCGAACGGCCGACCGTGCCCGTGGAACCGGGGCGCAGACCGTCGAGAAAACGGCTCGGTCTGCGGCTGGGACGACCGCCGGGGGACCGGGCGAGCGACCAGGAGACATACAGCCGCTCCCGCGCACGGGTCACACCGACGTAGAGGAGCCGGCGCTCCTCCTCGACCTGTTCGTCGGTCTTGGCGTAGCTGATCGGCATCATGCCCTCGGCGACGCCGGCCAGGAAGACGACGTCCCACTCCAGCCCTTTGGCCGCGTGCAGTGAGGCGAGGGTGACCCCCTGGACGGTCGGGGCGTGCTGGGCGTTCGCCCGCTCGTCGAGTTCCGCCACGAAGTCGCTCAGGGTGGCGCCTGCCCGGGCGGCCGCGAAGTCGTGCGCCAGACCGACCAGGGCCGCCAGGGATTCCCAGCGCTCCCGGACCGCTCCGGAGCCGGCCGGGGGCTCGCTGGTCCAGCCCTCCCCCGACAGGACCGCGCGCACCTGGGAGGGCAGGTCCACGGCGTCGTCCAGCAGCTCGTCGTTACCGCCGAAGCGGGCCGCGCCGCGCAGTTTGATACCCGCCTTGCGCACCTCGGGACGGTCGAAGAATCGCTCGGCACCCCGCAACTGGTAGGACACGCCAGCGTCGGCGAGGGCCTGCTCGTAGGTCTCGGACTGGGAGTTCGTACGGAACAGGATCGCGATCTCCGCGGCCGGAACCCCGCTGTCGATGAGTTCACGGATGCGGCGGGCCGCGCCCTCGGCCTCGGCGGGCTCGTCCGCGTACTCGGTGTGCACGGGCTCCGGGCCCGCGGCCCGCTGGGAGACCAGCTCCAGGCGGTGGTCGGCGGCCCGGCCGTGGGCCTGGGCGAGCAGGCCGTTGGCGAGGCGCACGACCTGGGGGGTGGAGCGGTAGTCGCGGACCAGCTTGACGACGGTGGCACCGGGATGGCGGACCCGGAAGTCGAGGAGGTGATCAGGGGTTGCCCCCGTGAACGAGTAGATCGTCTGACTGGCGTCGCCGACCACGCACAAGCTGTCCCGGTTGCCGAGCCACAGCTCCAGCAGCCGTTGCTGGAGGGGGCTGACGTCCTGGTACTCGTCGACGACGAAGTGCTGGTACTGGGCGCGGACCTGCTCGGCCACGTCGTGCCGGTCCTGCAGGATCGCGACCGCCAGCAGCAGGACGTCCTCGAAGTCGATGACCGAGCGGTCCCGCTTGAGGTCCTCGTACGCCGAGTAGAGCTGGGCGATCTCGGCGGCGTCACGGGGCGTCTCACGGCCGGCCTTGGCGACGGCGAGCGGATAGTCGCCGGGGATCGTCTGGGTGACCTTGGACCATTCGATCTCGGCAGTGACATCGCGCAGCTCGCCCCGGTCGAGGCGGATGCGGCAGGCGGCGGCCGCGTCCGCGACGAGCGAGGCCTTGCGGTCGACCAGCCGCGGCATGGCACCGCCGATCGCCTTCGGCCAGAAGAACTGGAGCTGACGCAGCGCGGCGGAGTGAAAGGTGCGGGCCTGGACACCCTGCGCGCCGAGCTGGCGCAGGCGGCCGCGCATCTCGCCGGCGGCACGGTTGGTGAAGGTGACCGCGAGCACGGTGGACGGCTGGAGTATGCCCGCCCGCACTCCGTAGGCGATGCGATGGGTGATCGCCCGTGTCTTGCCCGTGCCGGCCCCGGCCAGCACGCACACCGGGCCGTGCAGGGCGGTGGCCACCTCGCGCTGCTCGGGGTCGAGCCCTTCGAGCACCGCGTCGGCCGAGTCCGGTGCCTGCGGGAAGAGGGTGGAGTGCGTTGCTGCTGTCACACGGCCATGCTGCCAGGTCGCCGGAGACGCCTGAGGCGGTTGTCCACAGGCAGACCCTTGCAGTCGTATTAATGCGGCAGGAGCCGTGTCCGGTTAATGCGGCAGGAGCCGTGTCCGGCCGATGCGGCGGGGGTGTCCGGCCGGACACCCCCGGCGGGAATGCCGGCCCGATGACGTACGTTGCCCCAGCGGGCCACCTACCCCGAGTTGCCAGAGGAGCGCGACGAGATGCAGGGCACTGTGACGATGTACAGCACGACCTGGTGCGGCTACTGCCGTCGGCTGAAGAGTCAGATGGACCGGGAGGGCATCGCGTACACCGAGATCAACATCGAGCAGGATCCCGAGTCCGCCGCGTTCGTGGAGAAGGCGAACGGCGGGAACCAGACTGTGCCGACGGTTCAGGTAGTGCCCTCCAGCGGCGGGACTGAGGTCGTGATGACGAACCCGAGCCTTGCCCAGGTGAAGCAGGCGCTCGGCGTCTGACCCACATGACACACACGACCCCCGACCGGCCTGGCGCGGGATCGGGGGTCTTTTGCATGCCCGGCCTGTACGAGGCCGACCTGACGGTAGCGTGATCGACATGGCGGCCAGAGGTGAGGCGCTGGTCGGAGGCATGGCGAACGCGGAGGGCGGTCTTTCGCCGGGGTGGGTCGGTGGAACGCCCGGCACCGCACAACGCACATGCCCTCCATGCCCACCGCCTCGCGCTGAAAGAGCAGGGCTTCGACGCGACTCCGACTCCCGTGGGGCTCACCGCTGACGGTCGTGACCAGTTGGCCTTCACTCCCGGCGACGTAGCTCTGCCACCGTGTGCGAGGCGAACGGTAAGGGCCTGATCTCCTGCAAAGAGGGATTCGACGTTTCGCAGCCGTGGGGCAACCATCGCCAAGATCCTGGCAGTGGTCGCAGAGGCCCACGGCTCAGGACATCGCTCGTATCCGTGCGGTGGCAGGCGAGAGCACGACCCGGCTGCCGGACCCGAAGCCTCGGGGAGCCAGGTGGACGCCGACCACAGTGAGCCGTATTGGGCAGCCGCTCGCTGCTCGGGGAGTACGCACGTGCCGATGGCACTGTGGTCCGCGACGGTGACGGAACACCCGTCATGCGGTCTGAGCCGGTGCTGAACGAGGAGGCAGGCACGTCGACGTCGAGGGGTGGCGGTCCCGGCCGGACCGCCACCCCTTCGGTGTCTTGGACGCGCCGCTGCGCCCGGTTCTCAGACGAAGCTGCGGGTGGGCAACGGCTTGCCGTACCACAGTTCGATGAGGCGGGCGGCGATGGAGATGCCGTACGGCGGCTGCACCTCGCCGGACTCGAAGGCGGCCCGCAGTTCCTCGCGGGAGAACCAGCGCGCCTCGTGGATCTCGTCACCGTCGACCTCGATGGCGGTCGAGGTGGCGTGGGCCATGAATCCCAGCATCAGGCTGGACGGGAACGGCCAGGGCTGGCTCGCGACGTACTCGACCGGGCCGACGGTGATGCCGGCCTCCTCGAAGACCTCGCGGCGCACCGACTGCTCGATGGACTCGCCGGGCTCGACGAATCCGGCCAGCGTGGAGAAGCGGCCCTCGGGCCAGTGGACCTGACGGCCGAGCAGGATGCGGTCCTCGTCGTCGGTGACGGCCATGATCACGGCGGGGTCGGTGCGCGGGTAGTGCTCGGCGCCGCAGGCCGGGCAGCGGCGGATGTGTCCCGCGGCGGCGATCACCGTGCGCTCACCGCAGCGCGAACAGAAACGGTGGGTGCGCTGCCAGTTCTCCAGGCCGACCGCGTGCACCATCAGGCCGGCGTCGCGCGGCGACAGGAACAGACCTGCCTCGCGCAGCCCGGCCGGGCGGGCGGACTGGTCGATACGGCCGGGCAGCGAGTCCTTCTGGAGTGCGAAATAGCTCACCCCGTCCTCGTCGGTGCCCAGGAAGTAGCGGTGCGCCTCGGTGAGAGGGGCCTCGAAGGACGGGGTCATGACGAGTTCGGTGCGGCCGTCCGCCGTCTCGTCGATGAGGACCTGGCCGCCGGAGACCACGAAACAGCGGGTGGTGGGGTGACTCCACGCCGCCGCGAGCCATGCCTCGTCGAGGCGGTGGTGGGCGGCACGGTCGATGCCGCTGGGAGCGGTGAGCGAGATGGGTCGGTCGGCGGATTGGTCGGTCCAGGTGGTCACGGGTGCTTCCAACTCCCCCAGTGGAACGGTTGGGTTCGGCAGGTGGTTCAGCGGGACGAAGGGCGGGAGGGAACCGGGTCGGGCGGGTGCGGTGCGGGCAGGGTGGTCCTTCCAGTGTGCCGCGCGGGCGCAGCCGCTCCGCGCCGCGTCGTTTCAGGGCTCATGGCGCCAGTTCTCCGCCAGGTCGGCCCACAGGTAGGCGCTGGTCTCGACGCCCTTGAGGAGCAGGTCCAGCTCGACCTTCTCGTTGGGTGCGTGCCAGCCGTCGGAGGGTACGGAGATGCCCAGGAACAGCACGGGGGCGTCGAGGACCTCCTGAAGGCCGGCGGCCGGACCTGAGCCGCCCTCGCGGGTGAAGCGGACGGGTTTGCCGAAGGCTCGGCCCATGGCGCGGGCGACGGACTGCAGGGCGGGGTGGTCCAGCGGGGTCAGGCACGCGCGCGTGGCGCTGCCGAAGTCGATCTCGCAGCGAATCCCCTCGGGTACCTGGTCCGCGGCCCAGACCCGGACGGCCTTCTCGATGTGGTCGGGGTCCTGGCCCGCGACCGTCCGGAAGGAAAGCTTCACCATCGCCGAGGACGGGATGATCGTCTTGTTCCCGGGGCCCTGGTAGCCGCCGCCGATGCCGTTGACCTCGGCGGTGGGGCGTGCCCAGACACGTTCCAGGGTGGTGTGTCCGGCTTCGCCGTGGGCGGCGTGCGACTTGGCGGTGCGCAGCCATTGCGGCTCGTCGAAGGGCAGTTCGGCGAAGAGTTCCCGCTCGCGGTCGGTGAGTTCGACGATGCCGTCGTAGAAGCCCGGGATCGCCACGCGCGCGTGCTCGTCGTGCAGGGCGGCGACGAGACGGGCCGCGGCGGTGGCCGGGTTGGGTACGGCGCCGCCGAAGGAACCCGAGTGGATGTCCTGGTCGGGTCCGTACAGCCGGATCTCGCACTCGGCGACCCCCCGCATGCCGGTGCAGACGGTCGGGGTGTCCGCGGACCACATGCCGGTGTCGGAGACGATCACGGCGTCGGCGGCGAGCCGGCCGGCCCGCTCCTCGATGAGCGCCTGGAAGTGCGGAGAGCCGGCTTCCTCCTCGCCTTCGATCAGCAGCTTGAGGTGGACGGCGGGGGCGGTGCGGCCGGTGGCCGCGAGGTGGGCGCGGACGCCGAGTGTGTGGAAGAACACCTGGCCCTTGTCGTCGGCTGCCCCGCGCGCGTAGAGGCGGCCGTCCCGGACGACGGGCTCGAACGGCTCGCTGTCCCAGCCGTCCGCGCGGGCGGCCGGCTGGACGTCGTGGTGGCCGTAGACGAGGACCGTGGGTGCCTCGGGATCGTCCGCGGGCCACTCGGCGAAGACAGCGGGGGCGCCCGCGGTCTCCCAGACCTCGGTGGTGGGGAAACCGGTCTCCTTGAGCTTGGCGGCGAGCCAGTCGGCGCTGCGCCGTACGTCGGGTGCGTGGTCCGGCTGGGCCGACACGGACGGGATGCGCAGCCACTCCGCGAGGTCGTCCAGGAACACGGGACGGTGCTGCTCGATGTACGCGCGGACGGCGTCGTCCGGGGTCTGGCTCATGACATCGAGCCTATCGGCCCGTACGGGCATCCTGATCGGGCTGTTCGTCACACCGGGGACTCGGGCCGCGGCTCCCCGGTGAGCAGCCTTTCGAGCGCCGCCCGGTCCGGCAGGCCGGCCGGTCGTACGACCTCGCCGCTGCGTACGTACAGGAAGGCGGCGGTGACGGATTCGGGCGGTATGTCCTGTTGCTCGGCCCAGGCCAGCCGGTACACCGCGAGCTGGAGCGGGTCGGCGGTGCGGCCGCGGCCGGTCTTCCAGTCGATGATCTCGTACGTCGCCGTGTCGCCGTCGCCGTTCTTGTAGACGGCGTCGATCCGGCCTCTCACCAGACGCCCGGCCAGGGCGAGCTGGACCGGGACCTCGACGCGGTAGGGCGTACGGCGTGCGTACTCGGTGCGTTCGAACGCCTCCTTGAGCGCTTCAAGGTCACGCTCGTCGGCGATCTCGGCGTCGGTGCCGGGCAGCTCCTCCGGCTCCAGCATCGGCAGCGTCAACTCTTCGTAGCGGGCCTCCACCCACGCGTGAAAGCGGGTGCCCCGGCGCGCGGCCGGTTGCGGTGGGCGCGGCATCGGGCGGGCGAGTTCCTGTGCGAGCCCGTCCGGGTCGGCGGCCAGGCGCAGCACCTGGGTCGCGGTCAGCGTGGCGGGCAGTGGGACGTCCGTCACACGCTCCCGCGCGCGCAGCAGTTCTCCGGTGAGCGCGTCGAGATCGCGGTCCCAGGAGGCGACGGTGCGGGCTTCTTCGGGGGTGAGGTCGGTGTGCTCGGGCCCGCGTACCGGCGGGGCGGGCGCGGCTGCCTGGTGCGGGACCGTCGGACGGTCGGCGGACCACTCGTCCCATCCGGCCGGGTCTTCCGCGAAGGGGGGCTCGTCCTCGTAGGGAGCGAAGGGGGGCTCGTCCTCCCCGCGGGCGGCGTGGGAGGACTCGCCGTCGTAGGGGCCGTGAGGGGGATGGCCGTCGTAGGCGTCGTGAGGCGGCTGGTTCTCGTGGGGGCCATGCGGGGAATCGGCGTCGAAGGGTGCGTCGTCGTCCGGCGGCGGGGGCCAGTCAGGGTCGTCGACGGTGCCGGCGGCGTGCAGGGCCTTCGGCCGGCCGGCCGGGTGGGAGGGGAGGCCGTCCAGGTCGGCGAGGACCGTCTCGGCGGCAGCCCGGCGGCGGGCCAGGGCGTCGTCGTCCAGGGGCAGCGGCCAGGCCCGGTCGGCGGCCGCCTCGTGCAGGACCGGGTTCTCCTCGCCCTCTTCGGGTTCGTCCGCCCATGCCTCGATCTCGCCGTACCCGGCGGCGCAGTGGTCGTGCAGCGCCCGCAGGAAGTCGGAGGGGCCGCGGGGCTTCTTCTGGGCGGGTCCCCACCAGTGGCCGGAGCCGAGGAGCAGCGAGCGGGGACGGGTGAAGGTGACGTAGCCGAGGCGGAGTTCCTCGGTGTGCTGGTGGTCCTTCATGTCCTCGTGGAAGGCCCTCATGCCCCGCGAGTCCCAGTTCGCGATGTCGGGCAGGGTGTCGGCGTCGCCGCGCAGCCCGTGCGGCAGGACCTTGGCCTGCGAGGTCCACTTCTCCCGGCCCTGGGTGCTGGGGAAGGTGCCGCTGACCAGGCCGGGGACGGCGACGACGTCCCATTCCAGGCCCTTGGACCTGTGGGCGGTGAGTACCTTGACGGTGTTCTCGCCTCCGGGGAGGGCGTTGTCGAGACCCTTTTCGTACTGGGCGGCGGTGCGCAGGAAGCCCAGGAAGGCCAGCAGTGTGGCCTCGCTCTCGCCCGCGGCGAAGGAGGCGGCGACGTCCAGGAAGTTCGACAGGGTCTCGCGGCGGCGGGCCGCGAGGGCGTTCGGGGACGCGGACAGTTCCACCTCGAGGCCGGTGACGGCGAGGACGCGGTGCAGGACGTCCATCAGCGGGTCGGACAGGGAGCGCCGCAGTTCGCGCAGTTCGGCGGCGAGGCGGGCGAAGCGCACGCGCGCGTCCGCGGAGAAGGGCAGCCCGTCGTCGGTGCCGTCGCCGTCCATGGGGGACTCCAGGAAGGTGTCGAGCGCGTCCGCGAGCGATATCACCTCGGACGGGTCGATCCCCTCGACGGCCTCCGCGAGCCTGCGGTCGGGGTCGTCGTCGGCGCCCACGCGCGCGTGGGACACGAGAAGGCGGGCGCGTCGCCCCAGCAGGGCGAGGTCGCGGGCGCCGATCCGCCAGCGCGGGCCGGTCAGCAGGCGCACCAGGGAGGCGTTGGCGCCCGGGTCCTGGAGGACTTCGCAGACGGCGACGAGGTCGGCGACCTCGGGCAGGTGCAGCAGTCCGGAAAGACCGACCACCTCGACGGGGATGTCGCGGGCGACGAGCGCGCCCTGGATCTGGGCGAAGTCGGTCGCCGTGCGGCACAGGACGGCGATCTCACCGGGTGCCTTCCCGGTGCGTACGAGGTGGGCGATGGAGTCGGCGAGCCAGGCCATCTCCGCGCCGTGGGTGCGCAGCAGGGCGCAGCGGACCGTGCCGTCCCGCTCGGCTCCGGGGGCCGGGCGAAGGGCCTGCACGCCCGCGTGCATCGCGCGCAGGGGTTCGGCGAGGTCGTTGGCGAGGTCGAGGAGGCGACCGCCGCTGCGGCGGTTCTCGCTGAGCGCCTGCCGGGTGGCGGGACGGCCGTCGGGGTGCGCGAAGTGCTCGGGGAAGTCGTCGAGGTTGGCGACGGAGGCACCGCGCCAGCCGTAGATCGCCTGGCAGGGGTCGCCGACGGCGGTCACGGGATGGCCGGTGCCCCCGCCGAACAGCCCGGCCAGCAGGACCCGCTGGGCCACCGAGGTGTCCTGGTACTCGTCGAGCAGCACCACCCGGAACTCGTCGCGCAGCACCCGGCCGACCTCCGGGATCGCGGCGAGGTCGGCGGACAGCGCGATCTGGTCGCCGAAGTCGAGCAGGTCGCGCTCGCGTTTGGCGGCCCGGTAGCGCAGCACCAGGCCGGCGAGTTCACGGCGGGCCGCGGCCGCCTCGGGGACCTTGCGCAGGTCGGCGTTGGTGAGTTTTGCGCCCTCCAGGGTGCGCAGCAGCCCGGTGTCCCAGGTCCGCAGGTCCGCCGGGCCCACGAGGTGTTCGGAGAGTTCGGCGTCGAGCGCGAGCAGGTCGCTGACCAGGTCGGCGAAGGAGCGGGTGAGCGCCGGGTAGGGGCCGGGGGCTTCGCGCAGCACGCGCGCGGCGAGCTGGTATCGGGTGGCGTCGGCGAGGAGCCGGGACGTCGGCTCCAGCCCGATGCGCAGGCCGTGGTCGGCCAGGAGGCGGCCGGCGAAGGCGTGATAGGTGGAGATGACCGGCTCCCCCGGCGGGTTGTCCGGGTCGATGACGTCGGGGTCGGTGACACCGGCGTTGATCAGCGCCTTGCGGACGCGTTCGGCGAGCTCTCCGGCGGCCTTGTTGGTGAAGGTCAGGCCGAGGACCTGTTCGGGGGCGACCTGGCCGGTGCCGACCAGCCAGACCACGCGGGCCGCCATGACCGTGGTCTTGCCCGACCCGGCTCCGGCCACGATCACCTGCGGGGCGGGCGGCGCGGTGATGCAGGCCGTCTGCTCCGGGGTGAACGGGATGCCGAGCAACTCCTTGAGCTGCTCGGGGTCGGTGATACGAGCGGGCATGACGCAGAGGCTATCGGCGGGCACTGACATCGATGCCGGTACTCAGGTTCCGGTGGTCGTGACTCGGACACCGGCTGACGCGAGTCGACGCGGGGATCGGCCGGCCGGGGCCCGTGGGGCATGGGCCGGCCCGGTTCGGCCCGGGTGACGCGCCAGGTCACCGCTGCGTGTCCTGACCGGACGGCGCAGCGATTGCGTACGGCACAGCGGTTGCGTACGGCGCGGCAGTTGCGTACGACACAACGGTGCGCACGGCAGACAAGCGCACGCGGCAGAGCGGTACGCGCGTCACCGCAGCACGGCAGTACGGGCAGTACGTACGTGACGGCGGTCACGTACGCGACGCACCGTACGACGCGGCCGTACGCGGTGGTTCACTCGACCACGTGCCGCCCTTCGGGGCGCGCGCTGCAGGACGTCCGGAACGCGCAGTGGGTGCAGTGCTGGCCGGCGGTCGGTGCGAACCGCTCGTCGAGGACCTTGCCGGCGGCGGTGGCGAGCAGTTCGCCGATCCACTCGCCCGCCAGGGGCTCCTGGGCCTGCACCTTCGGCAGGCTCTCGCCGCCGTCCCGTTGGGCGGCGCCCTGCCTGAGGTGGACGAGTTCGGCGCCGCCCGGTTCGGGGCGCACGCCGTCGAAGGCGTCGTCCACGGCGCCCTCGCGGACGGCGAGCTGGTAGACGGCCAGCTGGGGGTGACGGGCCACCTCCGCCGTGCTGGGCGCCTGTTTGCCGGTCTTGAAGTCGACCACGTAGGCGCGTCCTTCGCCGTCCGTCTCCACGCGGTCCATCTGGCCGCGGACGCGCACCTCGAACTCGCCCGCTTCCAGGGTGACGTCGAAGTCGTGCTCGCTGGTCACCGGCTTGCGCCCGGCCCGGACACTGTTGGAGTCGACGTGCCACGTCAGGAAGCGTTCGAGCGCCACGCGCGCGTGCTCCTTCTCCTGCGCCGACTTCCAGGGCGCGTCGAAGGCGAGCGCGTTCCACACCGACTCCAGGCGCTCCATCAGGACGGAGAGGTCGGCCGGAGTGCGCCCCGAGGCGACTTCGTCGGCGAGGACGTGCACGACGTTGCCGAAGCCCTGGGCGGTGGTGGCCGGTGCGTCGGCCTTCACCTCGCGGCCCAGGAACCACTGGAGGGAACAGGTGTTGGCGAGCTGGTCGAGGGCGCTGCCGGACAGCACGACGGGCTGGTCGCGGTCGCGCAGCGGCACCCTGCTGATGGTCGGTTCGAACATGCCCCACCAGCGTTCCGGGTGCGCCGACGGGACCAGCGGGCGGCCTTCCTCGTCGCCGAGCGCGGCGAGCCGGGCCAGGCGGCGGGCGGCGGCCTCGCGCAGACCTGCGGAGGCACGCGGGTCGACCGTGGTGGCCCGCAGTTCGGCGACCAGCGCGGCCACCGACAGAGGGCGGCGGGGGCGGCCGGTGACGTCCCTGGGGTCGACGCCCAGTTCGGCGAGGAAGCGGGAGGGCCGGTCGCCGTCGTCCGCGGGCGCCTGCACCGCGGTGACGACAAGACGTTCACGCGCGCGCGTGGCTGCCACGTAGAACAGCCGGCGTTCCTCGGCGAGCAGCGCACCCGGGGTGAGGGGTTCGGCGAGCCCGTCGCGGCCGATGCGGTCGGCCTCCAGGAGGGAGCCGCGGCGGCGCAGGTCAGGCCACAGTCCTTCCTGGACTCCGGCCACGACGACCAGGCGCCACTGAAGGCCCTTGGCACGGTGGGCGGTCATCAGCTGGACGGCGTCGGGGCGCACGGAGCGCTGGGCGAGGGTGTTCGCGGCGATGTCCTCGGCGTCGATCTCTTCCAGGAAGTTGAGGGCGCCCCGGCCGCCGGTGCGCTCCTCCGCCCGCGCGGCGGTGTCGAACAGGGCGCACACGGCGTCGAGGTCGCGGTCGGCGTTGCGGCCGGCTGCGCCGCCGCGCCGGGCGGTCCGGGCCAGGCGGGCGGGCCATGGCGTGCCCTCCCACAGGTCCCACAGCGCCTCCTCGGCGGTGCCGCCGCCCGCGAGGCGTTCCCGGGCCTTCTTCAGCAGCGCACCGAGACGCTGTGCGCCCCTGGCGTACGCCGGGTCGTGCGTGACCAGCCGCTCGGGCTCGGCGAGCGCCCGCGTGAGCAGTTCGTCCGAGGGCGGCGGCAGCGGGTCGCCCGCGGCCCTCTCCTCCTCGCGCAGGGCCCGGCCGAGCCGGCGCAGGTCGGCGGCGTCCATGCCGGCGAGCGGGGAGGCGAGCAGGGTCAGCGCGGTCTCGGTGTCGAGCCAGGAACTGCCGGCGCGCGGGGTCTCGCCGGTGCCCTCTCCGGAGGGCTGTTCCACGGAAGGATCCGCTCCGCGGACCGGCTCCGTGCCGGTGGGTTCCTCGTCCTCTCGTACCCCCCCTGAGCCCGGCCGCGCCACCTCTGCCGCCGCGACCGCCCGGAGCGCGGTCAGCAGCGGTGCCACCGCCGGCTCGTGGCGCAGCGGCAGCTCGTCGCCGTCGATGTCGAGGGGTACCCCGGCCGAGGTGAGGGCCCGGCGAACGGTGGGGATGGTGCGGGACCCGGCGCGTACCAGGACCGCCATGTCGTTCCAGGCGATGCCGTCCTCCAGGTGCGCCCTGCGGAGGATGTCGGCGATGTTGTCCACTTCGGTGCCTGCCGTGGGGTACGTGTAGACCTCGACGCGGCCGGTGTCGCGCACCGGGACGAGTTCGCGATGGGCGCGTACCTTGTCGGCCGGGAGCCGGGTCAGGGGCATGCGCCGGGCCAGCAGGCGGGTCGCGGCCAGCAGGACGGCTCCGGAGCGGCGGGAGGTCCGCAGCACCTCCACGGGCGCCGGACGGCCGTCCGCGCGCGGGAAGGCCGCCGGGAAGCCCAGGATTCCGTTGACGTCGGCGCCCCGGAACGCGTAGATCGACTGGTCGGGGTCGCCGAGGGCGATCAGGGTGCGGCCGCCGCCGGCGAGGGCGTGCAGCAGGCGTATCTGGGCCGGGTCGGTGTCCTGGTACTCGTCGACGTACACGGCGTCGTACCGGGCAGCGAGACGGGCCGCGGCCTCGGGGCGGCCCGTGAGCAGCACCGCGCGGTGGACGAGTTCCGCGTAGTCGAGGACGCCCTGCAGATCGAGCACGTCCAGGTATTCGGCGAGGAAAGCGGCGGCGGCCTGCCAGTCTGGGCGGCCGATGCGGCGGGCGAAGGCGTCCAGGGCGGCGGGGCCGAGGCCCAGTTCCCGGCTGCGGGCGAGAACGGCACGGACCTCGTCGGCGAAGCCGCGGGTGGTCAGGCAGGCCCGCAGTTCGTCCGGCCAGCGCACATGGGCGAGGCCGAGCCGCTCCAGGTCCGGCTGGCCCGCGAGCAGGTCGCGGACGGTCACGTCCTGCTCGGGACCGGAGAGCAGCCGCAGTGGTTCCGCGAACAGGTCGCTGTCCTGGTGGGCACGGACCAGGGCGTAGGAGTACGAGTGGAAGGTGGTCGCCCGGGGCGCGCGCGCCGCGCCCACGCGCCGGGCCATGCGGTCGCGCAGTTCGGTCGCGGCCCGGCGGCTGAAGGTCAGCACCAGGATCCGCTCGGGGTCCGCGCCACGGGCGATCCGCGCGGCCACGGACTCCACCAGCGTGGTGGTCTTGCCGGTGCCGGGTCCCGCGAGGACCAGCAGGGGTCCGGACCGGTGGTCAACCACCGCGCGCTGGACGGCGTCCAGACCAGGGGGCTCCGGTTCGGCCGGCGGGGTGCGGACCAGTCGGTAGGCGCCACTGCTCCCCTGCCGCGCCTCGGGGTGCGGCAGGTGTCTGGTGGTGGAGGAGGAGCTCACGTGGTTCGCCGGTCCTGGTATTCGTACTCGTCTGGCTGTCCCGCGCGCGGGGTGGTGGACGCGGGGTGAGAGGGACGCGTGTGGCCGACGCTACGCCGACGCCCGGTGCGGAAGCAGCGCTTCTGCCTCTTCCCACACGGCACTCGCGTCCCACGCCTCACGAACGTACGGCATGCCGCGGACGTCTCCCGTGTCCCTCGTACGGGCCACCGGTTCCCCCAAAGGGCCTTCCATGGCGGAAGCTGTCAGGTGTGACCCTGTGCGCTCTCGCCGCCGTCCCACCGGGCCCGTCTCATGTCGAGTCGCGGCAGGTGGCCCTGGGCGGCCCTGCTCGCCTCCTTCAGCGGCGTGCTCTCCGCGCGGTAGTGGCCGAGCGCGCGCAGTTCGTGGCCAGCGAGCAGCGCTCCGTCGGCCCGCACGACGCGCCACCACGGCACGGCTCCCCCGTAGAGGGCCATCACCCGGCCGACCTGGCGCGGCCCGCCCTCCTCCAGCCACTCGGCGACGTCCCCGTAGGTCATGACCCGCCCGGGCGGGATCCGTTCGGCGACGTCGAGGACCCGCTCGGCGTACTCCGGCAGCGCGTCCGGATGCTCCTCGTCGGGTGCCCGGGCCGAAAAGCTCTCCTCGCTCATTCGCCCCATCCTGCCGCACCCCACCGACAACGTGACGCGAGCGGGGCGGCGCCTGCCCCTCGCTCTCCGGCGACGTTTCCGACACACTGTGCGCTCCCGCAATTGCACCCTGACGACACTGTGTGTCGGAGGGCCATGCCACCATCGTGCGGGCGGTGACCGGTGATACGAGACCAAGAAGAGGCGATGAAGCAGCAGGGCGTGCACGCCGAGGGCGCGGAGGGCACCTCCGCCGCAGGGGCGCGCCCGGACACCGCCGGGACGCACGGCACGAGCCCCGCCGAGGACACGGACGGCACCGGCACCGCACCCGGGAACGACTGCCCTGACGACGCGCACATCGAGGAGGTCGAGGGCGACGAGCCGCTCCTCCCCGCGCGCGTGCACCGTCCTTCCGACCTGCTGCGCCTCCTGGTGGGCGTGCTGGCGATCGTCGTGCTCCTGGCCGTCGCCGCCTTCGCCCACGGCACCACCTCGGGCCTGGAACAGGACATCAACAAGGGCACCGGCCAGGCACCCGATCTGCTGATCAAGATCGCGGGGCTGGCGTCGAGCATCGCGATCCTCCTGGTGCCGGTCGCGTTCGCGATCGAGCGACTGATCAAACGGGACGGACTGCGCATCGCCGACGGCGTCCTGGCGGCGGTCCTCGCGCACGGCGTGACGCTCGCCACCGACCTGTGGGTCGCCCGGGCCGCCCCGGGCTCGATCCAGGAGGCGCTCACCCAGCCGTCCCCGGGCAACGTCCACGCGCTGACCGACCCGGTGCACGGCTATCTGGCCCCGGTCATCGCGTACATGACGGCCGTCGGCATGTCCCGCAGACCCCGCTGGCGTGCCGTGCTGTGGATCGTGCTGCTGCTCGACGCGTTCTCCATGCTCGTCACCGGCTATACGACGCCGTTCTCGATCATCCTGACGGTGCTGATCGGCTGGACCGTCGCCTACGGCACGCTGTACGCGGTCGGTTCCCCGAACGTCCGGCCCACCGGGCAGACGCTGATGGCGGGCCTGCGCCGCGTCGGCTTCCACCCGGTGACCGCCGCCCGCGAGGAGACCCCGGACGCCGAGAACGGCGACCGGGGGCGGCGCTACTTCGTGACCCTTGAGGACGGCCCGCCGCTGGACGTCACCGTGGTCGATCGCGAGCAGCAGGCGCAGGGCTTCTTCTACCGAGCGTGGCGGAATCTGACCCTGCGCGGCTTCACCACCCGTTCGAGCTTCCAGTCGCTGCGCCAGGCGCTGGAGCAGGAGGCACTGCTCGCGTACGCCGCCATCGCGGCCGGCGCCAACGCGCCCCGGCTGATCGCCACCTCCGAGCTGGGCCCCGACGCCGTCATCCTCGTCTACGAGCACACCGGCGGGCGCACGCTCGACTCACTGGCCGACGAGGAGATCACCGACGAGTTGCTGCGGCTGGCCTGGCACCAGGTCCAGTCTTTGCAGTCGCGACGAATCGCGCACAGCGGACTCGCCGGGGACGCGATACTGCTGGATCCCTCGGGTTCGGTGGTGCTCACCGATCTTCGCGGGGGCGAGATCGCGGCCGGAGATTTGCTGCTGCGTATGGATATCGCCCAGCTGATGACCACCCTGGGGCTCCGAGTGGGCGCCGAGCGGGCGGTCGCCTCCGCGGTCGGCGTCCTCGGCCCCGACGCCGTCGCCGACTGCCTGCCGATGCTCCAGCCGATCGCACTGACCCGCTCCACGCGCGCGACGCTGCGCAAACTGGCCCGCGAACGAGCGCAGCGCGAGCGCGAAGCGGTCCTGGAGGCGTCCCAGCAGGCCAAGCAGGCCCGTCTGGAGGCAGCCCCGGAGGACACCAGGCCCGCCCTGGAGAAACCCGACAAGAAGACGGTCCGCGCCGAGCAGCGGGCCGAGAAACGGGCCATCGACGAGGCCCTGGAAGAGGCCCGCGAGGAGGATCTGCTCACCCAGATCCGGCACCAGGTACTGCGGATCAGGCCGCAGGCGCCCGTGGAACCCGCCCGGCTGGAACGGGTTCGTCCGCGCACGCTGATCAGTTTCATCGCAGGCGCCATCGGTGCCTACTACCTGCTGACCCAGCTCACGCACATCCAGTTCGCCACCCTCTTCGCGCAGGCCCAGTGGGGCTGGCTCGCCGCGGCGGTGGCGTTCTCGGCGCTCAGCTACGTCGCCGCCGCGATGGCACTCCTGGGCTTCGTGCCCGAGCGCGTGCCGTTCGTGCGGACCGTGGCGGCGCAGGTCGCCGGGTCGTTCGTGAAGATCGTGGCGCCGGCCGCGGTCGGCGGTGTGGCCCTCAACACGCGCTTCCTGCAACGCGCCGGGGTGCGCCCCGGGCTCGCGGTAGCGAGCGTCGGCGCGTCCCAGCTGTTCGGGCTCGGCTGCCACATCCTGATGCTGCTGTCCTTCGGCTATCTGACCGGCACCGAGAAGACCCCGTCCCTGTCGCCGTCCCGTACGGTCATCGCCGGCCTGCTGACGGTGGCGGTGCTCGTGCTCGTGGTGACCTCGGTGCCGTTCCTGCGGAAATTCGTCCTCACGCGCGTGAGGTCACTGTTCGCGGGTGTCGTGCCACGCATGCTCGACGTGCTGCAGCGCCCGCAGAAGCTGATCACGGGCATCGGCGGCATGCTGCTGCTCACCGCCTGCTTCGTGATGTGCCTGGACGCCTCGATCCGCGCGTTCGGCGACGAGTCGACCTCGCTCAGCATCGCCAGCGTCGCCGTCGTCTTCCTCGCCGGCAACGCACTCGGCTCCGCCGCACCGACCCCGGGTGGCGTGGGCGCCGTGGAGGCCACGCTGACCGTCGGCCTGATCGCCGTCGGGCTCCCCAAGGAGGTCGCCGCTCCGGCGGTACTGCTGTTCCGGCTGCTCACGCTGTGGCTGCCGGTGCTGCCGGGCTGGCTGGCCTTCAACCACCTCTCGCGCCGGGGGTCCTTGTAGGCGGGAGCCCTGTAGCCCTGTAGGCGAGGAGGGTCCCTAAAAGCGGGAATTCCTGTTAGGCGTGGGCACGGCAAGCGGGGGCGCGTCACGTGGGGCGGTCGGTACCTCGTACGGCCCGCGTCCCGCGCGCCCGGGCACGCGTGCCCGCAGGATGGGTTCATGAGTCCCTCCCGGATCCGCACCGCCCTGGCTGCCGCCGCCCTGCTGCCCGCCCTGCTCGTGGCCTGCGGTGGCGGTTCGAAGGACGGGAATCTGCTGGCCCAGAAGCTGGACTGGAAGGACTGCCCGGCTCCCTCCCAGGCCCAGGGAGGCGGCAACCCCCCGTCGCCGCTGCCAGGAGGCGGCACGTGGCAGTGCGCCACCATGGAGGCCCCCCTGGACTGGAGCAACCCCAAGGGCGACACCATCGGGATCGCCCTCATCCGGGCAAGGGCCAACGGTGACCCGGGCAAGCGGATCGGCTCGCTCATCTTCAACTTCGGCGGCCCCGGTGGCAGCGGCGTCACCTCGCTGCCCGCCTTCGCCGGCGACTACGCGAAACTGCGCACCCGCTACGACCTGGTGAGTTTCGACCCGCGCGGGGTCGGCCGCAGCGATCCCGTCAAGTGCAAGAGCGACGCCCAGCTCGACGAGTACTTCCAGCAGGACGCGACGCCCGACGACAGCGCCGAACGCGCCCAGCTCGTGAACCGCACCAAGCAGTTCAACGCGGCCTGCGAGAAGAACTCCAGGAGGACTCTCCCGCATGTGCGCACCACGGATGCCGCCCGCGACATGGACCTGATGCGCCAGGTTCTGGGCGACAGCAAGCTGCACTACTTCGGCATCTCGTACGGCACCGAACTGGGCGGCGTCTACGCCCACTTGTTCCCCAAGAACGTGGGACGGGCCGTCTTCGACGGAGTCGTTGACCCCACCAAGAACCCCGAGCAGAGCGCGCTGGGGCAGGCCAAGGGCTTCCAGCTCGCGCTCGACAACTTCGCCGACGACTGCACGTCGAAGGTCGAAGAATGCCCGATCGGGGACACCGCCCAGAACGTCAAGGACCGCATCGCCAAGCTGCTCAAAGACCTCGATAAGAAGCCGATCCCGGGCAGCTTCCCGCGTCAGCTCACCCAGACCGACGCCACCAACGGCATCGCGCAGTCCCTGTACTCCAAGGACTTCTGGGAATACCTCACCGCGGGCCTGGAGGAGGCGTACGACGGCGACGGCAGGATCCTCATGCTGCTGTCCGACTCGATGAACGGCCGCAACCAGAACGGTGAGTACAGCAACATCGTTCCGGCCAACATCGCCATCAACTGCGCCGACGACAAGCCGCGGTACACCGTCGACGACATCAAGCAGAAGGTGCCGGAGTTCCGCGCCGCCTCCCCGCTGTTCGGGGATTTCCTCGCGTGGGGCATGCTGAGCTGCACCAACTGGGCGGTGCCGGGTGCCGCCGACCACCCCGATGTGAGCGCACCGGGATCCGCGCCGATCCTGGTCGTGGGGAACACCGGCGACCCCGCGACCCCGTACGAGGGCGCGCGGAGGATGGTGGACGCGCTCGGCAAGGGTGTCGGCGTCGAGCTGACGTACAAGGGGCAGGGGCACGGCGCGTACGACAGCAAGGACAAATGCATCCAGAGTGCCGTGAACTCCTATCTACTGGACGGGAAGGTGCCGACGGCAGGCACCGTCTGCTCCTGACTCCGCCCGTCCTTACCCGGCCGTCCTCGGCCGTCCGCCCCTCCTCCCTCCCCGTCCCTCCCTAGCCCTCGCCCGGCTGCCCGAACTCTCGTCCTGACTTCCTCACCCCCTACCAAAGTCGCAGGTCAAACGGTTATCCACAGGCCGAAACGGGCTTTGCTCGATGCGCCTACTATGGCCTGACCGCTCTCCGCGACCGACATGCGGAGGGCTTGCGAGGGGGGTGCACAGGGTGCGTTTCGTACGGTGGACGGCCGCGGTGGCGGCCACGGTGCTGATGGCCGGATGCGGTGGCGGACCATCCGACGGCAAAGACGGCGGGGGCGAGGGGAAGGACCGGTCGTCGACGGCGCCGACCGATGCGTCCACCGCGGGCCTGCCTTCTTCGCTCACCTCGCAGAAGCTCGACTGGGGCCGTTGCAAGGCCACCGCGGACTCCGCGGCGCCCGACGCCGAGTGGCGGTGCGCCACGCTCAAGGCGCCCCTGGACTGGGGAAAGCCGGACGGGAAGACGATCGGTATCGCGCTTATCCGGGCTCGGGCCACCGGCGACGACCGCGTCGGCTCGCTGCTGATCAACTTCGGCGGACCGGGCGGCTCGGGCGTCTCGTCGATGCCGTACTTCGCCGACACCACCGCCAAGCTGCGCGAGCGGTACGACCTGGTGAGCTGGGACCCGCGCGGGGTCGGGGCCAGCGAGGGGGTCCGCTGCCGCGGTGACCAGGACATCCAGGCCGCCGAGGCGGTGGACACCACCCCGGACACCCCGGCCGAGGAGAAGGCGTACTTCAAGGACGCCGGGGACTTCGCCAAGAGCTGCGCGCGCGCCGCTGGGACGCTGCTGGCACATGTCTCGACGACCGACACCGCCCGCGACATGAACCTGATGCGCCTGGTCCTCGGCGACACCCGGCTGCACTACTTCGGCATGTCCTACGGCACCGAGCTCGGCGGTGTCTACGCCCATCTGTTCCCCAAGAACGTGGGCCGGATGATCCTGGACGGGGTCGTCGACCCGACCGTCGACTCAGTGGGGCAGTCCGAGAACCAGGCGCGCGGGTTCCAACGGGCCCTGGACGACTACCTGAAGTCCCTCGGGGAGGACCCGCGAAAAGGGACGCAGAAGATCGTGGAGCTGCTGGACCGGCTCGACGCCAAGCCGCTGCCGACGTCGTCCGGACGTGGACTCAACCAGTCGCTCGCGCTCACCGGCATCGTCCTGCCGCTGTACAGCCAGACCCGCTGGCCCGAACTGACCGACGCCCTGAAGGCGGCCGAGCAGGGCGACGGCTCAGGACTGCTGTCCCTCGCCGACGAGTACGACGAGCGTGACTCCGCGGGGCGGTACGGCACGTCGTCCCAGTCACAACGGGTCATATCGTGCTTGGACGACAAGCGGCGGCCCTCGCCGGAGGACGCGAAGAAGGTACTGCCGGAGTTCGACAGAATCTCGCCGGTCTTCGGAAAGTTCCTGGGCTGGGACACGGCCGGCTGGTGCTACGACTGGCCGGTGGCCGGGCAGTTCGACACCCCGCAGGTCAGTGCGCCGGGTGCGGCCCCGATCCTGCTGGTCGGCAACACCGGGGACCCGGCGACGCCGTACGAGGGCACCCGCAGGATGGCGGACGAGCTGGGCAAAGGTGTCGGTGTGGAGCTGACCTGGAAGGGCGAGGGACACGTGGCGTACGGCAGCGGGAGCGACTGCGTCGATGCGACGGTCGACGCCTACCTGCTGGACGGGAAAGTGCCGAAGGACGGCAAGGTCTGCTCGTAGCGGCGCCCGGAGCGCCGGCCAGGGGCGGCCGGCCGCGGGCAGTCACAAGGGGCCCGGCACGCGCGGTGCCGAGCCCCTTCGGGACCGGGGTAGGCGTCGGCCTAGTAGACCGGCTTGTCCGGCTCGATCTGGTTGACCCAGCCGATCACGCCGCCGCCGACATGCACGGCGTCGGCGAAACCGGCGGACTTCAGTACCGCGAGCACCTCGGCGCTGCGCACACCCGTCTTGCAGTGCAGGACGATCTTCTTGTTCTGCGGAAGGCTCTCCAGGGCGGTGCCCATGAGGAACTCGTTCTTCGGGATCAGCTTGGCACCCGGGATGGAGACGATCTCGTACTCGTTCGGCTCACGGACGTCGATGATCTCGATGTTCTCGCCGTCGTCGATCCACTCCTTGAGCTGCTTGGGAGTGATCGTCGAGTCGGCGGCCGCCGCCTGGGCCTCCTCGGAGACGACGCCGCAGAAGGCCTCGTAGTCGATGAGTTCGGTGACGGTGGGGTTCTCACCGCAGACCGCGCAGTTCGGATCCTTGCGGACCTTCACCTGGCGGTACTGCATCTCCAGGGCGTCATAGATCATCAGACGGCCGACCAGCGGCTCGCCCGTGCCGGTGAGGACCTTGATCGCCTCGGTGACCTGGATGGAGCCGATCGACGCGCACAGCACGCCGAGGACGCCGCCCTCGGCGCAGGACGGAACCATGCCGGGCGGCGGGGGCTCCGGGTAGAGACAGCGGTAGCAGGGACCGTGCTCGGACCAGAACACCGATGCCTGGCCGTCGAAGCGGTAGATCGAACCCCACACGTACGGCTTGTCGAGCAGCACGCACGCGTCGTTGACCAGGTAGCGGGTCGCGAAGTTGTCCGTGCCGTCGACGATCAGGTCGTACTGGCTGAAGATGTCCATCACGTTGTCGGCCTCAAGCCGCTCCTCGTGAAGGATCACGTTCACGTACGGGTTGATGCCCTTGACGCTGTCGCGCGCGGATTCGGCCTTGGAGCGGCCGATGTCGGCCTGGCTGTGGATGATCTGGCGCTGCAGGTTCGACTCGTCGACCTCGTCGAACTCCACGATGCCGAGCGTGCCGACGCCCGCCGCGGCCAGGTACATCAGCGCCGGCGAGCCCAGGCCACCGGCGCCCACGCAGAGCACCTTCGCGTTCTTCAGCCGCTTCTGCCCGTCCATCCCGACATCAGGGATGATCAGGTGGCGGGAGTACCTGCGGACCTCGTCTACGGTGAGCTCAGAGGCTGGCTCAACCAGGGGTGGCAGCGACACGGGGACTCCGTTGATCGGTCAATCACTACAGTGCTTCCGTCAACAACACTGCCACGGCTTTTTTCATTCCGAGACACCCGTTCCGGTGCGCGAGACGTTGCCGTCCCATTGGCCGGGCATGTACACGCGGGTGCGCGCACGGCCCGGGAGCACCACGCCGTCGCGAGGCGTTCTCCCGGTGTCCGGTGGGACGCGGGTCAGATTCGGCATGCGGCCTCCATCCAGATGTCGGCGAGGGATTCTTCGAGGTTGATGCGGGGCCGCCAGCCGAGCCGGTCGCGCGCCGTGCGCACGTCGGCCTGCTGCCAGTTGCCGCAGCCGTCCGGATACGGGTACGCCATGGGCGCCGCGTGGTCGGGATCGGTGCGGGGGTGTCCGATGGCCGCGCGCAGGGGGCCGGGAGGTCCGTCGAGTTCGTGCAGGGCACCGCCGTATCCGGCGACGCGGGCAAGGACCGCGGCGGCGTCCCGGAGCCGGACGGCACGGCCGGAGCCGATGTTGATGACACCCTGTGCGGCGGAGAGCGACGCAGCATGCACGGCGCGGGCCACGTCGCGTACATCGACGAAGTCGCGCTGGTTGCCCAGCCCGCCGAGCTTCAGTTCGCCGTCGCCCGCCTGCATGGCGCGGCGCATGGCTTCGGCGAGCCGGCCGAGCGGCGAACCCGCCGGGGTGCCGGGTCCGGCGGGCGAGAACACGCGGAGCACGACGGCGTCCAGGCCCGATCCGAGGACCAGTTCGGTGGCGGCGAGCTTGCTCACGCCGTACGGGCCTCCGGGGCGGGGCACGGCGTCCTCGGCCGTGGAGGAGCCGGGCTGGCTGGGTCCGTACTCCGAACTGCAGCCGATCTGTACCAGGCGGGCGCCGCAGCCGCTGCGGCGCAGTGCCTCACAGACCGTGGCGACGGCCACGGTGTTGTGCCGGGTCAGTTCGCGGGCACCGCCGCGGGTGGCGCCCGCGCAGTTGACGACGACTCCGGGGTGGACCGCGTCCAGGAAGCGGGTGAGCGCGCCGGGGCTGCCGGTCGCGAGGTCGAAGCGGACGTCGGCGTCGTCGCCCCGGCCGAGCGCGGTGAGCTGGACGGCTGGGTCGGCGAGCAGGCGGTCGGCGACGAAGCGGCCGAGGTAGCCGTTGGCTCCGATCAGCAGGACCCTCATCGTTCGGCTCCCGGGGTGGGCGCTCCGGCTGCTCCGGTGGCTCCGGATGCTCCGGGTCGGGAGGTGGTCATCTGGTCTTCTCCTTCACGGGGGTGATGCGGTCCGAAGAGGTGATGCGGTCGCCTCCGGCGGTGGGGCCGGACGCCTGCGAGTGGATTCACGTCTGTTCCCCGGCCGGGGCGTGGGCCGAGGCCCGGGTCAGGGTGCGGCTCGCGTGAAGCAGCAGCGACACGGCGGCTGCCGCGCAGGCGAGCGTGGGAACACTGCCCGGGCCCCAGGCGTCCACCAGGTCTTCGACGGGAATGGCCAGGAAGGCGCACCCGGGAAGACGGCCGGTGAGGACCAGGGCCGGTGCCAGTGCCTCGGTCGCCGCCGCAGCCGCCAGCGCAAGGGTCGCGGGATGCGGAAGGTGGTGGACGGTGAGGAGGCGGGACAGCAGGAGGAGGGAGCCGAGGGCGAGTGTTCCGGGGTAGGCGGCGGGCTCGTGCAGCACTGCGCCGGACAGGGCGGTCAGCGCGGTGAGCACGCACAGGAACAGGGCGAACGTGCCGAACAGCAACGGCCGTACGGTGGCGGCGAACTCCTCCAGGCCGCGGCTGTCGGCGAGTCTGCGACGTGTGTGCGTGGTGAAGAGGTGGACGCTCCAGGCGGCCGGGGCGCAGGCCAGGGTGAGGGCCAGGACGGGCGCGGCGGTCAGGGGCCAGGGGCCGTCCGCGGTGCCGTCCGGCAGTCCGTCGGGGCCGCCGGAGAGGGCGGCGCCGAGCAGTCCGTCGCCGAAGAGGGAGTAACCGAACAGCCACCAGACCGATGTGCGGGTGGGGCCTGACGGACGCCAGACGTGCAGGCCTGGGGGTGTGCCCAGCGGGCCGCGGCGGAGTACCGCCCGGATGCCGAACGCCACGGCGAGGACGCCGACGGCGGCCACCGGGATGCGCGCGTGGCCGTGGGTGAGGTGGAGACCCGCAAGGGTGAGCCCGCACAGGGTGCCGGGCAGGAGGGCGCGCAGGGCCCAGCCGGCGCGCACCCGGCCGGCGTGGGCAGCCCGGCCGGCCGGGGCGGGCCGGGCGGGTGGCGGGGGCGAGTCGCTGTCGCGGGGGACGCGTACGTACATCTCCTCGGCGAGCGAGAAGACGTCGCGGTGGCGGCAGTGGGCGGCGGTGCGGTCGGTGACGCCGTGTGCCTCCAGGCCGGCGGCGATCTCCAGCGCGTCCACGGCCCGTTCGCACAGGTCGCGGTGCCGGTGCATCAGCGCCTTCACGGGGTCCGCGACGCCGCGCCGGGCGGCCGACCGGCGTTTCACGGCCGTAGGCGCCCGGTCCGCGTCGTTGTCGCCGCCCCCGCCGGACGGCCGTTCGCCGGTCGTGGCACCGAAGGCCGCTTCGGACACCCCTGAGACCTCCGACGCTTTCGACGCCTCCGATGCCTCCGATGCCTCCGGCACCCCGGACGCCCCAGGCCCTTCTTTGGATGCCTTGGTCGCGGCTCCGGATACCGCTCCGGATACTGCCCCGGAATCCGAACCAGGCGTCAAGCCGGATTCCAGACCTGCCGCCGAACCTGGGGCGGAGCCTGACCCGCTCTTGGCTTCCGGTTCCGTCACGGTTACCGGCTCGCTCATAGCTAGCGGTCCGCTCATGGCATCCGGCTCGCTCATGGCATCCGGTTCCTCCCGGTTCCTGAGCAGCCAGCCCTGCGAGTCGGCGTTCCAGGCGCCGGGGCTGGCGGGGGTTCCGGGACGGTCCAGTTCGCCGAGGCCGGTCATCGGGCGCCCTCCGTGACGGCCAGCGGGACGACGGGTACTGGAGCGGCGGGTGCTGAGGCGACGGGCGCCGGGGCAGCCGGTACCCGTGCAGTCGTCCCGGTGGCCCAGCCGGGCGTGCCGTGGGCGAGGACCCGGCTCGCCTGGCCGGTCCAGTGGCCGGGGATGTGCGCCTCGGCCGGGGCAGCGAACGGCAGGGGTTCGCCGGCGTCGTCAAGCAGCACGCGCCGCACCGGGGAACGCGAGACGATCTCCAGGTAAATGCCGTGAAATGCCGCGACGTTCTGCTCGACGGTGAACAGTTCGAGCGCGCGGGCGCGGGCCGCCGCGCCCAGGCGTGCACGGCGCTCGGGATCGTGCAGCAGCGCCACGCACGCCGCGGCGAAAGCCCGCGGATTGCGCGGGGGTACGACGAGGCCCGTACCGCCGATGACCTCGACCACCGCACCGACGTCCGTGGACACCGTCGCCCGCCCGCAGAACATGGCCTCGACCAGGCCGACGGGGAAGCCCTCGACGACGCTGGACAGGACGACCACGGAGCCGGAGGCGTACGCGTCGGCGAGGGTCGGGGCCTCCGGGCCGCCGATGGCGTCGAAGGAGACGGGGTTGTCCCCGACCGCGTGCGCGCCGTCCGCCTCGTCCGGGAAGAGTTGCGCCGCGAGGGACCGGCAATGGCCCAGGTGGGCCCGGCCCTCCGGATCACCGGCAGTGCCCACGGCCGTGCTTACGATCCGCAGTCGGGCCGTGGGCCGCGCCCTGCGCACCTCCGCGAAGGCGTGCAGCAGCGAGACCAGATCCTTGCCGGGCTCCACCCGGCCGACCCACACCAGGGTGTCCGGGTCGGCGCGTTCCTGGTCCTCGCCGACCTCGGCGAAACGGGCGGCGTCCATGCCCGGGTAGACCGTGCGGATCTTGGCGGGGTCCGCGCCGCAGCGCTCCTGCCAGCGGCGGGCGTGCGTGTTGCCGGGTGTGAGGAGCGTGGCCCGTGCGTAGGTCTCGGCGGCGAGCCGACGCTGGAAGGCGGCCAGCAGCGCCCGTACGGCGGGGGCCTCGGTGCCGGTGCCTGCGGTCAGGTAGTGCGAGCGCAGCCGCACGCCGTACTCGGTCACCAGGAGCGGCACGCCGAAGAAATGGTGGGCGAGCAGGCCGGGCAGGGCGGCGGGGCCGCCGGAGGTCGCGTGGCACAGGTCGACGGAGCCGAGACCGTCGTCCTCGTACCAGTCGAGGGAGAGGGGGCGCAGGGCGCGTTCGAGGTGTGCCGCGACGGTGAGGAGGTCGGGGACGCCTGCCCCGCGCGCCGTGTGCGACGCACCGGGCGCGCGGCAGACTCGCTCCAGCGCGCGCACGGCGGCCTCGGAGCGGAGTGCGCCGACGAGTCCGCCCTCGTCGCGGGCCAGCTCCGCGAGCCCGTACAGGCCGCTGGCGAAACGGTCCGCCTGATCGTCCGAGCCCAGGCAGACGGCGATCGCCAGATCCTCGTAGCACGTGGCGAAGCGCCGGCGCGCGCGCCGTCCGTGGCGGGACCCGTCGTGCTCGGCCGTCCACAACGGTGCCGTGCGTACGCGGCTGACCTGCGGCGGGAGCGGGAGCCAGCCGTCGTCCTCCTGCTGCCTGCTGCGGCTGAGCGCGTAGAGGTCGAACTCGTGCTGCCCGAGCCCGTGCACGAGCCGGTCGCACCAGCGTCCCGCGTCACCGCCGACATACGGATAGCCACCCTCCGTAAGCAGTCCGATGCGCATGTGTGCACCCCCGATCTCCCGTTTGGGGAGCCACCGTTGCCCGGTGGCTCGCAGCGGGACGAACGTATGCGGACAAGGCAGTGGCGCGACGGACGGTTGTCCGTCGCGCCACCAAAAGGGGTGAACGGTCGTAACTTTCGCGTGCGCGCGGCGTTCCGTCGCGCTAAGGGATCGTGCGGATACGAACCGTCATGTCGCGACCGGTTCACGCCGGGCCGCCCGGCGCCGGGCGGCGGCCTCGGGGTCGAGGGCGGGCACCGCGGCCAGGAGTTGCTTGGTGTACGGGTCCTGCGGGAAGTCGTACACCTCGTCGGCGGGCCCGGACTCGACGACGCGGCCCCCGCGCATCACCGCGACCCGGTGGCTGACCCGGCGGACGACGGCGAGGTCGTGCGCGACGAAGACCAGCGCGATCCCGAATTCCCGCTGCAACTCGCCGAGCAGGGCGACCACCTGGGCCTGGGTGGTGACGTCCAGCGCGGAGACCGGCTCGTCGCAGACGATGACGCGGGGGTCGGCGGCGAGCGCTCGGGCGATGCCCACGCGCTGGCGCTGGCCGCCGCTGAACTCGTGCGGATAGCGGTCGTAGTGCGCCGCTTCGAGCCCCACGCGTTCCAGCAGGTCGCGCACCCGTCCCCGGATGCGCGCCTCGTCCTTCCGGGCCTCTCGGCCTCGTGCGCGCAGCGGGTCGGCTATGGACTCTCCCACGGTGCGGCGGGGGTTGAGGGAGGAGACGGGGTCCTGGAAGACCATCTGCACGGCCGGGTTCACCCCGGTGTGCGGCCGTCCCGCGTAGTGGATCTCGCCCGCCGTCGGCTCCAGCAGGCCGACCAGCATGCGGCCCAGGGTCGTCTTGCCGCTGCCGCTCTCCCCCACGACGCCGAGGGTCTCGCCCCGGCGGACCGTGAGGGAGACGCCGTCCACGGCGCTGACGGCCCGCTTGCCCCGGCCGAAGACCTGCCGGAGTCCGACCGCCTCCAGGACCACCTCGCCGGCGGCACGGGACACGTCCTCCTCGCCGACGGCCGGAGACACGTCCTCCTCGCGGATGGCCCGGGATACGTCATCCTCCCCGGCGGCCCGGGACACGGCGTCCTCGGCGGTACCAGGGACGACCTCGCGCGCGCCGACGCCCGAAGAGTCCGCACCCGCACCCCTAGCCGTGGCCGCACCCGCAGCCGCGCCCTTGGCCGACGCCTCCGGATCAGTAGCCGTAGCCGTGCGCGTACTCGTCCCCGTACCCGCACTCGTCCCCGTGGCTGTCCCCGTACCAGTGCCCAGGGCCGTCACCCGTGTCTCAGGCGTGCCCGGGGCCTGGCCTCGCGCCGCGTGCACGCGCGGGACCGCGGCGAGCAGTTCACGGGTGTACTCCTGTGCGGGCGCCGCGAGGACCGTGCCGACCGGGCCGTGCTCGACTGCCTCGCCGTGCCGCATGACCAGTACCTCGTCGGCGCTCTCGGCGGCGACGCCCACGTCGTGGGTGACGAGCAGCAGGCCCATCCCGGTCTCTTCGCGCAGCGTGTGCAGCAGGTCGAGGATCTGCGCCTGGACGGTCACGTCCAGCGCGGTGGTCGGCTCGTCCGCGATCAGCAACTCCGGTGCGCAGGCCAGCGCCATGGCGATGAGCGCGCGTTGGCGCATGCCGCCGCTGAACTCGTGCGGGCGCGAGCGGGCCCTGCGCCGGGCGTCGGGGATCCCCACCCGGTCGAGCACTTCGACGGCACGCGCGCGTGCCGCTCGCCGCGACGCGCGCGCGTGCGCGCGATGCACCTCGGCGATCTGGTCGCCGATCGCGTAGTACGGGTCGAGAGAGGAGAGCGGGTCCTGGAACACCATGGCGGCCGTCCCGCCGCGCAGCCGCCGCAGTTCCTCGTCGGAGGCCCGCTGCACATCGGTCCCGGCGACCAGGACGGAGCCGCCGACCCGGGCCCCGGTGTCCCGGTGCAGGCCCAGCAGGGCGCCCGCGACCGTGGACTTGCCGGAGCCGGACTCGCCGACCAGGGCCAGCGCGGCCCCGCGCGCCAGCCGGAAGGACAGCCCGGCGACCGCCCGTACGGATCCGAACTCGACTGTGAGGTCGGTGACTTCCACCAGGCTCATGCGAGCACCACCCGTCGGTCGGCCAGCGCGTACAGCACGTCCGCGACGGCGTTGGCGATGACTACGAAGAAGCCGATGACCAGGACCATGCCGACGATCACCGGCAGGTCGACGACGTTGACCGCGTGCACCAGTTCCTGGCCGATGCCGGGCAGGCCGAAGAGGGTCTCGGTGAGCACGGCACCGCCGATCGCGCCGCCGACGTTGTTGGCGTTCAGCGCGATGACGGGGGCGAGGGCGCCGCGCAGCGCGTGCCGTCCGACGACGGACCGCTCGCCGATGCCGTAGGCACGGAAGGTGCGGATGTGGTCCTCCGCCAGCGTCTCCAGCATCGCGGCCCGGGTGAGCCGGGCGAACGCCGCCGCCTCGATCAGGGCCAGCGACAGCCACGGCAGCAGCAGGTTCCACGCCCACTGTTCGGGGTCGTCGGCGAAGTTCACGTACTGCGGGAAGGGCAGCAGGTGCAGCTCGCCGCAGACGACGATCATCAGCACGAGACCGATGACGAACACCGGGGTCGCCGTGCCCGCGAGGGTGACGGCGGTCAGCAGGCGCTCGGAGATGCGCCCGCGCCGCCAGGCGGACAGCACGCCGGTGCCGACTCCGAGCAGGAGCCACAGCACCATCGCGCCGAGCACCAGCGACAGGCTGACGGGCAGCTTGGCCAGGATGATGTCCAGGACCTGCCGGCCCGTCTGGTACGACAGCCCCAGGCAGGGGGCCGAGCAGTGCTCGACGGACACCCCGGTCGAGTAGTCCTGGCCGACGAAGAGGCCCTGCAGGAAGTGGCCGTAGCGGACGTACAGCGGATCGTCGAGCCGCAGTTGCTGGGCGACCTGGTGCACCTGTTCCGGTGAGCAGCGCGGGCCGCAGGTGATCTGGGCGACGTTGCCCGGGGTGGCGTAGAAGACGACGTAGACGATCACCGAGATGGCGAGCAGGGTGACGACCGTGCCGACGGCGCGGCGCAGGACGAAACCGCCGAAGCCGCTCATGCGGTTTCCTCCTTCACGTTCGCGCCGGACCCGCGCGCGTCCCCACGGGACTCGCTCACGTCCTTGCCGAGCCCAGGGGCGTCCCCGCTGGACCCGCTCGCGTCCCTGCGCAACCCCGTCACATCCCGCCCGGCCCCGCTCGCGGCGTCGCGAAGCGCACCCACGTCGTCGCGAAGCGCACCCGCATCCCCGTGAAGCCCGCTCGCGTTCTTGCGCGAGCCGCGTCCGCGGCCCGTGCCGACGCGCAGGCGGGAGGCGGCGCGCGGGTCGAGGGCGGTGCGCACGCCGTCGCCGAGGACCGTCAGCGCGAGGACGGTCAGGAACAGGGCGCCGGCCGGGAGCAGCAGGTACTGGGGCGCGGCCTCGTACCAGACGTCGGCCGAGGTGAGCATCTGTCCCCAGGACGGCGTCGGTGGCTTCACACCGACGCCGAGGAAGGACAGGGCCGCCTCGACGGTGATGTTGGCGGGCACGAGCAGTGCCGCGTACGTGATGACGGGCGCGGCGAGGCCGGGCAGCAGTTCGCGGCGGGCGACGTGCCAGGCGCCCCAGCCGCTGAGCCGCGCCGCGGCGACGTGGTCGAGCCCCTTGAGCGTGAGTGTCTGGGCGCGCACGATCTTGGCGATGTTGCCCCAGCCGATCAGGCCGATGACCAGGGTGACCAGGACGGTCCGCGGGAAGGTCGACGGCACGATCGCGAGCAGCGCCAGTGCCATGATCATCAGCGGCATGGCCACGATGATGTCGGTGGCCCGGCTCAACAGTTGATCAACCCATCGGTTGCCGAGCGCGGACGCGACGCCCACGGCGACGCCGAGCAGGATCTGCAGCAGGGTCGCGGTCAGCGCGACGCCCAGGGAGACGCGCGCCCCGTGGACCAGGCGCGCGAACAGGTCGCGTCCGGTCTGCGGTTCGACCCCCAGCCAGTGGTCGCCGCTGATCCCGCCGAACGGGCCGACGGGCACGCCACCGCGCGCGGAGTCGACCAGGGACGGATGGTAGGTGGTGGGGTCCTGGCCCTCGATGACGGTGAGCAGCGGCGCACCGAGCGCGACCAGGACGAGCAGCGCGACGAGGACCGCCGCGACGAGGGCGGCGCGCTGCGTTCGCAGGCGCCGCCAGAACAGGCGGGCCCCGGATACCTCCGGGACGGTGGTGTCCGTCCCGGAGGTCCGGGAGGACCCGGCGGCCGGTACGGCCGTGCTCATGGCTGTGCTTCGTTCATGACTATGTCGGCCCGCCCGCCCTACTTGACCGCGACCTGGGAGATGTCGAGGACACCGGTCCAGTCACTGATCACGATGTTCTTGACGTCCTTGCCGTACAGACGCTTGTAGACGGGGTGGAACAGCGGTACGACCAGGGCCTGTTCGGCGATCTTCTGGTCCAGTGCACCCCACCGCTGGGCCGCCGCATCAAGATCGGTCAACTTGTTGATCGCGTCAATCTCGTCATTGACGGACTTGTCGTCGAGCAGGCCGGTGTTGAAATTCGCGCCGTCCTTGACGATCTGACGACCGTCGAAGATCGGGGCGAGGAAGGGGCCGCCGGACGGCCAGTCGGCACCCCAGTGGGCCAGGAAGAAGCCCGGCTCCGTCTTGCCGCCCTGGACCTTGTCCGCATAGTCGTTGTCCTCCAGGCCCTGGAGCTTGACGGTGATGCCGGCCTTCTTGAGCGCGTCCTGCACGGCGGTCGCGATCTCCGGGCTGGTCTCGAAGTTCTTGCTGTTGGAGTGGGTCAGGGTGATGGCGAGCCCGTTCGGGTGACCCGCCTCCTTCAGCAGTTCCCTGGCCTTGGCCGGGTCACCGGCCGGGCCCGCCGGGAACAGGTCGTAGGGCGTGTAGCCGAAGGACTTCTGGTTCGGCAGGAAGGTGGTCGCGGGCTCGGCGAGGGCCGATCCGCCGGCCGCGTTGATCACCGACGAGCGGTCGATGGCGTACGAGATCGCCTGCCGCACCTTCGGGTCGTCGAACGGCTTGACCGTCGGGTTGAAGGCGAGGTAGTTCGTGTAACCGAAGTGGCCGGTGCCGACCCGCGCGGCCAGTTCCTTGTCACCGGTGACCTTGGCGAGTTCGGCGGGTCCGAGGTTGGTGTCCGTGGTGACGGCGGCCGCGTCCGTGGCCTGGGACGCCGACAGCCGCTGGTTGATCACCGAGGAGTCGAGCCCGGACTGTACGTCGATGGTGTCCGGGTAGGCCTTGCGCTCGTCGTCGGTGGCGGCCGACCAGTGGGGGTTGCGCTCCAGGGTCAGGTGCTCGCCGTCGTTCTCGTTCTTGACGACCTTGTAGGGGCCGGACGAGAGCGGGTGCTCCTCGTACTTGGCACCCGTGTCCTTGCTCTTGGGGACCGGCGCGAACTGCGTCTGGGTGGCCAGGTAGGGGAACTCGCCCTCGGGCTTGTTCAGATGGAAGACGATCGTCCGGTCGTCCGGTGTCCCGATCGACGACAGCCCCTTCTTGTCCTTGTACGGCCCCTGGTAGCCGGCCGCGCCGACCAGCCAGTCCCGCAGGTACGGGGCGCCGCCGGAGAGTTCGGGGGCGAAGGACCGCTCTATGCCGTACTTGATGTCGGCCGAGGTGATCGGGGTGCCGTCCTCGTACGTGAGGCCCTGCTTCAGGGTGTACGTCCACACGGTCGCGTCCTGGTTCGGGCGCCCGGTGTCGGTGGCGAGGTCGGGTACGACCTGGGAACCGTCGGCGCCGTTCGCACGGTTGCGGGTGGTGAGCGTGCGGAAG
Source organism: Streptomyces sp. NPDC006012 (assembly GCF_042871185.1). Classification (NCBI taxonomy): domain Bacteria; kingdom Bacillati; phylum Actinomycetota; class Actinomycetes; order Kitasatosporales; family Streptomycetaceae; genus Streptomyces; species Streptomyces sp. NPDC006012. The sequence goes on from NZ_JBIAIE010000004.1 coordinate 306,274, forward strand.
ACCAGGGACGGGACGTTGCCGCCGCCGGAGGTGTAGAGCCGGGCGGGGTCGAAGTTCTGCTGCGGGGTGGAGTTCAGGACCGTGAGCGTGCCGCCCTTGTGGGGCGCGGAGCCGGCTTTCGGCCCTTTGGCATCGTTGTCCTCCGGCCCGCAGGCGGCGGCGCCCGCTGCCACGACCAGGCTGACGGCTGCCGCTGCCACACGGCGCGCGGTGAGGGACGGATGACGCATCGGAATGACGACCTCTCGGTTGGTGTCGAGGATTCCTCGAACGGCGGGACAGCTCGCGCCACGAGGGCGGGACTGCCCGAATAGCGAGACAAGGGGACAAGGGGTGAGACGCAGCAGAACAGACGTCCACCCGGCGCCGGGTCGTCGAAAAGCTCCGTGCTGTCGGCACGGGCCACAGGAGTGGTGAATCAGGTCGCGACGCGAACGCCAGGAGCGGGCGTCAGCGACAGTCGATGTCGGCTACGCAGAGCGCGGTCACGCCGATCAGCGCCAGCTCGATGGCGGCGCAGGTGACGACGGCATGACAGGACCACATGAGCAGAAATATGAACGAACATCTTGCTCATGTCAATGTGACGACAGGTGCGGGGGTCAACTCCCGGGATAGGGCCAGGGGTTGGCCAGGCAGTGGATCCCGTCATGGTCGAGGAACTTGGTCTGCTGCTGCATGACCGGGGCCAGTTCCCCGCTCTTCTCGCAGCTGACGTGGTTGTGGCCGAGCCGATGGCCCACTTCGTGGTTGATCAGCATCTGCCGGTAGGCGTAGATCTCGTTCCCGTAGGTCTTACTGCCCTGGGCCCATCGGTAGGCGTTGATCACCACGCGCTGGGTGGCGGCCGAGTCGCAGGAAACGTTGTCCACGGTGGTGTCCAGGCCGGACTTGGCGCACCACTCGGCGGTGGTGCCGGGGCTGGCCAGGGTGATGACGAAGTCGGGCTCGCCGGAGGAGATGCGCTCGAAGGTGCGCCCGCCGCCGTGCGCCCAGCTGCGGCGGTCGTTGAGCGTCTTCTGCACCGCCTGGGCGAAGAGTCCGCCGTCCAGGCCGAGCCCCTGCTCGACGTCCACGCGGTAGGTGTACTTCTGGCCCGTGCCCGGCGCCTTGGCGAAGCCGGGAACCGCGTCGAACTTGCCCGACCCCTTGAGCGTGGCACTGAGCGGGTACTTCGTGGCCATCTTCTGCGCGTACGTCGGCGCGACCACGCGGGGTGACGCGGACGGGGTGGTCCGGCCGTCGCGCGAGGCCGGCTCTCGGGCGTCACGCGCCTGGTCAGTGGCGGACTGGGGCTGGACCTGGGCGTCGTCCGGGTGGTCGGCGACCTGTCCCGCCACGATCACCGCGAGCACGGTGGTGACGGCAGCGGCCGCGATCCCGGTGAACGCGCGGCCCATGCCGCCCTTGCCGGGTGCGGGCGGACCGGTCGGGAGGTCGTCGTCGGTGCCGTCCGCGGGGCGCGCGCCGATCCCGTCCGCCGCGAGGGCGGTGCTGCCGTACGGTTCGGCCTGCCGCGCGCCGGCCTCGGCCTCGGTGTGCAGTGCGAACGCCTCGTCGCCGGCGCTGTCGAAGGCGTCGAGGTACTCCTGCCGTGGCCCGCCCGGCCTCCGGGACCGCTGCCGCGGCAGGGTGGCGCCGGGGCCCGCGGCGGCCGGCCCCGGGGCGCCCGAGGGCCCCGCACCGGGCTGTCCCGCGAACTCGCCCCAGCCGCCGCCCGCTTCACGCTGCTCGGGATGCCCACCACGAACGGGCGGGACGCCATGGGCGGGCGTTCCGTCCGACGGCCGGGGGACCCCACGGGCCGGAGTGCCACCCGGCACTCCCGGAAAGCCGTGTGCGGGCGTTCCGTCAGGCAGCCGCGGAGAACCGTGCGCGGGAGTGCCGTCCGGCGGGCGGGGAACCCCACCGGCCGGAGTGCCACCCGGCACTCGTGGGAAACCGTGTGCGGGCGTCCCGTCCGGCGTACGTTGAACCCCCCGCGCGGGGCTCTCGCCGTTCGGCCGGGGAAAGCCACGCCCGGGCGGGCCGTCGGCCGATGGCCGCCGTTGCCCGGGGAACGGTCCCTGTGCGGGGCCGGAGGGCGGCCCCGGCGCGGCGCCGCGCCGGGGCGCCTGCGCCGGTACGCGGTCCGCGTCCGGGGCCGCGCCGCCCGGGGCACCTGCCGGTGCCTGCGGGCCCGGTGCCGTGTCTCCTGCGGTTATGTCGTTGTCGCCCCTGGAGGCGGACCCGCGGCGGCTGTGACGTCCCACCTCGCCCCTCAGCTCCCCGCGTCCGTGTCGTCTTCGTGGTCCGTGTCGACCCCTCGGTCGTGCCTGTCGCCCCTGTCGTCCTCGACGGCGCGCGCGGTCTGCCCGGCTGCGCCGACGGGGACTGCGGCGTCGCCGGAGGCCGGGGCACCGGTTTTGCCGGGTCGCCGGGTCGGGGCCGCATGCACACCGGCTCGGTCGCCGTGCCCGTCCTCCCCGGTCAACTCCCGCACCTCCCGCAGAAGTTCCCGGAACGCCTCGGCCACCGCCTCAGGGTATTCCATCATCGCCACGTGCCCGGCCTCCGGCAGCGAGAGCAGCCGGGAGCCGCGGAAGGAGCGGGCCGCCTTCTGGGACATGCGGTAGCTGACGAGCTGGTCGCGTCCGCCGTAGACCAGCAGGGTCGGGGCGAGTACGCGCTCGGCCTGGCGCCACAGCCCGTGCTGGCCGCCCAGCGTGTACGCGTTCACCAGCCCGCGCGCCGAACGCGCCACCGCGTCCCAGAAGTACGGCATCTGCAGCCGCCGCTCCAGCTCCTCCACGGCGTACCGGAACGCCTCCGGGGTGACCCGCCCGGGATCGCCGTAGCAGAGCCCCATGACGCCACGGACCCGCTGTTCGGGCGACCACTCGCGGGTGATCCGGGTGAACAGCGGGGCCACCCCGGGCACGCCCAGCAGGGCCGTCGGCACGGCGGTGCGCTGCACCCGCAGCTCCGGAAGGGCGGGGGAGACCAGTGTGAGGGTGCGGACGAGATCCGGCCGGACCGCGGCGATCCGGGTGGCGACCGTGCCGCCCAGGGAGTTCCCGAAAAGGTGGACCGGGCCGCGCCCGGCCGCGTCGAGGTAGCGGATCACCACGCGCGCGTGCCCGGTGACGGAGTAGTCGCCGTCGTCCGGCGGCGGGGAGTCGCCGAAGCCCGGCAGGTCGACCGCCTCGCTGTCGACGGTGCCGTCCAGGGCGGCCATCAGTGCCGACCAGTTCTGCGAGGAGCCGCCGAGGCCGTGCACGTACAGGGCGGGCGGCGCGTCCTCGCGCGTGGGCGGCCGCGAGCGGATGGCGAGGGTCGCCCCCGGCAATTCGAACGACACGAGCCGCTCGCCGTCCTCGACTCTGGCGAGCGCCACCCTCGGAAGCACACTGGAGGCCGGTACGAACGGCGACTCGGTCGAAGACATGCGGCAATGTTACGAGACGATCACGTTGTGGCTCATGTGTTCGCCGTCACAGGCATGGGTAGGGCTCGGGCGTGTCGCCGGGCGCGAACCCCGCATCTCCCGGCGATCCATGGCATAGCGTCCGTATCGGGTGTCTCATACGCTCGTACCGAGGCACCCGAATATGGCCCCCGCTTCTTCCGGGGACGTTCGTTGGAAGGGAGCCCGTCATGGCCTACGACCCCACCGATCCCGACGTGATCGAGGATCTGGAGGCGGCCCGCGGCGTTCCGGAGATCGACGTCGAGGCTCCCGAGGGGGACGCGGCGGAGCAGCGTGCGGACGTCGCACCGGAACGCGACACTCCGCTGACCGACGCGGACCGGGACCGCGCGAACGAGGCCGACCTCATCGAACAGGCGCGTGTCGTCTCCTTGGACGAGGATGACTACCGCTGAGACCGGCACACGGACACAGAGACAGGCACAGAGACGGACATAGGGATGGACACGGGGTCGGACATACGGAGTGACCTGCCCCTTTTGCGGCGCCTTGATCGGCTTCCACCACCGTCCCGTCCGTGAAATTCTGCGCTCGCACCGCGCACACCACGGTTACCGAAAAGTACGATGGCCGCGCGGCGCACACCGCAGTGGGACGATTTGGGAGGCGGCGTGACAGCCATCGAGCAGACAGAGGCGGCACGCCCGCGGGGCACGCGCCTGCCGCGCCGTGCCCGACGCAATCAGCTCCTGGGCGCCGCTCAGGAGGTGTTCGTGGCGCAGGGCTACCACGCTGCGGCGATGGACGACATCGCCGAGCGGGCCGGCGTCAGCAAGCCGGTGCTCTACCAGCACTTCCCGGGCAAACTCGACCTCTACCTCGCCCTGCTGGACCAGCACTGCGAGTCCCTGATCGAGGCGGTGCGGGGTGCGCTCGGCTCGACGACCGACAACAAGCAGCGGGTCCGGGCGACGATGGACGCCTATTTCGCGTACGTCGAGGACGACGGCGGGGCCTTCCGGCTGGTCTTCGAGTCCGATCTGACGAACGAGCCCGCGGTGCGCGAACGCGTCGACAAGGTCACCAAGGACTGCGCCGAGGCGATCTGCGAGGTCATCGCCGAGGACACCGGCCTCTCGCGCGCGGAGTCGATGCTGCTGGCCTCCGGCCTGGGCGGGCTCGCCCAGGTGGTCGCCCGCTCCTGGCTGCACAGCGACCGGAGCGTGCCGCGCGACCAGGCGGTGCAGTTGCTGGCGTCGCTGGCCTGGCGGGGCATCGCCGGCTTCCCGCTGCACGGCAGCGAACAGCACCTCTGATCCGCCCGGTCCCGGGTGATCCGCACGGGCCCGCGCTTGTTCCCGTTCGCTGTTCGCTCCTGGCGTTCTCGCGTGCTGCGTGTACGTCCCCTCACCGGGCTAATGTGTGCTGGGTACGGCGCGCAGGGTCGCGCACTTCACTGACCGTCGGAGGGACATAGCCGTGGAGGTCAAGATCGGCGTGCAGCACGCGCCCCGCGAGATCGTTCTGGAGAGCGGTCTCAGCGCGGAGGAGATCGAGCGCGTGGTGGCCGATGCGCTGTCCGGCAAGTCGCAGCTGCTGAGCCTTGAGGACGAGCGCGGCCGGAAGATTCTGGTCCCCGCGGACCGCCTGGCCTATATCGAGCTGGGCGAGCCCGCTGCCCGCAAGGTGGGCTTCAGCGCGCTGTAGTCCGTACGCGGGACGCCGCCCGGCACCGGGCGCTCCCGCCGCAGGCCCGGACGAGGGACCCGGTGGCAGCTTGCCGCCGGGTCCCTCGCGCGCGTACGGCGTGCGCGGGTGCCTCACACCGAACGCACAAGGCCCGCACAGCGGAGGATTGCGTTCCGCAGGCCACGGGTAAGACGGGCTACGACCTCGTCGAAGCGCCGGCCGGCCTGTGGGAAGGACCCGTCATGATCCTGGAAGCTCTCGGCTCCGCCCTGGTCGGTCTGGCCCTGACCACCGCGGCGGTGCACCGGCTGTCCCACCGGCTGCCCGCCCGCCTCCTGGTCTTCTGCACGGGTGTCGCCGGAGCCCTGTTCGGCGACTTCGTCACGCACACGGCGCTGGGCCCCGGCCCGGTCCTGCTCAGCCTGCTCGGCGCGGCGGTCGTCTCCGCGGCCTCGCTGTCGCTGCTGCTCCGCCCGGCCGGAGGGCTGAGCCGACGCTCCGCCCCGGCCTGACCGCTCCCTGCCGACGGCGCCCCGCCCCCACGCCGACCGCACCCACGACGACCGCACCCACGACGACCGCACCCACGACGACCATGCCGACGGACGGAACCCGCGGGCAGACGCAGCCGTCGACCGGGCGCCCGGTCATGCAGCGCGGCCGGTCATGCAACTCCTCAGATGCACTGGTCAGGGGCACTGGTCAGGCGGCCAGCCCCAGAGCGGCCATGCGCTTGGTGTGCGCCTCGGTGATCCGGGAGAACATCCGGCCGACCTCCGCGAGGTCGAACCCGTCCGCGACCCCGCCGACGAGCATCGTGGACAGCGCGTCCCGGTCGGCCACGACCCGCTGGGACTGCGACAGCGCCTCGCCCATCAGCCGCCGTGCCCACAGCGCGAGCCGGCCGCCCACCCGCGGCTCCGCGTCGATCGCCGCGCGCACCTTCTCGACGGCGAAGCTGGCGTGCCCGGTGTCGTCGAGGACCGCCAGGACGAGCCCGCGTGTGTCGGCGTCCAGCCGGGCCGCGACCTCCCGGTAGAAGTCACTGGCGATCGAGTCGCCGACGTACGCCTTGACCAGGCCCTCCAGCCAGTCCGACGGCGCCGTCTGGCGGTGGAAGCCGTCGAGCGCCGCGACGAACGGCTCCATCGCGCCGGTCGGCTCCTCGCCGATCTCCCGGAGCCGGTTGCGCAACTGCTCGAAGTGCTGGAACTCGGCCGACGCCATCTTCGCCAACTCCGCCTTGTCGGCCAGCGTGGGCGCCAGCTTGGCGTCCTCCGCGAGGCGCTCGAACGCCGCCAGCTCGCCGTACGCGAGCGCGCCGAGCAGGTCCACGACCGCGGCGCGGTACTGCGGTTCGGCGGAGGCCGTGGCCCAGTCCTGGGCGGCGACTCCGGTGGCGGCCTCGGCCGGGGGGTCCTCGTGGTCAGCCTTGTCAGAGCTCGTCATGAAGCGCACAATAGCCCGCCCGCAGGATCGTGGAAGTACCTGCTCAATCACTGTGATGGCGACTACGTGACCAAATCGGCCATCGCATATGCACGATTCCGGGGTATGGTGGTAATGCGCCTGCTGGGCACTCCGTCGTAGCGCGACGCCGTTTCCGGTCAGGCCGCACGCATGAGGATGCCCGGTCGGTGGCCCGATCGGCTCCGACCCGACAGCTCTCCACGGCCGTACGGCACATTGCGTACGACGTTCGGAGGGACCCTCAGCGGCGAGAGCGCTAGAGCGTCGGCAGAGGTCCCGTGTCACACGGCTTGCCCCCGCGGTTCGCCCGGCAGGCGGCCGATGTCCCTGGCACGGTCCGACACGACCCCCGCGCTCGCCTCGCGCCGCGCACACAGAAGAGGCAGCACCCTGACTACGACGTTTCGAGAACTCGGGATCCTTCCCGAGACCGCCGAGGCCCTGGAAGCCGTCGGCATCATCACGCCCTTCCCGATCCAGGAGATGACGCTTCCCGTCGCCCTCTCCGGGACGGACGTCATCGGCCAGGCCAAGACCGGCACCGGCAAGACGCTGGGCTTCGGCCTCCCGCTCCTGGAGCGGGTGACCGTGCCCGCCGACGTCGAGGCGGGCCGGGCCGCGCCCGAGGCGCTCACCGAGGCGCCGCAGGCGCTCGTGGTCGTCCCCACCCGCGAGCTGTGCACGCAGGTCACCAACGACCTGCTGACCGCGGGCAAGGTACGCAACGTGCGGGTGACCGCGATCTACGGCGGCCGGGCCTACGAACCCCAGGTGGAAGCCCTCAAGCTGGGCGTCGACGTGGTCGTCGGCACCCCGGGCCGCCTGCTCGACCTCGCCGGGCAGAAGAAGCTGAACCTGAAGCACGTCAAGTGCCTGGTCCTGGACGAGGCCGACGAGATGCTCGACCTGGGCTTCCTGCCCGACGTCGAGAAGATCATCGACATGCTCCCGGCCAAGCGGCAGACGATGCTGTTCTCGGCGACCATGCCGGGCGCGGTGATCGGCCTCGCGCGTCGGTACATGTCCCGGCCCACGCACATCCGCGCCACCGCGCCGGACGACGAGGGCGCGACGGTCGCCAACATCAAGCAGTTCGTCTACCGCGGTCACTCCATGGACAAGCCGGAGATGATCGCGCGCATTCTCCAGGCCGACGGCCGCGGACTGGCGATGATCTTCTGCCGGACGAAGCGGACGGCGGCGGACATCGCCGAGCAGCTCCAGCGGCGCGGTTTCGCCTCCGGCGCGGTCCACGGCGACCTCGGCCAGGGCGCCCGCGAGCAGGCGCTGCGCGCCTTCCGCAACGGCAAGGTCGACGTCCTCGTCTGTACCGACGTCGCCGCGCGCGGCATCGACGTCGAGGGCGTGACCCACGTCATCAACTACCAGTCCCCCGAGGACGAGAAGACGTACCTGCACCGCGTCGGCCGGACCGGCCGGGCGGGCGCCAAGGGTACGGCGATCACGTTCGTCGACTGGGACGACATCCCGCGCTGGCAGCTGATCAACAAGGCGCTGGAGCTGGGCTTCAACGACCCGGTGGAGACGTACTCGACCTCCCCGCACCTCTTCGCCGACCTCGGCATCCCCGAGGGCACCAAGGGTGTCCTGCCGCGCTCCGAGCGCACCCGCGCGGGTCTGGAGGCGGAGGAGCTGGAGGACCTCGGCGAGACCGGCGGCCGCGGTGCGCGCGGTCGCGGCGGGCGGAGCGGCGGCCGGAGCGAGTCCCGGCCCGACGAGCGCGAGCGCCCGGCCCGCACACCGCGCCGCCGTCGCCGTACGCGCGGCGGAACACCGCTCGACTCCGCGCCGGCCGGGTCCGGCACGGCACCGGGCGGCTCCGTGGCACCGGACAGCGCCGAGACCGGCGCGGAGGAAGCGACGGCGGCCCGTACGCCGCGCCGCCGTCGCCGCATGCGCGGCGGGGCGCCCGCGGAGCCGGCGGCGGTCAGCTCCGTGGAGCAGTCACCGGCCACCGAGCCGGCCCAGGCAGCACAGGCCGCCGAGGCCGCGCTGACGACGGCGGAGGGTCCCGCGGCGGTCGAGACCGCCGAGCCGCAACCACGCCGCCGCCGTACGCGCAAGACGTCGGAACGGTCGGTGGCGCCGGCCGAGACCAGCGCCACCGAGGCGGTCGTCGCCCCTTCGGCCGTCGTCGAGACCGCCGCGGCTCCTGTCTTCGTCCAGCCGGAAGCGGCCGTCGAAGCCGTCGCCGCGGCAGCCGTGGCGACGCCGGACGCGGAGGCGGAGGCCAAGCCTCGCCGCCGTACGCGCAAGGCGGCAGCGGCCGCCGAGGTCGCGGTGGACACCGTCGAGGCCGCTGAGGCGAAGCCCAAGGCCCGCCGTACCCGCAAGACCGCCGCCGCGCCGGTCGCCGTCGTGGACGGGGACGGTGCGGCCGACGCCGTGGTGGCCGACGCCGCCACGGACGCCGCCAAGCCGCGTCGCCGTACGCGCAAGACGGCCGTGGCCGCCGAGGTCGCGGTGGACACCGCCGAGGCCACGGAGGCGAAGCCCGAGCGCAGGACCCGCAAGGCGACCGCCGCTGCCGCCCCCGCCGAGGCACCCGCAGCGACCGTAGAAGCCGAGGCGAAGCCGAAGCGGACCCGCAAGACCACGGCCACGGCCGAGGCCGCTGTGGACACCGCCGAGGGTGTGGCCGCCAAGCCGAAGCGCACCCGCAAGGCTGCGACCGCCGAGGTCACCGCGGACGCGTCGGAGGCGACCGCCGAGGCCAAGCCGAAGCGGACCCGTAAAACCGCCGCGGCCACGGCTGCGGCGGAGACGGCGGTGGACACCGCCGAGGGTACGGAGGCGAAGCCGAAGCGCACCCGGAAGACGGCCGCGGCCGCCGTGGACGCCACCGAGGCCGCGGAGACCACGCCGAAGCGCACGCGCAAGACGGCCGCCGCCGCTGCCACGGACGGTGAGGAGGCGGCGCCCAAGGTCCGTCGGACCCGGAAGGCCGCCGCCGAACCGGCGAGCGCCGGCATCCCGGCGCAGGCCACCGAGGAGCCGGAGGTCAAGCCGAGGCGGCGCACGCGCAAGGCCACGGCCGAGGCGGCACCGGTCGCTTCCGCGACCACCGACGGCAGCTCCGAGGCGAAGCCCAGGGTCCGCAGGACCCGGAAGGCCACCGCGGCGGCGGAGACCCCGGAGTCCTGACCGCCTGACCCGGCACCCCAGTCCGGTCGAACCCCGACGGCCCGGCCCGCTCCCCGCGGGACCGGGCCGTCGGCGTGGCGGGCATCGGCGTGGCGGACCGCCGCTGGGCCTGGCTGTCGGTGGGGCGGGCCATCGGCATGGGTGGGCAGTTGACGTGACGGGCCGCGGTGGGCCGGGCCGTTGACGTGGCGGGATTCACCTTCGCTCCTCCTGCCTGCCCTCCTCCCGACCGCGCCCGCCCGCTAGCCTCTGGGGCATGAGCAGGCCGCCTTCCTTCGTCCCGCCGCCCGGCACCCGCGCCTACGCGTTGCACACCGCGCGTGGTGAGTTCGCCGTGGTCGACTCCCCCGTGGCCGACGGTGTTCAGCCGCGGGGGGTGGCGCTGCTGCTGCCCGGGTTCACCGGGAGCAAGGAGGACTTCAACCCGCTGCTCGTGCAGTTCGCGCGGCGCGGCTACCGGGCGGTGGCCGTCGACGGACGCGGACAGTACGAGTCGGACGGCCCGCAGGACGACGAATCCGCCTATGCGCAGGCGGAGCTGGCACGGGACGTGCTGGCGCAGGCCGCGGCGCTCGATACCCCGGTGCATCTGCTGGGCCACTCCCTGGGCGGGCAGATCGCGCGCGCGGCGGTGCTCCTCGACGCCGTTCCGTTCCGCTCGCTGACCCTCATGGCCTCCGGGCCGGCCCAGGTCTCCGTCTCCCAGCAGCAGCGCGTGAAGCTGCTGCGGGACGCCCTCGCCGTGCTGTCGATGGCCCAGGTGTGGGAGGCCATGCAGGCCATGGAGCCGCCCGAGGAGACCGAGGTCGACGGCGGCCCGGACGACCGGACACAGCTGCGGCTGCGCTGGCTCGGCAACAAGCCGGCCCAACTGCTCGCCACCGGCCGCCAGTTGTGCACCGAGCCGGACCGCGTCGGTGAACTCGCCGCCGTGACGCTGCCGTTCCACGTGCTGTCCGGCGCGTCCGACGACACCTGGCCGGTGCCGCTCCTCGACGACATGGCCGTACGCCTCGGGGCCCACAGGACCGTCATCGCGGGCGCGGAGCACTCCCCCAACACCGACCAGCCACTGGCGACGGCCCGCGCCCTCGCGGACTTCTGGGACCGGACGGGCGCGGACGGCTGACCCGGCGGAGGACGGCGGCACCGCACCGGTCGCCGTGTCAGCCGTACGGCGTCACCGCGTCAGTACTGCGTCCGCAGGTGCTCCCAGAAGCCGTCCCGCAGCGCGCGTCTCAGGTCCGCCTGGCCGCGCAGCGAGTACTGGAGCAGCGCTTCCGCGTCGACCAGCAGATCCTGATCGACCGAGCCGGGCAGATAGGGGTGGCCGGGCAGCAGCTCCATCAGGTTCTCCCGGCCGCGGGCGGACAGCCACTTCGCCGCGATCTGGGCGCCGACGAAGCGTACGTCCTCGCGCGTGGGCCGGGACCCCGTGCCCTCGTAGGCGGGGGCGGTGCGCCGGGAGACGTACGGCTTGAAGAAGTCCAGGTCGAAGGTGCGCTGGCTGTCGACCTCCCAGAGCAGGGGCTCCGCCTGGTTGCGGCCCTCGGGTGCCTCGATGCCCCAGAGGTGGACCCGGGCGCCGTAGCCCTGGGCCGCCTCCACCGCGGAGACCAGGTCCTCGTCGCCGCCGATGAGCGCCGCGTCGCTGATGGCGCGGTGCCGGGCCAGGGACTCCAGGTCGGTGCGGATGAGTGAGTCGACGCCCTTCTGCTGGTTGTTGGCGTTCAGATTGCCGAGGCGGACCTTCACGTCGGGCAGTTCCGCGATGGACTGCTGCTCGGCGGTGTGGATACGGCGCCGGGCGCCGTCGTACCAGTAGACCCTGAGCAGCCTGCTGTCCGCGAAGATCGTGCGGGCGCGGTCGATGAGCGCCTCGATCATTCCTTCCGCGTCGAGGTCGAAGGCCCGGCGGTCCTCCGTCCCGGCCACCAGGCGTCCCGCGGCCGCGTAGAGGTATCCGGCGTCGACGAAGATCGCGTGGGTGGAGGGCGTCTTCGCCACTTCGGCGAGCATGCGCTGAAGCAGCTCGTTCGTGCGGTCGATGCGGGCTTGGATGCCGGTGAGGTCGTCATTCATCACCTCCATTGTCCCGGCGGTCACGCAGCGAACACAACCGGTCCCGGTCGGTCTTGCAATCAGCTCTTACCTATCAGTACTTAGCCGTTCGAAAATTTTCCTTAGCGTAGGGAATGTTTGTACCGCGCATCCCGTTGAATCAGACAGAACGAAGAGACGAAGGGAGAGGCCATGCGCTTCGAGATCATGCGACTCGACGAGGTCGACGGAACGCCCGTGGACAGCACTGTCGTGGATGCCGCCTCCGTCAACCGGATCGTGCAGCAGGCCGCCGCCATCGGACAGCGGCTGTGGATCCGGCCCGCCGAGAGCCAGACCTCGTAACGGTCGACGACGACGGTCGACGGCGACGGTCATCGTCGCCGAGAACTTCGGAGCCCCCGCACGGCAGGACTGCCGGACGGGGGCTCCGCGCGTTCGGGACGGGTGTCAGACCCCGCCGGTCCCGAGGACGGGGGCGGCGCCGGTCGCTCGCCGGACGATCTCGCCGTACACCTCGGGATCGGTGGTGTACGCGCCGAGCGCCACGGTCTTCCGGCTGCCGTGGTAGTCCGAGGAGCCCGTGACCAGCAGCCCCAAATCCTTCGCCAGGCCGCGCAGCCGGTCGCGGGCGTCGACGTCGTGGGCGACGTGGTCGATGTGGTCGACCTCGATGCCGTCGAGTCCGGCCGCGGCCATCTCGGCGATGGCGGACTCCGGCACCGTACGCCCGCGCTTGGCGGCGGCCGGATGCGCGAAGACGGTGACGCCGCCGGCGGCCTTGACCAGCCGGATGGCCTCGAACGGGTCGGTCTCGTGCTTCTCCACGAAGGCCCGGCCGCCGTCGGCGAGCCACTCCTCGGTGAACGCGTCGCTCACGGTCGGCACGACTCCCAGCTCGACGAGCGCGGACGCGACGTGCGGCCGCCCGACGGAACCGTCACCGGCGATCCGCTTCACCTGCTCCCAGGTGATCGGGACGCCCAGTTCGGCGAGCTTGGCGATCATGCTCTGCGCCCGCGGCACCCGGTCGTCCCGGACCAGCTCGCGCTCGGCGAGCAGGGCGGGCTCCCCGGGGTCGAAGAGGTAGGCCAGCAGGTGCATGGAGATGCCGTCGATGCGGCAGGACAGCTCGGCGCCCGGGACGAGGGTGAGCCCGGCCGGGAGCGCGGCGACGGCCTCGGCGTACCCGCGGGTGGTGTCGTGATCGGTCAGGGCGACGACGTCCAGACCGGCCGCGGCGGCGTGGCGCACCAGTTCGGCCGGGGTGTCCGTGCCGTCCGAGGCCGTGGAGTGGCAGTGCAGGTCGATACGCACGAAGCAGGCTCCAGGCGGAGACGGGACCAGGGGATCAGCTAAAGCATAACGGCGGCGGTCAGGGCTTCAGGAGCCTCGGGGACAGCGCACCGCAGGGCACCAGGTCCAGTTCGGCGCCCGCGTCCCGCAGGTCGGTCAGCACCAGTTCGTCGTACATGATCAGCCCCGTCTGCTCGGGCCACACCACCGCCCACAGCCACAGCCCGCGGGCCTCGCCCGCGAAGACGGCACGGTCGCCGGGGGCGCCGGTGACATGCCACAGGGGGGCCGGCCGGCCGGCCGCCAGCACCTTGGCCTGGGGCGGTTTCTCGACGCTCAGATACGGTCCCGGGTCCGGACCCTCGATGCCGGCGTAGTACGCACCGAGGCCGACCCCCAGTTCCTCCGCGACCAGGATCAGTTCGCCGATGCCCCCCAGCGGGCCGGGTCCCGAGCACGCCACCGCGGTCGCCCGGCCGCCGCTGCGGTCGTCGCCCGCGCAGGCCACGCCGGTGAACAGCCAGCCGACCGGCAGCGGCCAGGGCATCCACACCGGTACCTGCGTGCGCTGGACCACGACGCTGAGCGCCTCGACGCTGGGCGGGATGACGGGCTGCAACGGGTGCACCGTCCCGTGCACGTCGCACTGCCAGGAGTCGGCGAAGAGTCCGGGAGCCCTGACCCGGCCCCCGCACTTCGGGCAACTGGGTTCGCCCCTCATAGGGCCCCACGGTCCTACCCGCGCTCGCCCACGTCAAGGACGATCACCCGTCCGGGCGGATTCCTCGGCCCGAGAAACTAGATGTATGTCACATTAATTAGGGGCGCTAACTTAGCAGGTGCCTAGGGCGACGCGCGATGGACGGCCCCTCCGGGGGCCGGTGTCCGGGTGGGAGTACACATGGACGGAGCGCGGCGGCCGACGGAAGCGCCGCCGCGATCCTGCTGTACGAGTCCGCGCTCGGCCTCGGCATGGCCTGCGGCCCGCTGCTGGGCGCGGTGTTCGGCAACGCCAGCTGGCGCTACCCGTTCTGCGGGACGGCCACCCTGATGGCGGTCGGCTTCCTGTGCATCACTGCGTTCCTGAAGGAGCAGCCCAGGCCCGCCCGCAGGACCGCGCTGCTCGACCCGCTCAGGGCGCTCGGCCACGGCGGACTCGCCTCGGCGGCGGCCTCGGCGTTCTTCTACAACTACACGTTCTTCACCGTGCTGGCCTTCACCCCGTTCGTGCTGAACCTGTCCCCGTACCGCTCGGGCGCCGTGTTCTTCGCGTGGGGCCTGCTGCTCGCCGTCTTCTCGGTGCTCGTGGCCCCGCGGGCGCAGCAGCGGTTCGGTTCGGTTCGCTCAAGGTGCTCGGCGCCTCGCTGGTGCTGCTCGCCGCGGACGTGCTCGTGCTCGGCTACGGCGACCACACCACGGCCGTCGTCTGCACCATCCTGTCCGGCGCGTTCATCGGCGTGAACAACAGCGTCTACACCGAACTGGCCCTGGGCGTCTCGGACGCCCCACACCCGGTGGCGAGCGCCGGATACAACTTCGTGCGCTGGTTCGCCGCGGCGGCGGCTCCCTACTTCGCGCCGAAGATCGAGAGGTGGACCGACAGCCGCGTCCCGTTCGCGGTGGCGGCGGTCACCGCGCTGCTCGGCGCGGCCATGGTCGTCGTACGGCGCAAGGCGCTGTCCGCCGAAGCCGCGGAGCCGGAGACCCGGCAGGCCGCGGAGGACGGAGTCGGCGTCTTCGCCAACTGAGCCCTTCCGGCCAGGATTCGGTGAGATCCGTCACTCGCGGCCGGGCTCCCGGCCGGACCCGGTCAGTCGAGCGGGACGGCTGCGCGGGCGGGGTCCCGCAGATCCGTCCCGTTCGTCAGCCAGCGCTCCTGGAGGGCCTGCGCGCCGTGCACCCGCTTCCAGGCGGCCTCGTTCGCGGTCATCGGCAGCAGCGGCAGGAACCGTACGGGATCCCTCGGCACGTCCAGCTCCAGATCCTCGACCAGTCCGCCGGGCTCGGCGACCAGGACGGAGCTGAAGGGTGCGCCCGGCCACAGCGGGCCGCCCACGTCGAGGGAACCGCCGGGAGCCACGATCACACCCTCGACCTGTGGTGAAGCGGCCAGTACGGCGAGCGGGCGGAGCACCTTGTCGGTGTCGGCGCGACCGGCGCGGACGGACAGCACCAGCTCGGCGCGCGGGCCTTCGACGGGGTCGGCGAGCAGCGCCGCGGGATCCGTCATGGGCTGGGCGGACATGCCGAGCGTGGCGTAGCGGACGATGTCCCCGTCGGGGTCGCGGTCATGGAAGCGGAGCACCTCGATACGGTCCGTGCCGACGAAGGTGACGGCCGCGCGCGCGTCCGGTGCGCCCAGAGCGGTCGTCAACCGGGCCTCGACCAGAGGAAGAACATCAACCATGCGGTGAATATAGAACTCGTCAGTGCCGGGCAAAGCGGCGCCTTGACACTGCGGTCGGCTGATACTCTTGGCCGGTGGTTCGGGCAGCACGCAGAAGCGTCGCATCGAGTCCCGACACCTGTGAGACTCCCCGACGGGGAATGGACCGTCCCTTACGAGGGACTGGCTGGAGGAGGTGGGGCTGTCATGGATCGAAGTCGACCGTGCAGTACCACTCGCTCTTCCGGTCGTTGATGTAGCCCGTTCCTGATCTGGTCTGCTGGCACCTCTCGCGCTCGCGCCGTCGTCCGTGCCCTCGGAAGAGCACGTCGTTCTGTTCTGCCTGATCTGTTTGATCTGAATCAGCAGCGAAGCTCGCCACCGCGACGGTGCGGTGCTCCCCGCTTTGTGGACGTGCCAAACATGCGCACCGAGGACGTCCATATTCCGGGCAGTTTCAGCCGTCACAACGGCCCTCTCGCGCTTCGCCGCTCACCGCGAAGGAGAGCTCGCCATGTCGATGATCCGCGACCTGCGTGCCGTGGTCCGCCCCTCCCGTCCCTCGCTGCGCAAGGCCGCGCCGCGCCGGGACAGCCTGGTCTACGACACCACCCGCGATCCCGCGACCCCCTCCGCCATCGTCGACTGCGCCGTCTACCGCGACGGCGCACGCGTCGAGAGCGCGAAGCCGCTGAGCCCGCACGAGGCGATGCGCCAGGTGCGGCGCGACGGCGGTTTCGTGTGGATCGGCCTGCACGAACCGACGGAGGCCGAATTCGCCGGTATCGCGGGCGAGTTCGGGCTGCACCCGCTGGCCGTGGAGGACGCGGTGCAGGCACACCAGCGGCCGAAGCTGGAGCGGTACGACGACTCGCTGTTCACCGTCTTCAAGACCGTGCACTACGTCGAGCACGACCAGCTCACCGCCACCAGCGAGGTCGTGGAGACCGGCGAGGTCATGTGCTTCACCGGCCGGAACTTCTTCATCACCGTCCGGCACGGCGGGCAGGGGTCGCTGCGGACGCTGCGGCACCGGTTGCAGGACGACCCGCAGTTGCTCGCCAAGGGGCCCTCGGCGGTGCTGCACGCGATCGCCGACCACGTCGTCGACGGGTATCTCGCGGTCGCGGACGCGGTACAGATCGACATCGACGAGGTGGAGACCGAGGTCTTCTCGCCCGGCCGCAAGGGCGGGGTGTCGCGCGGCGTGGACTCGGCGCGGATCTACCAGCTCAAGCGCGAGGTCCTGGAGTTCAAGCGCGCCGTCTCGCCCCTGCTGCGGCCCATGCAGTTGCTGAGCGAGCGGCCGATGCGGCTGATCGACCCCGAGATCCAGAAGTACTTCCGGGACGTGGCCGACCATGTCACCCGGGTGCAGGAGCAGGTCGTGGGCTTCGACGAACTGCTCAACTCCATCCTCCAGGCCAACCTGGCGCAGGCGTCGGTCGCGCAGAACGAGGACATGCGGAAGATCACGGCCTGGGCCGCGATCATCGCCGTACCGACGATGGTGTGCGGCGTGTACGGCATGAACTTCAAGTACATGCCCGAGTTGGAGTGGAAGTACGGCTACCCGCTGATCATGGGCATCACGGCCACCCTCTGTCTGACCATCCACCGCACGCTCAAGCGCAACGGCTGGCTGTGACGGCGACGGCGGCCCCGGCCGCGGGGCGGCTGGCTAGGCTGGACGCATGACAACCGAGCTGCTCGATGGGGCCCTCGTCGAGGAGGCCACGAAGAAGTCCGGCCTCGTCTGGGTCCGCGGCGCCGAGGCGCCCGCGGCACGCGCGCTGTGGCACGTGTGGCACGACGGAGCGGTGTGCCTGGTCGGCGACGGACCCGGGGAACAACCGCTGCCCGGCCTCACGGACGGCGGCACCGCCGAGGTGACCGTACGCAGCAAGGACAAGGGCGGCCGGCTGGTCGGCTGGACGGCGACGGTGGCCGAACTCCCCGCGGGGTCCGAGGGGTGGGAGACGGCCGTGGCCGAGCTGAAGGGCAAGCGGCTCAACGCGCCCGACGGCGAGGCCATGACGGACCGCTGGGCCCGCGAGTGCCGGGTGCTCCGTCTGACGCCGACCGGGGCGACGGCCCCGCTGCCGGACGGCCCGCTGGCCGAGCCGCCGCTGCCGACCCCGGCGACGACCCGCCGCCCGGTCCCCGCGGGCCTGCCACGGCTGCTGGCCAGGCGTGGCAGGGGCGGGAGGCATGACAGGGGCGACAAGGGCGACAGGCGCAAGTAGGGCGCGGGGGCCAGTCGGACCATGGGACGCGGCGCGACCGGTGAAACCGGGCGCCGCGCGCCCGGCTAGGACGCCGGGAGCTGTTTGCCGTAGTCCACGGTGTCGGCCTTCGACGGCTCCTTGAGGGTGAAGCCCTTGTCCCAGTCGGAGAAGCTGAGCGTCCCCGCGCCGCCGGCCCGGGCCAGGTTGAGCGGGTACGGCTTGCCCTCCAGGGAGACGTCAAGGGTGCCGCCGGCGCCCTTGTCGCCGGTGATGCGGATGGTGCGGACCCCGGACTGCTCGTGGTGGCCGTCGGTCGTCAGGTCACCGTGCAGCGTCAGCAGCCCGTCGAGGAGTACGTCCTTGTCCGTGAAACCGCTGAACTTCTTGTAGGCCGGGTCGCCGTGCGGCACCTTCACGTACTTGCCGTCCAGCTTGTCCGCGCTCGCCGCGTCCCCGCCCTTCGCGCCGGCGCCGTCCACGTGACGCCAGAAGTCCACGTCGGCCTTCAGATACAGCTGGTCGCCGATCCGCAGCAACTGGAAGGCCGCCCCCTTGGAGGTGACCGAACCGGTGCCCCCGTCGGCATTCAGCCGCATGTCGAGCTGGTACGTCTTCCCGCTGGCCACCACGGTCCCCGACAGGCGCAGCGCCCCGGCCGAGTCCGCCGCCGACCGGGTCCTGGACTGGATCTGGCCGGCGGACAGTCTGCCCACTCCGTTGGTGCCCGCGTCCGGATCCTCACTGCACCCCGTGACCCCTGTCGCCCCGGCCACGGCCAGGGTGGACATCGCGGTCACCAACGCGGCCCGGCGAACACGGCCCGGCGGAATCACGGTCACAGGCGGGGCTGCCTCTCTGCTGGAACCTGAACGGCGTACGGCAGCGTACCCGGGGCCGTCGGCGTGTGCCGGAGCCAGTCCGTCCGGACCGCTCACCAGGGCGTATCCGATCGGTACGGGCTAGCCTGATCCACACCGAGCGGGCAATTCGGAAAGGGGATGAGGAAAGGCGCGATCATCGGCATCCCGCCCGCGCCCAGGAAACCCAGGAACCCCAGGAACCCCAGGAAGCACAAGAAGGCCCAAGGAAGCCGAGGAAGCACAGTCATGGCAGCCGGCGCCCCCCGGATCTTCGTCTCGCACCTCGCCGGGATCCCCGTCTTCGACCCGAACGGCGACCAGGTGGGCCGTGTGCGGGACCTCGTCGTCATGCTGCGCGTCGGACGCCGTCCGCCGCGCCTGCTCGGCCTGGTCGTCGAACTGTCCACCCGGCGCCGCATCTTCCTCCCCATGACCCGGGTGATCAGCATCGAGTCCGGCCAGGTCATCACCACCGGGGTGCTCAACGTCCGGCGCTTCGAACAGCGGCCCACCGAACGGCTCGTCTTCGGGGAACTGCTCGACCGCCGTGTCACGCTCGCCGAGAGCGGCGAGGAGGTCACCGTCCTGGACCTGTCGGTGCAGCATCTGCCGGCCCGCCGGGACTGGGAGGTCGAGCGCGTCTTCGTGCGCAAGGGGCGCAAGGGCGGCGCCTTCCGCAGGCGCGGCGGCGAGACGCTGACCGTGGAGTGGTCGGCCGTGGACGGGTTCTCCCTGGAGGAGCACGGGCAGGGCGCCGAGAACCTGCTCGCCACCTTCGAGCAGTTGCGCCCCGCCGACCTGGCCAACGTGCTGCACCACCTGTCCGCCAAACGGCGTGCCGAGGTCGCCGCCGCCCTGGACGACGACCGTCTCGCCGACGTCCTGGAGGAACTGCCGGAGGACGACCAGATCGAGATCCTCGGCAAACTCCAGGAGGAACGGGCCGCCGACATCCTGGAGGCCATGGACCCGGACGACGCGGCCGACCTGCTCGGCGAACTGCCCGAGGACGACAAGGAGCGGCTGCTGAGCCTGATGCAGCCGGCCGACGCGGCCGACATGCGGCGCCTGATGTCCTACGAGGAGCACACGGCCGGCGGGCTCATGACCACCGAGCCGATCGTGCTGCGGCCGGACGCGACCGTCGCCGACGCCCTCGCCCGCGTCCGCAACCCCGATCTGTCCCCGGCCCTGGCCGCCCAGGTCTACGTGTGCCGGCCGCCCGACGAGACCCCGACCGGCAAGTACCTGGGCACCGTCCACTTCCAGCACCTGCTGCGCGACCCGCCGTACACCCTGTGCAGCTCGCTGGTCGACGACGACCTGCAGGTCCTCGCCCCGGACGCGTCGCTGCCGGTGGTCGCCGGGTTCTTCGCGACGTACGACATGGTCGCGGCGCCGGTCGTCGACGAGTCCGGGTCGCTGCTGGGCGCGGTGACCGTGGACGACGTCCTGGACCACCTGCTGCCCGACGACTGGCGGGAGACGGAGTTCCACCTGGACGAGGGGAGGGCCGCGCATGGCACCTGAGCGCGACGGCGCCCGCGAGCGCACCCCCGCGGGCGCCACCGCCGCCGGCAGGCGGTCCCGTGCGCCCCGTCTCTACCGTCTCGACCAGCCGCGCCCGCGCCGGCGCCGGATCACTCCCGAGTGGGACCCGGAGACCTTCGGACGGCTGTCGGAGCGGGTCGCCCGGTTCCTCGGCACGTGGCGCTTCATCGTCTGGATGACGATCGTCATTGCGGTGTGGCTGGTGTGGAACATCACCGCGCCGCACTTCCTGCGCTTCGACCCGTACCCGTTCATCTTCCTGACGCTGGTGCTGTCCCTCCAGGCGTCCTACGCGGCCCCGCTGATCCTGCTGGCGCAGAACCGGCAGGACGACCGCGACCGGGTCAACCTGGAGCAGGACCGCAGGCAGAACGAACGGTCCATCGCGGACACCGAGTACCTGACCCGGGAGATCGCGGCGCTGCGGATGGGGCTGGGCGAGGTGGCGACCCGGGACTGGATCAGATCCGAGCTCCAGGACCTCCAGGACGAGATCGTGGAACACCGGACCTCCACCGTGCCGGAAGACGGTTCCTGACGTTCAGGCCGGACGAACGCCGTAACATCGTCCTTGTGACTCCGCCTCTCCCGAAGGAGCGGCTTCTCACTCGAACGCTTCCGCGTCCTCATGACGGACAAGCCCTGTCCAGCGCCTTGCGGCACGGGCAGGAGACTAGTAGTGAAGGAAGACCGATGGCTGCCGACAGGCCTGATGTCACCCCCACGAATGACAGTGTGCGCGAAGCACTGGCGACGGTGAACGACCCCGAGATCAACCGGCCCATCACCGAACTGGGGATGGTCAAATCGGTACAGATCGGCGCGGACGGAGCGGTCGCGGTCACCGTGTACCTGACGGTTTCCGGCTGCCCGATGCGCGACACGATCACTCGGCGCGTGACGGAGGCGGTCTCCCGGGTCGACGGTGTCACCGGCGTCGCCGTCACCCTCGACGTGATGAGCGACGAGCAGCGCAGGGAGCTGGCGGCGTCGCTGCGCGGCGGCCAGGCCGAGCGCGAGGTCCCGTTCGCCAAGCCGGGCAACCTCACCCGGGTGTACGCGGTCGCGTCCGGCAAGGGCGGCGTCGGCAAGTCCTCGGTCACGGTGAACCTGGCGGCGGCGATGGCGGCCGACGGTCTGAAGGTCGGTGTCGTCGACGCCGACATCTACGGCCACAGCGTGCCGCGCATGCTGGGCGCCGACGGGCGGCCCACCCAGGTCGAGAACATGATCATGCCGCCGTCCGCGAACGGCGTGAAGGTCATCTCCATCGGCATGTTCACCCCGGGCAACGCCCCGGTCGTCTGGCGCGGCCCGATGCTGCACCGTGCGCTCCAGCAGTTCCTGGCGGACGTGTACTGGGGCGACCTGGACGTCCTCCTGCTCGACCTGCCGCCGGGTACGGGCGACATCGCCATCTCCGTCGCCCAGCTGATCCCGAACGCGGAGATCCTGGTCGTGACGACGCCGCAGCAGGCCGCGGCCGAGGTGGCCGAGCGCGCGGGTTCCATCGCCGTCCAGACCCACCAGAAGATCGTCGGCGTGGTCGAGAACATGTCGGGCCTGCCCTGCCCGCACTGCGGCGAGATGGTCGACGTCTTCGGCACGGGCGGCGGTCAGACGGTCGCCGACGGCCTGTCCCGCACGACCGGCACGACGGTCCCGGTCCTCGGCAGCATCCCGATCGACGTCCGCCTCCGCGAGGGCGGCGACGATGGCAGGCCGGTGGTCCTGACCGACCCGGACTCCCCCGCGGGCGCGGCTCTGCACGCAATCGCCGGCAAGCTGGGCGGCAGGCAGCGCGGCCTGGCGGGCCTGTCCCTGGGCATCACCCCACGCAACAAGTTCTGATCCCCCAGCACCGAATCCGAACCCCAGGAGCCCGCACCCGGAAGGGACGCGGGCTTCTGGGATTCCGGGAGGGACGCGGGGATCCCGGGTTCCCGAACAAACGCGGCCCACTGGAGCCCCGATAGGGGCGCGGGGAACTGCGCGCCCAGCCACCCACAACCCGCACCAGCCACCCCACCGCAACGCCCCCGCTCCACCCCACTAACCGCCCCCACCCCACCGGCATCGGGGCGCCGAACCCACCCGAATACGGCGCCCCGAGCCCCCGCCAAGCCCCGCCGGCTAGGCGTACGCGCGGATGTCCTTGATCATGGCGAAGCCAAGCCCGTACGCGCTCATCCCCCGCCCGTACGCCCCCAGATGCACGCCCTCCCGGGTGGAACCCGCGAGCACCCAGCCGAACTCGGACTCCCGGTAGTGGAAGGACACCGGCGCACCGTCCACGGGCAGCGACAGCGTCGACCACACCGGAGCGGACAGATCGTCGGCGAGCGCCCAGGCGGTCTCCGTCTGCTGCTCCAGCCACTCGTCCCGCAGGGTGTGGTCCATCTGGCCCGGCCAGGTGAACGACAGCAGTCCCACCCCGGCCAGCCAGGCCGCCGAGGAGACCGACGTGGCCTCCAGCAGCCCGGTGCCGTCGGCGCTGCGCCGGGACGGGTTCGCGGCGACGGTCACCACGACCGCGAACTTCTCCCGGGGCTCGCCCGCGGAGCCGACCGCGTACTCGTTCTTGACGGAGGGTTCGTCGCCCTGCCCGATCGACCCGTGCTCGACCGCGCCGTCCGCCGCCGTACCGACCTGCATCAGCCAGCGCGGCCCCGTGAACGCCTCGTCGAGGCCGTACCAGGGGAAGGGCGCCAGCAGGTAGCCGTCGACCGTGCGCCGCGCGGCGGAGAGCTGCCGTCGGCCCTCCGCGGCCGACGCCTGCGCGACCGCCCCACTTGTCGTCTCCATGTGCCGGACGCCTCCTCGCTCTCGTCGGACCGGGGCGGCCCGCCCCCCTTCGGGCGTACTCGTCCGGTCCGCACAACAACTCGGCAGCATATCCACACCGGTCCGGGCAGCCGGGAAATCACCCGGTGCGTGGGTCGCGCGGACGGCGGGTTCAGGTCACACGCACGACGTGCACGGTATGAAACAGATCACGTCCCGATGCGCAGTCGCATCGGGACGTGGGGTGTGCGGCGGCGTGCCGCGGGTACGGCCGTACGGTCAGGTGGCGTCCGCGTCGAAGGGCGGGCGGTCGTCCTTGCCCGCGTCCTCGGGCTTCTTGGTCATGTCGACCCGGCCACCGGAGCTCCCCGAAGAACCCGCCGACGACGAAGACGACGAGCTGTCGCCGTCGCGGCTGTTGACCGCGTCGGTGACCTCGGCCATCTCCTTCTTCAGATCGAAGCCGTTGCGGATCTCCTTCAGTCCAAGATCGTCGTTGTCCAGCTGCTTGCGGATGAACGTCTTGGGGTTGAGATCCTCGAACTCGAAGTCCTTGAACCCGGGACCCAGCTCGCTGCGGATGTCTTCCTTGGCGCTCTCGGAGAATTCCCGGATCTTGCGGATCGTCCGCATGACGTCCTGGATGACCTTGGGGAGCTTGTCCGGACCGAAGATGAGCACGGCGAGCACGACGATCGTCACCAGCTCTAGCGGTCCTATGTCATTGAACACCTGAAGCTCCTTGCGATGTCCTCGGTCCTCGGCCCTCGGGTGTCGGTGCGGGTGTTTCCGTGGTCCGGGCCGGGTCCACGGTACCCGGCGTTCCCGTCCGACCGGTACTGTCCCAAGGTGAGGTTTCTGTCAGTTCTGCTCTGACGAGCCGAGTACCAGCGACATCCGTTTCTCCTCGCCGCCGCGTTGCACGGTCAGGACGAGGCGGTCGCCGGGGCGGTGGGCACGGATCCTGACGATGAGCTCGTCGCCCGAGTGGACGCGCTGCCGGTCGACCTCGGTGATGACGTCACCCGCCCGGAGCCCGGCCAGGTCACCGGGGCCGCCGGTGGTGACGGCGGGGCCGTCACTGCCCTCGGTGCTGATCCGGGCGCCGTCGCCGGTGTAGGCCATGTCGAGCGCGACCCCGATCACCGGGTGGGTCGCCCGGCCGTCGTTGATCAGTTCCTCGGCGACCCGTTTGGCCTGGTTGACGGGTATGGCGAAGCCCAGCCCGATGGAACCGGCCTGGCCGTCCAGGGTGTCGGAGCCGTCGTCGGCGGAGCGGATGGCGGAGTTGATGCCGATGACCCTGGCCTGCGTGTCGAGGAGTGGGCCGCCGGAATTGCCCGGGTTGATGGGCGCGTCGGTCTGCAGCGCGTCGACGTACGACACCTTGCCGCCTTCGCCGCTCTCGCCGCCCGCCGTGATGGGCCGCCCCTTGGCGCTGATGATGCCCGAGGTGACGGTGTTGGCGAGGTCGAAGGGGGCGCCGATGGCGACCACAGGGTCACCGACCTGCACGTTGTCGGAGTTGCCGAGCGGCAGGGGCTTGAGCCCCTGTACGCCCTTGACCTGGACGACCGCCAGGTCGTAGCCGCTGTCCCGGCCGACCACCCGGGCCTTGGCGCTCTCGCCGCCGCTGAACGCCACCGTTATGTCGCCGCCCGGCCCGGCGGGCTCGACGACATGGTTGTTGGTCAGGATGTGGCCGTTCGTGTCGAGGACGAAGCCGGTGCCGGTGCCCTGTTCGCCGCGGCCGGCCACGTGGAGCGTGACGACGCTCGGCAGGGCCCTCGCGGCGATCCCGGCCACGCTGCCGGCCGGCCGGTCGGCGGGCTCCCGGCCCGCCTGCGGCAGATGGACCTCCGAGATTCCGCCGTTGCGCTCCAGATACGCCCCCACGAGGCCGCCGGCGCCACCGCAGACCAGGGCCAGCGCCAGGGCACCACCGACCAGCGCCCGCCGCACCCGGCGGCGACGCTGCCCCTCGGTGAGCACGACGGCACCGCTCTGCTGGAACGGGGCGAGGGCCAAAACCGGGGCCGGGGCTGGGGCCGCCCAGGGGTCGTAACGGTGCCAGGGGCCCGGCTGCGGGTCCTGGTCCGGGTATGGCTGCGGGTTCGCGTCCTGGCTCGGGTACGGGTCCTGGCCCTCGTTGAGGTACGGGTACGAGTCCTGGTCCTGGCCGGAGTGCGGGTCAGGGTCCGGCAGGAGGTGCGGGTCCGCCGGCGGAACCGGATCCGCGGGACGGCCGGCGAAGCCGGTGGCCTCCGAGGTAGGCGCCGGGATTTGGGCGGGAACGGCAGAGCCAGGGGCTGACACCTCCGCCGGCGGCGGGGCGGGGGCCGGGGCCGCTTCCGCCGACGGCGGGGTCGCGGCCGGGGCCGAAGCAGCCGCGCCCGGCCCCTCCGCCGCCGCTGGAGCCACCACCGGGGCCGGAGCCGCAACCACCGCACCAGAACCGGAGGCAGTCACCGGGACCGGGACCGCGTCCAGGCCGGCCGCGCCATGGCCCGGGCCCGCATCCGCGACGGCCGTGCCGTGTACCGGGGTCGTCGCGGGGTGCCGGACCGGCGGAGCGGGCGCCCAGGGGCCGGGCTCGCCGTAGGGCGGGGTGCTGTACGGATCAGGGTCGTGCAGGGGCTTGTCCCGACCGGCGGGCTCCTGGACACGGCCGTCGTCGCGCTCCGGTCGGGCGCCCGCCTCCGCGGCACCTTCAGGCTCGGCGTCACCGCGCGCGGCACCCGTGCTCTCGATGGCGACGTTCCCGGCGTCGGCCCCGGCGGTCGGCCGGGCCAGTTCGAAGTCGCCTTCGGGTCCGGCGGCCGGTGTCGGTGTGTTCTCCGCTGCCTCCCCGGGCGGGGCCGGCTTCCGCTCGTCCATGCTCTCCCCACAGCTGCCGTGGCCGGGCGCTCGGGCGGCCCGCCGCGCATCGTCGGCCCCCGTACCCGGGACGGCACCGCGGGCACGGCCTCACAGGATTCAACCAGGTTCGCGGGCAGCCGCGCAGTCGCCGGTCAGGGAGCCGGGCGCGCGGAGGGAGCGACTGAGGAAGCGGGGGACGAGGAGGAAGAGAGGGTCGTGGAAGGAGACAGGGAGGGGACGGACGGGACGGACGTCATGTCGGAGACGGGTACGGCGAGCAGGCCGGTCGGGGCCAGCCCGGGGGCGGTGGACCAGGAGACCAGGGAGATCGGCGGGGTCCCGAACGGACGTATCAGCGGCGCCAGGTGGGGTGCGTCCGCCTCCACCACCGGGGGCGGCTCCTGAGCGGGTACGCCGGGCAGCAGCGGCGCGGACATCGAGGTCAGCACGAGCGGTGTCTCACCCACCCGAGTGCCCTGGCCGAACGGAACGGCAGGGCGGCGGCGCTGGGCCTCGGAGGCCGCGGACGCCCCCGTACCCGCCGTGCGTGCCGGTGTCACGCTGCCGGTGCCCCCGCGGGCGTCCGCCACTGTGTCACTGGGGAGACCGGCGGTGACACCGCCGAGAGCCACCGCGGCCAGCGACACCGCCCCGGCGGCGGCGAACGCGAACCGCTTGCCGCGCGAGGCGGACCGGTCCGCGGTGCCGGGGCGGCCGACGAGGTGGATGCGGAAGCCGCGGTCCTCGTCCGTGCACGGGGCGAGCGGGCCCACCGGGACGTAGCTGAACTCGAACCGGTCCTCCCGGCCGACGTCGAAGATTCCCGGCGCGGAGCCGCCGGGGAACGCGCCGTCCAGCGGTGAGCCGCCGTGCGTGCCCCCGCCGCTGGCGGGAAGCCCTTGCAGGCGCGCCAGGAAGCTTTCGGAGGGCGGTGGCGGTGCTGTCTCCGCGAAGACGTGCTTCAGCTGCCGCTGGGCGTTCACCTCGGCCTTGCACCGGGCGCAGGTGGCCAGGTGCGCGAGGACGCGCTCGCGCGCGTCATGACTCAGCTCTCCGTCCACCAGGGCGGAGAGCCGGTCTCCTAGATGCTCCTCTGCGAGGTGTCCCTCCGCAGGTTTCGGTCGTGATCCACTCACGCGGTCGCGCCCCCTCCTCCCAGCGCCGGAACACGGGGTACGAAGGAACGGCGCCCGGCGGCCCGGGCCTGCGGGGAGCGGTGGGCGAGGGCCTTGCGCAACTGCGAGCGGCCACGGTGGATACGGGAGCGGACCGTGCCGAGCTTCACGCCGAGGGTCGCGGCGATCTCCTCGTACGACAGTCCCTCGATGTCGCACAGCACGACCGCGGCGCGGAACTCGGGCGCGAGGGTGTCGAGGGCCTGTTGGACGTCCGCGTCGAAGTGTGCGTCGTTGAAGACCTGGTGCGGTGTTGGTTCGCGGCTGGGCAGGCGCTCGGCCGCGTCGTCGCCGAGTGCGTCGAAGCGGATGCGCTGCTTGCGCCGGACCATGTCCAGAAAGAGGTTCGTGGTGATGCGGTGCAGCCAGCCCTCGAAGGTGCCCGGCGTGTACGTCGACAGGGAACGGAAGACCCGGACGAAGACCTCCTGGGTGAGGTCCTCGGCGTCGTGCTGGTTGCCCGTGAGACGGTACGCGAGGCGGTAGACCCGGCCGCTGTGCATGCTGACGATCTCCTCCCACGTGGGCGGAGTCCATGCCTGCCCGTCCGCGTCGGTGGCGAAGGTCGCGGTCTGGGTCCCGCCCGCGGCGGATTGGCCGGCGTGGCTGTGGTCAGCAGCGGTGTCGTTCACGGATTTCGGCTTGCCCGCCGACCCGAGGAAGCGCCGAAGCACTCCTCCCCGATCCTCAGGCGCAGCCGCACCTCCCCTGTCGGCTCTGGTGGTGTCCAGTGGAGCCCCTACCATAGCCACCTCGCCCGTTAGCTCCGGATAAGTGGTTTTACGAGAATTTGATCTGGGCTGATACGGCTCATGCGGCTGCGTCAGCGCTTCCTCGTCGTCCCTGTCCACTCCTGCCCCCCCGTGTTCCCCCGCCGCTCTCGTTCTCCCCCCTTTAAACGCACGGTCCCATCAGCGGGTTCCCGGGCCAACGGATACAGTCACGCCCAGGCAATCACGGGGACGGGAGAGGGCCATTACCGGCAACCGGCAGACGAGCTGGGCGTTCGCCGACGCCTTTGTCGCCGAGGACGACGCGCTGCGCTGGGCCCGGGAGCGGGCCCGCGAGGCAGGGCTGCGCTCGGTGACGCCCAGCACGGGCGCCGCGCTGCGAATGCTCGCCGCCACCGTGGACGCCAAGGCGGTGGCGGAGATCGGCACCGGCTGCGGGGTGTCCGGACTGCATCTGCTGCAGGGCATGCGCCCGGACGGCGTGCTGACCACCGTGGACCCGGAGCCGGAGCACCAGCAGTTCGCCCGGCAGGCGTTCCGCGCCTACGGCTTCGCCAGCAACCGGGCCCGTTTCATCCCGGGCCGCGCCCTGGACGTGCTGCCCCGGCTGGCCGACGCGGGCTATGACCTCGTCTTCTGCGACGGTGACCGGCTGGAGTACCTCGACTACCTAGCTGAATCGTTGCGCCTGCTGCGGCCGGGCGGCCTGGTGGCCTTCGAGGGCGTCTTCGCCAGTGGCCGGACCGTGGATTCGGGTCCGCAGCCCACCGAGGTGCTGCGGCTGCGGGAGCTGCTGCGCACGGTGCGCGAGATGCCCGAGCTGATGCCGTCGCTGCTGCCGGTGGGCGACGGGCTGCTCTGCGCCGTCAAGCGGTGACCGGGAATGCGGCTGCCCCGGCACCGCAGGTGTGCCGGGGCAGCCGAAAGAGTATGGTCGCTTCCGCGTCAGACGACGACCTTCTTGAGGGCGTCGCCCAGTGCCTCGGCCTCGTCAGGGGTCAGCTCGACGACGAGCCGACCGCCGCCTTCGAGCGGAACGCGCATGACGATGCCCCGCCCCTCCTTGGTCACCTCGAGCGGGCCATCGCCCGTCCGCGGCTTCATGGCCGCCATGCTCGTTCCCCTTCCTGAAACCAGCTCATCGTCTGCCGACGGCCCCGGAAGGGGCACGCGCGCTCCGGAAGAGACCCGCGGCACCGGCATCGAACACATTGCTTCCAAGCCATTATCCCGCATCCCAGGACCCGATGACCAACATCAGTCGGCATCGCTTGGACAACGCGCGCGAGCAAAACCACCCAATTCGGCGATGTGGCTGCGATACTGCGCCACCGCACCGCCGCCCCTGGCGCGATCCCGCCGGGAATTGCTTGACGCAGGTCACACGTCGGGTCCGCCCCCGGTGCGGAGATCTCCGCCATGCTGTCCTCGGACAGGGCGTACCAAGCGGTACGTCAGGACGGCGACACCGGAGGGGATCTCCCATGGCCGACACCGTGCTGTACGAGGTGAGCGACGGGCTCGCGACGATCACGTTGAACCGCCCCGAGGCGATGAACGCGATGAACGTCACGGCCAAGGTCGCCCTCCGGGAGGCGGCGCGGACCGCGGCCGACGACGACGCGGTGCGGGCCGTGCTGCTGACCGCCGCCGGGGACCGGGCGTTCTGCGTGGGCCAGGACCTCAAGGAGCACGTCGGGCTGCTGGCCGCCGGGTCGGAGCAGACGATGACCACCGTGCGGGAGCACTACAACCCGATCGTGCGGGCGCTGGCCGGCGCGCCGAAGCCGGTCGTCGCGGCGGTGAACGGGGTCGCGGCCGGGGCCGGGTTCGGGTTCGCGCTCGCGGCGGACTACCGGGTGGTGGCCGAGACCGCCGCCTTCAACACGTCGTTCGCGGGTGTCGGGCTGACCGCCGACTCGGGCATCTCCTGGACGCTGCCCCGGGTGGTCGGCCCGAGCCGCGCCACCGACCTGCTGTTCTTCCCGCGCAGCATCACGGCGCAGGAGGCGTACGAACTGGGCATCGCGAACCGGCTGGTGCCCGCGGACCAGCTGCGGACCGAGGCCGAGAAGGTGGCCCGGGCCCTCGCCGAGGGGCCGACGGTGGCGTACGCGTCGATCAAGGAAGCCGTGGCGTACGGGCTCACGCACACCCTCGACGAGACGCTGGAGGAGGAGGGCGTACTGCAGACCAGGGCGGGCCTGTCCGAGGACCACACCATCGCGGTGAAGGCGTTCGTGAACAAGGAGAAGCCCAAGTACCTGGGCCGCTGAGCGCTCCGCGGACGGACGTGACGGGCGGTCGTCCGGCCGTCGTCCGGCCGTCGTCCGCCGGTCCGCGGCGGCCTCGGGCACGATCGCGCGGTTGCCCGATCGCCCGGTTGCCCGCGCCCTTCGGGGCGCGGTCATCGGCTCCCGTCGTGCGCGTGGCCCCGTCGGGCACATGGCCCATGCCTTGCGCGGGACCTGTGCCGTACGCATGGCCTATGCCGTGCCGCGCGGGTTCCCGGCGCGGGATCCGGTGGGCCGGCCGCTGCCGGCCGGGGCGGTGCGGCTGACGCACGCCTCCAGGTGGTCGTCGACCAGGCCGCATGCCTGCATCAGCGCGTACGCCGTGGTCGGGCCGACGAAGCGCAGGCCCCGTTTCTTCAGGTCCTTCGACAGGGCCGTCGACGCCGGGGTGACCGCGGGAACGTCGGAGACCGTCTTCGGGGCCGGGCGGGTCGCCGGGTCCGGTGCGTACGACCAGATCAGGGTGTCCAGCTCGCCCGGGGACCAGTCGGCGAGCACGCGTGCGTTGCCGACCGTCGCGTCGATCTTGGCACGGTTGCGGATGATGCCGGGGTCGGCGAGGAGCCGTTCGCGGTCCTCTTCGGTGAAGGCCGCGACCTTCTGGATCCTGAACTCGGCGAACGCGGCCCGGAAGCCCGGCCGGCGGCGCAGGATGGTGATCCAGGACAGGCCCGACTGGAACGCCTCCAGGCTGAGCCGCTCGAACAGGGCGTCGTCGCCGTGGACCGGCCGGCCCCACTCCTCGTCGTGGTAGGCCACGTAGTCCTCGGTGGACAGCGCCCACGGGCAGCGCAGCGCGCCGTCCGGGCCGGCCACGGCGGTGCCGTCGGTCATCGCAGCTCCCCCGGGTCCGCGGGCTTGTCCAGCCGGATGTGCCCGGCGGTCCGGGCGCCGGCCAGGGCGGACTCCAGGTCGGCGATGCGGGCGTCCCGTTCCGCGAGTTCGGCGGCGACGCGGCCCAGGGCGTCGTCCACGTCCGCCATCCGGTAGCCGCGGACGGTGACCGGGAAGCGCAGCGACTCCACGTCCGCGTGGCCCACCGGGCGGTCCACGGGCAGCGGGTCG
Organism: Streptomyces sp. NPDC006012; assembly: GCF_042871185.1. NCBI lineage: Bacteria > Bacillati > Actinomycetota > Actinomycetes > Kitasatosporales > Streptomycetaceae > Streptomyces > Streptomyces sp. NPDC006012. The sequence goes on from NZ_JBIAIE010000004.1 coordinate 337,297, forward strand.
TGCAGCCGCTGCGGTGCCGCCTCCGGCAGCGGGCTGCGCTCGCCGCCGCCGACCACGGCCAGCGTCACCGCGGCGACCACCACGGCGAGCGCGATGACCAGGAACAAGAACATAACCATCGCCGGCTCCCCAGGCTCGGTGTGCTCGATGCACCCGATGTGCTCGGTGTCGAAAGTGTCAGGGTCCGATCGTGCCATGCGAGTCTGACAGTTAGGGTCACAGGCGGCTCCGCAGCGGGACGTACCGGGATGGGTGCGGGGTGGTACCTGGATGTACGAGGAGAGGTCACAGGGGATGCTCAGGCTGGGCAAGCGGGAATTCGGGCCGCACGAGCAGGTGATCATGGCGATCGTGAACCGGACCCCGGACTCCTTCTACGACCAGGGGGCCACCTTCCGCGACGAACCGGCGCTGGCGCGCGTGGAGCAGGCGGTGGCGGAGGGCGCGGCGATCATCGACATCGGCGGGGTCAAGGCCGGTCCCGGCGAGGAGGTCACGCCCGAGGAGGAGGTGCGGCGCACCGTCGGTTTCGTGGCGGAGGTACGGCGCCGGTTCCCGGACGTGGTCATCAGCGTGGACACCTGGCGGGCCGAGGTGGGCGAGGCCGTGTGCGCGGCGGGCGCGGATCTGCTGAACGACGCGTGGGGCGGCGTGGACCCCGCTCTCGCGGAGGTCGCCGCGCGGCACGGCGTGGGCCTGGTGTGCACGCACGCCGGCGGTGCGCGGCCGCGGACCCGGCCGCACCGGGTGGCGTACGAGGACGTGATGGCCGACATCCTCCGGGTGACGGTGGGACTGGCCGAGCGTGCGGTGGCGCTCGGGGTGCCGCGGGAGTCGGTGCTGATCGATCCCGGGCACGACTTCGGGAAGAACACCCGGCACAGCCTGGAGGCGACCCGGCGGCTGGACGAGATGGTGGCCACCGGATGGCCGGTGCTGGTGTCGCTGTCCAACAAGGACTTCGTCGGGGAGACGCTGGACCGGCCGGTGAAGGAGCGGGTCGTGGGCACGTTGGCGACGACCGCGGTCTCGGCGTGGCTGGGGGCGCGGGTGTACCGGGTCCACGAGGTGGCCGAGACCCGGCAGGTGCTCGACATGGTGGCGACGATCGCGGGCTGGCGTCCGCCGGCGGTGGCCCGGAGGGGGCTGGCGTAGCCAGGCGCCCCTCCGGCAGCGCGCAGGCTCACTCAAGGGCGCGCTCGATGTGCTCGATGTGCAGAGTCCGAGCCTCCGGGCCGATGGGGTACGACACCCGGAGAGGAGTATCCGCCGCGCCTCGGCAGGGGGTACGGCGGCCTGCGTGCGCCCGAGAGCGCGGTCGCGTTCCAGGCGGGCCGGTGCCGGGCGTCCTCAAGGTCTTCGAGTTCCGCCGGCCGGATGAGGACAGCGGTCGGGATACCGCGGTCCGTCAGGATGCGCCCTCCGGGCCGGTCCTAGCGCGCCGCCTCCTTCGACACCAGCTCGACCGCCTCCGCCACGTCGTCCGTGACGTGGAACAGGAGCAGGTCCTTCTCCGCGGCCTTGCCCTGGGCGACGAGGGTGTTCTCCAGCCAGGAGACCAGGCCGCCCCAGTACTCGCTGCCGAACAGCACGATGGGGAAGCGGGTGACCTTCTGGGTCTGGACGAGGGTGAGGGCCTCGAAGAGTTCGTCGAGGGTGCCGAGGCCGCCGGGCAGGACCACGAAGCCCTGGGCGTACTTGACGAACATCATCTTGCGGACGAAGAAGTAGCGGAAATTGAGGCCGATGTCGACGTAGGGGTTCAGCCCCTGCTCGAAGGGCAGCTCGATGCCGAGGCCCACCGAGATGCCGCCCGCCTCGCAGGCGCCTTTGTTGGCCGCCTCCATGGCGCCGGGGCCGCCGCCCGTGATCACCGCCCAGCCCGCTTCCACGAGGCCGCGGCCGAGCCGCACACCGGCGTCGTACTCGGCCGAGTCCACCGCCGTCCGCGCCGAGCCGAACACGCTGATCGCGGGCGGGAGTTCGGCCAGGGTGCCGAAGCCCTCGATGAACTCCGACTGGATGCGCAGCACCCGCCAGGGATCCGTGTGCACCCAGTCCGAGGGGCCGCCCGCGTCCAGCAGCCGCTGGTCCGTGGTGCTCTCCGTGACCTGGCCGCGACGCCTCAGGACCGGCCCCAGGCGCTGCTCCTCCGGCGGCTTCGTCCTGCCCTCCGGGCTCCCAGTGGCCATATGCACTCCCTCCGATTGCCGTCTTTTCACCTCAGCGTAGATGGGTGCGGGTTACGCGCGGGGGACCTCGGCATGTCCGCCATGAAGCGCCACGCCGCCCACACGTCTCCTGCCGTCCGCCTCGGTCATTCCGTCAGCCACGCCCGCAGGCGGGCCTCACCTGCCAGGATCTTTTCGATTTCTACCCGTTCGTCCCTTTTGTGCGCCAAGTGCGGATTTCCGGGGCCGTAGTTGACCGCGGGGATGCCCAGCGCCGAGAACCGGGACACGTCCGTCCAGCCGTACTTCGGCCGTACCTGGCCGCCGACCGCCTTCACGAAGGCCGCAGCCGCCGGATGGGACAGCCCCGGCCGCGCGGCTCCGCCGTGGTCGTCCACCACGAACTTGGCCACCCCGCAGTCCGCGAAGACCTCCCGGACGTGGGCGACCGCCTCCTCCTCCGTCCGGTCGGGCGCGTAGCGGAAATTGACGGTGACCGTGCACTCGTCCGGGATGACGTTGCCGGCCACGCCGCCGCTGATGCCGACCGCGTTCAGACCTTCTCGGTACTCCAGGCCGTCGATCACCGGGTGCCGCGGCTCGTACGCCGCCAGCCGGGCCAGGATCGGGGCCGCCGCGTGGACGGCGTTGGCGCCCATCCAGGCGCGCGCCGAGTGGGCCCGCTCGCCCGCCGTGCGCAGCAGGACGCGCAGGGTGCCCTGGCAGCCGCCCTCGACCTCGCCGTCCGAGGGTTCGAGCAGCACCGCGAAGTCGCCCCGCAGCCACTCCGGATGCGCCTCGGCCAGGTGCTTCAGCCCGTTCAGATCGGCCTGGACCTCTTCGTTCTCGTAGAAGATGAAGGTCAGGTCGTGGTTGGGGGCGGGGACCGTGGCCGCGATCCGCAGTTGCACGGCGACGCCCGACTTCATGTCGCAGGTGCCGCATCCCCACAGGACGCCGTCGGCGTCGAGCCGGGACGGAACGTTGCCGGCGATCGGGACCGTGTCGATGTGGCCGGCCAGGATCACCCGCTCGGGACGGCCCAGGTCCGTCCTGGCGATCACGTTGTTGCCGTACCGGTCCACGGTCAGGTGCGGCAGGGCGCGCAGGGCGGCCTCGATCGCGTCGGCGAGCGGTTCCTCCGTGCCGCTCTCGGAAGGGAAGTCGACGAGTCGTGCGGTGAGCGCGGCGGCGTCCAGCGTGAGATCGAGCGAGGTGTCGGCCATGGCACCGACCCTAACGCTCCGCCGCGCGGTGGACGGTCCACGCCGGTTACTCCACGGAGTCTCCCAGTCACACACAGCTCCAGTACCTTGTACGCGTGTCAGCGCCGCCCCCTCGTCCCGCCAAGCGCCGCCGCCTCGTCCGCTTCGTTGCGGCTCTCGCGGTCCTGTGCGCGCTCGCGGGCTATCTCGTCGTGCAGTACGTCACCGGCGGTACCGCGCGGGCCTGCAAAGTGGTCGCGGCCGGCAGCAATCCCACGGCGTACCGGTTCACGCCCGAGCAGGCGGTGAACGCGGCGACCATCACCGCCGTGGGCACCGGGCGGGGCATGCCCGAGCGGGCCGTGACGGTCGCACTGGCGACCGCGCTCCAGGAGTCCGGACTGCACAATCTGGGGCACGGCGACCGGGACTCGATCGGCCTGTTCCAGCAGCGGCCCTCGCAGGGCTGGGGCACCGAGAAGCAGATCATGGACCCGGCGTACGCGGCGGGGGCCTTCTTCGAGCACCTGGCCAAGGTGCCCGGCTACACCCGGCTGCCGGTCACGGTGGCCGCGCAGCGCGTGCAGCGCAGCGGCTTCCCGGAGGCGTACGCCAAGCACGAACAGGACGCCGCGCTGCTGGCCGCGGCCCTGACCGGGCGGACGGCGGCGTCGCTCACCTGCCAGGGACGGCCCGCGGCCGGCGCGCGGACCGCTGCCATGGGCACGGGCGACGGCGCGGGCGCGGCCGCCGAAGCGCTGCGGGCCGCGCTGGTCCGGGACTTCGGACCGGCGGAGAACCTGCAAGAGGCGGGCGCACAGGTGGGCAGGGCGGCCCGGCCGTCACCGAAGCCCTCGCCGACGGTGACCGCCCGCGCACGGGGCCGGACGACCACCCTGCCGGTGCCGGGCGGCACGAAGACCGACGCGGCCGGACGCAGCGAGCTGGAGCGGGGCTGGCAGCTCGCGCAGTGGGCGGTGGCCAACGCCTCCGCGCTGCACATCCGGCAGGTGTCCTACGCGGGACGGCAGTGGTCGGCCGGGAGCACCGACAGCCAGTGGCGGCCGGTCGCCGCGGCGGGCGCACCGAGCGCGGACCGGCCCACGGGGTCGGTCCGGATCATGACCGGACACTAGTGCGGAGCCTCACCCTCCGGGGTCATGGCGTGCGGGTTGGGACGGACGGGCGGGCAGGTGTACGGGCGGCCGTTCCGGCGAACCGGAAAGCCCTTGGAAATGCGGTGATGTAAGGATCCTGCACACACACGAACGAGGCACCCTTTGCCCGTTTTTATCCACAACTGATAATGCGATGCGTTATCAATTCTTTACCTTGTGCCTCCGCAACCTTCACGGGCTTCGAGCGGTAGTCACTGCGTCCGAGCCCGGACGACGGCCGACACCGGCCGGTCAACTCCCGGGCTGGGTCCGACACTTCACCAACCTCCCGTCGAATGGAGCATCATGTCCCTCCCCCTGACCCGCCGGATCGCCCGTGCCGCGCTGCTCGTCGCAGCGGGAGCGGCAGCCGGGGTCGGTGCGGCCGGCTCCGCCAGCGCGGCGCCGAGCCTCCCGGCCACCCCGAACCTCGGCGGGCTGACCGCCCTGGACGGGGCGAGCGTCGGCAACACGGTCGACGGCGCGACCCAGCACATCACCGGGGTCGTCGGCGAAACGGGCGGCAAGGCGATCCAGAAGACGGTGCCGGCCGCGGGCAAGACCGGCGGCCAGGCCGTGAAGAAGACGGCACCGGTGGCGCAGAAGGCGGCGGGCGACGCGGCCGGCTCCGCCGGCACCATCCTCGGCGAGACGGCCCAGTCGGCCACCAAGGGCGGACTGCCGACGGACTCCCTCACCAAGGGCGGACTGCCGACCTCCCAGCTGCCGGTGCAGGGCCTCCCGCTGGGCGGCTGACGCCACACCGCCCGGCCGAACGATGAACGGGGTCCAGGACACGTCCTGGACCCCGTAGCCGTACCACGCCCCCACCGACCCGACCCGGAAAACCGCACACCGACGCCCGCCCAGGCGCGCGGGGCACCACACGACCAGCCACAACACCACCGCCCCCTAGGGGCGCGGGGAACTGCGCGACCAGCCACAACACCACCGCAGCCGGACAACGGCACAAACCCCCGCCCCGGATGCCCGCGTCCAACAGCCCGCGCAGCGAATCAGGCGGACAACCGCCCCACCGCCGCCGCCACCCGCTCATCCGTGGCGGTCAGCGCAACCCGTACGAAGTTCCCGCCCGCCGTGCCGTAGAAGTCGCCCGGCGCGACCAGGATGCCCCGGTCGGCGAGGTGGGCGACCGTGTCCCAGCAGGACTCGCCGCGGGTGGCCCAGAGGTACAGACCCGCCTCGCTGTGCTCGATCCGGAAGCCGTGGCCGAGCAGTGCCTCGCGCAGCGCCGTGCGGCGGGCGGCGTAGCGCTCGCGCTGCTCGTGCACGTGCGCGTCGTCGCCCAGGGCCGCGACCACCGCCGCCTGGGTCGGCGCCGGGGTCATCATGCCGCCGTGCTTGCGGATCTCCAGCAGAGGGGCCAGCACGGCCGGATCGCCGGCCAGGAAGGCGGCCCGGTAACCGGCCAGGTTCGACCGCTTGGAGAGGGAGTGGACGGCGACGACCCCGTCGTAGGAACCGCCGTTGACGTCCGGGTGGAGCACCGAGACCGGATCGGCTTCCCAGCCCAGTTCGAGATAGCACTCGTCGGCGACGACCAGGACGCCGTGCTCGCGGGCCCAGGCGACGATCCGGGTCAGCTCCTCCTTGGCCAGCACCCGGCCCGTCGGGTTCGACGGGGAGTTCAGCCACAGCAGCCGCAGCCCCGTGGGGTCCAGCTCCGTCGGGTCGTCGTAGGTCTCGTGCCGGGCACCGGCCAGGCGGGCGCCGACCTCGTACGTCGGGTAGGCCAGGCGGGGGTGGGCCACCCTGTCGCCGGGGCCGAGGCCCAGCTGGGTGGGGAGCCAGGCGACGAGTTCCTTGGAACCGACCACGGGCAGCACGTGCCGGTGGGTGACGTCCCGGGCGCCGAGCCGGCGTCCCAGCCAGCCGGTGATCGCGTCGCGCAGTTCACCGGTGCCCCAGACGGTCGGATAGCCGGGCGAGTCGGCCGCGGCGGTCAGCGCCTTCTGGATCAGCTCGGGGACCGGATCGACCGGGGTGCCGATGGAGAGGTCGACGATGCCGTCGGGGTGCGCGGCGGCCGTCTTCTTGTACGGCTCAAGGCTGTCCCAGGGGAATGCGGGAAGCCGGTCGCGAAGCGTTCCCGCCCCGAAAGAGCGGGCGCGGGCGTCGGGCGCGGGGTCGGTCGGTGCGGACACGGTTACGGGCTCACTTTCGTCGGTACGGCAAACGCCTCGGCCCCGTACGGCGGCGATCAGGCCGTACGGGACCGAGGCGGCGGTGAGGATCCCCCGGTTCGGGCGGAGTCGGGGGCCGCTGGCCGTCGTGGTGGTGCTGGATTACCCGGCCTGCGGCGGCAGCGCGGCAATGAAGGGATGGTCGCGCTCGATCAGCCCCAGCTTGCTGGCGCCGCCGGGAGAACCCAGCTCGTCGAAGAACTCGACGTTCGCCTTGTAGTAGTCCTTCCACTCCTCCGGCGTGTCGTCTTCATAGAAGATCGCCTCGACCGGGCAGACCGGCTCACAGGCACCACAGTCGACGCATTCGTCCGGGTGGATGTACAAGGACCGCTGGCCCTCGTAGATGCAGTCGACCGGGCACTCCTCGATGCACGCCTTGTCCTTGACGTCGACACAAGGCTGCGCGATGACGTAGGTCACGCTGTCGTTCCTCCTCGATTGGGCGCCGGCGGGCCTCCTCAGGCTCCGCCGCCTGGCGCGCGGGAGCGCGGCGTCGTCGATGCCCAGCACCTAGTATCTCCGTTCTTGGGCATGATCCGAACAGGAGGGGTGAACTGACCAGTGGAAATCTCTGCCGCCGGACGCCTCAAGGTCAATATCACCCCTGCTGACGTGGGTAAACGGGTCTCCATACGACGCTTGATCGAACCCGGTCGCGCCACCCGGAAGTTCACCGACACGGTGGGTTTTCTCACATCGTGGAACGACGGTGTGCTGCTGGTCACACGGAAGGACGGGGAGGTCGTCCGGGTCCCGGAAGCCGCGCTGGTCGCGGGCAAGACCGTGCCGGCCGCCCCGGCGCGACGCCGGGGCCCCGCCGCCACGTACCGGGAACTCGCGCTCGTCTCCGCGCGGGCCTGGCAGCCGGTGGAGAGCGAACGGCTCGGCGAGTGGCAGCTGCGCGCGGCGGCCCAGGAGGTGCCGCGCCCGGCGCACGGTGCGCCGTCGCCCGCCCGCCGGGCGGGCTTCACCCGGCGGGCCAACAGCGTCCTGCCGCTCGGCGACCCGGGCCTTCCGCTCGACGTGGCACTGCCGGCCGTACGACGCTGGTACGGGGAGCGTGGACTGCCCGCGTACGTGCAGACCGCGACCGGCGCCGCGGGCACGCAGGAATCGCTGTGCGCGGAGCTGGAGCGGCAGGGCTGGGTACGCGAGGTGAGCGCCGAGCTGTGGACCGGGGCGCTCGGGCCGGTCGCGGACCGGGCCGACGGCACCGGAGTGGTCCTGTCCCGGACGGTGGACGGGACCTGGCTGAGCAGATACCAGCGCAAGGGGGTGAGTGACGTGGCCCTGCGGGTTCTGGGCAGCGGGCCCTCGGTGTGGTTCGCGACCGTGCCCGGTGCGGACGGGGACGGCCCGGCCGCGATCGGCCGGTGCGTCGTGGACGGGCGATGGGCCGGATTCGCCGCCGTCGAGGTGGATCCGGGGCAGCGCAGGCGGGGGCTGGCCAGCACGGTGATGGCCGCGCTGGCCCGGCGGGCCCTCGACGAGGGCGCCTCGGCGGGCTGGCTCCAGGTCGAGGCGGACAACACGGGGGCGCGGGCGCTGTACGAGGGTCTCGGCTTCGCCGCGCACCACGCCTACCACCACTACCGGGAGCCGGACGGCTCCGGCGCCGGGTCGCGGAGCGGACCGTCATGACCGGGCGCGAACCGGCCATGCGTCCGCCGTACCCGCCGTCCCCGGAGCGCTCGGCCGAGGTGCGGCGGCGGTTCGCGGCCGAGGCGCGGTCCGAACGCCCCGACCTGTCGATGCTGTGCCTGCTGCTCGGCGCGGAGGCGGACGGCGCGCTGGACGAGCCGGGCCTGGACGCGGCACAGCTGGAACTGGACCAGCTCGCGGGGCAGCTGCCGTACCGGCCGGGCGGCCCCTCGGCCTGGGCCGAAGCGCTGCACCGGCTGCTCGGGGAGCGGCACGGGTTCCACGGCCTCGCCGCGGACTACCGGCGGCTGGAGTCGTCGCTGCTGCACGGAGTGCTCAGGCGGCGGCGCGGGCTGCCGATCCTGCTGTCGGTGGTCTGGATGGAGGTGGCCCGGCGGGCGGGGGCCCATGTGTACGGGGTGGCGTTGCCCGGGCACTTCGTCGTGGGGTTCGGCACGGCCGAAGAACAGGTGCTGGCCGACCCCTTCGACGGCGGCCGGGTGCTCACCGGTACGGACACGGAGCTGCTGGTCGCCGGGGCGACGGGGGCGCCGCTCGAACCGTCCATGCTGGTGCCCGCGGCGCCGCTCGACGTCGTCGTACGGATCCTGAACAACGTCCGGGCGTGGGCGGCGGCCCGGCCGGAACGGTCGGACGTGGCGCTGTGGCCGGTGGAGCTGGGGCTGTTGCTGCCCTCGCACCCGGCACGGCTGCGGTACGAGCGGGCGCAGCTGCTGGTTCAGCGCGGGGAGTTCTGCGCCGGGGCGGCGGAGCTGGACGCGTACGCGGAGGTGCTGGAGGCGGCGGACGAAGCGGGGGCGGGACGGGTGCGGCGGCAGGCGAACGCGGCGCGGGCGTTGTTGAACTAGCGGGGGTTTGTCAGGGGTGGTCGACTTGCCCGCCCCGTTGGGTCCGAGCAGCGCCACGGTCTCCCCCGGACGCAGCGCGAGCGACAGCCCGTCCACGGCCCGTACGGTCCCGTACACCTTGCTCACCTGATCGAACCCGGCCACGGAGGTGGTGGCGAGTGCCGGTGTCGCCGTCATGGCGTCCATGCTGGCGGCGGGGGCCGGACGCGCGGCGGTGCCAGGGGTCCTGACCCCCGGATGACAGATGTCATACGCGGCCGTGAAACCACGTGTGGGGGCGCCCGGCACGCACCGGGCGCCCCCACACGGCCGGACCAGGACCGATCATCGGGGTCCTGGCCGGTCAGGCGCCTACTTCGGGTCGGTGTCGATGACGGCGACCCGGTTGGTCTTGCTGGTCAGCGCGGTGCGCAGGGCGCCGTAGACGTCCTGCGGGGTGACGGGGGTCTTCGCGCCGTTGGCCCGGGTGATGAGCACGCCGTCGAAGGTCTGGCCGTAGAGGTCCTGCAAGGCGGTCAGGTCGGGCTTGTCGACCAGTTTGCCGTTGACGGCCGTGACCCGGAGGAACTTCCACAGGGAGTTCTGCGGGCTCAGCGGGACCGAGTGCGCCGCGTCCGTCTGCACGGTGACGGTCTGCGACATCGCGGGCTCGGCGAACTCCTTCATCTCCCGGTCGACCTCGGCTTTCGAGACCGCCGGCTGCTGGGCGGTGGTGGGCACGGTCACCGGGGACGCCGTGCCGGTCTCCACCAGCGTGCGGTACGCCTGCTCGACCGACTGGGCGGACTGGCCGGCGTCGATGCCCTTGCCGGGCTTGCCGTAGACGGCGACGGCCTTGCCGGACACGAACTTGATCGTGCCGTCGGCGACCGAGCCGGACGCGCCGCCGACCTCCTTCAGGGCGGCCTGGAGCTTTTCCTCGTCGACCGGCATGACCGGCTGGATCTCACGCTTCTGGCCGAACAGGGTGCCGATCACGGACACCGGGTTGTAGTCGCTCTGCGCGGCCGCGCTCACCGTGGCCTGGTAGTCGAACTGGAGGCCCGCGTTGCCCGGGTCGAGCGTGACGGTCCTGCCGTCCACCGACAGCTTCAGCGGTTTGCCGACCCGGCTGCCGAAGGTGTCGTCGAGCTTGTTGACGGCGTTGTCCCGGGTGCCGCCGCCGATGTCGACGCCGAGCACGGTGGTGCCCTTGGGCACGTCGGAGTGGTTCATCAGCAGTCCGGCGCCGTAGACACCGGCGCCGAGGACGACCACGACACCGCCGAGCAGCACCAGCTTGCTGCGGCCCTTCTTCTTCTTGGGCTGGGACCGCGGCACGTTCTGCGCGACCGGCTCGGGCAGCTTGGGGACCGTGTGCGGCACCGGTCCCTCGGCGGACCCGCCCGGCGCGAACGGGCTGCCCGGGCCCGGTTGGACGACCGGGATGCCGCTGGTGACGGTGTGTCCGGAGACGTTGTCGACGCCGGCGCCGTAGCCGGGCGCGGGCGGCTCCGGTACCTGCTTCTGCGGGGTGAGGATGGCGGTGTCGTCGCTCAGTCCGCCGCCGGGGCCGGGGTGCGCCCCGACACCGGCGCCGGGACGCACCCCGGGTCCGCCCGGTCCGGCGAGGGCACCGGGGGCCGCGGGGCCGCCGCCGTCCGGGCCGCCGAAGGGCCCGCCCGGCGCCAGGCCGTGGTCGCCCTGGTCGCTCGGGCCGCCGACGGCGGGCGGCACCAGCGGCCCGTCCCCGGTGACCGGTCCACTGGTCGGGCCGGCGGGTTGGCGGGGCCCGGTGAAACCTCCGGAGCCGCCGGGTCCGCCCTGGCCGTGCGGGCGGTCGGAGCCGTTGCGCTCGGCGCCGCCGGGCCCGTTCTCCACGAAGTACGGCAGGTCGTCGCGGCGCGGCTCGCCGGGACCGTCCTGGCCGGGCCGCGGGCCGCCGCCCAGCGGGACCGCGGCGAACGCCTCGGTCACGTCGAAGGAGCCGGTGCCGCCGCCGTGTCCGGGGGCGACGGGTCCGCCGGTGGCACCGGGCAGCCCGGCGCCCTTGCCTGCGCCGCCGCCCGGCCGGGTGGCGCCGGGCGCGCTCATCGCGCCGACGACTCCGCCGGGCCGGCCGCCGCCGCCCGGCCGGGGCGCACCGGGCGCCCCGGCCGCCGGGCCGGTGGCGGGCGTGCCGCCGGCCGCCGAACCGCCGGGCACCTGAGCCGCGTTGCCGCTGCCGCCGCCCGGACCGCCCTTGGCCGGGCCGGACTTGCGGGGGGCGAACCAGTCGCTGGTCTTCTCCTGGGCCGCGGGGGCGGGCTCGGCCGGGGCCTCGGCGGGGCTCGGGGGCGGCGGGGCGGAGGCCGGCTGCGGGTCGCCGTCGGTGCCGGGGCCGTCGGTCTCCGCGACGGGCGTACGCACGACGACCGGCGGGATGGGCCGCGACCCGGGGATGTTGATCCGGATCCGGGTCGTCAGCGTGGTCTCGGTCTTCCGTTCCTCCGGCTGCGTGGCCGAACGGCCCGCGTCCGGGCCGCCGTCGGCTGCCATGGGGGTCCCGTACGGCGGTGTGCCCGAGGGGTATGCGGCTCCGCCGTGCCCGTTGGGCCCGGAGGACGGAGTGTCAGTTTCACGACTCAAGGCAGGTTCTCCCGGTTGACTCCGCCGCCCATGACGACCTCTGCGTGGGGGTCCCCCCGGCTCGCGCGCAGACGAACGCTCGGGGGAGGCATGGCGGCGCGCACCACCATACTGGGCACGCCGAGCCCGCATCCCCTGACCGCTGGGGAAACCCCCACCGGACTCGCACGTGCGCCGCCCGGCGAAGTGGTACGTCACTTGCCAAGTCGGACTCAGCCGCCGCCGTGCGGCCGACCGGGGCCGAGGGTGGCACAGATCACAGCTACGACCATCCCGCCGAGCAGAAAGAGGTACGAGCCGACGCCCGCGCCGAAGAGGAAGTCGCCTTCCGGCCGGCTGGCGGTGAGCAGCATGACGGCGACGATCCAGCCCGCCACGGACGCGATCGCCCCGGCCCGCGAGGCGAGGGCACGGGCCGCGCCGAGGAACAGCCCGGCGGCACCGGCCAGCGCGAGCAGCAGCCCGCCCGGGAACCAGCCGCTCTGCACCAGGGCCCCGGCGAGTGCCACCAGGGCGCCGAGCACGAACAGCCCGGCGTAGGCCGCGATCCGCCGGGCGGAGGGGCGTTGCAGCGGCTGGGCCATCATCGGTCCGTGCTGCTGCGGCTGCCGGGGTTGCTTGGGCGGCTGGGGCTGCTGGGGTCCGGCTCCGCTCATGACGTCCCCTCCTCCGGGCCGACCCCGGCGAACAGGTCGGTCTCCGGTGCGGCGGGCCGCGGCCCGCGCACCAACTCGTAGTGCTCGGTGGTGAACAGCGGTTGCGCCAGATCGTTGGAGAGCGCGAACCAGGGCTCGGCGACGGTGATCTGGGTGGCGTGGGCGCGCATCGCAGCGGCCTTGGCGGCGGCGTGCGCGGCGCCGTCGACAGCGGTGGTGATCCGGTCGTCGTCCACCACGCCGGGCAGGTCGTCGACGTCGGCGCTCTCGGCGAAGGGCAGTCCGGGCAGTTCGTCCCGCAGCCGGGCGAAGGCGGACTCGGCGACGGAGCGCGGGACGCGGTTCCAGTAGACCTTGGGGACGCTCCAGCCGTTACCGGCGGCCAGTTCCACGGCGCGCATGGCGACCCGGTGGGCCTGGATGTGGTCCGGATGCCCGTATCCGCCGTTGTCGTCGTAGGTGACCAGGACCTGGGGACGCACCTCGCGGACGACCTCGGCGAGCAGCCCTGCGGCGGCGTCGAGGTCGGCCTGCCAGAAGCAGCCGGGGTCGTCGTTGTCGGGCAGTCCCATCATCCCGGAGTCGCCGTAGCGGCCGGCCCCGCCGAGCAGCCGTACGTCCTCGACGCCCAGCTCGCGCATGGCGGCCCGCAGCTCGGTCAGCCGGTGCGCGCCGAGGGCGGGCCCGGTCAGGTGCCGCAGCTGGGGCGGAATGACCTCGCCCCGCTCGCCCAGGGTGCAGGTGACCAGTGTCACCTGGGCGCCCTGGGCCGCGTACCGGGCCATGGTGGCGCCGTTGTTGATCGACTCGTCGTCCGGGTGGGCGTGCACCAGCAGCAGACGCCGGGCCGGGGGTTCTCCCGGCCGGAGACCGGAAGAGGACTGTTCCGTCATGCGCCCCACCCTACGAGGGCCGGACTCCTGCCCCTACCCGCCGCCGCCTCGTCGTCGTCGAGCACGTGGGCCACGGCGAACGGGATGCGCTCGATCCCCGGTCCCTGCGTGTCCCCCTTTCCTGTCCCCGCATGTCCCCTCTTTCCTGTTGCCGCATGTCCCGTGGCCGCCTGGAGGAGGGCCGGTGCGGGATACCCGGGGCACGGCACGGCGGGAAGGGGTCTACGGGGCGCTTTCGGTTTCGGCGTCGTCGTCGCCGCGGGGCGCTCGGCGGGCGGGTGGGGGGCGTGCCCGGTCTCGCGTTGCCCGGTCTCGCGTTGCCCGGTGCCGGGCTGGTTGCAGGAGACGGTGCGGGTGACGATGCGGCCCCCGGGGACGCGTTCGCGTGCACGGCGCAGATAGCCGTGGGCCTCCAGTTCGCGCAGGGCGGCGGCGATACGGGTCGCGCCCTCGGGGAAGCGGCAGGCGAGGGTCTTGATGTCGATGCGGGCGCCCTTGGGCAGCGACTGGATGTGGCAGGCCAGTCCGATCGCGAGCAGGGACAGGTCGGGGTGTTGGGTGAGGTGGTTGCCGATCACCGTGAACCGGGTGGTGTGGCGGGTGTTGTCGTGCGTCAGGCCGCCGGTGCGCGAAGCGGCTTGCCGGTTCGGGTGACTGTTCCCGGCAACCCGGGACTGGGCGCGCGGGGGCGCGCTAGGGTTCTGGGTATCCATCGGGAAGGTCCTTGCTTCCTCGGCGGTCAGGCCCTCGCACTGGGAAGCCACTCCCGGCGGGGGCCGTCGCATGTCTGCGGTTGTGTTGCGCCGAGCGCAGGACAGTCAACGGGCCTAAAATCCAGTTGAGTTGGCGAGGTTCACTCGCCCGGGTGAGCGTGTGCGGCGGGCGGGAGGGGTGGGGCTTGGCCGGGTTCTTTCTCGCCGTGCTGGTCCTTGGGAGAAGGCGCCCCTTCCGCCGGAGCAAGGGCGCCCGGGTTCCGGCGGGAGGCGGGCCTCGGCCCCGGCCCGGAGCGGCGGATTCCTGATCGCCCTCGCCCCGGGTGGGGACGCACACCTACGGTGAACGGCGAAGAGTGCGGGACGGCGCAGGGGGACGGCGAGACCGTCCGGCTCAGTAGCGGGGCGTCCGGCTGAGGCACGAGACGACCCGGCTCAAGAACAGGACGTCCGGCTCAAGAGCGGGGCGGCCGGCTCAGGGACGAGAGGGCCACCACTCCGCGCGCCGTCCGCGTCCGCGACTCCGGGTACGCCGAAGCCGGCCCCGCCGCCGGCTCTCGCCGGGAGCCTGGGCCGGCTTCCTTGTGTACGCGTCCGGAGGCTGAAGGCTGAACCAGCCCCGGCGCACCGTGCGAACGCGGCCGGGCTCCGGGCGCGCTGCGCCGTCGGAGCCCACCCACGCGGCGGATCAGAACTTGATGCCGCCGATCATGCTGGCGACGTTCGTCGTCAGTTCGCTGATCGTGGGCGCGATGGTGGAGGAGGCGAGGTAGAAGCCGAGCAGCATGCAGATGGCGGCATGGCCGCCCTTCAGTCCTGACTTCTTGATCAGCAGGAAGACGATGATCGCCAGCAGCACCACCGCCGAAATCGAGAGTGCCACGGCGGCTCACCTCCAAAGATCCCAGGGACACGGGGGGTCGGACTATGCGGTATGTGGATCAGTTGTCGTGCGGAACAGCAAATCCATACGCAAGCCAGCAGGTTCATACCCACTCAGCGGTAGTGATCATAACTTTCCGTACTCGCGCATCGGTCGGCGCACGGCCGCACAAGGGGGCGCATGGCCAATATGGTCAAGGCATGACGACCGACCCAGAATCCTTCCCCCGCCGACAGGCCCGGACCCAGCGGTTCACCCTCGGCGCCCCGCGCGCGTTCACCGTGGCGCCCGACGGATCCCGCGTCGCGTTCCTGCGCTCGAATTCCGGTACGGAACGGGCGAACTCGCTGTGGGTGCTCGACCCGGCGGACGGCCAAGAGCGCCTCGCGGCCGACCCGTACGCCCTGCTCGGCGGCGCTGCCGAGCATCTCTCGCCCGAGGAGCGGGCCCGCCGTGAGCGCAGCCGCGAGGGCGGGGCCGGCATCGTCGGCTACGCCACCGACGCGGCCGTGGAGTTGGCTTCTTTCGCGTTGTCAGGGCGGCTTTTCACGGCGGAACTGCGGGCCGGCACGGCGCGCGAACTCCCGGTTCCCGGGCCGGTGATCGACCCGCGCCCCGCGCCCGACGGACGGCATGTCGCGTATGCCGCGCAAGGCGCCCTGCGGGTGGTGGACGCGGCAGGCGAGCACGACCGGGCGCTGGCGGAGCCGGAGTCGGAAGGGGTCGCCTACGGACTTGCCGAGTTCATCGCGGCCGAGGAGATGGGGCGGGCGCGGGGCTTCTGGTGGGCTCCGGAGTCGGACCGGCTGCTCGTGGCGCGGGCCGACGACACGCCGGTGCAGCGCTGGTGGATCGCCGACCCCGCCCGGCCGGAGCGTGAGCCACACCACGTCGCCTACCCGGCTGCGGGCACCGCGAACGCGGACGTACAGCTGTTCGTGATCGGTCTGGACGGGGCCCGCACGGAGGTCGTCTGGGATCGCGCGCGCTATCCGTATCTGGCGCGTGTGCACTGGTCAGAGGCGGGTGCGCCGCTGCTTCTCGTACAGGCGCGCAACCAGCGCAGCCAGCTGTTCCTGGCCGTCGACCCGGACTCGGGGACGACCCGGATGGTGCACGCCGATGAAGATCCAACTTGGCTTGATCTCTTCCCCGGGGTGCCGTGCTGGAGCCCGTCGGGACAGCTCGTGCGGATCGCGGACGAGGGCGGCGCCCGGGTCCTCGCGGTGGGCGAACGCCCGCTGACCGGGGCGCAGTTGCACATTCGTGCGGTGCTCGACGTGAGCGCCGAGGACGTGCTGGTCGCGGCCTCCGCCGGGGCGGAGGCGGATCCCGCTCGCCAGTCCGCCGAGATCGGCGAGGTGCATGTCTACCGGGTGAACGAGCTGGGCGTGGAGCGCCTGTCGCGGGAGCCCGGGGTGCACACGGCGGTGCGCTCCGGAGGTGTGCTGGTACTGGTCTCGGCGACGCTCGACCGGCCGGGCGCGCGGTACCAGGTACTGCGTGACGGAAAACCGACGGTGACTGTCCTGTCATATGCCGAAGACCCTGGTTTGTCCCCGCGCGTGACGTTGACAGAGGGGGGCGCACGCCAAATTCCGTGCGCCGTGCTTATGCCACGGGACTACCACTCCGACACTCCCCTGCCCGTGCTCCTCGACCCCTACGGCGGCCCGCACGGACCCCGGGTGGTCGCCGCGCACAACGCCCATCTGACCTCGCAGTGGTTCGCCGACCAGGGTTTCGCGGTGGTCGTCGCCGACGGCCGCGGCACCCCCGGCCGCTCGCCGGCCTGGGAGAAGGCGGTGCACCACGACTTCACCGTCACCCTCGACGACCAGATCGAGGCGCTCCAGGATCTTGCCAGGACCCTTCCGCTGGACCTGAGCCGGGTGGCGATCCGCGGCTGGTCCTACGGCGGCTACCTGGCCGCCCTCGCCGTGCTGCGCCGCCCGGACGTCTTCCACGCGGGCGTCGCGGGCGCCCCGGTCACCGACTTCCGGCTGTACGACACCCACTACACCGAGCGCTACCTCGGCGACCCGGCCGAGGAGCCCGAGGCGTACGCCCACAGCTCCCTCGTCACCGACGACGGTCTGTCGGCCCCGGCCGACCCGCACCGTCCGCTGATGATCGTGCACGGACTGGCCGACGACAACGTGGTGGTCGCGCACTCGCTCCGGCTGTCCTCCGCGCTGCTCGCCGCGGGCCGCCCGCACGAGGTGCTGCCGCTGTCCGGCGTCACGCACATGACGCCGCAGGAACAGGTCGCCGAGAATCTGCTGCTGCTCCAGGTGGACTTCCTCAAGCGCTCCCTGGACCTGGCATAACGGGGCGAACACCGACAGAACGCTTTAACACTCAGGCAACTTCACGGAAGCGGTACCGATATACGGTCCCGGGAAGCTGAACAGCGTACGGCCGTGCGGGTGCCGTGAAACGGGCCGGGGTGCGCCATGTCACCCCGGCCCGTTGCCGTGCCCCTCCTCCACCGGCACCACCTGCTTCTCCTCGGCGAAGAGACAGGCCGAGGCGTGGGCCGCCGGCGAGGACGCGCCGCGGTATGCGTCCGGGACGGCGAGCGGCGGCACCTCCAGGGCGCACCGCTCCCGCGCCTTCCAGCATCGGGTGCGGAACCGGCAGCCGGAGGGGATGTCCGTCGGGGACGGCACGTCGCCCGTCAGCATGATCCGCTCGCGGTGCTCCCGGGCCGCCGGATCGGGCACCGGCACCGCGGAGAGCAGCGCCTGGGTGTAAGGGTGCGTCGGATGGTCGTAGATCTCGGTGTCGCTGCCCGTCTCCACGATCCGCCCGAGGTACATCACCCCGACCCGGTCCGAGATGTGCCGCACGATCGACAGGTCGTGCGCGATGAAGACATAGGAGAGGCCGAACTCCTTCTGGAGCCGCGCCAGCAGATTGATCACCTGTGCCTGGACCGACACGTCCAGCGCCGACACCGGCTCGTCCGCGACGATGACCTCGGGGCGCAGCGCCAGTGCCCGCGCGATGCCGATGCGCTGCCGCTGCCCCCCGGAGAACTGGTGCGGGTAGCGGACCGCGTACTCCGGATCGAGGCCGACCACGTCCAGCAGTTCCCGCACCCGGCCGCGCCGCTCGCCCTTGGGGACGGCCTCCGGATGGATCTCGAACGGCTCCCCGACGATGTCGCCCACCGTCATCCGCGGGTTGAGGGAGGTGTACGGGTCCTGGAAGACCATCTGGATGTTGCGCCGTACCGCCTTCAGGGCCCGGCCGGTCAGCCGGGTGATGTCCTCGCCCTTGAACCGGATCGAGCCGGCCGTCGGCTGTTCCAGGCTGCACAGCAGCCGGGCGAGCGTCGACTTGCCGCAGCCCGACTCGCCGACCAGGCCCAGGGTTTCGCCCCTGGCCAGCGCGAAGTCGACGCCGTCGACCGCCTTCACCGCGCCGATCTGCTTCCTGAAGAGGATGCCGCGGGTGAGCGGGTAGTGCTTGACGAGGCCGCTGACCTCCAGGATCGGCTCAGCCATGCAGGCACTCCCGCCAGAAGTGGCAGGCGCTCGTCCGGTCCTGGCCCGCGCTGTACGGCGGCGGCTCGTCCGTCCGGCACACGTCCCGCGCCAGCGGACAGCGCGGGTGGAAGGCGCAGCCGGACGGGAGGTGCATGAGGTTCGGCGGCTGGCCCTTGATCGCGTAGAGTTCCCGGCCCTTCTGGCCGAGGCGCGGGACGGAGTCCAGCAGTCCCCGGGTGTAGGGGTGCGCGGGCGCCTTGTAGATGTCGTGCACCGGGGCCGATTCGACGATCCGGCCCGCGTACATCACGGCGATCGTGTCGGCGACGTCCGCGACCACGCCCAGATCGTGGGTGATCAGGACGAGCCCCGTGGCGGACGCGCGCTGCAACTCGGCGAGCAGGTCCATCACCTGGGCCTGGACGGTCACGTCGAGGGCGGTGGTGGGTTCGTCGGCGATCACCAGGGCCGGTTCCAGCGCCAGCGCCATGGCGATCATGATGCGCTGGCGCATGCCGCCGGAGAACTGGTGCGGATAGTCGCGTACGCGCTGCGCGGCGCCCGGGATGCGCACCCGGTCCATCAGCTCGACCGCCCGCACCCGGGCGTCCTTCTTCGACAGGCCGCGGTGCACCACGAACATCTCGCCGAGCTGGTCGCCCACGCTGAGCACCGGGTTCAGGGCGGACAGCGCGTCCTGGAAGATCATGGCGAGTTCGGCGCCGCGGATCCTCCGCCGCTCCTCCTCCTTCAGTTTCAGCAGGTCCCGGCCCCGGAAGAGGATCTCGCCGCCGGTGATCCGCGCGGGCGGCACGTCCAGGATGCCCAGGACGGCCTGCGCGGTCACCGACTTGCCGGAGCCGGACTCGCCGAGCACGGCGAGGGTCCGGCCCGCGTCCACCTGGTACGAGACGCCGTCCACGGCCCGGGCGACGCCGTCCCGCATCCGGAACTCCACGTGCAGATCACGCACTTCGAGCAGCACGCCGGCTCACCTCAGCCTCGGGTCGAGGGCGTCGCGCACCGCGTCGCCGAGCATGATGAACGCGAGCACGGTCAGCGCCAGGGCTCCGGCGGGCCACAGCAGCACGTGCGGGGCGTTGCGGATGAACGGGGAGGCGGCGGAGATGTCGATCCCCCAGGAGACGCTGGGCGGTCTGAGACCGACGCCGAGGTACGACAGGGTCGCCTCCAGTGCGATGTAGGTGCCGAGCGCGATGGTCGCCACCACGATCACCGGCGCGACGGCGTTGGGTGCGATGTGCCGCAGCAGGATGCGGGCGGGCGAGGCGCCGAGCACGCGGGCGGCCTGCACGTAGTCGTTCTGCCGGGCGGTGATCACCGCGCCGCGCGCGATGCGGGCGATCTGCGGCCAGCCCAGCAGCACCATGAATCCGACGACCGGCCAGACCGTGTTGCCGGGCACCACGGACAGCAGCACCAGACCGCCGAGCACGACCGGGATCGCGAAGAACACGTCGGTGACCCGGGACAGGACGGAGTCCCACACGCCGCCGAAGAACCCGGCGAGCCCGCCGAGGACCGAGCCGAGGACGGCCACCCCGAGGGTGGCGCAGACGCCGACCGTGACGGAGGCGCGGGCGCCGTACACGGTCCGCGTGTAGACGTCGCAGCCCTGCCCGTCGAAGCCGAAGGGATGGCCGGGCCGGGAACCCTCCTGGGCCATGACGAGGTCGCACTTGAGGGGGTTGCCCGAGGTGATCAGCGCGGGCCACAGGGAGATCGCCACGAGGAAGAGGATGACCAGGCCACAGGCGAGGAAGACGGGGTTGCGGCGCAGGTCGCGCCAGGCGTCGGACCACAGGCTGCGCGGTCTGCCCCGGGGGCCGGTGCCCGCGGGCCCGCCGGGCGCGCGCTCCAGCGTGGCCGCCTCGCCCGTCGCGAGGTCCATCGCGGCGCCCATGCCCGCCGGGGAGACGGCACCCTCGGAGTCGTACTGCTCAGGCATAGCGGATCCTCGGATCGAGTACGGCGTACAGCAGGTCGACCAGCAGGTTGGCGATCAGGAAGATCAGTACGAGGACGGTGACGAAGCCGACGACGGTCTGCGTGTTCTGCCGCAGGATGCCCTGGTAGAGCTGGTAGCCGACGCCGTGGATGTTGAAGATCCGCTCGGTGACGATCGCGCCGCCCATCAGGGCGCCGATGTCGGCCCCGATGAACGTGACGACGGGGATGAGGGAGTTGCGCAGCAGGTGCCGGGTGATGATCCGGCGCCGGGGCAGGCCCTTGGCGACGGCGGTGCGGACGTAGTCGCAGCGCCGGTTCTCCGCGAGGGAGGTGCGGGTCAGCCGGGTGACGTAGGCGAGCGAGACGGAGGCCAGGACGAGGCCGGGCACGATCAGTTCGCCGACGGCGGCCCCGGGCGACACCGACGGTCTGATCCAGCCCCACTCGACGCCGAGCAGCAGTTGCAGCAGCAGGCCGGTGACGAAGGTCGGTACGGAGATGACGACCAGGGTGGCCAGCAGCACGCCGGTGTCGACGGGCCGCCCGCGGCGCAGTCCGGTCACCACGCCCAGTGCGATGCCGATGACGACCTCGAAGAGGACGGCGACGACGGTCAGCCGGACGGTGACGGGGAACGCCGTGGCCATCAGCTCGGTGACCGGCCGGCCGTCGAACGCCGTGCCGAAGTCGCCGGTGAAGACGTTCCCCATGTACGTCAGGTACTGCCGCCACACCGGTCGGTCGAGTCCGAACTCCCTTCTGAGCTGGGCGGCGGTCGCCGGATCGCACTGCCGCTCGCCGCACAGCCCCGCGATCGGGTCGCCCATCACGTTCACCATCAGGAAGATCAGCAGCGTGGCCCCGGCGAACACCGGGATCATCTGGACCAGCCGCCGGACGACGTAGCGCCCCATGGCGGCTCAGCCGACCTTGATCTGGTCGTAGACGGGGACGCTGAACGGATTGAGCGTCACCTGCGACAGCCGCGGCGAGTAGCCCGCGCTGCCGTTCTGGTACCAGAGCGGAATGGCGGCCATGTGGTCCCGGACCACCCGCTCGGCCTGCTGGAAGCCGGCGATGGCCGCGGCGGTGCCGGTCTCGGCGTTGGCCCGGTCGACGAGCCGGTCGAAGTCCGCGTCGGACCACTTGCCGTCGTTGGCGGAGGCGTCGGTGTAGTAGAGCGGCTGGAGGAAGTTCTGGATGAGCGGGTAGTCCATCTGCCAGCCCGCCCGGAACGGTCCGGTCATCCGGTGCCGGGCGAGCTGGTTGCGGAAGTCGGCGAAGGTGCCCACCGGGTTGCCGACGCAGGCCCGGTCGTCGCCGAGCGCGTTGTTGATGGAGTTGCACACGGCGTCCACCCAGTCCCGGTGCGAACCGGTGTCCGCGTTGTAGGTGATCGTGACCTGTCCGCCGGGGATCCCGCCGCCCTCCTTGATCAGTCTCCTGGCCTCGGCGGGGTCGTGGTCGCAGGCCCTGCCGCACAGCCCGGCCTGGAAGCCGCCGGCGGCGCCGAGGACCGGTGACGTCCAGTCGGTGGCCGGGGTGCGGGTGCCGCGGAAGATCGTGTGGGTGATCTGCCCGCGGTCGATCGCCATGGACAGTCCGGTGCGCACCTTCTGGGCGCCCGGCGTGTTCCAGTCCTTGTCGTAGTAGGGGAAGGCGAGGGTCTGGATGATGCCGGCCGGGGTGTTGATGTAGCGGTCGCCGAGGTCGCTGCGGACGTTCCTGAGCTGGGCGGCCGGGATGTCGTCGACCAGGTCGAGGTTGCCGGCCAGCAGATCCGTGTAGGCGGTGTTGCCGTCGGTGTAGACCTTGAGGTCCACGCCGGCGTTGCGGGCCTTGTCCGCGCCGGGGTAGCGGTCCCACTTCCGCAGGGACATCTGGAAGCCCCGGGTGTAGGAGTCGATGGTGTACGGCCCGTTTCCGACGGGTTTTCGCAGCCAGGCCGCGTGGTCGGTGAAGAACGCCCGCGGCAGCGGCGCGTAGGCCGTGTAGCCGAGGGTGTCCGGGAAGCTGGAGAACGTCTGGTTCAGCCGGACCGTGAAGGTGCGGTCGTCGACGGCCGTGAGTCCGACGAGGGTGTCGGCGTGCTGGGCGCCGCCGGCGGGGTGGACCTGGTCGTAGCCGTCGATGTAGCGGAAGAAGTAGGCGTTGCGCTGGTTGTTGCGCAGGCTCGCGCCGTAGTTCCAGGCGTCGACGAAGGACTGCGCGGTCACCTTCTCGCCGTTGGAGAAGGTCCAGCCGTCCTTGAGCGTGATCCGGAAGTTCCGTGAGTCCGGGGTGTCGATCCGCCGCGCCAGCATGTCGGTGGCCCGGCCGGTCGTCGAGTCGTACTTCTTCAGGCCGCGGAAGATCATGTCGAGGACCTTGCCGCCCTGGACCTCGTTGGTGTTCGCCGGCTCCAGCGGGTTCTGCGGGTCGCCCCAGGAGGCGCTGAGCACTCCGGGCGGGGACGCGCCGTCGGCACCGCCGCCGCAGGCGGTCGCGGCGAGCGCCACCGCCACCGCGCCGGTGGCCCATTTCGCCCGCGTGGCTGAGCGCATGGCGTGCCTCCTCCGTGAGCACCCGATCCCGTACCGGTCCATATCAGACCAAATCACATGAATTACTGGCATTCCGCACAGGAGAGGGACTTTCGGGAGCCCAGGTCATCCGGATGCGCGAGGCGCCGGAGCGCGTCGCCGAGACCGCCCGCGGAGGACGCAACAGATCTTCACGCTCCGATACCGAACCGTTGGAATTGCGTCTCGCCGGTGTACGGATTTCGACACAACGGCGTCCGCATATCGAACTCGTTGCCTGATTCACCCGATTAGTCCGTTGTGAAACACGGATTGATTACGGCGCGCTACCCGCGTAGCTAAAGAATGGTCAAGTCCAAGCAAATAACGTAAAGAGAAAGCCAAGGCGTGTGGGATTTTATTGACCTTGCGCGAATTGCGTTGAAAAAGTCCGGCGTAGCCCGTAGGGGAGCGTGCCCTGCGGAGTCATCAGAACCTCCCCTGGGCCAGGAGCACCATGACCCCCCCAACTACATCTTCGGCTGTCCCGCTAGAGGTGACCGACGAGACCGCCGAACAGCCGGCCTCGCCCGGCACCCCTCGGGGCGCCGAGAGCCGATCTCCGGGACAGCTGGCCTGGAGACGCTTCAAGCGTGACCGCGCGGGCGTTATATCGGCTTGTATCGTGATCTTCTTCTTCGTGATCGCGATAGCGGCACCGGTCATCTCGAAGCTGTACGGGAAGAACCCGTACACGACCTACGCCAGCCAGGACCCGAACCTGCTCAATGCCTTCTCCTACCCCGCAGGGCCCAACGGTGGCATCAGCTCGTCGTTCTGGTTCGGCATCGAGCCCCAGCTCGGCCGGGACGTCTTCACGTTCCTGATCTACGGCATCCGCACCTCGCTGGGCATCGCCATCGCCACCGCCCTGCTCACCATGGTGGTCGGCGTCATCGTCGGCATCACCGCGGGTTATCTGGGCGGCAAGACCGACTACCTGGTCGGACGGATCATCGACATCCTCCTGTCGTTCCCGTCGACGCTGTTCTTCATCGCGTTCATGCCGGTCGTCTACGGCCTCTTCGTCGCTCCCGACGACAACATCCCGACCTGGCTGCGCGTGGTCGCGCTGATCGTGGTCCTCTCCGCCTTCGGCTGGGCCACCATCGCCCGTCTGCTGCGCGGACAGGTGCTCGCCATGCGCGAGCGGGAGTTCGTGGAAGCGGCCAAGATCACGGGCGCGTCGCCGATGCGCATCGTGTTCAAGGAACTGCTGCCCAACCTGTGGACGCCGATCATCATCCAGGCGACGCTGCTGGTCCCGACCCTGGTGACCACGGAGGCGGGCCTCGCCTTCCTCGGCGTCGGCATCATCGACCCCACTCCGGACTGGGGCGTGATGATCCAGCGTGGCGCCCAGTTCTACACCGAGGACTTCACCTACCTGCTCTTCCCGGGCCTGTCCATGGTGATCTTCGTCGTCGCCTTCAACCTGTTCGGCGACTCGGTACGCGACGCGCTCGACCCGAAGTCCAAGCGGTAGCGCCACCCCCAACGCCCCCGGCCCGGCCCAATGAAGTCCCGGCTGCCGTCCATCCAGATCTGATCCGTATAGGCAGGCTCAGCATGTCCTTTTCCCGCAGAAACTTCATGATCGCCACCGGTGTGGTCGCGGCGTCCACCACCGTGCTGAGCGCCTGTGGCAACGGCGATTCCGGAAGCGGGGGGTCGAACGACGTCCCGTCGGTCGCCAAGGCCAAGACCCAGAACATCCCGGTCGGCACCAAGGCCGACTCCGTCGGCCCGGCGCCGGAGGTCACGGGCGCGGTCAAGGGCGGGATGGTCTACGGGCTCGACCAGTTCGACATGGACCACCTGGACCCGGCCCAGATCTACGTCCAGACCGAGAGCGCCATCACCGTGCCGATCATGCGCGCGCTCACCGGCTACAAGATCGACGAGAAGGGCGGCTGCACGCTCGTCGGCGACGTCGCGACCGACCCCGGCACGATGAAGAACGGCGGCAAGACCTGGTCGTTCACCATCAAGGACGGCATCAAGTGGGAGGACGGTTCCGACCTCTCCATGGACGACGTCCGCCACACCTTCGAGCGGCTGTTCGCCGACTTCATCACCGAGGGTCCGCGCTACGTGCAGCAGTGGCTGGTCGGCGGCGACAAGTACAAGGGCCCCTACGACGGCAAGAGCCTCGCCTCGGTCGAGGTCTCCGGCAAGACCGTCACCTTCCACCTCAACGAGGCCCGCGCCGACTTCAACTACACGCTGGCCATGCGCGGCTACTCCCTGGTGCCGAAGAAGCAGGACAGCAAGGAGAAGTACGACAAGCAGCCGTTCTCCTGCGGCCCGTACCGGATCGAGAGCCGCAGCATCGGCAAGTCGATGACCTTCGTGCGCAACACGCACTGGGACGCGAAGACCGACCCGATCCGCAACGCCTACCCGGACAAGTTCCTCTTCCAGTTCGGGTTCCAGAACATCGCCTCCACCGACCGGTACATCGCCGACAAGGGCAATGACCAGTACGCGATGTCGATCTTCAACGAGGTCGCGCCCGAGCGCACCGCGCAGGTCCTCACCAACGCGACCCTGAAGAAGCGCGTCCTCACCCAGGTCGACCCGGTCACCTACTACTGGCCGATCAACATGACCCGGATCAAGGACGTCAAGGTTCGCCAGGCCATCAACTTCGCCTGGCCGCACCAGCAGCTGCAGACCATCCGCGGCGGCCGGGCCACCTCCGAGATCGCCAGCACGATCTTCAGCCCGGTCACCCCCGGCTACGCGAACTTCGACCTCTACGAGGCGGACACGAAGCCCGCCGGCGACCCGGCCAAGGCCAAGGCGCTGCTGAAGGAGGCCGGCAAGGTCGGCCAGAAGCTGGTCATCGCCTACCAGCAGTCCGACAACTCGGTGAAGCAGGCCGTCGCGATCAAGAACGCGCTGGAGGCGGCCGGCTTCCAGGTCGTCAACCAGCAGATCGACAAGTCGACCTTCTACACCCAGGTCGGCAAGATCGACAACGGCTTCGACCTGATGGCGGCCGGCTGGAGCCCGGACTGGCCGAACGGCTACTCGGTCTTCTACCCCTGCTGGAGCGGCAAGAACGTCGGCAACGGCCGCAGCAACTACGCCCAGCTGAACGACCCGAGCGTGAACAAGGCGATCGACGCCGCTGCCAAGATCAGCGACGCCACGGCCGCCAACAAGGCGTGGGGCGCCGTCGACCGGCAGATCATGGAACTGGCCGCGACGGTTCCCGACTACCACGCCATCCGCAACTGGATGCACGGATCGAAGATCGGCAACGTCATCTACGACGCCGGCAACACCTGCATCGCCCTCTGCAAGCTCTACGTGGCGAAGTAAGCGAGCACCCTCCCCGGGGGCGGCCGGCTGTCCGGCCGCCCCCTCCGGCCCACCCCCCTAGCCCCGGCGACGGCGCCCCGTCCGGAAAGTCACGCCCCATGTTCCGCTTCCTCGTCCGCCGCGTATTCGGCGCGCTGGTCATCCTGTTGATCATCAGCGCC
This sequence comes from Streptomyces sp. NPDC006012, assembly GCF_042871185.1. Classification (NCBI taxonomy): domain Bacteria; kingdom Bacillati; phylum Actinomycetota; class Actinomycetes; order Kitasatosporales; family Streptomycetaceae; genus Streptomyces; species Streptomyces sp. NPDC006012. The sequence goes on from NZ_JBIAIE010000004.1 coordinate 363,816, forward strand.
GTCACGTTCTGGCTTTTCTACGCCGTTCCGCGTGACCCCGCCCAAATGTCCTGCGGCAAGAACTGCACGCCCGACATGCTCCGGCAGATCCAGCACAACCTGGGCATCGACCACCCGATTCCGGTGCAGTACTGGGACTGGCTCAAGGGCATCTTCGTCGGACGTGACTATGCGGGCTTCGGCCACTGCGACGCGCCCTGCCTCGGCTACTCGTTCGCCAACCGCGAGCCCGTGCTCGGCACGATCATGGACCGGCTGCCGCTGACCCTGTCGCTCGCCTTCGGCTCCGCCGTCGTCTTCCTGATCCTCGGCATCGGCGCGGGCATGCTGGCCGCCGTCAAGCAGGGCAAGTGGCAGGACAAGGCGGCCAGCTCGGCGTCGCTGATCGCCTCCTCGCTGCAGATCTACTTCGTCGGCTACATCGCGATGTACTTCCTCGTCGCGAAGCTCGGCTGGCTGAACAACCCGTCGTACACCCCCCTCACCCAGAACCCGGCCTCCTGGGCCGCCGGCCTGCTGCTCCCCTGGCTGGTGCTGGCCCTGATCTGGACCGCCAACTACACCCGTATGACCCGGTCCCAGCTGGTCGAGACACTCACCGAGGACTACGTCCGCACGGCCCGTGCGAAGGGACTGTCCCGGCGCAGCGTCTTCTTCCGGTTCGCCTGGCGCGGCGCGATGGGTCCGATCGTCACCATCTTCGGCATCGACATGGCCACCCTCATCGGCGGCGCGATCATCACCGAGAACACCTTCAGCCTCCAGGGCGTCGGCCGGCTCGCGGTGGACTCCGTGGACAAGAGCGACCTGCCCATGCTGCTCGGCGTGACCGTGCTGGCGGCCGGGGCGATCGTGTTCTTCAACATCATCGTCGACGCCGTCTACGCCTTCATCGACCCGCGGATCCGGCTCGCCTGACCTCCGCACCGGTCCCGTCCCTCTCACCGCCCACCCGGCGACCCCCGCATCACCCCCCAGGAGCGTCCCCCGTGACGAGCACCGATCAGCAGCCGTTCCTCTCCGTCAAGGACCTGAAGGTCCACTTCTCCACCGAGGACGGCATCGTCAAGGCCGTCGACGGGCTCAGCTTCGACCTCGCCAAGGGCCGGACGCTCGGCATCGTCGGCGAATCCGGTTCGGGCAAGTCGGTCACCAACCTGACCATCCTCGGCCTGCACAACCGCGAACACACCACGATCAACGGCGAGATCCTGCTCGACGGCAAGGAACTCCTGACCGCCCGCGAACGGGAGCTGGAGCGGCTGCGCGGCAACAAGATGTCCATGATCTTCCAGGACGCCCTTGCCTCGCTGTCGCCGTTCCACACCGTCGGCACCCAGATCGGTGAGGTGTACAGCAAGCACACCGGCGCCTCCAAGAAGGAGGCCCGGGCGCGCGCCGTCGAGATGCTGCGCCGGGTCGGTATCCCGCAGCCGGACGTGCGGGTGGACGACTACCCGCACCAGTTCTCCGGCGGTATGCGCCAGCGCGCGATGATCGCCATGGCGCTGGTCTGCGACCCCGAGCTGCTGATCGCCGACGAGCCGACGACGGCCCTGGACGTGACCGTGCAGGCGCAGATCATGGACCTGCTCAAGGACCTCCAGCAGGAGTTCGGCACCGCGATCATCTTCATCACCCACGACCTCGGTGTCATCGCCGACATAGCGGACGACGTCCTGGTGATGTACGGCGGCCGGTGCGTGGAGCGGGGCTCGAAGCGCGAGGTGCTGGGCGCCCCGCAGCACCCGTACACCCTCGGTCTGCTCAGCTCCATGCCGAGCCTCGACGGCGCGGTCGACGTGCCGCTCACGCCGATCCCCGGCTCGCCGCCCTCGCTGCTGAACCCGCCCACCGGCTGCCGGTTCCACCCGCGCTGCGCCTTCGCGGACAAGGTCGCCGGCGGACGGTGCTCCAGCGAGCGACCGCTGCTCGAACTGGTCGACGGCCGGGGCTCGGCCTGCCACCTCACCTTGGAGCAGCGCGCCGACCTCTTCGCCGGATCCCGGCACCACTGACGGACACGAGACGGGACTTCACGATCATGAGCAATACCAGCCCCCTCCTGAACGTCACCGGGCTGACCAAGCACTTCCCGGTCAAGGGTGGTTTCCCGATCCGCCGCACGGTCGGGCACGTCCAGGCCGTCGACGGTCTCGACTTCCAGGTCGCCGAGGGCGAGAGCCTGGGCCTGGTCGGCGAGTCCGGCTGCGGCAAGTCGACCACCGGCCGCCTGATCACCCGGCTGCTGGAACCGACCGCCGGCACGATCTCGTACCGCGGCCAGGACATCACCCACGCCAGCCGCAGGCAGTTGGCACCCGTACGCTCCGAAATCCAGATGATCTTCCAGGACCCGTACGCGTCCCTGAACCCCCGTCAGACGGTCGGAAAGATCATCTCCGGTCCGATGGAGATCAACGGGATCAACCCGCCCGGCGGCCGGGAGAAGCGCGTCCGGGAACTCCTGGAGATCGTCGGTCTCAACCCGGAGCACTTCAACCGCTTCCCGCACGAGTTCTCCGGCGGCCAGCGCCAGCGCATCGGCGTCGCCCGCGCGCTCGCCCTGGAACCGAAGCTGATCGTCGCGGACGAGCCGGTTTCCGCCCTGGACGTCTCCATCCAGGCCCAGGTCGTCAACCTGCTCCAGAAGGTGCAGCAGGAACTCGGCATCGCCTTCCTGTTCATCGCCCACGACCTGGCGATCGTGCGGCACTTCTCGCAGCGCGTCGCCGTCATGTACCTCGGCAAGATCGTGGAGATCGCCGAGCGCGCCGATCTGTACGACAACCCGCGCCACCCCTACACCCGGGCCCTGCTGTCCGCCGTCCCCGAGGCCACGGTGGACGACGGGACGCCGGCCCGCGAGCGCATCCGCCTGGTCGGCGACGTACCGTCCCCGATCAACCCGCCCTCCGGCTGCCGCTTCCGCACCCGCTGCTGGAAGGCGACGGAGAAGTGCGCCACCGAAGCCCCGCCGCTGCTCCACGTCGAGGGCAACCGGCCCGGGCACCTGACCGCGTGCCACTACCCCGAGTCGCCCGCGGCGGTTCCGGGTCCGCGCCACGCCAAGAACCCCCGGGAAGCGGCCTGACACACCCCTTTTCGTCAGCCGTCTCCCGCGGAACGGACATTCACCGGCCCATTGACCCGAGCCCATGAGGTCCGCTTCCAGGGGACGAAGGCCCGCGCCTCCCCGGCGCGGGCCTTCGCCGTTGGGGGCGGTTTCCTTGCATGGTTCGGTACGGCTTGGTATGGTTCGGCACTTCTGATGGCGACTTGACATGGCTTGGTACGATTTGAGGTTGCTAGGTGCGGCTTCGGTGCAGGTCGCAGCTCGGTGAAGGTAGTGGTTCGGTGCAGTTCGTGGTTCAGCAATGAACAAAATGAGGGTGGTTCCTCTGGGAGCCGTTCAGCCAGGTGTGGCACACTGCGCCGGTGGTCGATCATTCGTTCGCCGATCTCTCACTCGCCGCGCTGTACGACGGGCTCAACCCGTGGGGGCCCGGGGACGACTTCTACCTGGACCTGGTGATGGCCGCGGGCTCCGTGCTCGACGTCGGCTGCGGGACCGGGCGGCTGCTGCGCCGGGCCCGCGGACGCGGGCACCGGGGCCGGCTGCTGGGGCTCGACCCCGCCGCCGCGATGCTGGTGCAGGCACGGCGTGCCGCCCCTGACGGGGAATGGGTGCTCGGCGATCTGCGGTCCCGGCTGTGGGGCGGCGAGTTCGACCTCGTCGTGATGACCGGGTACACCTTCGAGACGCTCGTCGGGGACGAGGAACTGCGGGCCGGCCTGCGGGCCGTCCGGGCTGCGCTCGCCGAGGGCGGGCGGTTCGTGTTCGAGACGCGGGATCCCGCTGCGCGTGCGTGGGAGACCTGGGGCCCGGACCGGGTGCGGGAGACCACCGGGCCCGACGGCAGGGCCGTACGGGTGTGGCGCGAGGTACGCGAGGTGCGGGGCGGTCCCGCCGGAGACCGGGTGACCTTCACGGAGACCTTCGAGGGCGTGAGCGGTGACGGGGCCCGGGTGGGCCGGGCCGCGTTGCGGTTCCTCGACAAGGAACGGCTGGCCGGGTTCCTCGCCGAGGCGGGGCTTCAGGTGGTGGAACAGTACGGGGACTGGGAGCGGGGGCCGGTGGTCTCCGGTGGCCCGGAGATGATCACGGTCTCCACCGGTTCGCTGCGCTCGGCCTGACCGGGTGGCTTTCGGGTGCGGGTGCGCTGTGGCTGGTCGCGCCGTTCCCCGCGCCCCTTTCAGGAGCGTTGCGCTCGGCCCGGAACATACGTTTGCCGCTCCGCTGCAGGGGCCCTAACGAGGGCCGCTCCCCTCGCCCTTTCAGGGCTCGGGGAGCTTGCCGGTTTCTGGTCGGGTGTCGGTGCGCTACGCGGGGTCCTGGTCTTCCAGGGCCGCCAGGGCCGGGTCCAGGACGATGTCCTCCTCGCGGGCCTCGATCGTCGGGTCCTCCGGGAAGTGGCAGGCCGTCAGGTGGCCGGCCTGGTTGCCGGAGATCTGGAGCAGGGGCGGCTCCTCGGTGGCGCACTTCTCCGTCGCCTTCCAGCAGCGGGTGCGGAAGCGGCAGCCGGAGGGCGGGTTGATCGGGGACGGTACGTCGCCGGCCAGCCGGATCCGCTCGCGCCCGTCGGTCTCGGTGTCCGTGAGGTTCACCTCGGGGACGGCCGAGAGGAGGGCGTGGGTGTAGGGGTGGCGGGGGCGGGAGTAGATGTCGTCACGGTCACCGACTTCGATGATCTTGCCGAGGTACATGACGGCGACGCGCTGCGAGAAGTGCCGCACGATCGCCAGGTCGTGGGCGATGAACAGGAAGGCGATGCCGAGTTCCTGCTGCACCTGCCGCAGCAGGTTGACGACCTGGGCCTGGATGGAGACGTCCAGGGCGGAAACCGGCTCGTCCGCGACGATCAGCTTCGGTTCCAGGGCGAGCGCGCGGGCGACGCCGATGCGCTGGCGCTGGCCGCCGGAGAACTCGTGCGGGAAGCGGTTGAAGTGCTCCGGGTTGAGACCGACGATCTCCAGGAGTTCCCGGACGCGCTTCTCCCGGCCGCCGGGCGGGTTGATCCCGTTGATCTCCATCGGACCGGAGATGATCGTGCCGACCGTCTGCCTCGGGTTGAGCGAGGAGTACGGGTCCTGGAAGATCATCTGGATCTCGGAGCGGACCGGGGCGAGTTGCCTGCGGCTGGCGTGGGAGATGTCCTGGCCGCGGTACGAGATCGTGCCGGCGGTCGGTTCCAGCAGCCGGGTGATCAGGCGGCCGGTGGTCGACTTGCCGCAGCCGGACTCGCCGACCAGGCCCAGGCTCTCGCCCTCGGCGACCTGGAAGTCGAGACCGTCGACGGCCTGGACGTGCCCGACCGTGCGGCGGATCGGGAAACCCCCCTTGACCGGGAAGTACTTCTTCAGTCCCGTCACGGTCAGCAGCGGCTCCCCCGCCGAGGCCGCGACGCCCTCGCGAGGGGTGGGAAGGACGAGGTCCTCTGTCATGACGATGTCCTCCTAGCCCAGACGGGGCTTGATCTCTTCGATGAAGATGGTCCGCTTCTGCTCCGCCGTCAGATGGCAGGCGGCGGCACGGTCCGGTGCCAGCAGCGGGTTCTCGTCGACGCAGCGGGTGCCGCCGACCCGGTCCTGGAAGGTGCAGCGCGGGTGGAACCGGCAGCCGGACGGCGGGTTCAGCAGCGACGGCGGCGAGCCGGGGATCGGCGTGAGCGGCGTGTCGATGTCCGAGTCCAGGCGCGGCATCGAGTTCAGCAGGCCCCAGGTGTACGGGTGCTGCGGCGCGCGCAGCACGTCGTCGACGGTGCCGCGCTCCACCGCCCGGCCCGCGTACATCACCATGATGTCGTCGGCCATGTCGGCGATGACACCGAGGTCGTGGGTGATGAAGACGATCGCGGAACCGAACTCCTGCTGGAGGTTCTTGAGCAGGTCGAGGATCTGCGCCTGGACCGTCACGTCGAGCGCGGTGGTCGGCTCGTCGGCGATGAGCAGGTCGGGGTCGCAGACCAGCGCCATCGCGATCATCGCACGCTGGCGCATACCGCCGGAGAACTGGTGCGGGTAGTCCTTCGCCCGCTCCTTGGGGTTGGGGATGCCGACCTTGGCCAGCATCTCCACCGCACGCTCCCACGCGGCCTTCTTCGAGGCGCCGGTGTGCTTCCTGAACGGCTCGGCGATCTGCCGGCCCACGCTGTAGAACGGCGACAGCGCGGTCAGCGGATCCTGGAAGATCATCGCCATCCGGTTGCCGCGGAGCTTCTCCAGCTCCCGCTGCGAGGCGGTGATCAGCTCCTTGCCGTCCAGCAGGATCTCGCCGTCGATGGTGGTGGTCAGCGGGTTGTGCAGGCCGAGGATGGTCAGGTTGGTGACCGACTTGCCCGAGCCGGACTCACCGACGATGCCCAGGGTCCGACCGCGCTGGACATCGAAGGAGAGGCCGTCGACCGCCTTCACGGGACCGTCCTCGGTGGAGAACGTCACCTGCAGATCGCGGACCGAGAGGAAGGTCTCCTCCGATGCCGGGACCGGTGCGCCCTCGGTCTTGGTCAGTGTGCTCACGGTGGTGGGTTCTTCCTAGGAGAGCCGGACGCGCGGGTCGATGAAGGCGTAGGCGACGTCGGTGAAGATGTTGATCATCAGGATGAAGAAGGCACCGAACAGCATGACGCCCATCGTCAACGGCAGGTCCTTGGTGGTCGCGCCCTCCACCGCGAGCTGGCCGATGCCCTGGAGCGAGAAGGTCAGTTCGGTGACCACGGCGCCGCCGAGCATGGCGCTGACATCGATGCCGAGGACCGTCACGATCGGGATCATCGAACCGCGCCAGGCGTAGCGGAAGAAGACGTACTTGTTCGACATGCCCTTGGCCCGCGCGGTGCGGACATGGTCCTCGGAGAGCTGCTCGATCATCGAGGAGCGGGCCATACGGGTGTACTGCGCGGTGAAGATGGTCGCCATCACGCACACCGGGATGGACATGCCGACGAACCAGCCGACCGGATCCTGGGTGATCGGGACGTACTTGGGGTCTTCCATCCAGCCCGTGCTGTAGACGAGGACGGTCAGGACGATCGGGCCGAGGAAGTAGATCTGGAAGGAACTGAGCACCATGGAGGCGCCCGTGGCGATCTTGTCCACCAGGGTGGCCCGCCGGTAGGCGGCGAGCATGCCGGCCCCCACACCGACGATGAGGAAGACGATCGCTCCGCCGACGGTCAGCGTCAGGGTCAGCGGGAACCGGTCCATGATGGTGCTCCACACCATGTCGCCCGAGTAGAACGACACGCCCAGGCAGGGCGCCGAACAGTGGCCGGTGGGGTAGTCGCGGCCCGTGACGATGCCGGACATGAAGTCCCAGAACTGCTGGGCCAGCGGCAGATTGAGGCCCAGTGCGTCCCGGATGTCCGCCAGCCGCTGGGGCGAGCAGTCCTTGCCGCAGGCCAGGGACGCGTAGTCGGAGGGCGCGGCGACGAACAGGAAGAACGTGGCCGCTCCGATGAGGAACAGCGTGACGACGGCACCGACCGCGCGCCGGAGGATGAACTGAAGCATGGCGGGCTGACTGCTCTCTGCGGTGACAGTGGGAAGAGGTCTTTGACCCCGGGGCGGGGGCCCGCTCCGCCTGGTGCGGGCCCCCGCGACCGACCGGGGAGCGTTACGACTTCAGGTACAGGCGGTTGATGTCGAGGAGGCTCGACACCGAGCCGTACCGCGTACCGCCGACGTTGGAGCCGGACAGCTGGAACTGCTTCGTGTACCACAGCGGAGCCGCCGGGATGACGTTCTCCAGCAGGTAGTGCTGGGCTTCCTTCCAGGTCGCCGCCGCCACGGTGGGCTCCTGGGTCAGCGCCTTCTTGATGAGGGCGTCGACCTTCGGGTCCTTGACGTGCGAGTAGTTCGGGCTGCCGTCGGTGACCTGGGTGCCGTCGAAGATCGGCGTGACGACCGTGCCGGGGGACGGCCAGTCCTGGCCCCACCCGGAGATGTACATGTCGTACGGGTTGTTGAGCTTGCCGATCTGCTCGTAGTAGCTGGCGGAGTCGACCTCCTTGGAGACGATCTTCAGGCCGACCTTGGTCAGGGCGTCCTCGATGGCCACCTTGCGCTTCTGACCGGCCTCGCTGTTGGCGTAGGCGAAGACGAGGGTCTTCTCCGAGGCCGGGACGTCCTTGAGGATCTCCTGGGCCTTGGCGATGTTGCCCTGCGGGGTCTTCAGTCGGCCGAAGGGGTCGTAGGCCGGCTCGTAGCCCGGCAGCGTCGGGGCGAAGTAGTTCGGGGCCACGTCACCGCCGTAGGCACCGCCCTCGCCCGCGATGAGGGACTTGGAGTTGACGGCGTAGGTGACGGCCTCGCGGACCTTCTTGTCCTTGACCCGGTCCAGGTTGAAGCTGAGCTGCATGACGAAGGGCTGGTAGCCCTTGACCGTGCGCTTGCTGACCTCGGGGTTGCCGATGACGTCCTGGATCTGGGTCGACTCGACGCCGTTGGTGAGCTGGATGGCGTTCTTGTTGTCGCCCTGGTCGGCGATCAGACGCTTGGTCTGGGTCGACTCGGTGACACCGAACTGGATGTTGAAGGCGTCCGCGTACTGGTGGCGCACGGAGTCCGTCTTCGGGTCCCAGTTGGTGTTCTTCACCAGCTTCATGGCCTTGCCGATCTTGTTCTCGGCAATCTTGTACGGGCCCGTGGAGACCGGGGCCTTGTCGTACCTCTCCCTGGTGTCGTCCTTCTCCGGCACGATCCCGTAACCGGCCATGGCCAGCGTCTGCGGCAGGTCGGGGCGCGCGGTGCCGAAGTGGAAGACGACCGTCTTGTCGTCCGGGGTGTCCAGGACGGAGGCCGGCAGGTGCTTGGAGCCGAAGCCGCCGTCGGGCAGCGCCTTGCGGTAGTCCGGGCCGCTCAGCCAGCTCTGGAGGTAGGTCGGGCCGTCGAAGATGAACTTCGCGTAGGTGCGCTCGACGGAGTGCCGGACGTCGGCCGAGGTGATCGGGTTGCCCTTCTCGTCCTTGATGCCGTCCTTCAGGGTGAAGGTCCAGGTCTTGCCGCCGTCCGTGGACTTGCCGGAGTCGGTGGCGAGGTCGCCGACGACCGAGACGTTGCCCTTGTCGTCCTCCTGGAACTGGGTCAGCCGACGGAACAGCAGGTTGGCGACCTGACCGGCGTCGTTGACGTAGATCTGACCCGGGTCCAGGTGGGAGAGTCCCGCCTCCTGGTAGACGGTGATGGTGCCGCCGCTCTTGGCGCCGGGCACCTCCTCGGCGGGACCGGTCGAGGCGGCCGAGTCGGCGTAGGTGACCGCCTTCGACTGGACCGAAGCCTCCTTCTGGTCCTTCTTGGAGTCCGTGCCGGACTTGCCGCCCTCGTTCTTGGAGCAGGCCGTCAGAACGAGGGAGCCCGCCGCCAGGGCGACCACGACGGCGCGTGCCGTGCGTGAGCTGTGAGACATCATGTGGCTAATCCACCTACCTGTCGGTTGTTATCCATGAGTACTGCCAGGCGCTGGCCGGCGGGCCGAGCGGGGGCGGCAGTCACCCCCCACCAATGGACGTGCTATCGACCGGACTTGGGGTCGAAGGCGTCCCGTACGGAGTCTCCGAGGAGGTTGAAGCAGAGAATGAAGATCACCAGCGCCACACCGGGGAAGAACATGAACGCCGGGTCCTGCTCGGCGTACCGGGCTCCGACGGCGAACAGGCGTCCCCAGTCCGGGGTGGGCTCGACGAAGCCGACACCCGCGAAGGAGAGGAAGGCGATGGTGAGGATGGTGCTGGGCAACTGGTACGTGAACTGCACCAGGATGGGTGTCACGACGTTGGGCAGGATCTCCTTGCGCACGATCCGCCAGGGCGAGGCGCCGGAGACCCTCGCGGCCTCGACGAACTCCCGCTCGCGCAGCGAGAGAACGGTGGACCGGACGATGCGGGCCATGCCCATCCAGCCGAGCAGCCACAGCACGATCAGCATGGCCAGTGCGCGGAAGTAGGTGGGCGTCTCCTCGCGCGGGTCCACGAAGAACGACGTCACCACGGGCATGAAGGCGATGAAGAACAGCTGCGACGGGAAGGAGAGGAAGAAGTCGGTGACCCGGCCGATCCAGTAGTCGGTACGGCCGCCGAAGTATCCGCCGATCAGGCCGATGATCACGCCCGTCACCATCAGCAGGACGGTGATGCCGAGGGACATGAACAGCGAGGTGCGCATGCCGTACACCAGCATCGCGAACAGGTCGCGGCCGTACTGCGGTTCGACGCCGAACCAGTGGTCGCCGGAGACGCCGCCGAGGTAGCCGAGCGGCAGTCCGAAGTCGTCGAGCACGGGTTTGTCGGCGTACGTCGGGTCCTGCCCGTACAGCGTGTACGGGTTGGTGCCGGAGAGCTTCACCAGCAGGGGCGCGAGCAGGGCGATGGCGAAGAAGGCGATCACCACCACGGCAGTGATGACACCCGTGCGGTCCCGCCGGAAGCGGAGCCACATCAGCTGGCCGGGAGAGCGGCCCACGAGCTCGGCGTTGCCGGACTTCGTCTTCGGCCCGGGATCGCCGTCGACGACCGAAGTCCCGCTGCCCTCAATGTCGATAGGACTTGTCACTGTTCGTCCGTTTCACAGTTATGGGTGCCAGTGACGCCGGGGTACCGCTACGGGCGCGAATCCGCAGTCGGACGCGCGTAGCCGAACCGCCGCACTGAACGATCGGAGGATGCCTCAGAGGTGGTCGCCGGACAGGCGCTCGGAGCTGCGACGGACAGACCGTGCGAACGTGACCCACCTGGTGCTCGCGACACCGCGCATGGGTGTTCCTCCTATGACTTCACGTGTTCACCAACAGGAGAGGGTTTCCGACTGTCCTCCGACACCCCTGACGGAGGGTCAGGCACCCCCTGGTGCTCGCGAGTCGAGCGCTGTCCCCACAGCGCGAGACCCATTGACCCGAGCGCTACGCGGCTAACTATCTGCCATGGGTAAGAGGCCGGACCACTGTTCTTAAATCTCAATTCAGTCACGGCTCGTACGTAGACCTTCCAAAATGTGGACAAACTGTCTGCCCGAAGAAGGCCGCGAAACGGACGTGTTACATGGCTATCGGGCAGAGATCTCCGCATGCCGGACATCAGAGCCCGAAAAAGGAGTTGAAAAAGGCCCGGGCGTTCCCTCAGCGGGGAACGCCCGGGCCGGGCCCAGGGGCGAGTTTCGGTCAGTCGTGCTTGGCGCGGCTCGCGGCGCGGGCGCGCTCGCGGGCGTCCAGGTTCACCTTGCGGATGCGGACCGCCTCCGGGGTCACCTCGACGCACTCGGTGTCGCGGCAGAACTCCAGCGACTGCTCCAGCGACAGCTTGCGCGGCGGCACGATCGACTCGGTCACGTCGGCCGTCGACGAGCGCATGTTGGTGAGCTTCTTCTCCTTGGTGATGTTCACGTCCATGTCGTCGGCGCGCGAGTTCTCGCCGACGATCATGCCCTCGTACACCTCGGTGCCCGGGTCCACGAACAGCACGCCGCGCTCCTGGAGGTTCGTCATGGCGAACGCGGTGACGGAACCGGCCCGGTCGGCGACCAGCGAACCGTTGTTGCGGGTCTGCAGCGGGCCGAACCACGGCTCGTGGCCCTCGTGGATGGAGTGGCCGATGCCGGTGCCGCGGGTCTGGGTGAGGAACTCCGTACGGAAGCCGATCAGGCCGCGCGAGGGCACCACGAACTCCATGCGGACCCAGCCCGAGCCGTGGTTGGACATGTTGTCCATGCGGCCCTTGCGGACGCCCATGAGCTGGGTGACCGCGCCCATGTGCTCCTCGGGCACGTCGATCGTCATGCGCTCGACCGGCTCGTGGACCTTGCCGTCGACGTCCTTGGTGACGACCCGCGGCTTGCCCACCGTCAGCTCGTAGCCCTCCCGGCGCATCATCTCGACCAGGATGGCGAGCGCCAGCTCGCCGCGGCCCTGGACCTCCCAGGCGTCCGGGCGCTCGGTGTCCAGGACGCGCAGCGAGACGTTGCCGATCAGCTCGCGGTCGAGGCGGTCCTTGACCTGGCGGGCGGTGACCTTGCGGTCCTTGACGGCCGCCTTGTTGTCGGCGCCCTTGCCGGTGCCGCCCCGGCCGACCAGCGGCGAGGTGTTGGTGCCGATGACCATGGAGATCGCGGGCTCGTCGACCGTGATCAGCGGGAGCGCGATCGGGTTCTCGGGGTCGGCCAGGGTCTCGCCGATCATGATGTCCGGGATGCCGGCGACGGCGCAGATGTCACCGGGCCCGGCCTTCTCGGCGGGCTTGCGGGTGAGCGCTTCCGTCATCATCAGCTCGCTGATGCGAACGTTGCTGACGGAGCCGTCGCGCTTGATCCAGGCGACCGTCTGGCCCTTGCGCAGCTCGCCCTGCTCGACCCTCAGCAGCGCGATGCGGCCGAGGAAGTTGTCGGCGTCCAGGTTGGTGACGTGGGCCTGGAGCGGGGCCTCCTCGTCGTAGACGGGGGCCGGGATGTGCTCCAGGATCGTGGAGAAGAACGGCTCCAGGCTGGTGGAGTCGGTCGGCACGGTGCCGTTGTCCGGCTTGGTCAGCGAGGCGATACCGTCCCGGCCGCACGCGTACACGATCGGGAACTCGATCTGCTCCTCGTCGGCGTCCAGGTCGAGGAAGAGGTCATAGGTCTCGTTGACGACCTCGTCGATCCGGGCGTCGGGCCGGTCGGTCTTGTTGATGCAGAGGATGACCGGCAGCCGGGCCTGGAGCGCCTTGCGCAGCACGAAGCGGGTCTGCGGCAGCGGGCCCTCGGAGGCGTCCACGAGCAGCACGACGCCGTCGACCATCGACAGACCGCGCTCGACCTCGCCGCCGAAGTCGGCGTGGCCGGGGGTGTCGATGATGTTGATGGTGATCGGGTCCCCGCCGTCCTTGGGGTGATATTTCACCGCCGTGTTCTTGGCGAGGATCGTGATGCCCTTCTCACGCTCCAGGTCGTTCGAGTCCATGACGCGGTCGTCGACCTGTTCGAGCTGGTGGGCGGCGAAGGCACCGGCCTGCTTGAGCATGGCGTCGACGATGGTCGTCTTGCCGTGGTCGACGTGGGCGACGATGGCGACGTTGCGGATGTCGTGACGCGTAGTGGTCACAGCCATAGTGCGGCGTACTCCCGGGGTGTGAGGAAGGCCCTGCGCGTCGGTAGGTGCGACGCGGGCCCTGCCGGGCTTGACACGCCACGGCCTCACCCCATGTTACGTGGCGCCGCGACAAGCGTCCGCCGCAGGCCCGGCATCTCAGCTCGCGGACGGTCTCGGCGGCGCCTGCGCACCCTTCTTCAGGAAGCCCATGTCCTCGTAGACGGGTGTCTGGAAACCGAAGGATCCCGCGTTGACCAGGTTCTTCCGTACGGCGGTGAGCTGCGGGCGCTGGTAGATCGGCAGGGAGCCGGCCACGGCCCAGATCCGGGAGTCGGCCTTGCGGATCAGCGAGCGGGACTCGTCCTCGTCGAGGGTGGCGACGGCCTGGTCGAACATTTGATCGATCTGATCGGTGCCGACCCGGGTGTAGTTCTGCTCGATGTTCACCGAGCCGTCGGCGGCAGGGAGCGGCTTGCCGTAGATCGGGCGGGCGTCGGTGGCGGGGAAGGCGGTGGACGGCCAGGAGTACAGGGCGAGGTCGAACTGACCGGAGGCGATGTGGTCCTTGAAGTAGCCCTCGTCCGGGACCTTGCTGATCTCCGTGCGGATGCCGGCCTTGTCCAGCATCTGCGCGATCCGGTCGGCGACGGTCCGCAGGGACTCCGAACCGGCACCCGAGGGGACCACGAAGCGCAGCGAGAGCGCCTTGCCGTCCTTGGCGAACGGCCCGGACACGGCGGCCGGGGCGGCGGTGCCCCGCGGGGCGTACGCGCCGGGCGCACCACCCTGCGGCGGATGCTTGTCGGTGTGCCGTTCGCCCTCCTGCGCGAGGCGCCTGGCGCTCTCGCCGCCCGTCTCCCCCACGCCCTGCTTCTCCGCGAGGTCCCCGGGCTCCTTGGAGTCCTCCCCGTCGCCCTTGAGCGGCGACTTGGCGTCCTCCCCGTCGTCCTGCCCGTCGTCCTGCCGGCCGGTCGCGCCGCCCTCCTCGTCGTCCTGCGCCGCCGCCCCGGTGTCCTCGCCGTCGTCCGTGCGCGGCGCCTTGTCGTCGTCCTCGCCGACGACGTACGCGCCGTCCTGGCCGCCCTCGGACTCGGCCTGCGACCCGGCCGCCTTGTCCGGCTTCTCCTCCTTGACCGGTCCGCCGCGCACCCATCCGGCGTCCCCGAGCAGCGCCTGCGCCTCCGCGGCGTCCTGGGTGCCCAGGGAGCCGCTGCCGTCGGTGTAGGCGGGCTGGCCGGAGAGGGCGAGGTGGCTGCCGACCGGATCCGCAGGCAGGCCGAGCGGGCCGAGCACCGCCTTGGCCAGCGCCTTGCGGTCGATGGCGCGGGCGACGGCCCGGCGGACCCGCTCGTCGGCCAGGGGACCGCTGGAGCCGTTGAGGGCGAGCTGGGTGTAGGCGGGCTCCAGGGACTTGCGGATCTCGATGTCGCGCAGGGCGTTCTGCTCGCGCAGATACGTCGTGATCTTCTCGCGGAGCTTCGTCGTGCCCTCGGGCAGCCCCTTGGCCGGCAGGCCGTGCGCCAGCGCCCAGGAGCGCAGCTGCTTCGCGGAGGTGCGGCCCGCCCCGAGGACGGGGGCGCCGCCGCTGCCCTGGGCGGCGAGGTTGATCCGCTCGACGTCCGCGGGGTCGATGTCGGCCAGCTCCACGGTGCCGTTCGCCAGCGCGGTGGCCCGCTGGTCACGGGGCACCGCCCGGAGCACCAGCTCGGACAGCTTCGCGGGCCGCCCCCACCAGCGCGGGTTGCGGGTGAGGACGATGTCCTTGGCCTTGCCGTCGATCTTTTCGAGGCGGAACGGCCCGGCGGTGACCGGCAGCTCCCGGCGCGCGCCGTCGTTGAAGGCGTCCGGGGTCCCCATGATGTCCTTCGGGTACAGCGGGGAGAACAGCGCCTTCCAGTCCGCGTACGGACGGTTGAAGGTGACCCGGACCTCCAGGTCGTTCGCGCCGCGCTCGATCTTCTCGATGCGGTCGTAGCCGGCGTTGCGGGCGGTCCAGTACGCGGTGTCCTTGCCGGACAGGGCACGCCACTGGGCGGCGAAGTCGGCGGCGCCGATCTCCCGGCCGTCGCTCCACACGGCCTGCTGGTTCAGTTTGTACAGGACGACCTGACGTGGTTCGGTCTCGATGACCTTGGCCGACTCCAGATAGTCGGCGTTGCTCACCGGGCTGCCGTTGGCGTCGCTGTGGAACATCGACGGCAGAACAGCCTGCGCGACCCGGTTCGTACCCGTGTCGGCATCGGCCTGGAAGCTGTTCAGGGTCTCCGGCAGCGCGTCCACGGCCCAGTGCAGGGCGCCTCCGTCGGCGACCTGGTCACGGGTGGTGGCGGCGATGTCCTGTCCGGCCAGCGGACGGCTCGCCTCGTCGTCGGAGCTGCAGCCGGCGAGGACGGACACCGCGAGCGCACCCGCGGTGAGGAAGGCGGCCGAGCGTGAGATCGCGCGCGGTCCGACGCCGTCGTGGGACATCTTGCTACCTCCGGGGAGCCCGGTGACAAAGGTGGGTTCTGATCACGTTTGGCGGTATTTTGGTGCTGATCAGATCTACGGACCCACTGAAGAGGAAAGGGTTCGCCAGCCGGGGGCGACACGGCGGCGGGGGCTCACAAGCCCACCCGTGCGGCGCAACACGCGCCCGGCGCAGACAGAGCGCGTGCGGGCGTGCGGCAGTGGCACACGATCCGCCAATCGCTGCACATGGCTTCACATCTGCAGGTGTGACGCGCAACACTCGCAGGCGCATGAACGTTGCCGCCTTGGACCACGAGGTCCGGGAAAGTGAGGTCACGTCATGTCCGTGCACGACGACCTGACGTCAGTCCAGCGCAACCTCGACGACCTGTTCCGGTGCGTCGGACGCCTGGAGCAGCAGTTCGGGAGCGGCGGCCTGGAGATACGCCGCATCCGCGCCGACGCCGAGCACCTGCGCGAGAGCGTGGCGCTGCTGTGCGAGGCGGCACCCCGGTTCGCCGAGCCGCGCCGCCCCGATCTCGTCACCATTCCCGACACGCCGTACGACATGAGCCTGTGGACGGACTCGGACGACGAAGGTCTGGGTGCCCGCGACCGGCACGCACCCTAGGCAGTCACCGCAGGCCCGCCACCCCGACCCGACCGGAGTCCCCCATTGGCCACTGGTACGGAACCCCCTAGCACCGGCGGCGTACGCACCGGCACCCGTGCCGCCATCGCCGCCCCGCACCTGCGGACCGACCGCTGGTGGCTGGCGCCCGCCGTCACCGCGGCCGGTCTGTTCGCCTTCGTCGTCTACTCGACCTGGCGGGCCTTCGCCAACGCCGACTACTACGCGGCGCCGTACGTCTCGCCCTTCTACTCGCCCTGTCTCGCCCAGAACTGCGAGCCGATGCGCGGCGGTCCCAACGGCGACCTCTTCGGCAGCTGGTGGGGGATCTCCCCGGCGATCATCATCCTGATCTTCCCGCTCGGCTTCCGCCTGACCTGCTACTACTACCGCAAGGCGTACTACCGCAGCTTCTGGGCGTCCCCGCCGGCCTGCGCGGTCGCCGAGCCGCACAAGAAGTACACCGGCGAGACCCGCTTCCCGCTGATCCTGCAGAACGTCCACCGGTACTTCTTCTACGCCGCACTGCTGGTCGCCGGGGTCCTCACCTACGACACCGTGCTGTCCTTCCGGGACCAGCACTACCGGTGGGGCCACATGGGTCTCGGCACCCTGGTGTTCCTCGCCAACATCGTGCTGATCTGGGCGTACACCCTGTCCTGCCACTCCTGCCGGCACATCGTCGGCGGCAAGCTCAAGCACTTCTCCAGGCACCCGGTGCGCTACCGGGCCTGGCAGTTCGTCGGCCGGCTCAACGCCCGCCACATGCAGCTGGCCTGGGCGTCGCTGGTGAGCGTGGCACTCGCCGACTTCTATGTCTTCCTGCTCGCCTCCGGCGCCTTCGACGACCCGCGCTTCTTCTAGCGCTTCTTCCAGATTGGGGTAGGAACTGCTGATGTCCGTGGTCGACCGACAGGAGTGGGACGTCGTCGTGGTCGGCGCCGGTGGCGCCGGACTGCGCGCCGCGATCGAGGCGCGGGAACGGGGCGCCCGTACGGCGGTGATCTGCAAGTCGCTGTTCGGCAAGGCGCACACGGTGATGGCCGAGGGCGGCATCGCGGCGGCCATGGCCAACGTGAACGAGCACGACACCTGGCAGGTGCACTTCCGCGACACCATGCGCGGCGGAAAGTTCCTCAACCAGTGGCGGATGGCCGAGTTGCACGCGCGGGAGGCCCCGGACCGGGTGTGGGAGCTGGAGACCTGGGGTGCGCTGTTCGACCGTACGAAGGACGGCAAGATCTCGCAGCGCAACTTCGGCGGCCACGAGTACCCGCGCCTCGCACACGTCGGCGACCGCACCGGCCTGGAGCTGATCCGCACCCTCCAGCAGAAGATCGTCGCCCTCCAGCAGGAGGACCACCGGGAGACCGGCGACTACGAATCCCGGCTGAAGGTCTTCCAGGAGTGCACGGTCACCCGGATCCTCAAGGACGGCCGCCGCGTCTCGGGCGTCTTCGCCTACGAACGCGAGACCGGCCGCTTCTTCGTCCTGAGGGCGCCGTCCGTGGTGATCGCCACCGGCGGCATCGGCAAGTCCTTCAAGGTCACCTCGAACTCCTGGGAGTACACCGGCGACGGACACGCCCTGGCGCTGCTCGCCGGGGCACCCCTCCTCAACATGGAGTTCGTGCAGTTCCACCCGACGGGCATGGTCTGGCCGCCGTCCGTGAAGGGCATCCTCGTCACCGAGTCGGTGCGCGGCGACGGCGGGGTCCTGCGCAACTCCGAGGGCAAGCGGTTCATGTTCGACTACATCCCCGACGTCTTCAAGGAGAAGTACGCGGAGTCCGAGGAGGAGGGCGACCGCTGGTACGAGGACCCTGACCACAACCGGCGTCCCCCCGAGCTGCTGCCCCGCGACGAGGTGGCCCGTGCCATCAACTCCGAGGTCAAGGCGGGCCGCGGCACCCCGCACGGCGGGGTGTTCCTGGACGTGTCGACCCGGATGCCCGCCGAGGTGATCCGGCGCCGGCTGCCGTCCATGTACCACCAGTTCAAGGAGCTGGCCGACGTCGACATCACCGCGGAGGCCATGGAGGTCGGGCCGACCTGCCACTACGTGATGGGCGGTGTCGCGGTCGACTCCGACACGGCGGCGGCGCGCGGCGTACCCGGGCTGTACGCGGCCGGCGAGGTGGCGGGCGGCATGCACGGCTCCAACCGGCTCGGCGGCAACTCGCTCTCCGACCTGCTGGTGTTCGGACGCCGGGCCGGACTGCACGCGGCCGAGCACGCGGCGGCGGGCGACGACCGTCCCCGGATCACCGACGAGCAGGTCGAGGAGGCGGCGGCGGAGGCCCTCGGCCCGTTCTCCGCAGCCGACGGCACGAGCGCGGCGGCCGGGGACGGCACGGCGGAATCCGGCCCGCCCGAGAACCCGTACACCCTCCACCAGGAACTCCAGCAGACCATGAACGACCTGGTCGGCATCATCCGCCGCGAGGGCGAGATGGCACAGGCCCTGGAGAAGCTGGCCGGGTTGCGGGTACGCGCCCGCCGGGCCGGTGTCGAGGGGCACCGCCAGTTCAACCCGGGCTGGCACCTCGCCCTCGACCTGCGGAACATGCTGCTGGTCAGCGAGTGCGTGGCCCGCGCGGCGCTGGAGCGCACGGAGTCCCGCGGCGGCCACACCCGCGAGGACCACCCGACGATGGAGCGCGCCTGGCGCAACGTCAATCTGCTGTGCACGCTCGCCGACCCCGTCGGCGCGGACCGCGACCCGGCCCGCGACCGGATCGCCCTCACCCGCGAGACCACCGAGCCCATCCGCCCCGACCTGCTCGCCCTGTTCGACAAGGAGGAGCTGGTCAAGTACCTCGCCGAAGAGGAGCTGTACGAATGAGCAGCTACGAGGCCCGTTTCCAGGTGTGGCGGGGCGATGCCGAGGGCGGCGGCCTTGAGGACTTCCGGGTCGAGGTCAACGACGGCGAGGTGGTCCTGGACATCGTGCACCGCCTCCAGGCCACCCAGGCATCCGACCTGGCGGTGCGCTGGAACTGCAAGGCGGGCAAGTGCGGTTCGTGCTCCGCGGAGATCAACGGGCGGCCCCGGCTGCTGTGCATGACCCGCATGTCGGTCTTCGACCGCGACGAGACGATCACCATCACCCCGCTGCGCGCCTTCCCGGTGATCCGCGACCTGGTGACGAACGTCGGCTTCAACTACCAGAAGGCCAGGGAGATCCCGTCGTTCGTACCGCCCGCGGACCTGGGCCCCGGCGAGTACCGCATGATGCAGGAGGACGTGGACCGCTCGCAGGAGTTCCGCAAGTGCATCGAGTGCTTCCTGTGCCAGGACACCTGCCATGTCGTGCGGGACCACGAGGAGAACAAGAAGGCGTTCGCGGGCCCGCGCTTCCTGATGCGCGTCGCCGAACTGGACATGCACCCGCTGGACTCCGCCGCCGAAACCGGCCTGGACCGCCGCACCACGGCCCAGGACGAACACGGCCTCGGCTACTGCAACATCACCAAGTGCTGCACCGAGGTGTGCCCCGAAGGCATCAAGATCACGGACAACGCGCTGATCCCCATGAAGGAACGGGCGGTCGACCGGAAGTACGACCCGCTGGTGTGGCTGGGGGCGAAGATCAGGCGGCGGTCTTAGCCGGGCGGGGTCCTGGACGGGCGGGTCCGAAAGGGCAAGTCCCGGCACGGTGGGCACCAGGATCCCCAGACACGATTATCACCGAGTGGACTCAACCACTCACGACCCACCGGCTCGACTGGATCCCCTACGAACCTGCTGGCTTTGACCGGTCCCCGGAGAAGAGTAAGCACGAGAAGGAGAAGGCGCGTGCCTTCGTCCGTCGGTGGAGGACAGATCCACCATTGCATGCCGTGCTATTTGCCGGTTGGCTTGCGGCGCACCTGTCGCCGTATTTACGGAGTGCGATCCTTGCGGATCCATAGACGAGCGCGCGACTGAATCACTTTGCGCGTTCGGGGGTAGCGCGACCCCGGCGTCGGCAGGAATTTGATGCAGCCACGCTAGAACAGCACCGTCAGGCCCAGAAGACCGTGCCGGTTCTTGAGGGTCCACGGGCGAGTGCGCGACTGAATCACTTTGCGAGTCCGCGGATTGCGCGACCCCGGCGTCGTGATGAACGATGTCCAGCCGTGACTGCAGTGCAGCATCATCCGACCCGTCATACCGTGAAAGTGCACCAAAATTAAACCCCAGTCGGTACACTGTGTGCAGCAATTCGGCATCTCCACCCAGACGTTCCGCGCGCCAGCTGGCCTGGCTATTCACATAACCCCAGTCATATTCTTCCTCCTCCTTGCCGGCATCCACAGCCGCTTTCCACACCTGATGCAACTGCTCATCGTTTCCTCGCAAGCTCACCGGCGAGGCGGACAACAGGCACCTCCAGTCAGCGGTCTCTTCCAGTACCTCCCGCTGCTCCGGAGAAAGCCCCTTGACATCGGCGGAAAGGTTCCTCAACGGCATAGTCGCTCCACAGGCAGAAGACGGGATCCCCGCGCACGACAACGTCTCAGCTGTCCGTACGGTTCAAGAGGACGCATCATCGAGCCACGACCGCTTCTGCAACCTGACAGGTGGACCGGACTGCCGCTACCGGTGAGACGAGTGCGCACACCGAGCACGCCGGAGACGCACGGACGTGGCAGTCCCGACGAATCCATGCGCACCCTTCGTGCGCTGCCCGGCCCACCGCCCACAGACCCATCACGGTCCCCGGCTTCCTGCGCCGGTAAGCGGGGTCGGTGACTGTCGAGTACAAGTAATGAGCCGACTCGTTCAGCTCGTCCTCCGTTCAGCCCCACGAGGGCGTCTGGCCCCTCGTCCCCGGCGAGGACCCACACGTCACCGTCGGGATCCTCCGCCTGCCGAGCGAGTTCCGCCACGCTCTCCCGCCAGCTCGGAAGGCCGGGAAACGGCCCGGGTGCCGCTCGGCGAGGCGGGTTCCCACGGTGCCGGAGTCGAACTCGCCCGTGAGGTGCAGCACCGTCTCCACGCGGTCTATCGGCCGGAGGTCGAGGGCACCGTTCCAGGGCGACCCGTCACCTTCTCCGCGAGGGTCCCTGCGTTGGGCCCGGCTGAGCCCACGGTGAACGTGGGGATGAGTTGTTGGCTGCCGACGGCTCGGACGAGTTGCCGCGGGGATACGTTGCCCGGACGGCCGCCGCACGTGGGTTTTGTCCTGCGGCAGCCTGCTGCCGCGCAGCCAACCGCCGTGACGCCTGCCGGTCCAACTGCTGACTTGCATGATTTTCTGCCACGCCGAACCGATCCCGCCACCGATTCAACACCTGTTGCTCATGAGTCCGCTGTGTCGGGTCCTGGGTCTGTTCCGACCGCTGCCACTCCCTGTTCCATGCCTCCTGCCATTGCGTCACCGCTTGCGCCACTGCGACCTCTTCCTCAGCTATGGCACCGCGCCACTGCTCCTGATAGGCGAAGAGGCTGTCTGCCGACATCGCCCCCCTGCGAATGAGCTCCCAGCCCCCTTGGTCCGTCGTCCGCAGTAGCCGGGTCCAAGCCTGCTCAACCGCCCCAAAGCTCTCTGCCAGCGAGATCTCTGTCGGATCTTCCGGTACCTGTCCCGTCGGTGATGACACTTACGTTCCTCCCGAGAACCAACGGGATCCGCATCCCGTACCGATACAAGTGAACATCGTCGCCTCGCGCACTCACCGATGGGGTGTGCATGAACCTCCCATCAGATCAACTCAGTTGCCCGTACAGTTCAGGAGAATGCGTCGTCGCGCCACAACCGCTTCTGCAACCCGGTAGTCGGCCCCGGTGGCCACGCCAGGGGGCCGACCGTGCGCACACCGAAGGCTCCAGGAGACGCACAGGGCCCGTCGAAAGGCTCCCTCGGTCACCTCCGGCCGGACCGCCACAAGGTGGTCCGGCTGATCGAGCCACACCCGCTCGCCGTCGGCGTCCACGGTGAGCCCGAACCGCTCGAACCCCGGTTTCCGCGGCTCCCCCGACCAGCGGCAGGCGGTTTCGATCTCGTCCCAGAGTCTTCGGGGACCGGCACGCCGCGTCAGCGAGCCGGGGTCTTCGGGTCCCCTCCGGCAAGGAGGGACAGGGCTCCGGCACCGGGCACTACCGCAGAGGCGGACGGTGCCCGGCGGGACACGCCCCACTCGTTCAGCCGTTCCGCAACCCACGCGTGAGCGACGGTGAACGACCGGGCGAGGGATGTGATGGACTCACCGTCCCGGTAACGCAGGATCACCTCCGTACGGTTCTCGACGAACCCGGCCTGCGCGGCACGCACCTCGGCCCTCGTCCGGCGCGGCATGCGTCCGCGGAAGACACGTTGAGCCGGACGGCGGTGCAGGTGCGCTTCGTAGCGTTGGCGGCGCGGGACCCCCCAGTCGTCGAGCCGGAGCGTCAGCCAGCTGGGGGTGACGCCGTACACATCGGCGATCCTGCGCACCGGCTCCCCGGTCCGGTACCGCTCGATGATGATGTCCTTGTCCGCTCGGGCGATCCCGCGCGCTGCGGCTTTCTCGGTTTGCGTCGGGCGGCGCACGGGCCTGCCTCCAAGGGTTCTCGGTGAGTACGTACGGCGAGTGGGGCAGCGGCGCGGGCGAAATCCGCCCCGGACGGCCGGTTCCGGCTCTCGGTTCACGCCGGGCCCTCCCGCCACATCACCCACGGACGTTCGATCACCTCGGCGTAACTGGTGTGCTCGGGATGCTCGCGCAGGTGGTCGAAGGCCCATTTCTGCGGCTCGCCCGGGTTCTCGCTCGACGGGGACTTCGCCGCGCACGCGGTGTCGTCGCCGGTGAGCGTGAGACACCGGAGGACGTAGGTGGTCGGTGGGGCGTCGTCGTCCCGGTCGGGCCGTAACGTCCATTTGAAGAACGCGAAGTTGCGTCGGGTCAGAGCGCTCACAGCAGTTCACCCCGACTTCGTGCGTTCGCCCGGGCGTTCTCCGCGTGCAAGCGCTGCTCCGGGCTCGCCGGCTGCACGTCGGCGGGGTCGGCGTCCCATTCCCTGCCGCCGGTGACGGGGCGAAGAGACCACACCCCGCACCATTCGCCGCGGAACTCGCCCACTATGCCCCGCCCCGCGTCGTGAAACAGCGTCCCCACGGCAGGCACCGCCGGGACGTTCGTGGGTCCAGTCGCTCCCGCCCATTCCTGGCCGGGGGATGTCTGGCTGCTCATGGCCGTCCCCTCGCTTTCACCGGGTGATCTCTTCACCTCTAAGCAACCGCACGACCACGCTCAGCGGTAGCTTGGAGTCCGGACCAGGACTTGAAAGCCTTGAAAGTGCGCGGGGAGTCGGGGCGATGAGAAAGCGGGAACCGAACGCAGGATTGGCCCGGTTGGTCAGCGAGGCGGGCTGGACGCACGCCCAGTTGGCGCGGCAGACCAACGCCGTCGGCACAGAGACGGGCATCCCGTTCCGCTACGACGAGTCCGCCGTCACCCACTGGCTGAACGGGACGGTGCCACGGGAACCCGCACGGCGGTGCATCCTCGAAGCCCTGCGGCGAAAACTGAACCGGCACGTCACCTACGCCGAGGCGGGATTTCCGTCCCCCAAGGGCGGCTCCCCGTCCACCGCGGACGACACCGTGGAAGGGGTGGTCGAACTGGGCCGACAGGACATGGACCCCTCACGGCGCGGCGTCCTCGGCGCCGGGCTGTTCTCGGTCGCGCTCACCATTCCCGGCTGGCAGGACGTCGTAGGGCGGCTGGAGGCGTTCGGGACCGGACGGGTGGCCCGCATAGGGATGCCGGAAGTCCGGACGGTCATCGACATGACCACCAAGGTGTCCGAGCTCGACGACCAGTTCGGCGGGCGCCACGCACGCCCCATGGCCGCTGCGTTCCTGGTCAACACGGTGGCCGGCTACTTACGCGCGGACGCGCCGGACGACGTGCGCAAGGCGATGATGGCCGCTGCCTCGGGCCTCTGCTACCTCACTGGCTACATGGCTGTCGATGAGGGGCTGCACGGACTCGCACAGCGCTACTACGTCAAAGCCCTTGAGCTGGCGGGAGCGGCGGAAGATCATCTCACGTACTGCACCACGCTGCGGGGCTTGAGCGTCCAAGCCGTCGATCTCGGCCACGGCAGGCGAGCCATGGACCTCGCGGACGCCGCTGCTGCGGCCTCCCCCGCTGCGGGTCCCCGGCTGCGGGCCTTCATCGCCGGTCAGCAAGCCCACTCAGCCGCACAGACGGCTGACCGTACGGGTGCGCTTCGGTACATCCGCGAGGCCGAGGCGGCCATGGACCGGGCCGAATCACGCACCGGGACATTTGGTGCGTACGATCCAGCGGCTCTCAACTACCACATCAGCCAGGTCCGTTACGAACTAGGTGACCGGGCCGGAGCCGTCGACGCCCTGAAGGAGGCGGACCGGCTACGACACGGCGTCTACCGGCGTACCCGAGTACAGCGCCGCGGCCTCCTGGCCGAACGCCAACTGCAGGCCGGGCATCTTGAGGCCGCCTGCGCGACATGGACATCCGCCCTGGACGAGTGGCCCATGGTGCAGTCCGGCCGTGCCGACGACCGTATGCGGACCATGGTCAGGATGATCAGACCGCATGTCCGAAACGCTCATGCGCGAGCCCTCTACGATCGGGCGCGCGTCCTCCTTCCCAGGTCAACGCGCTGACGGCGAAGTCCCGTTACCCCGCCCCGGGAGGCAGCGGGGAGCGGTTGCGGCGAACGGTCCCGGGCCGGAGTCCGTCCAGCGCCCCGCCCGCCCGCCCCCGCCACCGCGGCGTCCCGCAGACAGGCGGACAGGGCGAGACCCTCTCGGTCCCGCCCCGTCCGCTCAGCCGGGTGTGACGGATTCCGTCAGCCGGTCAGCCGTCAGCGCAGCGTGTACGCCGTGGGGATGGTCTGCTTGACGGTGTTGCCCTGGCTGTCGGTCGCGCTGATGCGCAGACCGACGCCCTTGGCGGCCTGGTCCTTCCTGGGGTTCTTGATCATCGTGGTGAAGGTGTTCTTTCCGGCGGCGCTGGTGGCCACCGGGTGCCAGGTGCTGCCGCCGTCGAAGGTGGTCTCCGCCTTCAGGGAGGTCACCTTGGGCAGGTCGGTGAGGCGCGGCTGGTAGTAGCCGACCACGGTGATCTCGTGGTTCTCCCCGGCCTTGACGGTGTTGTCCAGGGCCAGACCGAAGTCGTACCGCAGGAAGATCAGCGGCTCCGGACGGCAGGCGGCGTCGTTGCTGTCGACCGCGTCACCCATGCACGGGCTCAGCTTGGGGGCGTCGTCCTTGGTCGCCTCGGCCGAGGAGTACTGCCAGACCGTCTTGACGTCGTCGGTGTTCGTCTCGAACGTGTACCGGGCCGACTTGGCCGGCAGGTCGTAGGAGATGAGGTCACCGCCCTTGCAGCCGGCCAGCGCCAGCGTGGCCGCGGCGGCGAGCACCATCAGGGCCCCTCTGCGGCGCCGTGTTGCAGGCACACCCGTGTTCATCGTGTTGGTCTCCTTAGCGGGTCTGCGTGCCGTCACAGAGTCGAGTAGTTCTCGTCGGGGAGGTGCTGTGCCTGCCGCTCGATCTCCTGACCGGAGGCGTCCAGCAGCCTGAAGTCGCAGATGTAGTCGAGGTTCGGCAGGGTGGCCGAGGGGGTCGGCCCGCAGGTCGGGATTGCGGCGAAGTCATTCGTGAGCAGCTCGTCGTCGACGATGCCGATCAGTGCCTGGCGACCGCCGTCACTGCCCGTCAGGTAGACGGTGGGGTAGAAGGTGTCACCCTGGCGGCAGCCCGAGCACGGTCCGGCCGCCACCTCGAAGCCGGACTTGGTCTTCACCTGCGGCACGGCCCCCGGTACGGCGGGCCCCGCGTTCAGGTGGATGTCGTTCCGGCCGGTGGTGATCAGGTCGTTCGCTTCGGAGCGGTTGTGCGCCAGGAAGGAGTCCGCTCCGGGCTCGGCCCAGGAGGCGCTGAACCGGCTGATCGCGTCGTCCTGCCGCTTGATGAAGGTGGTCATGGACTGCTGCGTGGCCGGGTGCGGCAGGCTCACCTGCGAGGCGTTGGGGGTGGCCTGAAGGAACTGCATCCAGGACAGCTGGTGGACGATTCCGGGCCGGGTCGCGTGGAAGTGGATGTCGATCCGGTCGAGCTCGTCCTTTCCGACCCGGTAGGTGTTCTCCTTGATCTGTCCCTCGTCGTGGTACCTGGCGGCGTACGCCCTCGGTACGACGCTGCCGCCGAGGCTGATCTCGACGCGCGACCGGTTGATCCGCTTGATCAGGGCTTCGGCCTGGGCGTAGGGCACCGTCACGACGGGCACGGCGGTGTACGGCTGGATGGCCGGGCAGCTCTGCGGCCCGTCCACGCACTGGTCGAGAGTGTTCGGGCGGCCCAGCGAGGTGAGATCCGGTGCCGCGACCAGCACGCCGACGGCGCCGGCGGCGGCAGCGGCGGCCACCCGCTCGTCCCGGAGCTGGACGAAGTCGCAGGTCCCCGTGCAGATGTCGGCCGGTGTCAGGAGTACGAGCTTGCCCCGGACGTCGGCCTTCGCGAGTTCGGTGGCGGTCCCGGAGCCTGCCTGGACCACCTGCAGCCGTCCCTTGAGGGGCAGCCGGGGAACCTTGATCGCGGCTTCCCGGAAGCGCGGATCACCGTTCTCGTTCAGCCACATCTGCGTCTCGCTCAGCGAGGCGTCCGGGGTCCCGTAGCGGGCGGACAGGCCGACGGGGGCACCGCCGCCGGTGGCCTGCATGGTGACGACAGGCGTCGTCCGCGAGCTGTAGAAGTCGTGGGTGAGGGAGCCCATGGTCACCTTGCCGGTGGGCAGCGTCCACCAGTTCGGTTCGGCGGCGGTGTACTCGGCCGAGGCCACCGTGCCAGCGGTCCACGCCCCGGTCGCCGAGACCCGGTTGACGACGTCGGACGCCATGTAGGTCTCGGTGGTCTCCGGGTACTGCACGCTCAGCGGCTTGGCCTTGCGCAGGTCCAGGGTGACCGTGGTCGCCTTGGTGAGGCTGACCTCCGGTGCCATCGGCTGGGCCTGCTGCCACTCGCCGGCCGCGTTCCGCCATCTGACCGGCATCTGCACCGCGTAGGTGCCACGGAAGAGCTGCTGGGTCACGGTTTCGGCGCCGACGGCGCTGTCCGGGAGGGTGTGCAGGTACACCTGGTCGTCGACCGGTGTGAACGTGGCGGTGCTGTACCGCACGTCGGTGGCGCCCGCCGGGGCGATGACGTTCAGGGTCAGCGGGAACTTCTCGGCCTCGACGAAGGTGTGGATGCCCGAGGTCAGCCGTATCGCGCCCGAGTCGTCCCGGGCGTTGATCATCCCGTTGTAGGCGCCGTAGGGGCCGTCGGTGCCGAGCACCCCGCTGTCGAGCGTCACCGACACGTCGGCGGACCCGCCTGCGGGAACGACCACCTTGTCCGTGCTGAGGGTGAACATGCCTGCCGCGGCGGGCCGGCCGTCGGCGAAGGAGACCGGCATCGTGAGATGCAGCGTGATCGCCTCGTCACCGCTGTTGGTGTAGGTGATCTTCTTCGTCGCCGGCGCGGCCGGGTAGGTCAGGCGGCCGAAGTTCAGGTTGCCCTTCGGGACGATCCGCGGGTTGGTCGCGGTCGCCAGGTCGACCCGGCCCCGGCCCTGGTCGTACATGTTGTGCCCGAGGTCGGTGGCCGTGTCCATCAGCAGCGTCTTGATCTGCTGACCGGTCAGGTCGGGATGCTGCTGGGCGACGATGGCCGCGGCACCGGCCACGTGCGGCGTCGCCATCGAGGTCCCGCTGGCCGTGGTGTAGTACTTGTCCACCGGCGTGCCCATGGTGGTGCCGGCGGCGCGGGCCGCGATGATGTCGACGCCCGGCGCCGCGATGTCGGGCTTGGCGGCGCCGTCCCCGAGGCGCGGTCCGCTGTTGGAGAACGTGGCCATCTCGTCGTTCCTG
The DNA here is from genome assembly GCF_042871185.1 of Streptomyces sp. NPDC006012. Classification (NCBI taxonomy): domain Bacteria; kingdom Bacillati; phylum Actinomycetota; class Actinomycetes; order Kitasatosporales; family Streptomycetaceae; genus Streptomyces; species Streptomyces sp. NPDC006012. The sequence goes on from NZ_JBIAIE010000004.1 coordinate 391,880, forward strand.
TCGACGGCGGCCACGGTCAGCGCGTCGTCGGCGGAGCCCGGGGAGACGACCTTCTGGTGGACGAAGCCGGAGTTGCCGGCCGCGACCACGAACAGGGTCCCGGTGCTGCGGCTGAGGTTGTTGAGTGCCTGGCTCTCCGGGTCCGTGCCGTCGGTGGGCTCACCGCCCAGGCTCATGTTGACGATCTTGGCCCCCGAGTGGGCGGCCCAGTCCATGCCCGCGATGATCCCGTCGTCGGGACACTGCCCGTTGTCGTCGCAGACCTTGCCCACCAGCAGCTTGGCGCCGGGTGCGACGCCCTTGCGCAGTCCCTTGGACGCGGCGCCGCTGCCGAGGACCGTGGAGGCCACGTGGGTGCCGTGCCCGTGCCCGTCCTTGGCGCCGGTGGGGCTGCCGGTGAAGTCGACCTGCCCGGCGATGCTCGCGGACACGTCCGGGTGGGTGGCGTCGATACCGGTGTCCAGTACCGCCACGGTCACGCCGGTGCCGTCGTAGCCGCGTTCCCAGGCGACCGGCGCGCCGATCTGCGGGACCGAGTGCTCAAGGTCGATGTGGGACAGGCCGTTGAGCCAGACCTTCTTGACCCCGGCCAGGGAACCGGCGGACCGGGCGGTGGCCGGCGTGGCGGCCGTCTTGCCCCGCACCTCCTGCCACCAGCGTCCGTCCTCGGCGATGTTCAGCGAGCGGCCGTTGATGCTCGGCAGGGCCCTTCCACCGGACGCCCCGGCGACCTTCCGCGTCCTGGCGGCCTCGTCCGTGCCGGTGTAGGAGACGAGCACCGGCACGGTGCCGCCCCGGCCGGCCGCGGCGAGCGTCACCAGCTGGCTCAGGTCGAAGAGTCCCCAGTCGAGCATTCCCTTGCTGACCAGCGCGAAAGCGTCGTCCGGAACGACGTACAGCTTGCCCTGGCGGGTGAACGTGCGGAAGACGACCGGCAGTCCGTCGGGCCGGGCCGCGCTCTCGGTGTCGCGGACGACCGGATTGCCCTTGGCGTCGACACCGACGTGCACCCTGTCGCCGGTGATCAGGGTGACCGGGACGGACCCGCCGGCCGCGGAGACGGTCCGCGCCAGGTCGGTATCGGCGGTCTTGGCCGAACTGTTGGTCTGTGCGGCACCGGAGGGCGGAGTCTGCCGGGCCGGGTCGGCGGCGTGGGCCGCCGTCGTCGACACGAGCATGCCGAAGACGGTCAGACCGACGGTCACCGCGCCCCAGCGTCTGCCGACGCGCCTTTTTGAGCTTGGGCTCATCTATGGGTCTCCTGTGAGAGGAATGACGGGGAACAGGGAGAGGTTCGGCGTGGAGGCATGCCGGACGTCGGCGTCCGGACTCCCGTCGCGGGCCGGGACTCCCGGCCTTCACCGGCCGGCCCGCTCTCTCGGTGCCTCGCGCCGCCGGCCGTCACCGACCGACCACGAACCTCCGCGCTACAGGGGTTCGTATTCGCCGACGTCGTCGGCACCGGCCCCCGCGCCGTCGGTGGTGGCGGCGTCCGCCGGGTCGGACGACGATCCGGAGGGCACCGTTTCACCCCGGGCGCAATGTCCCGGTTCGCAAGGGTTGCCTTCTGGCACGGACGTCGGTGGTTCAGCGGGCAGCATGGCGACGAGTGTGCGATCGGGCCGGCCGCCGGCACGATCGGTCAGATGCGGGATTTAATCCCGCCGCCCGTTCACCGACTTTTCTTCGTCCCCCGGACGGTGTCCGGAATTCACTCGTCGCCGGGGGGGTCTTGTCCCAGTTCGCCTACGAGGCCGGACTCGACGACCCGGACCGCGAGTGCGGTGCGCGAGGTCACATCCAGTTTGCGCATCGCCGACTTCACCTGGCTGGCGACCGTCTGCGCCGACACCACCAGGGCGTCGGCGATCTGCCGGTTGGTCAGCCCCTCGACCAGCAGCCGGGTCACTTCCAGCTCGCGCGGCGAGAGCCGGTTGCCGTAGCCGGGACGCCCCCGGCCGCGGGTCACCGCGGAGAGGTCCCCGCCCCGCGTGGCGAGGAACCGGATGATCCGGTCGGCGTCGTTGTGGGCGCCGAGTTCCGACAGTTCCTGCGCGACGTCGGACAGCAGCGGCAGCCCGGCCTCGTCCCGGCCGTCCGCGAGCAGGCAGCGGGCGGAGCGCTCCCGGGCGAGCAGCGCGTCGTACGGGCGCGGCAGCGCTTCCCAGGCGGCGGCGGCACGGGCGAACAGCGTGACGGCGTCCGCGAGGCGGCCGTCGCCTTCCGCCAGGAGCGCGCGGCACAGCACCAAGGACGCCTGCGGCGCCGGAGCGTCCCGGTCGCCCAACCCCTTCGCGAAGGCGTTCACCACGTCCGCGGCCCGGCCGAGCCGGCCGGCGGCGACCAGCGCCGCGGTGCGCGCCGGGGCGAACTCGACGGCACGGGACCACAGGCCGCCGCCGACGGCGATCTCGGCGGGCTGGTCGGTGAGGCGGAGCGCCTCGTCGACGTCACCGTCGCGCAGGGACAACTGGGCCAGCGCGGCCGAGGCTTCGATGCGTTGCTGGTCGTCGCGCCCGGCGAAACGCAGCCGCTCCTTCGCCGCGTCCAGGTCTCCGGCGGCGGCCTGCAGCAGGCCCGCCACGAGTGCCGCCTCGGACCGGTCCTTCAGCCGTACCCCGCTGTCGTCGTCGACCAGGCGTGCCGTCCGCTCGGCCAGTCCCGACCAGGCGCCGGTGAACCAGTCGAGGTGGGCCCGGGAGGAGGCGATGCTGTCCAGGTAGTCCAGGAGCTGGTGGCGCTCGGCGAGGGCCCCGGCCCTGGCCAGCCGCGCCCTGGCCTCGTCGTACCGTCCCCACCGCGTCGCCTCCTCGCCGACGTTCGTGTGGCCTATCGCGACGACGGACGCCTCTCGCGGGTCCAGGACGGCGTCCGGGATCTCGCGGGCCGCGGCCCAGCCCGCCTCCTCGCCCAGCATGAGCAGCGCGAACGCGCGTTCCACGGACAGCCGCAGCCGGTCGAGGGAGGCCATCGACTGCGACAGCGGCGGCGCCTCCTGCAGCCACCGCAGGTGCTCCGCGACCGGCCGCGGGTTCCCCAGGGGCAGCGCCAGCAGCACCCGGGCGCGCGCCGTCTCCGGTGATTCCGGCGACAGGTGGGGCACCGCCGCGAGGATCTCGCGGCGGCCCGCCTCGATCTCGCCCGCCACCATGAGCACCCGGCCGACCTGGAAGCGGACCAACGCCTGCGCCACCGGCGTCAGTACCTGGCCGCTGAGCGCCGCCCGCAGCGATTCGATGATCGCCGAGTACGGGTCGGAGCCGGACAGCGCCTGGAACTGGATCTTCGTCACCAGCCGTACCAGCGCCGCGGCGGGGAGCGGGACGCTGGTGACCAGACTGTGCATCAGCAGCGCCGAGGTGGCCACATCCCCGGACTGGACGCAGAGGTCGGCCGCCTCCTCGGTGTACCGGCACGCGGCCTCCGCGTCGCCGGCCAGCCGGAAGTGCCGGGCCAACTGCGCCACGGGGGGCCGTGGCCACTGCTCCAGCGCCCGGCCCGCCCGCAGGTGCATGGCACGCAGTTCCCCGGCGGGGATGGCGTCGTACACGGCATGACAGGCCAGCGAATGCCGGAACGACCACTGGCCGGGCCGGTCCTCGCGCAGCAGCCCGCAGTCGAGCGCTTCGGCCGCCTGCGCCGCGAACCGGTCCTCGGGCAGACCGGTGACGGCGCGCAGGGTCGCGTAGTCGGACGGGCCGGACAGCACCGACACCGCGTAAAGGACGGTACGGGTGCCGGGCTGGAGCCGCTGGACGCGTTCCAGCATGGCGTCCCGGATCGTGGGCGGAACCTCGATGCGGTCCAGTCGGCGCCGTGCCCACCCGCCGTCCTGGCGGATCAGGTCGGCCCGGTCGTGCATCAGCCGAACCGATTCCTCCATCGCCAGCGGCACGCCCTCGGTGCGGGCGTGCAGAAAGGCCGCGAACTCGCTGGAGACGTGCTCGCCGGTCAGCATCGACGAGACGAACGAGGCGGTCTCGCCGACATCCAGCGGGCCCAGCGGCAGCCTGGTCAGACGGGCGTCGGAGGGCAGCCGGGAGGACAGCCGCAACAGCAGGGAGTCCGGCGGCACTTCGTCCCGTCGGAAGGTCAGCACCACGCTCACCGGCTGCGGCCGGCGGGAGACCAGGAACAGCAGGAATTCGAGGGTCGCCTCGTCGGCCCAGTGGACGTCCTCCAGTGCGAGGACCGCCGCGTCGAGCCGGCCGAGGATCTCGGCGAACGCGCGGAACAGCCGGTGCCGGGCGGCGGTGGCGTCCTCCAGTGCCTCCGGAGCCGGCGGCAGGTCGTCGGCCCACTCGGGAAACAGCGGACGCAGCGCTCCGCCCAGCCCGCTCAGCCGCAGCCCGGCAACGTCGTCGACGCCGTCGCGCACCGCGTCCACCACCGCCCCGAGCGTGTACGGCACCCGCAGCTCCAGGCAGGCACCGACCAGGGCACGCCGCCCCCGCTCCGCCTCGGACGCCAGGAACTCGCGCAGCAGCCGGGTCTTGCCGATGCCCGCCTCGCCGTCGACCAGGACGACCGCGGGGGTGCGTCCGAGCGCCGATCCGAGCGTGTCCAGTTCCTCGTCCCGGCCGACGAAGTGCGGCGGGGACAGCGCCGGGAGCCGACCGCCGTCCGTACGGACCCCTCCAACCACCGCCATGTCCCCTCAGCCGACCGCCGGTACGCAGCGCCGACTTTATCCCGGGCGATTATGCGGGCAGAGGCGGCGTCGTGGCGTGCACTGGGGCGACGCCGACAACGACGGCCGCAAGATGGTGAAACGTCCGCTAAGTCCGAAGTATTGGAGCAGATCTCGCCAGAAAAGACCGGTTCAGATCTTGTCGGTCGTGCCGTTGCCGATCTGCCGTCCGCGGTCGGCCGGCCGCGGCCCCGTCCGCACGGCCGGCCACGGTGACCGCGTGGCCGCGCGCCGGCTCCGCCGGCCCGCGGCCACGTCCCGGGGGACCGGGCGTTGCGGAACAGGAGCGCCGTCCGCGGCCCGGCGCAATCCGCTCAGCCCGCCCATCCCTGCCGATAGTGCCGCCAGTCCTCCTCCGTCGCCGCGAAGTCGACGTACAGGGCGACGCCGAAGCGGGTGCGGTCGGGGGCTGTGCGGGACAGGCCCAGGCGAACGCCGCGGACGGCGGCCGGGACGGTCTCGGCGTGCGCCCAGTGGCCGAAGCGGTTCTCGCTGAAGAAGGGCAGGCCCATCAGGAGGTCGGTGGACTGAGGGGTGACCTCCAGGGCCAGTGAGGTCTGCTGGGCGACATAGCCGCCGTACAGGCTCTGCAACGGCTGCATGGTGTCGTACGACATGACGGCGATCTGGTCCACCCGGCGTGCCACCTGGCCGAAGAACTCCTGCGACCACCACTTGGGGTGACCGGTGACCGCGCCGAAGACGGAGTGGAGGGCGGGCAGCGGGTCGATCTGGTGGGCGGCGACGGAGAGCAGGGCGTCGTGCTCGCGGGTGAGGCGGTGCAGGTCGTCCAGGAGGGCGAGGTAGTCGCGGTCACCGGAGTGCAGCGGCTCCAGGTCGAAGTGGGCGCCCTCGAACCCCGCCGCGAGAATCTGCCGGGCGGAGCGGACGACGGCGGTCCTGGTCGCCGGGCGCTCCAGGCGCAGTCCGTCGGGGCTTTCGGTGGCCAGGACGTCGCCCAGCCATGCCTGCACGCGGACGCTGGGGAGTTCGCGGTGCATGGCGGCGATCAGCCACGCGGCCTTCGGGTAGGCGGACGCGGGGAGCGTGCCGTCGTGTTCCAGCGGGCCGGAGTGCACGTACAGGTCCCGGATGCCGGTGCCGTCCAGTCGCCGGGCGAGGGCCGCGACGTCGGCGTCGTCCTTGCGGCCGTCCACCCAGGCGTGGCCGAGCCAGAGGGCGTCCCGGCCCCGGGTGTAGGTGCCGTCGGCCGGGTCCCCCGCGTAGTTCACCCGCAGCGCGATGCCCGCGGCGAGAAGGGGGAGCAGGACGAGGAGGGCCAGGGTGCCGGCCGCCCACCGCAGCCACCGCCTGCGCCGCGGCCCCCGAACCGTGGCGGACTCCGCTGCCGGTGCCGACTCCGGTGCCGGCTCCGATGCCGGCTCGGGCTCCGCTGCCGGCCCGGGCTCCGGTGCCGGTCTGGATTCCGGTGCAGGTTCCATGGTCATGCCGCTCCCCTGTCGTCGTCCCCGTGCCGTCCCGCCGTCCCGCCGTCCCCTGCCGTCGCCTCGTCCCCCGCGCGTATCCACCCCGCTCGCGGAGCCGGGCAGCCGCCCATACGCTCCGAAATGTGACGTCATCCGTGTTCCGGGGCCGGCCCAGGCATGCCGCGTCGTACATATCCGTGCGGGTGGCGCACACCGTGCTGGGCGGTTCCGTCTCGGTCGCGTGGCTGGTGTTGCCGGTGATGACGATGGGTACCCAAGATCCGGTTCCCGCGGTGCGGGCCGGACCCGTGGCCGAGGCCGGAGCCGCCACGCCGGAACAGCACGCGCCGGAACAGCAGCGGACGTCCCCGGCCGACCTCGTCGTACCGCTGGTGGCCGTGGGCGCGGCGGGGGTCCTGGCGGGATACGCATACGTACGGCGCACCCGGCGGGCCCGGACCCGCACGACACCCGGGTCCGCGTCCGCGGAGCCGCCCGCGCACGCCCCCGTCGTGTCCGACCGGCAGGCCCGGGCCGCGCTGGTCGGGGCGGACGACGCCGTACGCACCAGCCGGGAGGAACTGGCCTGCGCCGCCGCCCGGTCGGGGGACGCGGCCGTGGAGCCGTTCACCCGGGCGCTGCGGGCGGCCGAGACCGAGCTGTCGGCCGCGTTCGCGATACACCGGCGCTACGAGGAGGGTCTGCCGGGCGACCCGGACGCCCGGCGGCAGGCGCTCGTGGGGGTGCTGGGGCGGTGCGCGGAGGCCGGGCGGCGGCTGGACGCGGAGACGGCCGGGTTCGACCGGACGAGGGCGCTGGAACGCGACGCGGGCAGGGCGGCGGAGGCCGCGGAGGGGCGGGTGCGGGAGCTGGCCGGGCGGGCGGCGGACGCGGAGGCGACCTCCGCCCGGCTGGTCGAGCGCCATGGGCCGGCGGCCGTCGAACCCGTCCAGGGCTACGCCGTACAGGCCAGGGACCGGCTGGCGTTCGCCGCGGCGCAACTCGACCGGGCCCGTCAGGCGGCCGGTGCGGGCGAGACGGCGCGGGCGGTCCGCGGGCTGCGCGCGGCCGAGGGCGCCCTCGGCCAGTCGGACGTCCTCGTGACCGGGGTGGAGCGGCTGTCCCATGACCTGCGTGAGGCCGCGGCGCTGGTACCCGCGGCACTCACCGGCGCCGAAGCGGCGCTGGCCGACGTCCGCAGGGGCGCGCGGACCTGGGGGTACGGGTACGCCCCGGTCGAGCGAAGCCGGGCGCGCAGGCGACCCCCCGGCCGCAACGGCACCGTGGCCGGTCGCAACGGCGGCACAGTCGGTCGCAACAGCACCGTGGCCGGCCGCAACGGCGCCACGGCCGAGCGGCGACCGCCCGCTCCGCCCGCTCCGGTCCCGCCGCCGAAGCAGCTCGTTCCGGTGGGCGAGCTGCGTGCCCGGCTGGCGCACGCCGACACCGTGCTGGCCGCCGTACGGCAGGAGCTGACCGGCGGGCCGTACGACCCTCTGGACGCCCTGCGGCGGATCGCGCGGGCCGTCGAGGCGGTCGGCGAGGGCCGCCGGGGCGTCGTGGCGCTCGCCGGGTTCCGGGTCGCGTGCAGCGCCGCCGGGGCCGCCGAGGACTTCGTGGCCACCCACCGGGCGGCGGTGGGCGCCGAGGCGCGCACGCTGCTGGCGGACGCGGTACGGCGGCTCGCGCAGGGCGGCATCCAGGACGCCGACGAACTCGCCCGCGCGGCCCGGACCCTCGCCGAGCGGGACGTGCGCGTCCACGGGACCCCGTACGCCGGGGCGGCCGGGCACGACCTAGGACTGGCCGGTGCCGTCCTCGGCGGTGTCCTGCTCGGCGAGGACCCCGACGGCGGCCCTCCGGCGAGCTTCGGCGGGCCGCTCACCCGGGGCCGGTTCAGAACAGGCTGAGCAGCGCCTCCGCCGGGTCCGTCAGGGCGTTCTCCCCGTCGGGGAGCGGAAGTTCGAACCAGACCGTCTTGCCGTGCGGCGTCCGCCGGGAACCCCACGCCGCGCTGAGCAGGCCGACCAGTTGCAGGCCCCGGCCGCCCTCGTCGGTGTCCCGGGCCCGGCGCCGGCGCGGCTGGACCAGACCGGCGTCCCAGACCTCGCAGACCAGGGTGCGGTCCAGCAGCAACCGGAGCCTGATCTCGCCCTCGCCGTAGCGCAGCGCGTTCGTCACCAGCTCGCTGACCAGCAGCTCCGTGGTGTCCACCAGGGGTTCCAGGTCCCAGCTGAGCAGTTGGCCGCGCGCGTACTCGCGGGCGCGGCCCACGCTGCGCGGCTCACGCGGCAGCGTCCAGTCGCCGACCGACTCGGCGGGCAGTCCCTGCACCCGGGCCATCAGCAGCGCGATGTCGTCCTCGCCGTGGTGGGTGTCGAGGGTGCTGAGGACGCGGTCGCAGATGTCCTCCAGGTTGGGACGGCCGTCGGCGCGCGGCGCCGCCGCCGGGGAGCGGGGGTCGGGTGCGGGTCCGGCCGGGTTGGTCAGCGCGCCCACGAACGCCTGAAGGCCCTCGTCCAGCGGATGGTCGCGGGATTCGACGAGTCCGTCGGTGTAGAGGGCGAGCAGCGCGCCCTCGGGCAGGTCGACCTCCACCTCCTCGAAGGGTTCGCCGCCCACGCCGAGCGGCATGCCCGGCGGCACGTCCAGCATCAGTGCGGCCTCGCCCGGTTCCACCAGCACCGGCGGCAGGTGCCCCGCGTTGGCGAACGTGCAGCGTCGGGTCACCGAGTCGTACACGGCGTACACGCACGTCGCGAGGTAGACCTCGGAGAGGTCCGCGTCCCGGGGCTGGCGGGCCGTGCGGGTGGCCTGCTGGATACCGCCGGGCGTGCCGAGGCCGCGGGCGATCTCGTCCAGCGCGGACAGCACCTCGGCGGGCTCCAGGTCGAGCAGCGCCAAGGTGCGTACGGCCGTGCGCAGTTCGCCCATGGCCACCGCGGCGCGCAGACCGCGGCCCATCACGTCGCCGACGACCAGCGCCGTGCGGTGCCCGGGGAGTTCGATGACGTCGAACCAGTCGCCGCCGACCTCCGTGGCCGCGTTGCCCGGCAGATAGCGGCAGGCGATGTCCAGGCCCGACGCCTCCGGGTCGCCGGGCGGCAGCAGGGACCGTTGCAGCATCAGCGCCCGCTCGTGCTCCCGGCGGTACAGGCGGGCGTTGTCGATGGAGACCGCGGCACGTGCGGCCAGTTCCACCGCGAGGTCGCGGTCGCGGTCGCCGAACGGTTCGCTGCCCTTCGCCCGGGAGAACTGCGCGAGGCCGACGACCGTGTCGTGGGCCACCATCGGGACGGCCAGCGTGGACTGGACGAGGCCGCCCTCCTCGGCGGGGACGGACTGCGGACGGGCGGCGCGCAGGGCGTCCGCGCAGGGCGAGTTGAAGGGGTAGTGGTGGACGGCGCCGACCGCGACGGGCGAGCCGCTGCCGACGAACGGCGCTCCGGAGACCGCGCTGGCGAAGGCGACCCGGCGCAGGTCGGCGCTGCCGTCGGCGAGGCCCGGCGGGGTCTCGTCGCCGGCCAGCAGCCCCTGGTAGAGGTCGACGCTGGCGAGGTCGCAGAAACCGGGGACCACGACGTCGAGGAGTTCGCGGGCGGTGGTCTCCAGGTCGAGGGAGTTCCCTATCCGGGCGCCCGCCTCGTTCAGCAGGGCGAGATTTCGCCGGGCGGCGGCGGCCTCGCGGGCGGCGGCCCGGCGGGCCGTGATGTCCGTGCCGAGCCAGGCGATGCCGAGCGGGCGGCCGGTGCCGCTCTGGACGCGATAGAGGTTGACGGACCAGTGCCGACGCTCGTCCGAGCCCTGGACGAAGCCCGTGACGTGCATGTCCGCGATGGATTCGCCGGTCTCCAGGACCCGGCGCAGGGTGGCGGCGACCCGTTCCGCCTCGCCCCGCGGCAGATAGTCGTGGACCCCGCGGCCGCGGTGGTCGCCGGGTCTGCCGCCGAAGAGGTCGGCGATCCGCGCGTTGACGCGCCGCACCCGCAGGTCGGTGTCGATCAGCAGGAAGCCGAACGGGGTTTGGCCGAAAATCGCCCGCGAGGCACCGAGGTCGGTCTCGATTCCGCGCAGGGTGCGGAGGTCGACCACGATGCAGACGGCGGCCCGTTCGCCCTCGGCGGTCCTGGTCGGCATGACGTACACCTCGGCGAGGCCCTCCTCGCCCGGCCCGCCGGCGTACTCGTCGGGCAGCCGGAAGGGGACCGTTCCGGTCCACTCCCGTCCGTCGAGGATCTCGGCCATCTTCCGCAGGCCGCGCTCACGCTGGTCGGGGGCGACGAAAGCCGCGATGGGGTCCAGGCCCACGGCACGCTCGGCGGGGATCCCGAAAAGCCGCTCGGCCCGCAGGCTCCACTGGTCGACGAGCCCGTCGGGGCCGATCGAGAAGGAAGCCACGTTGAGGTGGTCGTAGAAGGAGCCGGGCGGACTGCTGTGCCACAGGCCGTCGCCGGGCGCCGTGGCAGCCGCCACGCCCCGAACCCTCGCGCCGTCCGACGGGTCCTCCGACTCCGTGGCCCTCGCTGGTATCTCGCTCACGCGAACCGTCCCCTCCAGCTCACCGCGCCCGGTACCGGTCACCAGAGGCGGCTGCCCGCAGTATCCAGTACTTCGGGGCCGCACGGCACGGTGTTCACGATCACAACCTGGTCCGGGCGGTATTCGGACCGGGTCGCGACAACACTTTCAGTCTTCTAACCAGGGAACACGCCGTCGAATCACGTCCTCCGGCAACCATCGCCGGACGGCCGTCGCACAGGGACGGTCCGACAGGGCGTGTACAGCGGCTTCTCTCCCGTCATGCATCAGCACCTTCCGTATTCCACACACCGGTTGCCCGCCGCACCGGCGCACACCGGCGCACACGCGCACGGCAACGCGCACCGCCGCATGAATCCCCGCCGAACGGCGGACGGGCACCAACCGGGCGCCGACAGGGCGCCGGACGGGCAGCGGCCAAAGGGGCACGAGTAACTGGACACCCGGCCACGACATATCTAAATCCGGATAAAAGACCATCAATCACTCGATAAGGGTGGATGGGTACATAACTACCCGTGGGGCGCCCCCGCCAAGCCGTACAGCAGCCCGTCACGGGTGAACCCGTCCGCCTCCCTCCGAGCGGACTCCCCCGCGCGGACGGACCCGTCGCCCCCTGGCCTGTCCGGGCGGATCCGTCACCCCCCGTCCGGGGGCCCTTCACCGCCCTTCCAGCGGAGCGCTCAGCTCGAACCACACCGTCTTCCCCTGGTCCGCCGGCCTGGTCCCCCAGCGACGCGACGAGTTCGCGACCAGTTGGAGACCGCGGCCACTCTCGTCGTCGGGCCGCGCCACTCGCTCGCACGGCGGGTCGGGCAGCGGGTCGGACACCTCCACCCGCAGCGCCGCACCGAGCCCCGCGCGGCGGACCAGACGGACCCCGATGGGCCCCGTCGCATGCCGCAGCGCGTTGGTCACCAGCTCGCTCACCAGGAGTGCCGCGACATCGGCGAGGCCGTCGAGGCCCCAGGCCCGCAGCTGCTCGCGGACCGCGCGGCGGGCCGTGCGTACGGCCCCGGGGTGCGCCGGAAAGGTCCACTCGGCGCAGTCGCCCTCGGTGTCGATCACGCCGATCACCTCCCCAGGCAGCGAACCCACCCATGTCCGGTTTCGTGGGGCTATTGGGCACATACCCGATATCCGGGACCCAGTACCGTCCGGGAAGGTGTGCAGTGGCGCGAACGGCGTACGGGACGCTCAGCGGGCGTCCGGCGCCGGCAGGCCCACCACCTCGCGCACCGCGGGGACGTCCTGGTCGAGCCAGTCCACGTCCCAGACCTCACCGGGGGCGAGGTGGCGCAGCGCGTCGTGGTCCTGGAGGGGCGCGGGGGCCGCGGAGCCGGGCCGCAGCCGGGCGGTCCACACCTGGAGCACGTACGGGCTCCTCAGCGGCCACTCCCCCGGGACGCGCGCGACGACCTCGGCGTCGACGCCGAGTTCCTCGCGCAGTTCGCGCACCAGGGCGTCCTCGGGCCGCTCACCGGGTTCGACCTTGCCGCCGGGCAGTTCCCAGCGTCCGGCGAGGTCGGGGGGCGCGCTGCGGCGCGCGGCGAGCAGCCGGTCGCCGTCGAGCAGGGCGGCCGCCACCACCACGATCCGTTCCGTCATGCGCCGGAGCCTACGGGACCGCCGTGCGGGTCAGTTGCGGGTGGCGCCGCCGTGCTGGCCGACGCGCTCGACCCAGTAGAGCTGTCTGTGCCCCCGGTCGTCGAGGCTGTCGGCTATCTGCTGGGCCTCGTCGCGCGTCGCGTACCTGCCCACGCGGTAGCGATTGCCGTTGTCGTCCTGCCGTATGACGAGCCAGGGCAGGGTGACCGTGTCGTCGCTCATCGCGCCTCTCCACTGCCCATCGCCCCGCCCTCTAAGGAAACCGCAATCCGCATATGCCCGAGCGTACGCCTAACCTTCACTGTGCGAATACGGCTTTTCACAAAGAGGTACGCAACCAGCCAGAACGCCGGGGGCGCGCGTTGTTGAACGCGCCCTCCGTGCGTTCCGGTGCGGAAGGTCGCCGGATTTCGCGGTCCGCGGGGGCCACCTGCACGGACGGCCGGATCCCAACGGCGCGCGGCAGCCCGCGGATCCAGGATGGCAGGAGATGAACGCCCGGGGGGCGTGCGCTACTTCACAGGCAGGTGGTACGAAACCCGGTACCGGTCGGCGGGAATGACCACGTCGGCCGTCTCGACCGGACGGCCCGAGGCGTAGTACGTGCGCTGGAGGACCAGGACGACGTGTCCGGGGACGCCGCCGAGCACGTGCAGTTCCTCGGCGAGGCCGGGGCGGGCGCCGACCTCCTCGGTGACGTTGTCGACGATGACGTCGATGGCGCGCATGCGCTCGACGACGCCCATGCCGCCGAGCGGGCCCTCCTCGGGCAGCATCACGGGCGTGCGCCCGGTGACGGCCAGGGGCTCCCAGGAGGTGGAGAGCATCATCGGCTCGCCGGCGTCCCGGAAGAGGTACTTGGTGCACATCACGCGGTCGCCGGCCCGGATGCCGAGCCGGTCGGCGATGGCGCCGCTCGCCTCGGTCTGTTCGGTGCGGGACTCCCAGGTGCCGCGGGCGGCGATGTCGGCCTGTTCCTGCCGGAACGGCGTGGCGCCGCCGTCCGGCCGGAACCCGGAGCGGGCCACTCGCCGCGGCACCGGCCGCTCGCGCACATAGGTCCCCGAGCCGGAGCGGCCCTCGACCAGGCCCTCGGCCATCAGCACCTTGCGCGCCTCCAAGGCGACCGTGTCCGAGACGCCGTACTCCTGGCGGATCCGGGCCTGCGAGGGGAGCCGGGTGTGGGGCGGCAGTGAACCGTCGACGATCTTCTTGCGGAGATCCCCCGCAACCCGCAGGTACGCCGGCTGCTCACCGAAAGTCACTGGCCGCTCCCATCAGGTTGTACAGACAGCTACAGAGTGGCAACCGTGGGTTGAGCCGTGCAAGCAAAGGCCAGAGAATCACTCGATGTGATTACTCCCCGCCTGGGAGGGCCGTGCCCAGGCATTTTCTCCCCTCTCCCGCCGCGATCACACCTCCATTCCGGTGCTGCCCGAGTCACCGCCCGCGCGGCTGCCGCCCTCCTCGTACGGCGGCGGGGTCGTGGCCAGCCCCAGAGCCTTGCGTGCCGTGACCGCCCGGTCCGGTTCGAGCAGCCGCAGGCCCTTGTCGTAGTGCGCGTAGAAGGTGTCCGCGTCGGTGGCCCCGGCCGCCTTCGACCACTCCGCGCGGGCCTTGTCGAGGTCGTCCGCGAGAGACGTCATCGGCCCTTCCGCGGCCTGCGGCCAGTCGCGCCCGCGCAGCGTCCCGGCCTGCTGGGTCAGCGCCGTGGTGACGCGGCGTGCCCACGCCCGGTGTCCGGACAGGTCGTCCTCGACGTACTGCTCGGGCACCGAGTCCAGGGCGGCATTCAGCACGTGCGCGGTCTTCAGATAGGCGATCTGGTCGGAGTCGAGGACGGTCTCGTCGTTGCGCAGCGGGCCGGTCAGCTTCTCGCCCTCGGTCGTGTTGCCGAACAGGCAGGTCACCAGGCGGTCGTCGGCCGCCCAGCTCTGCCGGGTGGGCACCAGGTAGTACACGTCCACGTCGTCCGGGACGGCCCAGGCGTCCATCGCGTAGCTGTCCTGGAGCCCGTAGCAGCGGCTGCCGGCGGTCTCGTCCAGCGAATCCTGCCCCGGGTAGGGGCCGTTCGGCAGGTGGAGGGAGGCGAACACCTCGGCGTCGTGCGCCTCGGCGCAGGCGACCTTGGTGAGGTCGTACGTCTCGCCCTGGAGGGCGCCGCCCGGCGCGTTGAAGCACTCGCCCTTGGACAGCGAGAAGACCGCGCTGTCGCGTGCGCCGTCCTTGACCCCCTGCCAGAACTCGCCCGCCCCGCCGGTGCCCAGCAGCAGCGCCCACAGCACGAGCCCGATCACGGACAGCACGGAGCCGGCGACGGCCAGGCCCGTCCCACGCTCACCGCGCCGCTTGATCTGCCGGAGGGCGATCGTCCCCAGGACCAGCCCCACACCCGGCAGGCAGCACAGGATGCCGAGGACGAGGGAGGAGATGGCCAGCCCGTTGACGGGCGCCGCCTGGCCGTAGGGGCCCAGGCCCGCTCCCCACGCGAGGTGGGGCGGCTGCCCCTGGGGACCGTGCGGGTACGGCTGCTGCCCGTACGGGCCTTGCGGATAGGGGCCTTGGGAGTACGGACCTTGGGGATACGGGCCCTGGGGATACGGGCCGTGCGCGTACGGATCCTGCGGATGCGCATCCGGCGGATACGGACCCGGCTGCGGGTGCTGCCCTTCGGGCTGGTGCGGGCCGGGGGGCGGAGGTATGGACACCGGTACCGTGCTCCTGGTTCGAACGGCAAAAGCGCGAACTGACGTACGACTTCGCGCATCGTAAGCGCGGTCCGGGCGGGGGCGGAATCCGTCCGCACCGCACGACGGCCCCGCCGCGCCGGTACGCGGCGGCCTGCTCACCGCCCCGGCCCGCGGCGGGAGCGAGCGGAGAGAGCGCGCTTCGGTTGCGCTTCGGTCCCGGAGCGTGCGGCGGCGGGCGGTCCTCCGGCTCGGTGACGGGCGGCTCTCCGGTCCGGTGGCGGGCGGCCCCGCCCGTCAGTCGTACGGGACTTCCTCGACCACGTTCTCCCCGAAGCGCCAGGAACCCCGGTTGCCGAACGCCTCGGCGCGCAGCCCCATGTCCCGGCCGATCCGGGCGGCCCGCCGGTGCGAGACGTCCGGGTAGTCCTTCGGGTGCACCCGGACGTAGCCGCTCCGGTCGGCGGGATACGTGCGCAGCGCCTCGCGCAGCCGCTCCTCCTGCTCGTCCGGGGTGCCCCGGCCGGCGGCCGGGCACGCCTCCCGCGGACCGGCGCCGGTCTTCGGCGCGTCCTGCTCGCCGCGCCGCGTGGCGTCCCCTCCGCGCCAGGCCATCCACCCGACGGCGGCGAGCGCGGCGAGAACGAGCAGCCCCGCGCCGGCCACGTCACCGGTGGCGTCCGCCTGACCCGGTGTCTGGGGGCGGAGTTCACCCCGGGGGTCCTCGATCACCCTGATGTGCTGTCCGACGTCGAACCGGTCCGACCTGACCTTCAGGGCGGGACCGGGAACCTCCGTGCCGTCCGGATGCTCCACCTCGTAGTTGTGGCCGCGGGGCTGGCGCCCCTGCGCCGAGTCACGCCACTCCTTCACCACGATCACGGTGGTCTCCACGCCGCGCTGCTGGAGGATGAGGTCGTCGCGGACCACGGAGGTGACGTACGCGGTCATGGCGGACGCGAACACGATGAACAGGGCCGCGGAGACGCTGTACTCCCAGGCGCCCAGCCCGGCGAGGAGCACGATCAGCACCACCCCGTGCCCGATCCACAGGAGCATCTGGCCGACGGACCCGATGTCGTCCGCGAGCAGGGACATCACCCAGATGGCGGCGAGCACGTAACAGCCGGTGCCGATCGCCAGCGGCACGCGGTAGCGCATCCGGATCGCTCCCACCTCACCCTCGTCGCCGGCGCTCACGTCCGCCTCCCTGTCCCGGCGCCTTCCCGCGACCGGCCGCCCGTGGCGCCGCCGGACCCTTCCCCACGAGACGCGCCGCATAATCGGGGCCGTCAACCTCCGCGGCCCACCACCGCCCGCAGGCAGGTACCGGCGGCGGGCGGGGTCGCGGTCCGGCCGCCCTCCCTGCCCCTGACGGGGTGTCAATACTCGGCGGCCGTTCGCCGGGAGGCGGCCGGTGGCCCGGGGGCTACGCCTCGGGGACCGTCGACTCCCGGGCGACGAGATGCGGGCGCAGCCGCCGGGAGCGGACGTCTTCCTCGCGCAGCCGCCGCAGGAGCAGGTCCATGGCCTGGCGGCCCATGTCGAACATGGGCGAGTGGACCGTGGTGAGCGGGACCGGGATCTCCGCGGCGACGGGGATGTCGTTGTAGCCGACGACGGCCACGTCCGTACCCGGCCGCAGTCCGTGTTCCCGCAGCGCCCCTATGACCCCGATCGCGGCGGTGTCGTTGACGGCGAAGATGGCCGTGGGGCGGGGGCTCAGCCGCAGCAGCTCGGCGCCCGCCGCGTGCCCGCCGGCGTTGTCGAAGCGTGAGTGGAGTATGTACTCCGGGGGCAGCGGCAGGCCGGCCTTGGCGTAGTGGCGTACGAACCCGGCGGTCCGCTCCGCGCCGGTGCTGGCGTAGGGCTCCCCCGCCACCACCCCGACCTGCCGGTGGCCGAGTGCCAGCAGGTGCTCGGCGGCCAAGCGCCCGCCGAGCAGGTCGTCGGTGGTGACCGACAGATGGCCTTTCAGGCGGCGGGAGACCAGGACGTAGGGGATGTTCCGGTCGGCGAGCGTCCGGACCAGCTCGTCGCCGTCGAGCCGGGCGTCACCCAGCACGATGCCGTCCACGCGGCGGGCGAGGAGTTCTTCGAGGCGCTCACGCCGCAGGGCGGGGTCGTCGGTGGTGTTGACGACGAAGGTGTTGTAGCCGTGCCCGGCGGCCTCCGCGTCCAGGCCCTCGTAGATGCGCGCCAGGACGAAGTCGGTCAGCCGCGGGACCAGGACCCCGAAGACCCGGCTGCGGCCGGTGCGCAGGGCGGTGGCCGCGGGATCGCGCTGGTAGCCCAGCTCGGCGGCGAGCGCGCGGATGCGTTCCGCGGTGGCGGCGCTGATGCCGGGCGCCCCGGGAGTCAGCGCCCGGGACACGGTCGAGACGTGCACCCCCGCACGGGCGGCCACGACGGCCAGGGTGACGGTGCTGTCGGGGGGCGGCGGGGCGGCGGTCACACGACGTTTCTATCGCATCGGCCCGGCGGCCGGGAAACCGCGGTCCACATCACCCCTTGTTGTCCCGCAAAGGATTGCATAGAGTCCTCGCAATCGTTCTCGCAAACGTTCGCGCGAACGTTTGTGCAAAGGATTGCTCACCTGTGCGCCCACCGGCCGTGGAGGTACCCGTGACCCGTTTCCGTCTGATCGCCACCGGCGGCACCATCGCGAGCCGCCGGTCGGCACAGGGCCTGCTGGCCGAGGCCACCGGCGCGCAGCTCCTGGCGGCGAGCGAACTGGGCGCCCTGGAGGTGGAGGTCGACGACCTCACCACCAAGGGCAGCTACGCCTTCACCCTGGGCGACCTCCTGGCGCTCGCCCACCGCGTCCGCGACGCACTGGCGGACGGCGTGGACGGCGTGGTCGTCACCCACGGGACCGACACCATGGAGGAGTCCGCCTTCCTGCTGGACCTCTTCCACGCGGACCCGCGGCCGGTCGTGCTCACCGGCGCGCAGCGCCCCTTCGACAGCCCGGCCCCCGACGGTCCGGCCAACCTCGCGGACGCGTTCGCCGTGGCGGGCAGTCCCCAGGCCCGGGCGCTCGGGCCGCTGCTGGTCTTCGACGGGCTGGCCTGGCAGGCCCGGGGGGTCCGCAAGGTGGAGACCCTGACCGCCGCCGCCTTCGGGGCACCCGGACACGGCCCCTGCCTGCGCGTGACGCACGACCGCGTACTGCCGCTCGGCACCCGGCGCCGGCCGCCCGCCCTCGACCTGGACGCCGTGCGGGAACTGCCCCGGGTCGACGTCGTCGCCGCCTACGCCGGGGCCGACGGAGCGCTGCTGGAGGCCGCGGCGGCCGCCGGGGCCGGCGGCGTCGTGGTGCAGGCGCTGGGCGCGGGCAACGCGTCCCCGGCGATGACGGCCGCCGTGGCCCGGCTGACCGACCGGGGCATCGCGGTGGCGGTGTGCAGCCGGGCGTTCAGCGGCCCGGTCACCCCGTTGTACGGCGGGGGCGGCGGCGCGGATCTCGAACGCGCCGGCGCGGTTTTCGCGAGTGATCTGAGCCCCTGGCAGGCCAGATTGCTACTTTCCGTATCAATTGCGCATGAACCGGAAGATCCCGGAGCCCATTTCAGACAGTGGCTCGACCAAGAGGCGTCCGCCGGGGCCCACGTCCGGCAGAGGTCCGACGGCGCCCGCACATCAGAGCAAGGAGCATCATGAGCAAAGAGATCTTCGTGTCCTTCGGTGTGGACATCGACGCGGTGGCCGGGTGGCTCGGCTCGTACGGCGGAGAGGACTCCCCCGACGACATCTCCCGCGGCATGTTCGCCGCCGAGGTCGGCGTGCCGCGGCTCCTCGAACTCTTCCGCCGCAACGGCCTCACCCAGACCTTCTTCTGGCCGGGGCACTCGATCGAGACCTTCCCCGAGCAGTTCGACGCCTGTGTCGCCGCCGGGCACGAGATCGGTGTGCACGGCTACTCGCACGAGAACCCGATCGCGATGAGCCGCGAACAGGAGTCGGCGGTCCTGGACCACTGCATCGGCCTCATCCAGTCGCGCACCGGCCGCCGGCCCACCGGGTACGTCGCGCCCTGGTGGGAGTTCTCCCCGGTGACCAACGAACTGCTGCTGGAACGCGGCATCAAGTACGACCACTCCCTCATGCACCGCGACTTCGAGCCGTACTACGTCCGCGTCGGCGACAGCTGGACCAAGATCGATTACGATGCGCCGGCCGAGTCGTGGATGAAGCCGCTCGTCCGCGGCCGGGAGACCGGCCTCATCGAGATCCCGGCCAACTGGTACCTCGACGACCTGCCACCGATGATGTTCATCAAGGCCAGCCCCAACAGCCACGGCTTCGTCAACCCCCGCGACATCGAGTCGATGTGGCGCGACCAGTTCGACTGGGTGTACCGCGAGAGCGACTACGCGGCGTTCACCATGACCGTCCACCCCGATGTCTCCGGCCGGCCCCAGGTGCTCCTCGCCCTGGAACGGCTGATCGAGCACATCGGCTCCCACGAGGGCGTCCGCTGGAGCACCTTCGACGCCATCGCCGACGACTTCGCCCGGCGCCACCCCCGAGAGGTCTGAGCCATGGCCTCCTCCACCTCCGCACCGGCCTCGGACGTCCCGGCCTGGGAACGCCCCGTATCGTCCCGGTCGCTGATGCGCATATCCGCCGTGTGCTTCCTCGCCTGGGTCGTGTCGGTCTACGACTACACCCTCTTCGGCACCCTGCTGCCCAAGATCGCCGACAGTTTCGGCTGGTCCACGGCGCACGCCACCAACGTCGCCACCTGGGTGACGGTCGGCACCTTCGTCATCGCGCTCAGCGTCGGCCCGCTGCTGGACCGCGTCGGCCGCAAGCGCGCCCTGGTGATCGCCATCCTCGGCGCGGCGCTCAGCTCCGGGTTCACCGGCCTGGCCGCCGGCGCCGTCTCCCTGGTCGTGATCCGCGCCTTCTCCGGGTTCGGCTACTCCGAGGAACTCGTCAACACCGTCTACCTCAACGAGATGTACGGCAAGGCGCGCAGCCGCGGCTTCATGTACAGCTTCGTGCAGAGCGGCTGGCCGGTGGGGGCGCTGCTCTCGGCGGGGCTGACCGCCGCGCTGCTGCCCACCCTGGGCTGGCGCTGGTCCTTCGTCGTCGCCGTGGTCCCCTCCGTACTGGTCGCCCTGGCCGCCTGCCGGCTGCCCGAGTCGCCCGCCTTCGCGGCCCTGAAGGAGATCCGCCGGCTGAAGGCCGAAGGGGACACCGCCGCGGCCGACGAGTTGTCCCGACGGATGGGTATGACGGTGTCCGGCGAGGCCAAGGCCACCCTGCGCGACGTGTTCGCGCCGGGGCTGCGACGCCACACCGTCTGCCTGTCGCTGGCCTGGCTGTTCAACTGGATGGCCATCCAGGTGTTCTCGGTGCTCGGCACCACCGTCCTCACCCAGGGCAAGCACGTCTCCTTCAGCAACGCGCTGCTGGTCCTGGTCCTCGCCAACGCGGTCGGCTTCGCCGGCTACCTGGCCCACGGCTGGATCGGCGACCGCGTCGGCCGCCGCGCCACCATCATCGTCGGCTGGACCATCGGCGCCGTCCTCACCGCGCTCATGCTGCTGGGCCCCGACAGCAGCGCCTTCGTCATCCCCCTGTACGCGCTGTCGCTGTTCTTCCTGACCGGCCCCTACGCGGCCCTGCTGTTCTACATGGGCGAGTCCTTCCCCGCCCAGGTCCGCGGCCTCGGCCCGAACGTGGCGCACACCATGGGCCCGGTCGGCGCGATCGCGGGCTCGGCACTGCTGACCGGCCTGCTCAGCGCCGGGACCTCGATGGTCGTGGCGGCCCTGATCGCCGGCTCGGCCTTCATGCTGGCCTCGGGTGTGGTCATGCTCGGCACCAACCGGGTGGACCAGGGCGAACGGACCGCGGCGCCGCGCCTGCACACCGAAGGAGCCGTCTCATGACCGCGCCCGGGCAGTCCGCTCCGGCCCGGGACGACGGCCTGGCCGGCCAGGTCGCCGTCATCACCGGCGGCGCGAGCGGCATCGGCCGGGCACTGGCGGTCGCCTACGCCCGCGCGGGCGCCGTCAGCGTGCTCGGCCACTACCCGAAGGACCCGCACGACGTACGGCAGACGGTCCGCGAGGTCGAGGCCGCCGGCGGCCGGGCCCTGGCCGTCGACGTCGACATCCGCGACCCCGAGCAGGCCGACGCGCTGGCGCAGGCGGCCGTGGACCACTACGGCCGGCTCGACATCGCCGTGGCCGCGGCCGGGATCCTGCGCCGCGCCCCGCTCGCCGACCTCAGCGACCGGGCGTGGGACGACATGCTCTCCGTCGATCTCACGGGCGTACTGCGCCTGTTCCGCTCCGCCGCCCGCGTGATGACCGGTCCGGGCGCCATGGTCGCCGTCTCCTCCATCGCCGGCGGGGTCTACGGCTGGGACGACCACGCCCACTACGCTGCCGCGAAGTCCGGCGTACTGGGGCTGTGCCGCTCCCTGGCCGTGGAACTCGCCCCGCGGGGCATCCGCGTCAACTGCGTCATTCCCGGCCTGATCGAGAGCCCGCAGTCGCTCGACCCGGTCAACTCGCTGGGGCCCGAGGGCCTGGCCGAGGCCGGCCGGATCATCCCCTGGGGACGGGTGGGCTCCACGGACGAGGCGGCGCGCACCATCCGTTTCCTCACCGGCGCCGACGCCGCCTATGTGACCGGGCAGCAACTCGTCGTCGACGGCGGCCTCACCGTCCGCTGGCCGAGCTGAAGGAGTCCTGTATCGCCATGAGTCAGTCACTGAAGCAGCGCGTCGCCGTCGTCACCGGCGCCGCCAGCGGGATCGGTGCGGCCGTCGCCGACGCCTACGCGGCCGAGGGCGCCCGCCTCTTCCTCGCCGACCGCGACCTCGACGGCGCCGAGGCGACCGCGGCCCGGGCACGGGCGGCAGGCACCACGGCGACGACCCACCGGGCCGACCTCACCGACGCGGACGCCACCCGCACGATGATCGACACGGCACACCGGGAGTTCGGACGCATCGACATCCTCGTCAACTGCGCCGGGCTGCTCACCGAGGTGCCGTTCGTCGACATGCCGGTGCGCCTCTGGGACGAGATGATCGACGCCGACCTGCGCAGCGTGTTCCTGTGCTGCCGCTGGACGGCGCCCCTCATGGTCCGCCAGGGCAGCGGCCGCATCATCAACGTCTCCTCGCAGCTCGCGCTGAAGGGCGGCGAGGGCCTGGTCCACTACTCCGCGGCGAAGGCCGGGGTCATCGGCCTCACCAAGGCCCTGGCCCGCGAACTCGCCCCGCACGGCGTCCTGGTGAACGCCATCGCCCCCGGCCCCATCGAGACCCCGCTCGTCGCCGGGATCAGCGAGGACTGGAAGCGGGCGAAACGCGCCGAACTCCCCCTGGGCCGCTTCGGCGTACCGGCGGAGGTGGCCCCGACCGCCGTACTGCTCGCCGGTGACCCCTCGGGCAACCTGTACGTCGGTCAGGTCCTCGGGCCAAACAGCGGCGACGTGATGCCCTGAACACCCGCAGGAAGGGGAAGCATGTGCGGCGCGTGCGGTAGCGGTACGGTCCGTCCGCCCTGGGAGGTCGCCTTGGCGGGCGACCGCCCCGCGGACCGGCGGCGACGCGCGGCGGCCGCCACCGAGGCGACGGGCGGCCGGGTCGGGGTCGCTCCCTGGGGCGCCGCCGGATACCTCGTCACCCCGCGGACCGGCCCCGCACGACACGTACCCGACCTCGACCGGCTCGCCGCCTGCCTCCTCCCGCACCTGCGCCGGCCCCACCCGCTGCCGGAGTGCCCCGCCTGCCCGCACGAGGCGGCACGCCACCGGGTGGACCTGCCCGCCGAGCCGGACCCGCAACGCCTCGCCGTCTGGGCGGCGCTGGCCGGCGCCCACCGCGGCGCGGGGCCGCTGAGGATCGAGATCCAGGTGCCGGGTGCCCCGCCTCCGCCCGCGTCCGCGGCACTCGAACACCCGTCGGACGGTGCACCGGTACGGGTACGCCCCGGCGGCACCGCCCGGCCGTGCGTCGTACTGTGCGGACCGCACGCAGGGGAGTTCGCGGCCGATCTGCGTCGGCACCTCGGCACGGTGCGGCGGCACGACGCGAGCGCGGCCCCCGCCGGGTAAGGGGCCCGCCGAACGGACCGCCCCGGGGCCCTTCGGATCTCCGGACTCCGGCGGGCGGCCTTCTCCTTCCGGTCGGGACCGGCTGGAATGGCGGGCATGAGCAGAGGCATATCCCGTGCGGGAGCACGCAGCCGACAGCTGCACCGGATCGTCGACCGCCGGGAACGCCCGGGACGCCGGGATCCACGACGACGGCTTCGGTCACCCCTGGGGGCACTTCGCCCGGGACAACGCCGCGGGGCACCCCGGCGGGTCGGCGTCCGGCGGACCGTGACCGCTCCTGCCGACGGCGCGGGAAGCCCGGCCCACTGGCTGGGTTCCTTCGCGGCGGTGCTCCCGGGACTGGCGGCGGTCGCCGCGCTGGTCTTCACCTGGGTCTCCGTCGCCCAGGTCTCCGACGAACTGGCCATTTCCGAGCAGGGGCAGATCGCCGACCGGTACGACACGGCGGTGGAAAACCTGGTCGACGCGTCCGTGGACGTACGCAGAGGGGCCATCTACTCGATGCAGAGCATCATGACGGACTCCCCCCGAACTCAGCCTTCCGTGATCGACATGCTGTCCAAGTACGTCCGTGACCGCGCGACCAAGAACCTGAAGACCACGGAGAAGTCCCCGGACATCCAGGCGGCTCTGTACGCGTTAGGGAATCGCAACCCCGCCCAGGACGGGAAAGCCGTCATCGACCTCAGGGGCGCCTGCCTCAAAGAGGCCAAGCTCGAAGGCATGAATCTGGCCGACGCGGACCTCAGGGGAACGGTCCTGTCCGGCGCCAACGCCGAGAAGGCGATTCTTTCCGGTGCGAATCTGGAACAGGCCGTGCTGACCGGGGCGGACCTGACCGGAGCCGATCTCTCCCATGCGGAGGTGTCGAAGGCCGATCTGAAGACGGCCGTCCTTGCCGACGCGGCTCTGAAGAACGCCCTGTTGGTACAGGCCGACCTCCGGGACGCGGACCTGAGGGGCGCGAACCTGAGCGGGGCGGACCTGAGCGACACGAACCTGAACGGGGCAGGTCTGACCGGCGCGAACCTGAGCGGAGGGGACCTGAGCGACACGAACCTGAACGGAGCGGATCTGAGCGGAGCGGACCTGGAAGGCGCGCATCTCACCGGGCTCACCTGGAACGACACGACCACCCTCACGGGGGTGCACCGGCCGGAAGGTGACCTCCTCGACGACGCACCCGGCGCGACGCGGCAGCCGTCGCCGTCCCGGACGCCCGACCCGCCCGACCGGGCGGACCCGTCGTGACGGGGGCCATCCGGCGCGGGCGCGGTGAGGCGGTGTGCCTCGCCGCGCCCGGGCACGACCTGCGTCGGTTCGCCTAGCCCTTCGTCACCAGGAAGACCGGGTTGGTCAGGGCGGCCATCGGGCCGAACATCAGGGCGTCGCCCATGGTGTTGCCCTGGCCGGGGCTGCCGTCCGCCATCGGGTGGCGCACCTCGGCGCGTACGTACGACGCGAGCGAGGCGGTCGTCCGCCACACCACCGTGCCGGAGCCGGAGGCGCCCACCGACTCCTGGTGCATCTGGCCCTCGTCGGTGATGAAGCGGACGGTGCCGCCCGGCACGCCCTCGACGTCGAGGCGGACGTCGACCGGCGCGTCGGCGGGGACGCTCAGCGTCTCGCCGATGCCGGCCTGCTTGCCGTGGCCGGTGGCGGTGAAGGTCAGCTTGACGGAGGACGACTCCGCGATCCAGCTCCGGCCCGCGCGGATACCGGCCATGACGGCGTCGGTGGCCAGGTCGTCCGCCTGGACGACGTTGTGCGGCAGACCGATGACGTTCGGCGCGCTGTGCGCGTCGCTGTTGCCCATGGCCGGGAGCCAGCGCTTGCCGGTGCGGACGGCCTCACCGAGCTTCTGGTCCCAGGTGCTGACCGCGTGCTCGTCGTCGTAGGTCCACGGGCCGGTCCACACCTCGGTGGCGTCGGCGTCGTCGAAGCCGAACTTCCACTGGCTGGCGATGTAGGCGCAGTACATGTGCGCGGGGACCACGAGACCGCCGCCGCGGTGCACCTGGCGTGCGAAGCGGCCGAAGTCGTCGTCGCGCGAACGGTAGCGCCAGTCGATCCACTCACCGGGCGGGAGGCCGAGGGCCAGCCAGTGACCGTTGCGGGTGGTGACCTCCTCACCGGTCATGATCAGCAGGTCCGGTCCGGCGTACTCGCCCCACACCGCGTGCGAGGACGAGGTGTTGTGGTCGGTGGAGACCATGAAGTCCAGCCCGGCGGCGCGCGCACCGGCGGCGACCTCGCTCGGCAGCCGCTTGCCGTCGGAGTAGACGGTGTGCAGGTGGCAGTCGCCGCGGTACCAGTCACGGCCGCGCCCCTTGGCCCGCTGCGGCGGGTAGTGCTTCACGTGGGCGGGCCCGGGCTCGCCGTACGTCAGGGTCACCTGGACCCGGTAGTTCAGGCCCTGCGGCGCCACCTGGTAGGGGCCGAGCACGACGTGCCAGGTACCGGCGTCGACCGGGCCGGGCAGGTACCCCGGCGTGGCGTCGCTGTTGCTGATCTCGAACGAGGTGCGGGAACCACCGGACCAGCCGCGGAAGCCACGGCCGCCGAGGGCGATGCCCCGCTCGTCGAACACACCGATGTCGCAGGAGTTGCCCGGGGTGCCGGAGGGCACGGACGGCTTGTCGTACGAGTACGAGACCGCGATCTTCTGCACGCCCCTGGGGACCTCGACCGGGAGGTAGACGAAGTCCGCGACCCCGGTCTCCAGGAACCCGCTGATGGTGCGGGTCACGTCACCGGTGGTCGGCGCGGAGCCGCCGTCGGCCGCCTGCGCGAACGACACCGGGGCCAGGGTGAGGGCAGCGGCGCCGGCCATCCCCACGGTGAGCAGCCGCCGCCGTCCGAGGCCGGCATCCGAGCCGCCGTCGGCCACGGCGTCGGACGGGAGCGGGTTGACGTTTTGCTCGCAATGTCCGTCAAGACACATATTGCCCTCTGCAAGATCGGTGATCGGTGCTCGATGAACACACCGGAAGCCCTCAGACACTGATCGGATGCAGTGGACGGCGGGTGATATCAGAATGAAGGGTTTGCGGACACCGGGCATAGAGCTGCAAAGACGTGCTATCGGAGCGATCCGGCCACGGTGAGTGAGCAGACGGCGGGCGAGACCCGGGGGCGTCGCGCCGGGCCGCACGGATGCACCGGCCGGCTCACTGCACCCTCGCCCTCACCCCGCACCCACACCCCGCCGTGTCCATGCCATTGACAAAGTGCGGACGAGCCTGAAATCTGTCACCCAAGAGCCGCAAAATATCTATGAGTTGACGCAAAATCACAACTTTGCTGGGTGGTGTCGCCTGCCAGGCAGTGCCGCCCGCACGGGCCGCCCCGCGCCCGGATCCCCGGACAACCGCGTCACGCCTCACACATCACCTCACGGCCCGGCACACCACCGGCGCCACCCCGCACCCCCACCACCGCCAACACCCCGCACCACCCGTCCGTCGTATCACCGTGCTCCCACCCCCAGTCGTCCCCTGCCAAGGAACGAGGACGCCATGAGACGGAAACGATTCGGCCTGCGGACGATCACCGGCCTGCTGCTGGCCGGCCTGATCACCGTGGGCCTCCAGCCCGTTGTCGCGAGCGCCGCGGAGGTCGCCGCCGAAGCCCCCGCCCAAGCCCCCGCGGGACCCAACCTCGCGCTCGGCAAGAGCGCCACGGCCGGCGGTTCCCACGGCAGCTATCCCGCCGCCGACATCACCGACGGCAGCCAGCAGAGTTACTGGGAGGGCCCCGCCGGGTCCTTCCCGCAGTGGGTCCGCGTCGACCTGGGCTCCGCCGTCGAGGTCGACCAGGTCGTACTGAAGCTGCCCGCCTCCTGGGAGGCGCGGAGCCAGACCCTCGCCGTCGAGGGCAGCACCGACGGCTCGGCCTTCAGCACGCTGTCCGCCTCGGCCGCCACCCGCTTCGACCCGGCCGCCGCGGGCTCGGCCACCGTCGGCCTCGCCGCCCGCGCCGTGCGCTACGTCCGGGTCCAGGTGAGCGCCAACACCGGCTGGAACGCGGCCCAGCTGTCCGAGCTGGAGATCTACGGCACCGGGGGCGGCGACCCCACGGCCCCGCCCCTGGACGGCGGCAACCTGGCCCAGGGCAAGCCGATCGAGGCGTCCTCGACCACCCAGAACTACACGGCGGCCAACGCCAACGACGGCCAGGCCACCAGCTACTGGGAGTCCGGCGGCCACCCCGCCACGCTCACCGTCCGGCTCGGTGCCGACGCCGACGTCACCGGGGTCGCGGTCAAACTGAATCCCGACCCGGCCTGGGCGGCCCGGACCCAGACCATCGAGGTCCTCGCCCGTGCCCAGGCGGCCACCGGCTTCACCTCCGTCAAGGCCGCCGCGGTCTACAGCTTCAACCCGGCGACCAATGCCAACACCGTGACCGTCCCGGTGACCGGGCGCTATGCCGACGTGCAGCTCAAGTTCACCGCCAACTCCAGCGGATACGGCGCGCAGGTCGCCGAGTTCGAGGTGATCGGGACGGCCGCCCCCAACCCCGACCTGGTGGTGAACGACCTGTCCTGGACGCCGGCGTCGCCCGACGAGACGGACACCGTCACCGTTCAGGCGACCGTGCGCAACGCGGGCACCGCCGCGTCCCCGGCCTCCACGGTGAACGTCAGCGTGGACGGCACCGTCGCCGGCAGCGCCCCGGTCGGCGCCCTCGCCGCCGGCGCCACCGCGACCGTCCCGGTGGGCATCGGCAAACGGGCCACCGGCAGCTACACCGTCTCCGCCGTGGTCGACCCCACGGACACCGTGCCCGAACTCGACAACACCAACAACAGCCGCACCGCCACGAACAAACTGACCGTCGCCCAGGCCCCCGGCCCGGACCTGGAGGTCACCGGCGTCACCACCAACCCGGCCAGCCCGGCCGCGGGCGCCGCCGTCTCCTTCACGGTCGCCGTGCACAACCGGGGCACCGCGGCGGTTCCGTCCGGCACGGTCACCCGGCTGGTGGCCGGCGGCCAGACCCTGGGCGGCACCGCGGGCGCCATCGCCGCGGGCGCCACCCAGCAGGTCGCCATCGGCGGCACCTGGACCGCGACCAGCGGCGCCGTCGTACTCGCGGCCACCGCGGACGCCACCAACACCGTCGCCGAGACCAACGAGACCAACAACGTGTTCTCCCGCTCGATCGTGGTCGGCCGCGGCGCCGCCGTGCCCTACGTCGAGTACGAGGCCGAGCAGGGCAGCTACACCGGCACCCTGCTGACCACCGACCAGAAGCGCACGTTCGGCCACACCAACTTCGCCACCGAGTCCTCCGGCCGCCAGTCGGTGCGGCTCACCGCCACCGGCCAGTACGTGCAGTTCACCTCCACCAGCCCGGCCAACTCCCTCGTGGTCCGCAACTCCGTCCCGGACGCCCCGGGCGGCGGCGGCCAGGAGGCCACCATCAGCCTCTACGCGAACAACACCTTCGTCCGCAAGATCAACCTGACCTCCAAGTACAGCTGGCTGTACGGCAGCACCGACTCGCCCGAGGGCCTGACCAACACCCCGCAGGGCGACGCGCGCCGCCTCTTCGACGAGTCGAACGCGCTGCTCACCCAGACCTACCCGGCGGGCACCACCTTCCGGCTGCAGCGCGACGCCGGTGACACCGCCGCGTACTACGTCATCGACCTGGTCGACCTGGAGCAGGTGGCGCCGCCCGCCGCGCAGCCCGCGGGGTGTGTCTCCATCACCGAGTACGGGGCCGTCCCGAACGACGGGCTCGACGACACCGACGCTCTCCAGCGCGCGGTGACCGCGGACCAGAACGGGCAGATCGACTGCGTGTGGATCCCGGCCGGCCAGTGGCGCCAGGAGCAGAAGATCCTCACCGACGACCCGCTCGACCGGGGCCAGTACAACCAGGTCGGCATCAGCAACGTCACCATCCGGGGCGCCGGGATGTGGCACTCCCAGCTCTACACCCTCACCCCGCCGCAGCAGGCGGGCGGCATCAACCACCCGCACGAGGGCAACTTCGGCTTCGACATCGACGGCAACACCACCATCTCCGACATCGCCATCTTCGGCTCGGGCACCATCCGGGGCGGCGACGGGGGCGCCGAGGGCGGAGTCGGGCTCAACGGCAGGTTCGGCAAGAACACCAAGATCAGCAACGTCTGGATCGAACACGCCAACGTGGGCGTCTGGGTGGGCCGCGACTACGACAACATCCCCGAGCTGTGGGGACCCGCCGACGGCCTCCAGTTCAGCGGGATGCGGATCCGCGACACCTACGCGGACGGCATCAACTT
This sequence comes from Streptomyces sp. NPDC006012, assembly GCF_042871185.1. Classification (NCBI taxonomy): domain Bacteria; kingdom Bacillati; phylum Actinomycetota; class Actinomycetes; order Kitasatosporales; family Streptomycetaceae; genus Streptomyces; species Streptomyces sp. NPDC006012. The sequence goes on from NZ_JBIAIE010000004.1 coordinate 421,199, forward strand.
CAGCAACGGCACCCGCAATTCATCGGTGGAGAACTCGTCCTTCCGCACCACCGGTGACGACGCCCTCGCCGTGTGGGCCAACAAGTACGTCAAGGACCAGTCGGTCGACATCGGCCACGACAACCACTTCCGCAACAACACGATCCAGTTGCCCTGGCGCGCCAACGGCATCGCGGTCTACGGCGGCTACGGCAACACCATCGAGAGCAACCTCGTCTACGACACCATGAACTACCCGGGCATCATGCTGGCGACCGACCACGATCCGCTGCCGTTCTCCGGGCAGACCCTCATCGCCGACAACGCCCTCCACCGCACCGGCGGCGCGTTCTGGGGCGAGGCCCAGGAGTTCGGGGCCATCACCCTGTTCGCCCAGGGCCAGAGCATCCCGGGGGTGGTGATCCGGGACACCGAGATCCATGACTCGACGTACGACGGGATCCAGTTCAAGTCCGGCGGCGGCACGGTGACCGCGCAGATCAGCAACGTCACCATCGACAAGTCGAACAACGGCTCCGGGATCCTCGCCATGGGCGGCGCCCGGGGCAGCGCCACCCTGTCCGACGTCACCATCACGGGCTCGGCCGAGGGCGACATCCTGGTGGAACCGGGCTCGCAGTTCGTGATCAACCAGGGGGTGAAGGGCGCCGGCGGCGGGCGTTGACCTTGGGCTCCGCCAGGGGACAGCGGAGATACCCCACTCGGCCCCGCCGGGCTCCGGCCCGGCGGGGCCACTCACGTCCGCCTCACGCGCCGGCCGCACCGGGCCCGACGGTCGCCGCGCGGTGTGCCGCTCGGCCTCTCCTCCCCCTTCCTGCACGGGCCGATTGCTCAGCTTTGCGGCTCCGGCAGAACCCGGTCCACCAGGGTGTCAAGACGCTCCTCGAACACCTGCCGGGCGTCCGGTGCGACGGTGGCCAGGGCGACCATGGCCGTCACGATGACGTCGACCAATTCCTTCTGGACGTCGGGCCAGGTGTGGGTGAGGCCCTTCCTCGGGTTGGCTCCGAGGACGCCGTGCACGGCCTCCACGACCTCGCCGAACTCCTCCCCGATCTTCAGTACGCGCAGCAGCCGCGTGTCCGCCGATCCGGCATCGCCGGTCTCGTCGTCCAGCCACTGCCGGATCCGGTCCACCTGCTCCCAGGTGCGGTCTCCCATGGAGTTCTCCTCGCTCGATGGTCAGAACAGCGCGGGTGCCGGGTCGGCGGCCCGCTCAGGGACGGTCACGGTCAGCGGCTTCACCGGGTGAAGGGCCAGCGACACCGACAGGGCCGAGTGATCCGTCAGCCGGTCCGGCCCGGTCCGTACGTCATGCACGTACGTGCAGGCCCGAAGCACGCTCGCCAATACCGCGGACACGTGCGCGTGGTCATAGCGGTAGCCGTCCCCGGTACGGCCGACCCAGGAGTATTCGGCCGCCCGCGGGTGCAGTGCACGGAAAGCGTCCCGGTAGCCGGACTGACCCAGCCACTCGTAAAAGCCGTACTCGAATGGCTGGAAGAACCTGTATCGGGGTATGTGGGCGGGTTCCAGGAGGTTGAAATCGCCCAGAACCAGGCGCAGCGAGTCCTCGGCCTGCGGGATGCCTGCGCGACACTGGTCGAGGAACGTCCGCTTCCTGGTCTTCTTTGCGTCCGTCGCGTCCCGGGACGGTACGTACAGGCCGATTACGTCGAGCTGTCCCTCATCCGTGTCGACGGTCACGGAGACACAGCGGTGCGGCAGGTAACCGGTTTCGGCAGTGCCGGGCCGCGTGGCCAGCCGGGAGACGACCATCACGCCGCGCTCTCCTCGTGCGGGCCGCGGAAACGCCACGTCGTACCCGGCTGCCGTGAACCGGCGGGCCAGGAATTCGCATCCGGCGCTGTCGGCGGTCTCCGTGAGCACGAGAACGGGCTCCGGCCGGGCGGCCAGGTACGCGAGTTGACGCTCCGCCCGCTCCCGCCCCGGATTGTTCAAGTTGAACGTCAACACGTCCAAGGTGGTCATGCGCGGCCCCGTTCTGTCAGACATGATTCTTGATCGCCTCGACGACCGCGCGAGCGACATCCTCCGGCCGGGTCGACGAGGCGTCCAGTTGCAGGACGCGGACGCCCGCAGCCATGAGGAACCTAGCGGTGTCGTAGTAGTAGGCGCATTCACGCTCGGTTCCTCGCGGTTCGCGCTCGTACCGGCTGTGCGTGCCGCGCGCCTCCAGCCGCTCGGTGATGACATCCACCCGTGCGTTGATGATGACGGCCAGGTCAGGCATGTCCGCGTGCCTGTTCAGCTCCCAGACCGTGTCACGCGGGACACCGTCCATCACCTGAAGCGCAAGGGAAGAGGGCACGTAGCGGTCGCACACCACCACGTCACCGCGGGCCAGAGCCGGCCTGATCTCGTGCTCCACGTGCCGATAGCGGTCGGCGGCGATCAGGCATGCCATGCTCATCCCTCTGTATTCCTCGGTGCCGTGGCGGGCGAGCTGCCCGAGCGGGCTGTCACTGGGCTCCCGGGTTGCGTACACAGAGTGGTCCGCCTCCCGCAGTTGCCGCACCAAGGCCGCGGTGACGGTCGACTTCCCTACCCCGCCCGGACCGTCAAGGGTGACGAAGCGGGCCCTCATGAGACACCGACCACGGGCAGCACGTGGGGCTGCCGGGGAACGACTGGGCACAGCTCCGTGTCGACCGCGCCGATCCGCTGCCCGGAGGCGACCACCGCGGCGGGACAGCCTTTGCCGCATCCATCACTCAGCGAACAACTGCCACAGGTCGGGTTGTCGCCGACCGTCCAGCGCTCGTGGAAGCGGTAGGCGTCGAGCCGGGCCGCGATGTCGCCGTGCTCCCACACGTTGCCGACGATGAAGTCCGTATCCGGATGCCGACTCGCCTTGGTTCGGGCGGCGAACACGAGATAGGGGCATACGGTGACCTCACCCTTGGTGAAGACGTAGATGATCGTCCCCGCCTCGCAGCCCGCCAGTGGCCTGCCGTCGTTCGGGAACCGAATGTTCACCAGCTCAAGGCCCTCGTCGGCGAACGGTGCGGTCAGTTCGGCGATGTGCCGCATGCGGTCGTCCGGCCGTCGGAGCTTCTGCGCCCCCTTGGCGGCGCCGCGGCCCATCTCCCCCAGGGGGTTCATCAGCACGTACTTCGCGCCGTGCTCCCTGGCGAACGCGCACAACTGAGCGTGCTCCTCGTCCTCGGCGAGATTGTTCGGCGTGCACAGCAGTCCCTGAAGGATGCCGGCCCGGGCGAACCGCCTGACGGTCTCGACGGTTTCGGCGAAGCCCTCCGGGCGGCCTCGGAAGACCCCGTGAGAGTGGGCCGAGAAGCCGTCGAGGGAGACATTCATGTGAGCGCCCATGTCCGCGAGGTGACCGATCTGTTCGTCGGTCACGATCGTGGCATTCGTGCAAACACCAACATCCATGCCCACGTCGTGAAAGGCAGCGGCGACGTCGACCAAGTCCTCATGCATGAAGGGCTCGCCGCCCGTCAGGGTGACCCGGTTGACGCGTGCCTCGGCGAGCCGGGGGATCAGCCGGCCACGGATCAAGTCGAGCGGCATGTACTCGCCGCGCTTCGTCGCGGACACGAAGCAGTGTTTGCAGCTCTCGTTGCACGGCTCGCAGATCTGGATGAGTGCTTTTCGGTGGGGAGAGTCGACGGAGGTACGGAAGTAGCACGAGACGGCCTGTCCGGCCGTGATGAGGGTACGAGCGGTCAAGGGAACCTCCCGGTAACGGTGTGTCATGAGCAGGGGGAGCGGTGATGAGGGCCCTGGTACTGGCGGCAGGGGACCCTGTCAGAGCGCAAGTGCCGGCCGAGTGTCCATGCACGGCTCACCGCGGTCCGTCGGCGATCAGCACGCCGAGCCAGGCGACGAGTGCCACCACAGTGAGCACGTAGATGATCTGGACGGTCGTGGTGGCGAACGGATGCAGGCCGGCTGCCGCGGCGGCGTCGGAGGGGGCATCGTCCGGAGCCACATCCGCCCAGACCCGTTTGCCCCACGCGAGAGGCTCCGTTCCCCACCGTTCCGACAGCGCTTCGACGAGCGCCAGTCCCCGGCCGTTGTCGTCCTCGGCGCCTGCGGTCTTCCGTACCGGCGGGCTCTGGCACTTGTCGATCACCTCCACCCGTACGGTCCCGGGCCCCCGATGCCGAATCGTCAGCCTGAACACGCCGTGCCGCGCGTGCCGGACGGCGTTCGAGGCCAGTTCTGAAACGATCAGCTCGGCCGCGTCCACCAGATCCGGTAAGTCCCAATCGGCCAGGGTCCGGCGGACCAGTCGGCGGGCCGCCGGTACCGACGCGGCTTCACGAGGCAGGCAGACGGACACCACCGGGGAGCCGTCTTCGGCCACCAGGACGCGGCGGCTCGGCTCACCGTCGTGCTCCGGGAAAGGGTCAAGCATGGGAGCCTCCCGCACCGTGACGGTGCTGCCGCTCGTGGATCCCGGCGAGTGCCCGGCAGGACAGTGCCAGGTCTTCGGCGCGTTCAGCGGCTTCCCGATCGGTGGGCGCCGGTTCGGCCGCAAGCACCTTCCGGACGCGGTCGAGGAGCCACTGCGTCGTTCGCCGGTCGTAGGAGTCCTCTTCATCCGTGAGGGCTTCCATGACGTACCGGATCAGGTCTTCGACGTACACCCGCAACTCCTCGACCAGCGGATCCAGCCGGTCCCGCGGCGGCACCTTCTCCGGCAGGTCACGCGTCAGGAGCAAGACCTCGCTCCACGTCCGGTGTGCACGCTCCAGGTCGATGACCGCCGACTCGCGGGACATGGGCTCCGGCTTCGAAATGCCGGCCGCCGTGCGAGGGCCGCCGTGCAGGACGAGCTGAGACACCGCCTGGTCGTCGCCCAGAAGCCCCGGCTCGCGCATGGGCACCGTCCAGTGCGAGACCACCAGGCGCTCGATGGCCAACCACCGCACGGTGCCGGGCGTGGCATGGCCTTCGGCTTCTCCGACTATGCCTTGGTCGTCAGCACGAGCCGATGCGGTGCGTACGCCGCTTTGCGTTCCCGGTTCAGTCATCTGCGTGTCTGCTCTGGACATCATCACGCCTTGCGTCTGGGAGTTTTGACGGCCGTCCACGGCACTCGCCGTGCGGGAGCAGGTTGGGTTCTCACCAAATCCCGGCACGGGGGCCAAGCGGCCAACAACCAGACAACCCGCGTCTGCCGCCTCCTGGTTAGGACGATGAGGAGTACGACCGGCAGACCGCCCTAGGTGGATTTGACCCTGCTCTCCTGACGAAATGCGTTCACGAAGCTACGGTGCGTACATGAACGCCGCACGCAACACGGTTCTTGAAGCGTGGATGAAAGAACACGGGTACAGCTCCAACGGCTTAGCCGAAGCGGTCAACAAGGCCCAAGAGCGGCTGACCGGACGATTCGGCGGCCACGACGGCTCATCGGTCCGGGCCTGGAAAGCGGGCCGGGTCCGATGGCCGAAATCAGCGACCCGCAAGGCACTTGAAGATGTCACCGGCCTGCCTGCGACCGCCTTGGGGTTCGTGCCCCGTGGCCGGACTCCGGCCACGCCATCCCCACCGCAGGAGGATCCCGACGTGAACCGCCGAACCCTGGTCGGTGGCATGACCGCCGCCGCTGTTGCGGCAGCGGTCCCCGGCACTGCTGCACCCCGCCGTATCGGTATGAGCGACGTCGAGCGCCTGCAACGCAGGTTCTCCGAGGTCATCGTCAGTGATGTCCGGCACGGCGGGAAACTCGGCATCGAGCAACGGGCCGCCGCGCTCGCCGACGAGGCGCTGAACCTCCAGAACGCCGGCGGCGCCAGCCAGCGCGTACGGAGCAACCTGTACGCGTGCGCGGCATCATTCCGGTCCTCAGCAATGTGGGCGGCGATCGACGGCCGCCGGTACGACGATGCGCAAAGGCACATGCGCGTGGCTCAGGCGCTCGCTGAGATGTCCGGCGATCAGGCGATCAAGTTCCGCATCTGGAGTCATGCGGGGAGCATGTACCGGCACATGGGACGCCCCGCGGACGCCCTCGCGTCGAACGATGTCGCGCGCGGGCTGCACATCGCGCGCCGAGATCCTTTGTTTGCCTGTCTGGGGCATGCCCGCCAGGCCGCAACCTATGGCCTCGTCGGTGACGCCCCAGCTGCGCAGCACGCTCTCGGCCGCGCTCAGGACGCCCTCGGCCGCGCCGACCGGGACGCCGTTCGGCCAGTGTGGATGACCGCGGTCCGCGACGGAGCAGAGTTTGAGACGCTTGCTCTCGCCGCGCACCTTCGTCTCGGGAACTTCGCACAGGCCGAAACACACGCTCATCGGAGTCTGACCCTGCTCCGCCCCCTGATGTTGCGGGACCGCGCGATCAACACAGCCCGGCTCGCCGTCGCCCAACTCGGGCAGGGCGAAGTGGACTCAGCTGTCGCCACGGCGATGAAAATCCCCGCCGAGATCGCTGCCCACGCCCGGGTGACACAGACGCTGCAACAGTTCGGGGACGCGCTGCGCGCCACCGCACCGAGCAGTCCCAGCGTCCAGACCTGGGCCGACCACACAGCCAGTCGGAGGACCACCACATGACATCGGCTCCTGCCATCGACCTGCGCACGTTCACTGCTCTCAACGCCGTACGCGATGATCTCGTCGACGTGTAGGCCGACGTCCGCACTCCGCTGCTACACCTGCCGAACCACGCGGTCACCGCCTTCTGTGAACGCCTCGACCGGCACGGCACGGAACCGGGATTCGTGGCCACCCTCGCCTACGCAGGCGATTTCCCAGTCGGCTTCGCCTACGGCAACACCATCGAATGCGACGATCGCTACTGGCAGCGCATGAGCCCGCCTCCACCAGAGAAACACACCGAGTTTCCAGCCATGGCCTTGAAAGAGGGCGGCGTTCGACTGGCATGGCGAAAAACCGGCACCGCCCGACGTATCCACGACGCCCTTCTGGCCGCGCGCGACGAACCGTACGTCACACTCATGGTCAACCCTGCCGCTGGGCACGGGAGGGTTCACGCCCTCTACGAGTCGTGGGGGTACGAGGACATCGGCCGAAGCCAGCCCTCACCGGCCTCGCCGGTCCTCACGGTGATGATCCGCACAACCCGCTGACAGACCTCCAAAGCACGAACACCCGGGAACTCCTCGGTGCCCTGGGAGGCTTCGCCGCGCGCGGCGGTCCTACGGCAGCGCGCTCGTGCAGGTCGTGGAGCAGTTTGGACAGCGGGGAACTCTCGAAGCGAGGGCGACGGGAGTTGGCAAGTATCCGGTACGCGATCCGCCTAGCTGAGGCGTGAGAGGAGCCCGACGGTGTCCGAGGACCTGACCGACCTGACCGCGGTGGCCCGCTTTCTCTACGAGGCGGGAACCTTGAAGCAGACCAAGCGCAGTGGGTGGTGGATGGCCGGCATCAAGGACCCGGAGTCGGTCGCCGACCACTCGTGGCGTACCGCCGTGATCGCCACGGTCATCGCGAAACTCGAAGGAGCCGACCCGGCACGTGCCACGTTCCTCGCCGTCTGGCACGACAGCCAGGAAACCCGCACCGGCGATGTCAATCACCTCGGCAAGAAGTACGGCGCCGAACAGGCCGCACCCGAGGCTGTCACCGCCGAACAGGTCTCCGGCATGCCCGCGGTTCTCGCCGACGCGGTCAAGGAACTGGTGGCCGAGTACGAGGCCAAGGAGACCGCGGAAGCACAGTGTGCACGGGACGCGGACAAACTTGAGTGCATGATCCAGGGAATTGAGTACCGCGACCAGGGCTATGCCAACGCTCAGCGGTGGATCGACAACAGCCGGGGACGGATCATCACCAAGAGCGGGCAGGCGCTCGCCGACGCAGTACTGGAGACGGGCTCCCTGGACTGGCTCCGCGCCGCCCTCGGCGAGAGGACGAACTGAGTTCACGTCTCATAGCTCTGCCGATGTCGGCCTCGCCGGAGTGGTTCGGCCGCGCGGTCCCCAGCAGACGTGTCGGCATCTCGCCGTAGTGGACCGGCTGTACCGTACGGGCGCGTGGACGCGGGGCGCAGGCCCCGAGCCGTATCCGCTGGCCGAGGGCTGCCAGGACCATCTGCTGGCACTGGCGGTCGAGGAGTCGGCGCGTACGAGGGCGCCGGTGACGACCGCGGTGGAGGCGTGGGCGGCGGGCTGACCGGCCGCCCGGAAAGCCGGTGGCGGAGCCGTTCCGCCGACGACGAGAACGGCGGTCCCGCCCGCGCCCGCCGCGGGAAGCTTCAGCCGCGTGGTTCGTCGCGGACCGCGTCGCGCGTGCGGTCCTCGGTGTCCGTATCGGTGTCCGTATCGGCGGCCGGCGCCCTGCGGCGGACCACCATGACGACCAGGGCGGTGATGGCACTCACTGACATGGCGAGGCCGCCGAGACTGGTGGCCGTGCCGGTCACCCAGTGCCAGGCGTCCTTGGCCCGCGAGGTCCAACCGGTGTCGCCGGGCGGCGGTGCCACCTCGACCCGCGCGGTGACGGGCGGCTTCTCGATCAGCACGGTGTCGCTGTCGCCCAGGTAGGCGGTCACCGTCAGCGCGATGCTGACCTTCCCCGCGCGCGCCGCGCCCACGTCCCACATCCAGGTCGCGCTGTCGCTCTTGGACAGGACGTTCTGCCGCTCCGACGACAGCGCTTCGCACCGCACCCCGGCACCCGAACAGTGCAGTTTCACGCCGATCTGCCCACCCGCGCTCACGGGGGACTCCGCTTCACCCGGCCCGGCGCTGCGCCAACTGCCGAGGACCTGGACCTGGAACGGGCTCGGCTCCGCACCGGCCACGAGTTCCAGGCTCCGTGCGTCCGTGTAGACGAGCTGGCCCTGGAAGAGTTCCTTGCGTGCCAGCTGGATCTCCTCGACGTAGGGCTGCTGCGCCCCCGCGGGAGGGGCTTCACGCTTGGCCAGCACCGTGAGCGAGACCCCGACGGCGAGCATCGCCGCCAGCACGGAGGCGAGTGCGCAGGAAATCCTCGATCCCGGACCCCCCGTTGCGATCATGGCTCCTCGCGGATGTCGAATACCGCCGTACGTCCTACCCGCCGGACCCTATCGAGTGCGAGCGCGGCGGCGGGGAGAACCGGGAGCATCGGGCCACCGGGCGGCGGGACCAGAGGAAGACCGAAGACCGACGGAAAACCGGGGGAGGAAGACTGGGCGAGTGACGTCGGGCGAGAACGGCACGGCACGGCTCGAAGGGCCGGGCGGGCGGCGCTGGGTCACTTCCGGGGATCCTCGTCTCCGGCTCCCTCGGCAGCCCCCCTTTCCCCGGCGCCGCGCGCGATCGTCTCCGCCAGTGGTTCCGTCTCCAGGACCGCACCCGCGGGGCTGGGCGGATTGACGTACAGCCGGTGTCCTGGCGGTAGTTGGGGCAGCAGGTCGGCCATCGTCCGGTGGGTGTAGGCGAAGCCTCCCACGACGGCGAGAAGCGCGGGGGAGCTGAAGACGGGGACCACGGGGGTGCCGTCCGAGGCCGTGGCGGTCACCGGCGTCCCGTCGGGCCGGGTCAGCACCGCGAGTTCGGCGGTTGTCAGGGCCTCGGCCACGTCCTCGGGCGGGCCGTAACCGGTGACGGCGCGTTGGAGCGCGGCGTCCACCGGGTCCGTGGGCTCGGGCCAGCCGAGGACTTCCGGGGAGGGACGGTAGGCGTCGTTGTCCTCCCACTCCTCGATCTCCCCGCCGGGTCCGCAACGCCACCGGCCGACCACGGCGAAGCCGGGCGGCACGCCCTCGCCCTGCCAGCCCGGATCGATCGCGCTGATCCAGCGGTCCGGCACAAGCCGAGCGGCTCTGACGACGTCCTCGGGCGGCTCCGGCGGTTTGGGCGGCTCCGGCAGCTTCGGCGGCTCGGGCCGGGCGTCCCGGAGGGGCCACGCGGTCCAGGCGGCCCGGGCAGCCAGGGTGGCCCGGGCCGTGTGGCCGGTCAGGGCCGGTGTGGTGCCGGTATCGGTGTCATCGGCTCCGCTGGGGTAGCCGATGTGATGCGGTGTGGTCACGGGCTGACGCTGTGGCTGCGACGGGCGCTGCGGATGGTGCTGCGGCTGCACGGGGGCGTCCTGACGGTGGGAGAAGGGCACAGGGATCGTGGTCGGGCCGGCGCTGGTCCGGCGGCCCGGACGGGGCGAAGTGCCGTACGACACCTCCCGGTCCGGTGATCGCGATGCGGAGGCCGAGGTCGGACGCGGCCAGGGCGGCGCCCGTCTCCGTGACGGTGACCCGGCTGTCGTCCCACTGCCGCAGCAGCCGGTAGCGCTGGGCGAGAGAGAGGGTGACCTCCCCGGGCGACAGCCCTCCGGCGAGCCCGGCGTAGCCGCGCTGCTCCCCCGTCACCGGCACCCGCAGGGCGTCCAGTTCGGCGGTGGTCAGCCTGCGGCCCGGGCCGGCCCAGGTGTCGGAGGCGAGGTGCGGGGCGTAGCGTCCCGCGCCGGGCTGGGCGAGCCGGGACTCGACCCAGCGGTGGAACGCCTCGCCGGCGTCCGGCCGCGCAAGCAGGGCGCCCAGACCCGGGCGGTGCAGACGGCCGAGCGCGTAGATCCTCAGTGCCTCCGCCAGGGCCCGGGGCAACCAGTCGTCTCTGTCCGTCACCTGCCGCAAGGTCAGCTCGGGGTCCGCCGGGCCGGTGGCGGACGGCTGCTGCGCCCACGGGGCCGCGGTGACGGCACTCGGCACGGGGACGGCGGACCGTATCGCGGGAACGGCAGACCGTATCGCGGGAACGGCAGACCGTATCCCGGGGACCGCGGGCGGATCCCCCGCGGTCGGCGCGGTGGCGCTTGAGGTGTCGGCCGGGTTCGTGGGCGGCAGCGCGAGCGCCTTGGGGCTGCTGGAACCCCAGTCCGTGTACCGGTCGGACGACGGCGAGGCCAGCTCAAGGCTGGTGATCCCCTGGGCCGGGTCGTCCCGGAGTTCCAGCGGGCGCCGGGCCTCGATGGTCACCCGGCCGGCGAAGTCCCGGCTCGTGAGGAGATCACGGAGTTTCCGGTCGGCAGTTCCCAGACCCACGGGAACGACACGGACCTTGCTGACCGACGTCCGCCGCCGCATCACCGGATCATGGCGGATCAGCTCGGCGATCTCCTCATAGGGGACCGACCGGGTCGTACCGTCGGGCCACGGCATGGCGACCGTGTCCGGCTCCGCGCCCGGACCAAGGACCACCACATAGGGCTCGCCCCGGCTCGGCCCCTCGGTCCACGGCGTCGGATGCTCCGACGCCTGACGGCGACCGGTCGGATCGACCACCGTGTACCGCCCGGTCTCCAGCCGGCCGGGGACCGCGCGCGGCGACCAGTTCCGCCCCACGACCACATCACCCGTCGAGACGACCCGGGTGCTGTCGTCCAACGCGCCCTGCCGCTGCAGATCGAAGGCGGCGAGCGCCGTCGGACTGTGGACGTCACGGCCGATCGCCGCCGCCCCGACCGCGGTCCACAGCAACGCGTCCCGGTACGCCGGATCACGCGGATCCGCCCCCGCCGGCAGATGCAGCACCCGCCGCGTGAGCGCAGCCGCGTCCGGATGCCCGTCCACCGCCTCGACCGCCCTGATCACCGCCCACAGCAACGCCCGGCGATCAGCCGGCGTGACGCGCTCGCCCGCCGCGATACCCAGCACCTGACGGGCCCGCTCGTCCGGATCGCCCGACGCCGGCAACACCTCGCGCGCCCGGTCCACCGCGGGCAGCGCGACGAACTTGGACAACCCGGCCTGGCCATCGGCGTCCAGAGCACGACGCGCCGCCCGCAGCGTGGCCCGTACCTCACCCGGATCCAGCGGCCGGGGCGAAACCGGACCGGCCGCCGACGACTGCCCCGTACGCGCCCACACCACCCGCTCCAGCAGGTCGAGCGTGAACACACCGCCGCCGGCGTAGTCCAGGTCCTGCCGCCGCATGACCTCCACGGCGCCCAGGCCCCTCAGCACCTCCCGGTACGCGGCGCGATCGTCCTCCACCGAGGCCCCGAAGATCTCGCGCCCGGCGCGCACCAGCCGCAGCGCGGCCTGACGCCGTTCCCCCGCGTCGAGCCCCGGCTCGTCCAGACCCGCGAGGCGAGCGACCTCGTCCAGGTCTTTCCCCTTCGGCTCCGGTCGCGCCTCCTCCCAGCCCGCCGATGTCCCCTGAACCGTCGTGTCTATCCCGTACGCGGCCCGCGAGCCTTTCGGCCAGAGGACGTGTGACCGCTTCGGGCCGTAGACCCTGCGCTCGTGCTCGTTGGCCAGGTCGCCGATCACGGACAGTGCCGCGAGGCGGTCGGCGACGAAGGGCGTGGGGCTGTCGTAGCCGACGACCTCACCACTGGGCAGAGCCCCCGACCAGCACGAGAGGTGGACGATCGGAACATGCCGGGGAAGCTTGCGCAGACTGGGCCGCCGGCTGAGGAAGCGCGCGGTCGACGGACCCGGCAGCTCCCTGCTGCGGGAATCCGTGTCCGTCACGTCGCTCAGGCCCGGCCTGCCGTGCATCCACGCGATGTACGCCTGGCCCCGCCACGGCACGGGGTACGGGCCGCCGACCGGCTTCTCGGTGACCGGATCGATGGCGTACCACTCGGTGGCCGTCAGCAGTTCCGCGGCACCCCATTCGCGCGTCCGCCGATCGGCGGCGCCCATCACCATCCGGCCGGCCGGACGCCAGTCGAGCGGCAGGGCCACGCTCTCGATCTCGTCGGCGTGCACCGAGGCCCCGTCAACCGTCCGGAGATGGGGCGACGTAGCGGACTCTTCGTCGGCCCAGTCGTCCGGCTCGCTGCGCAGCCATGTGCCCAACGGCGCTTCGCTGTCCCGGTCGTCCAGCACATTGATACGTCGGCGGGAAGTCTGCGGGTCATGGCCGAGCATCGCCGTTCCCGTGTGCGCCCACACATTCCGCCCGGTACGGAACGAGGACCGGCGAGGCAGATCCAGCCCCATGTCGCCCGCCTTCGGCGACACCAGCACCACCGGAACGGCCGGGTCCACACCCGCCAGAGCCGGATCCATGGCGAGCAGCTCGGCGAACACCTCCTCCGAGACCGCCCACTGCCTGCCGTCCGGCAACGCCAGCTCGACCGCCTTGTGGTCACCGCCCGCGGTGGCCACCACGAACGACCGCGTCTTGCCCGGACCCGACGTCCACGGAACCGGGCGGGCAGTGCTGCTGAAGTTCTGCAACTGCACCACGTGGTATGCCGAGGCGTCGATCTCCCCGCCCGACCGGTTCGTCCACTGACGGCCTTCGACGGACCCGTCCGCCCCGGTCAACAGGGTGGCGCCGGAGAACAGACCCTGCCGTCTCAGATGGAAAGCGGTCAGCGCGGCGGCGCCGGTGTCCAGCCGCTCGTCCATCGCGTCGGACACCAGGTCGTACAGGGGGCGCAGCCGGTCCGGCACCGCGCCGGTGCCAGACCTGGTCCCTGGGCCGGGGGTCCCCAGCGGGCTCGGACGCACGGGGTGCTGCCCGGAGCCGGGGCCCGACGTCGGACGGGGCATCAGCAGGTCAGCGACGTCGTCGAGGCTCTGGGCAGGGGGCTGCGGGTCGATGACGTCGAGCCGCGGGAACAACCGCTCCAGCCTGTCGAGCACTCGTGACCGGGAGGACCACTCGACGTCGATGACCGCCCGGCGCCGTGCGCCGCCCCGCCCGCCCGTGTCGGCAGCGGTGCCGCTCCCGCTCTCCGGAGCGGTACGGCCCCCGCTGCGCACCTCGATCGTGAAGTCGTCGACCCCGACGTCCCTGCCCCGGCGCACCGCGGCCGACGCAGCCAGTTCGCGGCCGATCGCGGCGCGCAGCGCGTCGGCCACGGCCTGCGCCCGGAGCCGGCCGGTCCGCTCAGCCTGCCGGGCGGCTCCGGAACCGATGGCGAACCGGGGGCCGTTGCCATGGCCGGTGACGGTGACCGGGGGAACACCGAGTCCGGCACTCAGATCGCGCAGCCCGGTGGCCACGATCCGCTTCGCGTGCAGGTCGATCTCCCGCAACGCGGCCTCGTCGAGTTTCTTGTCCTTCTCGGTGAATTCGACGTACGGCCGGAACGGAATCCGGATCGGCACGGCGGCGGTCACCGCGAGCGCGGCAGCCGGGTGCTGTGCGCTCGCCGCTTCGGGAGTGGGCACGTCTCCGGCCGGCGGGGAACTCCGCAGCGGGGACTTCGTGGTGGCCGGGACCGGCGCGCGTCCGGCGTCACGGACCGGGGCGGGCTCCTTGGCGGTCGGCGGGACATCGGCCGGGCCGGCGATGTCGCCCCGCTCCTGGGGCCGGGGACCGAGATCCTCGCGGAGCCGCCCGGCGAGTTCCCCGGCCGCCTTCCATGACCCGTCGCTCGCCACCAGCAGGTCGGCGACCTGGCGTACGGCACCCCGGTACCGGTCCCCGGCGTACCGGGGGTCGGCGGGAGCGGAGTCCGGGTCCGCTTTCGTGATCAGCCGGACGGCCCTGCTCCAGGTCCGCCGGATGTCCCGCCGGGAGGTGTCCGGGTCGGCGTCGAGCACGCTGTTCGTGAAGTCCGTGTACGCCGTGTCCCAGAGCCGTGTGCTCGCGCGGGCGGCGACGGCATGCAGTTCCTGGGGCCAGTCGTCGGTGCCGAGCATCAGCTTCCGGAGCCGGTCGACGGGCCCGTCGGCGTGGTAGAGGCCCACGGGATCGGCGATGCCGAGACCCGAACGGTCGGCCGGGAGGTCACCGTCCGTCACCTGCTGGGCGATCCAGCGGCGTTGGGCCTCGTCCAGATGCACGACCGGGACGGTGGGCGCGGGCGGGTCCGTTTCCCGGCCCCGGTTGTCCCGTCCGTCGTTCTCCGGGAGGTCGAAGGAACGCCCGCGGCCGTCGGTACGGCCGCCCTCGGCGAACGGGTCGGTCGACGCCGTCTTCGCCGAGGCCACGGTCATGGCCGGTGTCCCGGTCGTCTCCGGTGTTGTCGAGGCCGTCGCCGCCGGTGCCCCGGTCATCCGCTCCGACGACGTCACCAACGGCGGGGGCGGCGGCGGAGTCGTCGGCGCGGGGGGTGCGGGTGCCACGGGTGCCGCGAGGGGTGCGGCTGGCGCGGCCGGTGCAGGTGGTGCGGGAAGCGAGCGGGGCAGGACGGACAGGTAGGAGCCGCCCTGGCGGTACACGGTGGCCTCGCGGAGCGGTTCGGTGGTGTACGGCCCGGCGCCGGAGAACCGCCGTGCGCTGCCGTCCTCCTCGACCACCGTCAGGTTCGCGCCCAGGGTGCGCGCGGTCACCGACGCGGCCAGCACGGCCGTGGCCGCGTCCCAGTGACGGGCCCGCTGCACATGGAGCTTGACCAGGCTGTGCCGCTGGAACGGGCTGAGCTGCTCGCGTACGGCGGGGGTCAGGCGCCCCCCGGCGGCCTCGACGGCCGCGCGCAGACCGGGGTCGCGCAGGGTGCGGAACGGGATTCTGGTCTGCAACTCCCGCATGTGGAACACCGCGTCCGGGTCGAGGGCCGCGTCGGCGGGCAGATCCGGGCTGTGGGCGACCCGTTCGGCCAGCCGTATGTGGTTCACGGGGCGTCCGCCGAGGGAGTGGGCGACGGCGGCGAAGAAGCCGTTGCCGTCCACGTCCGGCCGGTGCAGGTCGTACACCTGGGTCCGGCCGTCAGGGGTGGTGGCGGTCAGAGTGCGGTGGTCGGTGGCTGCGTCGAAGCGTACGAGGGGCCCCGCCGGGTCCGGCTCCCAGGGCGGGCGGGCGTACGCCGGGCGGACCCCCTGACCGGCGGTGGCGGCGCCGTTCCCGGTCCCGTCCCGCTTCCCGTCGGCCCTCCTCCCCCTGTCGTTCTTCCCGTAGGGCCTCGTCCTCCCGTCGGCCCGCTGCTTCCCTTCGGCGTTCCGCCCGTCGGCCCTCTTCCTGCCGTCGGCCTGCTTCTCCCCCTTCTTCGTCCGGCCCTTTTTGGGGGCCGGTGCCTTGGTCTCGCTGTTCGCGGGTGGCGGGGTGAAGACGACCTCGGCCGGTTCGGCGGTGGTGCCGAGCCGCATGCGGCCGTCCACGGTGGCGTTGAGCTGGTGCCAGCGGGTCAGCCGGTCGGCGCCCTCGCGCACCCGGACGTACTCGTCGGCCAACTCCTCCGCTGTGGTGCGCGCGGTCTCCAGTCGCCCGGTGAGAACGTCCAGGTGGTTCTGCGCGGCGTCCCGGGCGGCCTGGGCTGCGGTCACCTCGGCGGCGGCCGCCCGCCGCAGGTCCGACAGCCGGCTCTCGGCCCGTTCCAGCTGCTGGGCCTGGAGTTCGGCCCAGCCGTCGTGGGCGGGGTCGGCGGACCGTACCTCGTCGTGGAGGTGGAGCAGGACCGCGCGCGCGTTGACGATCTGCGGCAGGTTCTCGGGATTGCGGGTGGTGACCGCGGCCAGGTTCCGCTGCGCCTGTTCCAGCGCCGCCTCCAGCCGCGGTCCCTCGCCGCGGCGCAGGTCCCAGTACCTCTTGTCGGCGGCCGTCCACTCCTTGTCCGCCTTGGTGACCGCGTCCCACGCCCTGGAGACCTTCGGCGGGAAGCGGGTGTCGTCGATGAGGCCGAGGTCGCGGGCGACGTCCTCGCGCACCCAGGCCAGGACGGCCGTCTGTGTCTCCACCGCCTGCGGCGCCCGTCGGGTGCCGCCGAACGGGCTGCGCAGCAGCCGTACCGCCCCGCTGTCCTTCACATGGTGGTGGACCGCGGCCACGGTCAGCCACGTGGTGGGGACGGCGAAGAGGAACGAACGCGTGGTGTTCGGCTTGACGTTCACCGAGGACAGCCGGTCACCGCTCGCGGTGAACGCGTCGGAGTCGGTGGACGAGTCGCCGGGGCCGGAGGCTCCCATCTGGTTGTAGCCGGTGTCCTGGGTGGACGTGAGCGGGCCGCCGCCCAACGCGGACTCGGTGGTACCGACGCGGGCCGCGGACATGCCGCCGGCCTGCAGGTGCCGGGTGGCCGCCTCGTGCTTCATCCCGTCGGTGACGGTCAGCAGTTGGGCCCCGTGGAAGTCGGGCTTGCTGTACAGCGTCAGGTCGCCGTCCGCGCCGCCGAAGAAGCCCCGGTCGGTCAGGCCCGGCACCTGGTATCCGCCGGGATTCAGCGTGTCGTCGTAGAACGAGGTCAGCGCCCCGTTGCCGGTGCCGTCCTCCAGGTTCTGCGCGGAGCCGGTGCCGGCTCGGGTCAGCGGGGTGTCCAGCGCCTTCGCCATCAGAGCGGCGCTCGGGCGGCCGGTTCGCGGTACGTCGATGGCGGCGTCGTACGCGCCGGCCAGCGCCAGCGTGTTGGCGGTGTGCAGTTGGTCGAGGCCGACGATCCGGCGGACCTTGAACCCGTTCGCGGGCAGGGTGAACGGCTTCGTGCTGCCGTCGCGCGGATGCCGCACGTCGTGCCAGCCGCCCTCGCCCAGGGTGCGCGGCACGGCCACCTTGCGGGGGGTGCCGGGCGGGGCCAGGACCGGCGGGGCGAGCGGGTCGGCCGCCTGGGCCTCGCCGTCGGCCGGGGCCGGCGGATCGGGGCGCATCAGGCTGAGCGGGTAGTGCTCGATCAGGTCGCCCACGTCGCCTTCGGAGACGATGGACAACCGGCGCCGGCCGGTGGCCTTCCGCACCCACCGTCCGGCACGCTTGCTGATGCCGTCCCCCGTGGCGGCCGTGTTGCCGGAGGTGGCGGCAGCGGCGATCGTTGCGGAATTACCGGCGGTCGTCGCGGCGCTGTTGCCGGTCCTCGCCGTGCTGCCGGTCCTCGCCGTGTTGTTGCCGGTCGTCGCCGTGTTGCGGGTGTCCCTGGTGCGGTCGGGGACCCCCGTGTCCGTGATCTCCAGGCTGAGGCGGAGCCGGTAGCGGGTGACGTACTCGCCGTGTGCCTGGGTGGTCGTCGCCGTGGCGATCCGCACCCCGCCCTCGGCCTGGTACTGGGTCACGTTCTGCTGGGTGGAGCCGATCTCCGAGTAGGTGGGACCCGCCGCCCGTACCGTCTCGTTGCCGGTGTGCACGCCCTCGGTGACGACCGTCCCGATGCTGGCGCCCGAGGCCCGGTCACGGCCCTCCTGGACGGTCTGCGCCGCCTGCCGGTGCTCCTCCAGGTCGACGCTGTGGCCGAGGCCCCCGAACCCCGGGCCGCCGGCCTCGGTGCGGGGCACCCGGACCGGGATCAGTTCCGCACGCGCCCTGGCCCGCCGGGAGCCGATCCAGAACTGCGCGGTCTGCGAGCCCCAGCGGCCGACGCCCGCCGTCACCGAGGAACCGGTACCGACCATCTCCTTGCCGAGCGCCCGCACCACCCGCTCCGACACCAGCCGCATGACGGTGTCCCGGTCCGCCTTGGACAGCCCGAGCGGGCGCAGCTTGCCGTCGAAGTCGGCCAGCACGGACGCGGTGTGCAGGGAGTTCACCGGGAAACTGCCGAACGGGTTGTCCAGCAGCCAGGGCTGCGGCGACCAGGAACGGCGGGTGTAGAGAGGTACGCCGCCGTCACGGCCCGTGCTCCAGCGGTCGGTGAGCAGGCCCAGTCGGTAGGCGCTCCGCTCCGGGACGTGCGCCGTCCAGCCGTTGTCGATCAGCACCCGGCGCCCCGCGGTCCCGGCCAGCCGGCGCCACATGTGACGCCGGCCGGACATCCGCTGACCGATCGTGGAGGAGGCCGCCGCGATCTCGTGCTGGACGTCACCCGTCACCAGGACCTGACGGTTGAAGTCCTTGCGGTTGATCTCGGCGACGGCGTTGCGCAGGACGACGGACACACGGGAGCGGTCGAGCCGGTACGGGCTGATGGCCACACCGTAGGTGCCGGACAGGCCGGGCCCGGCGTCCTGGGCGTGGAGATAACCGAGCTGGCCGCCGAAGAACAGGGAGCTGGTGCGGGAGTTGCGGCCGGCGACCGCGCCGACCCCGCCGATCGTGGTCTCGGTGTTCACCGGGACGGCACCGGTGAGCGCGGTGATGGTGCCGGGCACGATCCGGGTGCGGTGCGCGACGACCGAGGAACGGTTCAGGTACGGCGCCTTGTCCCACAGCCCGGCCACCCGCCAGGCCAGCGGGCTGGAGCTCTGGTCGAAGTTGGCGGTCAGGTACTGGCTCTGGAAGGCCCGCATCACCGCGTCGTGCGAGGGGGCGCCCTCCTGCGCCAGGAGCCACGAGTTGCCGGACGCCTCCTCCAGCGTCTCCTGGGCGGCTTTGACGAGCCCGGGGTGGGAGGTGACGGCCAGGGTGAGGAAGGGGTGCTTCTGGTACGCCGGGACCGGGCGGCCCGCGGCCTGCCGGAACAGGGCGGGGGTGGCCAGCGCCAGATCACGGGCATCCCGGGGCGGCATGCGCAGCGGCCGGGCGTAGCGGGCGCTCGGGGTACGGGGGGTGACGGGCCTGCTGGGGGTGTGCTCCACCGGAATGCTCATCAGCACCCGGCCGACCACCGGTGTCCGGCCGGGCGAGCCCGGCCCGATGAGGGGGCTTTCCTGCTCGGCGAAGACGAAGGGCTGGGTACCCAGCACGTTCAGGAAGAGGGTGCCGCGCAACAGGCTGCGGAACCGCCAGAAGCCGCCCCGCCGGGCGGTCAGGGTGAGCTGGTAGCTGTAGAGGTGCGAGCCCTTGGTGCCGATGGACATGGCCTCGTGCGTGACGCTCGGCCCGTACGAGCTGTCGGAGTCCTGCCGGACGCCGTACCGTCCGCCGAGCGACGCCGTGCCCGCGTGCATCGGCATGCCGATGGTGTCGGTGTCGGAGTCGCGCACCGAGACCAGGCCCTCGGCGCCGAAGTGCAGACCGCGTCCGCCGCCCTGCTGCCCGCCCAGGTTCTCGCTGCCGGGCGCGCTGAACCGCAGCCGCAGATCCTGCTGCGTTCCCTCGAACCGCCGCCCGGTCAGCTTGCCGTCGATCCACACGTACCGCAGCCCCCGGCTGATCCGGCCGGAGTCGACCAGCGCGATCCGCAGGCCGGTGGTCCTCATGGCTTCGAGGTTGCCCGCCATGCTGTGGTGGGTCAGCGTGTTGAGCACCTCCAGGGAGTTGGAGAGCACGATCTGGAAGTGGTCGGCGTCGCGCCAGCGCGGGTTGCGCGGGTTGAGTTCGGCGAGCGGGGCGACCAGGTCCGGGTGGACCCGGGCGACCTCGTCCAGCATCCGCTCCGCGGCGTGTTCGGCGAAGGTGCGCTCACGGCCGCCGTAGAGCCGGGTGACGGCGCCGTCGGCGAAGGTGAACTCCTCCGGGCGGGCCATGCCCAGCGTCGTCGGGTCGTCCTCGGTCAGATACGGCGGCGCGGCGGGCTCGGCGGCGCGCGGCGGACCGCCGAGGCCGGCCAGCCGGCGGGCCTCTGTGGCGGTCATCCGCTCCACGGCCCAGGTCTGGAAGGTCCGGCTGCGCGGCGGCAGGCTCCAGGTCTGCGGCGGGTTCTTGCGCAGCTTGCCCCGCCGCCCCCGCCCGTCACCGCGCTGGTCGGGCAGTGGGGCCTTGGTGTCGGGCGGCGCGGTGACGGTGATCGTCTTCTGGACGACGTACACCCCGGTGGGGTCGCCCTTGGCCTGCCCCGCGGTCTTGACGGCGCCGGTGCCGCCGGTCGTGGAGGTACGGCTGCGGGAACTCCCGTAACGGGTGTTCAGGCCGAGCAGCACCCTGAGGTCGAACCTGCCCTGGCTCAGGCCGAAGAGGTGGAAGGCGGGGCCGACCGCGCCGCCGATGTCGAGGTTCGAGGACCGGCCCACCACCCGCTCGTTGCGGACCGTCGCCTGCATGATGTCGCGCAGCTCGGCGGCCCTGGTCTCGCTGATCCGGATCGCGTCGCCGGAGCGGACCTCCACGGAGAAGACGCCGAGCGGCGACTGACCTGCCGAGTCACGGAAGAGGGGCGGTGTGGTGGTCTGCCCGGCGTTCAGGGTGCGGCTCATCCGGTGGAAGCCGTCCGTGGAGAAGAAGTCGCTCAGCTGCGAACCGGCGACGCTGTCGGACTTGACCCCGGCCTGTCGCAGCGTCCAGTCACGGACGTGCGCCAGCGGGCCGAAGGCCTCGGTGCCGACCAGGCGGAAGGAGGGACGGCCGCCCAGGTCCATTCGCTCGGGCAGCGACTCGGGGAGCCGGGTGTCGTGGGTGAGGCTGTCGGCGAGCCGGATGGCCACGCCGTCCCGGACGGCGAAGCCGAAACCGGCCGCGCGCCCGCGGCCCGGCCCGACGGCCTTGCCCGTGTCGTCGACGGGACGGCCCCGGCGATCGGTGACCGTGGCCTCGTACCAGACGTCCCCCAGGTGAGAGTGCGACCCGTCGGTGGTACGGGTCTCGGCCTGGTTGAGCACCTGGTTCTGCATGTTGTACTGGGCCCGCTTGCCCCAGGACTTGCGGAAGTGGAACCGCCCCCAGACGTGGAACTTCTCCTTGGCGGGCCCCAGCGGCACGGTGGGCACCAGCGAGGTGGACGTACTGTTCACGGCGGCCCGGCCGGTGGCGCTGACGTACCGCTGCATGGTGTCCAACTTGACCGGATTGGCGTAACCGAAGGTGAACCGGGACCAGTTCCCGTACGGGCGGGCCCTGACCGTGACCACCCGGGTACGGCCGTCGACGGTGCGGTAGGTGAACCGCTTGCCGTCGCCGGAGAAACCGCGCGGATTGCGTTCCAGCGCCCACAGCACGTCGTCCTGGAGACTCCGCTGCGGGGTGCGCCGCCGGTTCTTGGAGGCGGCGGGAACCAACCGCCCCCGGAGCCCGCCGACGATCTCCGCCGCGACCTGGTCGCGCCCGCGCAGCTCGGGATCGCTCTGACCGAGCGTGTAGGAGCGGGCCCGGACGTCGGCGGGCAGGCCGGGCAGCAGGGAGTCGATGCCGCCCATGTAGGCGGGCAGCCGGGAACCGTCGGTGAACCGCACCGGTCCGCCGCCGTCCACGGGAGCGGGCGGCAGGTCCCGGTCGATGCGCGGCGGTCGCCGCCGGTCGAGGTCCTGGCCCACCCAGGCGGGCAGCCGGGTGCCGTCGGGGCGGCCGGTCGCCGGGCCCGACACGCGCGGTGGTGGAGGAGGCGCGGGGGCGTCCTCCGGGACGGTGGTCAGCGGGGTGCGCCCCGCGCGGCTGAGCGGCGGCGCGGGGGGCCGGGATCCGCCGCCGGGGGCGCGGGAGGGGGTGCGGGCGGAACGGGGGGTGCCGGGGGAGGTTCCGTCTGGGGCGGTTCCACTGGTGGAGGTCCCGCCGGTGGAGGTCCCGTCGGTGGAGGTCCCTCCGGAGGGGGTTCCGTCGGTCGTGGTCGGGGGTGCGGGCGGGGGCGGCGCCTGCCGCTCGGTCGACTGCGTGGCCGGTGGTGCGGACGGTGCGGCGGGCTCGGCGGCCGACGCCTTGACCGCGGGCACCGCCCGGCGGGCTGTCTTCACTGTCCGGCTGTTGCGGAACAGTTCGCCGTCCTTGATCCGCTTCGGTTCCATGGCCGCGCCGAAGCGGTGGTCGAGATCGGCCTGCTGTTCCACCAGCGTCCGGAAGTCGCTGAAGTAGTAGTCCGTCCCCGGCGTCTCGCGGGTCCCGGTGGTGTGCGGCGCGGGGGCGGGAGCCGACGACGTCGGAATGGCATCCGCGGCGGTGGGGGTGGCTGAGGTGGTGGGGATCTGCCTCGCTCCCGCGCTGCCGCCGCCGGGCATCTCCGTGTCGAAGTCCTCGTCGCCGCCCTGGGCGTTCTGGTTGCGCCCGAGGGTGCCGTCGTGCAAACCTCCGGCGTACTGGCCGGCACCCCCGGCATTTCCGTTTACATGCCCGTTTACAAGCCCATTGACATGGCCGCCGGTATTGCCGTTGGTACGGCCACCGACATGACCGTCCACAGGGCCCTGGGCGTTAGCGCCCGTGCGGATGGACGGCATGGCCTCTGGCCATGCGTCAGGTTCGAGCGGCATCGGCTAACCCCGTCGGCCGCCGTCGCAGTTCCCGCTGACGCCGTACTCACCCGACAGCCGACCGGCGTCGCCGGCGATGCCGCCCTGGGTGCCCCGCACGGTCCCGAGGTCCATCAGGATCGCTCCGCCGGTCCGTCCGAGCACCTCGCCGGGGGCCTGGAGGGAGTCTGTGACGGAGTCCCGGTTCCGCAGGAAGTCCTCGCGGATCGTGCGCCCGTTGCCGCCCTCGCCGGTCCAGCCGGTGTCGGCCATGACGGTCCTGAACGAACCAAGGAGGCCCCGGGTGTACGTACCCAAGTCCGTGATCGTGGCCTGGCCCTGATGGATCTTCTCGGGATCCACGCCGAAGGTGCCTTCGCCGCCCACACCTGCCTCCTCGGTCTCGACCAGTACCCCCGATGACGCCGCTGAGCAGCGGCGAAGCGTCCCGCCGACGGGACCCATCGGCTCGCCCTGCGAGCCCACCGTGACCTCCACCGAGCCGTCCTCGGAGACCACGGAGGACATCAAGGCCCTCATCTGCCGCTCGGCCTCCGCCACGGCGGCCGGTACCGGCCGCCGTGCTCCACCAGGCTCGAATCGAGGGTGCCGATCCCAGAACCGGAGAGGACGTCGAAGGCCGCCGTCCCCCTCGGGTCCTCCGCCGCCGCGTTCGCCCTGCCGACGGCCGCGCTCGCCACGCCGGAGCCCGCGTCGCCCCGGTACGAGGATCCGCCGCTCGGCCCGAGACCCGAAGTTTCCGATGACTGCCGCACACCGGTCTCGCTCACGCTGCCCCTCCTCTGCTCCGCGACGTCACTGGCGCCTCTCCGGCCGGTCGAACCGCCGCGCGCCGGACAGCGGCGTGACGCTTGCCGGTTCAGGTACCGAGGCGGAAAACCGAAGGAGCGTCTGACGCAATTCCCGACCACATTGGCTACTCACCTAATCGTAAAGAACACCAATTTGACCATGCAACAGTTCCCACCCCAAGGCACACAAGCATTAATGCCACGGCCCCTTTCATTCACCTTCTCGTCATCTTTCGGCATCCCGGACAACACTTTCAAAAAGTCAACTCGACTGTGAAATAAGGGAGTTGCTGTCAATGGCCTCAGTTCGACGGCGCGGACGACTCCGAGCGTGACCGGCCGCGGTCGGACCACCCCGCACAGGGGTGCGGGGAACGGCACGACCGGCCACCCGCCGTCGCGGGCGGCTCGACGGCGGAGCCCCGTCCGGCACGGCGCCCGGCTCCGCCGGACGGCGATGGGACGGCGGGGCGGCGCCGCAGGTCCAGCGCCCGCAGGTACCCGTACACGCCGCCGTCCCGCAGCAGTCATGACCGCACTCCGCGCGGACGGCAGGTCAGTGAGCGGCGAAGTCCTGCACCCACATGCGCCGGTAGGACGGTCCGTGCACGGCGACACCGGTGTGGCGGTAGGCGCAGTTGAGAATGTTGGCCCGGTGATCAGGGCTGCGCAGCCAGCCCTGGACGGCCTCTTCGGCGTCGTGCGGGCCGAGGAAGATGTTCTCGCCCGCCAGGTGCCAGCGGTAGCCGGCTTCGCGAATACGGTCGCCCGGACGTGAACCGTCGGAGCCGACGTGCGAATAGCGGTCGTGCCCGACCAGGTCGCGGGCGTGGCGGCGGGCCGCCCGGCCGACCGCCGCGCTGAGGCGCAGCGGGCGGCAACCGGCTTTCACGCGGGCCTCATTGGTCAGTTGCAGCAGACGGGTCGCCGCGCCGCCCCCGCGCGGACGGGCGGTCGCCGGGTTCCCGAAGGCCAGGACCGAGGCCAGCAGCAGGGCCACAACGGTGATCGTTTTTCGCATGGAGCCTCTCTTCGCGGCAGGGTCGGCCCCGCGTGGACACGTCGTGGAACTGGGGCCGGGCGGGGCGGAGACCGCTCCGCCCGGGGCGCCGGGCGGGCCGGGACCTGGGAACACGGGGAGGAAGGGGACGGCACCCGGCCCGCGCAGCCGGCCGGGAGCGCCGCCCGGGTCAGGGATTTCCCAGCGGCCGTGACGTATGCGCCTCCCCTGTGCGGTGCACCACTGTGGGTGACGGGGTGTCCCCCGGTGAGGGACGACTCCGCACGTCTGACCCCGGCTGACGAACACCAACTCCGGTATCCGACAGGCGACTTCGCGACCGCCGGGGCCCGTACCCGAAGGAAGGTGTGCACCGGCGGGTGCCGGGGGCTCGGTCACGGCTCGAACGTGTGCCGCGTACCGACCCGCTCCGGGAGGAGGCGCCGACCGGCGGGGGAGGTCGGATCGTTTCGCCGGCAGCCGGATCCCCTCGCCTTGGCCTATCGAGATCGCCACGAAGGCAGCGTGACTTCCGTGGAGAGCCGGATGCTCGGAGACGGGCACGTCCGGTTCGGTGAGCGGCTTGGGGAAACGGGCCCGGAGAGACCCGGGTACCGCGCCCCAAGCCGACTCTCCTTCACCAGCGTCGACTATGAATGGGCAGCAGAGCGCGCCGCCAGGGGAACGGCGACCCTCCTCGTTCAACCCAACCCCCACCTCGGGCTTCAGCCCGAGCACCTGACCGAGGTCACCGCGTGGATCTCGCAGTTACCCACAGCCCGCGCCGCCTGACGACTGATGCCCTCGCTGCCACGAGCAGCGAGGGCATCAGGTTGCGCTGTGGGTTCTGACAGCCTGGGCGCCGTTCAGTTTCTGAACACGACCACCGTTCAGAAACTGAACGGAAGGCACCGCTTCCTCAGGGAACGAGTCGGGCGTTCCCCGAGGGAACCCTTCCGCTGTTCCCTCGGGGGAGCATGTCGCACGGGGAGGGCGACGAAGCGGCGTAGCCGCTCCCCCGCACGCTGACGGAAGTCAGCACGCTGCGGACCCTGCACGGACGGCAAAGGCCGCCCAACCCGCTCCGCCGCAGGTCAGACGGCCTTTCGCCGGACGTATCAGACGTTGAACCGGAACTCCACAACATCCCCGTCCTGCATCACATAGTCCTTGCCCTCCATCCGCGCCCGGCCCTTGGCGCGGGCCTCGGCGACCGAGCCCGCCTCCACCAGGTCGGTGAAGGAGATGACCTCGGCCTTGATGAAGCCCTTCTGGAAGTCGGTGTGGATCACGCCGGCCGCCTCGGGGGCCGTGGCGCCCTTCTTGATGGTCCAGGCGCGGGACTCCTTGGGGCCGGCCGTGAGGTACGTCTGCAGGCCCAGGGTGTCGAAGCCGACGCGGGCGAGGGTGGCCAGGCCCGGTTCCTCGGCGCCGACGGACTCCAGGAGTTCCAGCGCGTCCGCCTCGTCCAGTTCGGCGAGGTCCGCCTCCAGCTTGGCGTTGAGGAAGATCGCCTCGGCGGGGGCGACCAGGGCGCGCTGCTCGTTCTTGAAGTCGTCGTCGGTCAGTTCGTCCTCGTCGACGTTGAAGACGTAGAGGAACGGCTTGGTGGTGAGCAGGTGCAGGTCGTGCAGCAGCTCGGCGCGCTCGCTGCCCTGGACGATGCCCTGCGTGAAGAGGGTGTCGCCCTTCTCCAGGATCTCCTTGGCCTCCTCGACCGCCTTGACCTTGGGCGCGACGTCCTTCTTGATCCGGGACTCCTTCTGGAGGCGCGGCAGGACCTTCTCGATGGTCTGCAGGTCGGCGAGGATCAGCTCGGTGTTGATCGTCTCGATGTCGTCCTTGGGCGAGACCTTGCCGTCGACATGGACGACGTTCTCGTCCTGGAAGGCCCGGATGACCTGGCAGATCGCGTCGGACTCACGGATGTTCGCGAGGAACTTGTTGCCCAGGCCCTCGCCCTCGGAGGCTCCCCGCACGATGCCTGCGATGTCGACGAAGTCGACGGTGGCCGGGAGGACGCGCTGCGAGTCGAAGATCTCGGCCAGCTTCGTCAGGCGCGGGTCCGGGACACCGACCACACCGACGTTGGGCTCGATCGTGGCGAACGGGTAGTTGGCCGCCAGCACGTCGTTCTTGGTCAGGGCGTTGAACAGGGTCGACTTGCCGACATTGGGCAGGCCGACGATTCCGATCGTGAGCGACACGTTGCGACTTCCCGTACGTGAGTGGGCCAGGGGGCCAGGAGTCCGGCCGATCCACCAGTTTACGGCGTGGCGGACCCGGCCCCGGCGCTGCCGTCGAACACAGAGGCAAGCTCCGCTCCACGGCGTGTCTGTAGGGCCATTCGGCACATTAACCGACCTAAGTTGGTCCAGTGGAGCAACACAGGACGCGACCCTCGCAGCACGGACCGCGACGCGGCACGCCATCGACGCGGCTGCCGCCCCAGGCCAGGCGGGGTCCGGCGGGCGTACGGCCGCCCGCCCAGCGGCCGGCGTCTCCGCCGCGGCCACCGGGCCTGATGCCGGGCCCCCGGCTGACCGGACTCGGCGCGGGACTGTTCTGCGCGGTGCTGATGTTCCTGCTCGGCTGCCTCGACCAGTTGCTGTTCGGGGCATCTTTGACCGGGTACGGCGTGCTGTTCCTGCCGGTGTGCGCGCTGACCGCGCTGTGGGTGCGCGGGGCCGACCTGCTGACGGCTCCGGTCGTGGTGCCGATCGCCTTCCCGGTGGGGCTGCTGCCCGTCGCCGACAGCGGTGGCGGGATGCTGGGCCGGCTGATGGGGCTGGTCACGGCGCTCGCCACGCAGGCCGGGTGGCTGTACGGGGGGACGTTCATCGCGAGCGCGATCGTGATCGTACGGCGGATCCGGCTGGTCAGACGCCGGCGACGGGCCTGAACGGCCGGAGCCCCCGCCCAGCACCACCTTGACCCGGCTCACCCGACCAGCACCACGTCAACCGCCCTTCCGCGGCGGGCGCCGCCCCGCGCCAGGCGTCGCCCGAACCGGACCTCAGTGCCGTGAGGCGTGCATCGCCGCGCCCACGATCCCCGCGTTGTTCTGCAACTGCGCCGGGACGATCTCCGCCCGCACACCCTTGATGAGGGGCAGGAACTTGTCCGCCTTGCGGCTGACACCGCCGCCGACGATGAACAGCTCCGGGGAGAACAGCATCTCGACGTGCGCGAGGTACTTCTGCACCCGCCGCGCCCAGTGTTCCCAGGTCAGCTCCTGGTCGTCCTTGGCCTTGCTGGAGGCCCGCTTCTCCGCTTCGTGACCGCCCAGCTCCAGATGGCCCAGCTCGGTGTTGGGCACCAGAGCGCCGTCGACGAACAGGGCGCTGCCGATGCCCGTACCGAAGGTGAGCAGGATGACCGTGCCGCCGCGGCCGCGGCCCGCGCCGAAGCTCATCTCGGCCACACCGGCCGCGTCCGCGTCATTGACGACCGTGACCTCGTGGCCGCCCAGCCGGTCGCTGAACAGGGCGCGCGCGTCCGTGTCGATCCAGCTCTTGTCCACGTTGGCAGCCGTACGGATCGTGGCGCCGCCGCTGACCACGCCCGGGAACGTCAGCCCGACCGGGCCCGTCCAGCCGAAGTGGTCGACGACCTGCTTGACGCCGTCGGCCACCCCGTCGGGCGTCGCCGGGTGCGGAGTGAGCACCTTGAAGCGCTCCTGAGCCAGGTCGCCCCGCTTCAGGTCAACGGGCGCTCCCTTGATCCCGGATCCGCCGATGTCCACGCCGAAGATCTGCATGGCCCCACGTTACGACGGACGACTGACAGTCACTCGCCGAGCGGTCCGCCGCTCACGCGTCCGCCGTACCCGACCCGCCGCGCTGGGCGACCAGGGTGGCCGCCTCTTCCCGCAGGTCGCGGCGCAGCTCCTTGGGGAGCGAGAAGGTGATGGACTCCTCCGCCGCCCGCACGATCTCCACATCCGCGAAGCCGCGTTCCGCGAGCCATTCCAGGACCTGCTCGACCAGGACGTCCGGAACGGAGGCACCGGAGGTCACACCGACCGTGCTCACGCCCTCAAGCCATGCCTCGTCGATCTCGCTCGCGAAGTCCACCAGGTACGCCGCACGCGCGCCCGCGAGCTTGGCGACCTCCACGAGCCGCTTGGAGTTGGAGGAGTTGCGGGAGCCGACGACGACGACCAGATCCGCTTCTTCGCCCATCTGCTTGACGGCGAGCTGGCGGTTCTGCGTCGCGTAGCAGATGTCGTCGCTGGGCGGCGAGAGGAGCTGCGGGAACTTGTCCTTCAGCGCGTCCACGGTCTCCATGGTCTCGTCCACGGAGAGCGTGGTCTGCGACAGCCAGACCACCTTGGACGGATCACGGACCGCCACCTTGGCGACGTCCTCGGGGCCGTCGACGAGCTGGATGTGGTCCGGGGCCTCACCGGAGGTTCCGATGACCTCCTCGTGGCCCTCGTGCCCGATCAGGAGGATGTCGTAGTCCTCGTCGGCGAACCGGACGGCTTCCTTGTGGACCTTGGTGACCAGCGGGCAGGTGGCGTCGATGGTGGCGAGCCGGCCGTGCTCGGCCTCCTCGTGGACGACGGGGGCCACGCCGTGCGCCGAGAACATCACGATGTTGCCCGGCGGCACCTCCTCGGTGCGCTCGACGAAGACGGCGCCCTTCTTCTCCAGGGTCTGGACGACGTATTTGTTGTGCACGATCTCGTGCCGTACGTAGATCGGGGCCCCGTACTGCTCAAGGGCCTTCTCGACGGCGATCACGGCGCGGTCCACGCCGGCGCAGTAGCCCCGGGGGGCGGCGAGCAGGACACGGCGGCCAGGCAAGGCAGTCATGGCAACCATCGTAAGGCCGCGCCCCGGCGGGCCGGAGGGCGCCCGGGGCATGGGCCGCGAGGACGCCGGATTGTCACCGGGGCCCGTTACTCTCGCGGCATGGCTGTGAACACGTCCGCTGAGACCCCGCTGCCCGTCGGTGAGGTGTCACGGCTCATCGGGGGATGGATCGACCGGCTCGGCGCGGTGTGGGTCGAAGGGCAGATCACGCAGTTGTCGCGGCGGCCCGGCGCGGGCGTGGTCTTCCTGACGCTGCGCGACCCGTCGTACGACATCTCGGTGAGCGTGACCTGCTACCGGCAGGTGTTCGACGCCGTCGCCGATGTCGTCGGCGAGGGCGCGCGGGTCGTCGTGCACGCGAAACCGGAGTGGTACGCCCCGCGCGGGCAGCTGTCGCTGCGGGCCGCCGAGATACGGCCCGTGGGGGTCGGCGAGCTGCTGGCCCGGCTGGAGCAGCTGAAGAAGACCCTGACGGCGGAGGGGCTGTTCGCGCCGGAGCGCAAGCGCCGGCTGCCCTTCCTGCCGCAGCTCGTCGGCCTCGTCTGCGGTCGTGCCTCCGCGGCAGAGCGGGACGTGCTGGAGAACGCCCGCCACCGCTGGCCCGCCGTCCGCTTCGAGGTGCGCAATGTGCCCGTGCAGGGCGTGCACGCGGTGCCCCAGGTCGTGCAGGCGGTCAAGGAGCTGGACGCGCTCGACGCGGTGGACGTGATCATCGTCGCCCGGGGCGGCGGCAGCGTGGAGGACCTGCTGCCGTTCTCCGACGAGCAACTGGTCCGCGCGGTCGCCGCCTGTCGTACGCCGGTGGTGTCCGCGATCGGCCACGAGCCCGACAACCCGCTGCTGGACTTCGTCGCCGACCTGCGCGCCTCCACGCCGACCGACGCCGCGAAGAAGGTCGTCCCGGACGTGGGCGAGGAGCTGGAGCGGGTGCGGGTGCTGCGGGAGCGGGCGCGGCGGTGCGTGCAGGCGCTGGTCGAGCGGGAGGAGCGAGGTCTTGCGCATGCGCTGGCCCGGCCCTCGATCGAGGATCCGCACCGGATGGTCGACCAGCGGGCGGACGAGATCGGCGCGCTGCTCGACCGCGGCCGCCGCACCCTGGGCCACCACCTCGACCGCGCCGACTCCGAGCTGACGCACACGCACGCGCGCGTGGTGGCCCTCTCCCCCGCCGCGACGCTCAAGCGCGGGTACGCGGTACTGCAACGGGCCGACGGGCACGTGGTGCGTGACCCGCAGGAGGTGACGGCGGCCGAGGCACTGCGGGCACGGGTCGCCGAGGGCGAGTTCACGGTACGAGTCGACGCTTAGGGTGAACGGATGACCGGCAAGGTGGAAGAGGCGCTCTCGTACGAGCAGGCGCGGGACGAGCTGATCGAGGTCGTACGGCGGCTGGAGGCGGGCGGCACGAGCCTGGAGGAGTCCCTCGCGCTCTGGGAGCGCGGCGAGGAGCTGGCGAAGGTGTGCCGGCGCTGGCTGGAGGGCGCCCGGGCCCGGCTGGACGCCGCCCTCGCCGAGGAGGAAGAGGACGGAGACGGGGACGGGCAGGGGGAGCGGACGGCCAGCGGCGGGTAGGGGCGCAGCCACGAACGAGAACACCACC